>JASFLY010000017.1:0-56522 GCA_050117845.1 Candidatus Zixiibacteriota bacterium
CCGAACGGTTATCTTATTATAAAGGAAATGACGGACCGGCCTGCCTGGAAGCGGCGTTGGTGCGCCTTCCAGGAATGGCTTGCCGTCAAGGTGTTTCATTTCACGGCCGGCTCCGGTATATACCTTCGTTCCGGGGACGAATACCGCCGGGCGATGGAGGAGGCCGGCCTTAGCGTCGAACAGTTCGAGTTGCACCGGCGTTACCCGCACCCGCATTGCGCGTGGCGGGGAAGGAAGAGGTAATTATGTCGAGATTAAAAACTTTCGTAGCGGTGGCTCTGGTGCTCGCGATGGCGGGGCCGGCGGCGGCAGGGTTCTTCGACGCGCTGGCCGGGGCTATCGCGTGGACGGCGGAACTCGCGGTGCTTCTCGCCGAGAAGAAGCCGCGCCTCAAGGAGATATACCTGGCCCACTTCGGCCCGAGCGGCCCGACGGGCGTCCTGCACCCCAGCCTGACCGTCGCCGGGGACGGCACCGTTACGGCCGCCGTCATCGAGGAGGACGAGATAGGCGACGCCGCGTTCGCCGAAGACGTCCGGCGGGAGCTGTTGACCTGGAAGATGCCGAAATCTACCTGGGATATGACGCTCGGCTTCGACCTCGAGTTCGATCCGAACCGCGACCTCTACGGCGCCGACGTCGAGGTGGAGAAGTGAGCGGTGGATTCGACCTCGACGCCTGGAGCGCGGTCGAGGAGGAGGTCCGCCTCGAGAACGAACGCCAGCGCGGCGAGAAATTGCCGCCCGAACGGCGCTACCGCTCCCTTCACCCTCAGTCCGGGGAATTCCTCCATTTGCTGACGCTCGCGACCGGCGCCCGTAGTATAGTCGAGGTGGGTATGAGCGCCGCCTACTCGACGATGTGGCTGGCCCGGGCCTGCGCGGCCACCGGCGGCCGGGTCGTAACGCTCGAGCGCAACGACGGCGCCGTCGTGACGGCGCGCGACCACCTGACCCGGGCGGGCGTGGCCGATTATGTCGAGATCGTCGTAGGCGACGCCCGGGAGACGCTGGGGGCTTTGGCCGGGCCGTACGACCTGGCGTTCGTCGACGGCGAGAAGGACGAGTACGTGGCGTACGTCGAGGGCGTGTGGCCGCTGCTCGCGGCCGGCGCTTCACTCGTGGCCGACAACGTCCTGTCCCACGCCGAGGCCGTGGTTCCCTTCCTGGAATACCTGGACGCCGTACCCGGAGCGAGCACGACCGTACTCGAGATAGGCATGGGCCTGTCCTGGACCGTCAAGGCGCGGGAATAATCGCGGCGTTACCGGCCGGGGTTTCGCGGGCGAGATAATCACCGCGGCGCCGCGGGGGGAGATCCGTACCGTTGTCCCGTCCGGGCGCCGTTTTATTTGTTTTCGGGTACGGAAGCGGTTACAATTAAGAGTGGGTACGAGGGGATTTTGTTGATTCGGAGGATGAAAACGCCGGCCCCAACCGGAGGTAAACCCAATGCCGGATGTGGACCTGGACGTCCCCGCGGCCGAGGAGTTCATAGGCCGCTGCCGGGACTACGAACAGCGAGTCAAGAAGGACCCGTATTACAAGATGTACGGCGTCGCGTTATACCTGGTCGACAGGGCGTGGGGCGACGCCGCCGGTATGGCCAACGGCGTAAGCGTTCTTTTGGTAACCTGGAATTGGGCGTTCTTTAATCGTTACGGCCGCTACGACGTCGACAACCTCGCCCGACTCATCGACGATAACATGGAAGTGTTGGCGGCGTACCGGGCCCGGGACGTCCGTGAGTTGACCGAGGCGGACGTCGCCGAAATCCGGGCCCTCTTCACGGGCTTCCTGAACGCCCTCCGGGCCGACACCAACGACGCCGCCGGCAACGAAAGCCCGGTCGCCGCGGGTAAGGCCCTGCACGTAGTTTGCCCCGCGTTCTTCCCCCTGTGGGACCGTAAGACGGCCTTGCACTACGTCGGCGAGTACGGCGACGACGCGGCCGGGAAATACATAGCGTTTTGCCGCGCCACGAGTTATATCCTTCGGGAACTCTGCGGCGAGCCGGACGTGGAATTGTACGTCGACGGTTCCAAACACACCCTCGTAAAACTGTTCGACGAGTATAATTACTCCAAATATACCCGGGGTTGGCCGGGGTAGGTTGGGGATAAACGGATAACGACGGCGGGTCCCTCGAGGCCCGCCTTTCGATTTATTCCGGCCCGGTTGACAACGGCCGGCCTAGTATCATAATATACCGCCGATGCTACTAGAGACGCTTCAACTCGGCCCCATCGGGACCAACTGCTACATCTATTCCCGGGACGGCGAACGCGCGGTCGTCATAGACCCCGCGGCCGAGGCCGCGGAGATAATAGGCCACGTCCGGGCCCTGGGGGTGGAAGTGGCCGCCATCGTCAATACCCACGGCCACTTCGACCACATCGGCGCCAACGGCCCGCTCAAGGAAGCCTTCGACGCGCCGCTCTGCATCGGCGCCGGCGACGCGCCCTACCTGGGCCCCGACGCCGAAGCCGTCCACCGCCAGGACGCGCTCATCCTCGGCCCCGAGGCGGTCGCGCTGTTCCAAATAGTATACGTCGCGTCGCCCCCACCTGACGTGCTGCTACGCGAGGGGGACGAGATCCCGGGAATGGACCTGCGGGTCCTCGAGACGCCCGGCCACTCGCCGGGCGGCATATCGCTCGCGGCCCCCGACGTCGTATTCACCGGCGACTCGCTCGTCGCCGGGGCCATAGGCCGGACGGACCTCTGCGGCGGCGACGAGGACCTGTTGATATCCTCCATTAAAAGGAAACTGATGTCCCTGCCGGCGGAGACGGCCGTTTTTCCCGGCCACGGGCCCGCGACGACCGTCGCCGCGGAGAAGGCCTACAACCCGTTCTTAACGTAAAAGGTATCATAATCGGGGGTGGTCGGGGCGGCCGGGAATCGACTCGGACCCCTCGGTAAAAGCGGCCAAAATCGATATTGACTTTAAGTAGGCAGTGTGCTAGTTTCACAACCAATAGGAAATACGTTCCATTGTTGGGTTCTTTGGTTGAAAAAGTTCCTTAAGAGATAGGAGAGCGTATGTACATCGCGAAGCGAATGAGCCGGCTCGGTACCGAGACGGCTTTCGAGGTTTTGGCGAAGGCCAAGGCGCTCGAATGCCAGGGGCGAGACATCGTCCATCTGGAAATCGGCGAACCGGATTTCGATACGCCGGTGAACATTCGGGAAGCCGCCAAGCGCGCCCTCGACGAGGGCTGGACGCACTACGGCCCCAGCGCCGGCTTGCCGGAGAACCGCAAGATAATCTCGGAGTACATGAAGAAGTACTGGGACCTCGATTACACGACGGACGAAATCGTCGTCGTCCCCGGCGCCAAGCCCATTATGTTCTATACTATCTTGGCCTGCGTCGAGGATACCGACGAAGTCATCTACCCCAACCCCGGGTTCCCCATCTACGAGTCGATGATCAACTACATCGGCGCCAAGGCCGTGCCGATTCAGCTTCGCGAAGAACTGGACTTCCGGCTGGACGTGAACGAACTCGCTTCCCTCGTGAACGATAAGACGCGCCTTGTTATAATCAACTCGCCGCAGAACCCGACCGGTGGCGTCCTGACCCCCGACGACCTCAAGGCCGTCGCCGACCTCGCCGTCAAGCACGACTTCATGGTCATGTCGGACGAGGTTTACAACCGTATTATTTACGACGGCGAGCATCACTCCATCGCGAGTTTGCCCGGCATGAAGGAACGGACCATCATCATCGACGGTTTCTCGAAGACCTACGCCATGACGGGGTGGCGTCTCGGCTGGGGCGCCATGCCCGCCGACCTGGCGCCGCACATCACGCGCCTGATGACGAATTCCAATTCCTGCGCCTGCTCCTTCGCGCAGGTCGCCGGGATGGAGGGCCTGACCGGCCCGCAGGAAGACTCGGCCAAAATGGTGGAGGCCTTCCGCCAGCGCCGCGACGTTATAGTGGACGGAATGAACTCCCTGCCGGGGGTAACCTGCAAAAAGCCCCGCGGCGCGTTCTACGTTTTCCCGAACATCACCGGAACCGGCAAGGACGAAAAATTCCTGGCCGACTATTTCCTCAACGAAGCGGGCGTGGCCTGCCTCGCCGGGACGTCTTTCGGCGCGTTCGGCAAGGGCTACATCCGTTTCTCGTACGCCAACTCGGTGGACAATATCGAGAAGGCTATCAGCCGCATGGGCGAAGCCCTGAAGTCGCTGTAGGGGGGCGGCGGGAATGTCGAAAGTTATCAAAACGCCGCTATACGAAAAACACGTCTCACTCGGCGGCAAGATGGTCGAGTTCGCCGGCTACATGATGCCGGTTCAATATACCGGGATTATCGACGAGCACTTAACCGTGCGCGAGAACGCCGGTATCTTCGACCTAAGCCACATGGGCGAGTTTTTCGTATCGGGCAAGGGCGCCCCGGCGGCCCTCAACCACGTCGTCACCAACGACGTCGAGAAGCTCAAAGTGGGTCGGGCGTTGTACACTCCCGTGTGTACGCCGGAAGGCGGCATCGTGGACGACATCCTCGTCTACCGCGATGCCGACGAGGAGTACATGCTGGTCGTCAACGCCTCCAACATCCCTAAGGACTACAAGTGGTTCCAGGACCACCTGCCGAAGGGCGTTAAGCTCGACGACCGATCGCTCGATACGGCCCTCGTGGCCGTGCAGGGACCGCAGTCGGAAGCCATTCTCGGCGAGGCCACCGGTGCCGACCTGAGCACGCTGAAGTACTACGCCTTCATGCAGACGGTCATCGACGATATTCCGGTGCGCCTGTCGCGAACCGGATACACCGGCGAGGACGGCTTCGAGGTCTACGTGAAGAACGAATACGCCCCGGACATCTGGGACATCCTCTTCGACCTCACGGCCGGTATCGGCGGCGTGCCCGTGGGCCTCGGGGCCCGGGACACCCTTCGCCTCGAGATGAAGTATTGCCTCTACGGCAACGACATCGACGAGACGACGACGCCGCTCGAGGCGGACATCGCCTGGACGGTCAAACTCGGCAAGGAAGATTTCATAGGCCGGGAGCCCCTTCTCAAGCAGCACGACGACGGCCTCTCCCGCGAGCTGGTCGGTTTCGTTATGGTCGACCCGGGCGTGCCCCGCCACGATTACGAGATAATCGACGTGGACGAACAGAAGATAGGGCGCGTGACCTCCGGGTCCTATTCGCCGAGCCTGGGCGAGAATATCGGCCTCGGATACCTGGACGTCGGCAACGCGGACGTCGGGACCGAGATTATGATAAATATCCGCAACAAACCGCGTTTGGCACGCGTGGTCGAAACGCCGTTTTTAAAACTACTCGGCGGAAAATAAACGGCCATTTGCGAAAGGAGCCGCCGGTGTATCCGGAAGATCTGCGCTACGACGAAACGCACGAGTGGGCGAAGGTGGAGGGCGACGTCGCCACCATCGGCATCACGAATCACGCCCAGTCGGAACTGGGGGATATGGTTTACCTCGAGCTGCCCGCCGTGGGTACCGAGGTGACGGCCGGCGGCGAGTTCGGCGTCGTCGAATCGGTCAAGGCCGCGTCGGACGTCTACGCCCCGCTCTCCGGCAAGATAATAGAGGTCAACGACGCCGCCGTCGAGGACCCCACCGCCGTGAACCGCGACTGCTACGGCGAGGGGTGGCTCGTCAAGATAGAGATAAAAGACGCCTCGGAAGTCGAGAACCTCAAATCGGCCGCCGAGTATAAAGAGTTCATCGGAGCATAATATAGTAGGGCGCGTCGCGCCGGCCGGCCTCGGGCTGGCCGCGCTTCCTCGCAGGCGAGGGGTTGCGGCCCCTCGTTTTGTTTAAGGAGCCCGGCGCCGCCCTCCACGGAGGACCCGAATGCCGTACGTTCCCCATACCGACAAAGACAGGGGGGAAATGCTCGCCGGCCTCGGCGCCGCGAGCGTTGACGAATTGTTCTCGCCCGTCGCGAAGGAACTCCTGCGCGACGGTTTCGACCTGCCGGAGGGGCTGGACGAACCCGCCTTGGCCCGGCACATGGAAGAGCTGGCCGCGGAAGGCCGGGCGCACAACCTCTCGTTCCTCGGCGCCGGCTGCTACGACCACTTCGTGCCCGCCGCCGTAAAAGATCTCGCCGGCCAGAGCCAGTTCTACACTGCGTACACGCCGTACCAGCCCGAAGTCAGCCAGGGTACGCTGGCGGTCATCTTCGAGTTCCAGACCTACGTCGCCGGCCTCACCGGCATGGAGGTCGCCAACGCGTCCATGTACGACGGCGCGACCGCCGCGGCCGAGGCCGCGCTTATGTCGCTCCGCGTAAAGCGGGACCGCTCCCGCGTCATGCTGGCGCCCAACCTCCACCCGGAGTACCGGCAGGTCGTCGAGACCTACCTCTCCAACATCCCGGGCGTGTCCGCCCGGACGCTGGAGTGCTGCGCGCCGTACGCCGAGGGCGGCAAGGTGGACCTGAACCGCCTCACCGGGTCGCTGGGCGAGTCGGCCTGTTTCATCATGCAGTACCCGAACTTTTTCGGCCTGGTGGAAACGGACCTCGCCGAGATAGCGGAAGTCGTCCACGGCGAGGGGGCGCTCCTCGTCGTCGCGGTGGCGGAGCCCTTGAGCCTCGCCCTGCTCGAGCCGCCCGGCAAGTTCGGCGCCGACATCGTCGTGGGGGAGGGGCAGAGCTTCGGCCTGGCCCGTTCCTTCGGCGGCCCGGGCGTCGGCCTCTTCGCGACCCGCATGGAGTATGTGCGCCAGATGCCCGGCCGGTTGGTCGGCAAGACGACGGACCGGGAAGGCAAGCCGGGCTACGTTATGACGCTCCAAACCCGCGAGCAGCACATCCGCCGGGAGAAGGCCACCTCCAACATCTGCACCAACCACGCCCTCGCCGCCACTATTTTTACTATATTCCTCTCGACCGTGGGCCGGACGGGCCTGCTCGAGCTGGCCCGGCAGAACCTGCAAAACTGTACCTACGCCCAGTACAAGACGACGGAACTCGCCGGTTATATAATGGTCTTCGAGGAGCCGGTCTTCAACGAGTTCGTCTTGCGCTGTCCCAGGGACGCGGAGGAAGTGCGCGCGGCGTGTCTGGAGCGGGGCGTCGACCCCGGCCTGCCGCTGGGCCGCTTCTACCCCGAGTACGACGACTGCCTCCTCGTCACGGTCACGGAGACCAAGACCAAGGCCGACATCGACCGGCTGTGCGAGGCGCTGGCGTTGGCGTAAAGGAGGGACGCGGGGGAGGATATGATGCGGGCAATAATCGCCGGGATCGTTACGGCGGCCGTGGCGCTGGCCATCGCCGTAACGTTCCGTGAGTACGATTGGGTCCTGGATGGTATGGCGCCGGGATGGCGCGGACCGGACTTTATCGCCCCGGGCGCGAAGTTGCCGGAGGCCGATTTCGAGGGATGGGTGCCTCCCGACCCCGTAATCCACGTAAGCGAGAAGTGGGTTAAGGTTAGCGGCAAACGCGTCGTGTCCGCCGACGAAGTGATCTCCGATCCCGATTATGTTATAGAGTCACTTCATGAGGAAATCGTATTTGCCGTCGAGGGCCGGTGGGACCGCTCCTGCGCGCTCAGTCGTTGGAATACGTATCTTAAGGTACCTATATCCGGCGACGCTAGCGGCAACCCCCGCGGCGTTATTATCCAGGCCGACGAGGGGGTCGAATTCGGATTACTTCGGACCGTTTTATATAACTGCCACAGGGCCAACTGCGAAGCATGGCGCCTCGCGGCCGTTAACGGCGAAAGCGGCGCGCTTGAAGTTGTAACGGTCCACCCGTTGTTTCTGCGGTACCCCTGGCCCGAGGGTCTTTGGGGAGTCGGCGCCGGCCCCGTTTCGGGTATCTCGCCCGCGTTGACCGAACGGGAGGGCGTAAGCGAGTTGGACCTGGAGTACGGTCCTATTCCCGAAATCGAGGGGCCGTTGGGGGAGGACATTCAATATGCCGTTGTTTTATACGTCGGCGAAGGTTGGTTTCTACTCCCGGATAGAGAGGCCGGCGCGACGCTCATATTGCGCGACGACGGCGACGGCGCGTATACTTTGTTGGCGGAGAAACTTAAACGGATTAAACGACGGTACCCCGACCAAAGGTGTTTGATAATCGTGTGCACCGCCGGCGTGGAATACGAGGAACTCATCCGCGTCCTGGAAGTTTCGGTTCAACCCGAAATCGCCTTAACGGAAATATACCTGGATCTGGCGCTGCTGGAAGAGAAGCAACGAGTAATTATAGATTAGCGGCCTTAAAGGCGTAAAGAAGGAGAGCGGGGGAGGAAATGACGCGGGCCATTATTGCCGGGATCGTTACGGCGGCCGTGGCGTTCGCCATCGCCGTAACGCTCCGCGAGGACGTCGGCCTAAGGTGGTTCGGGCCCGATTTCATAGCCCCCGGCGCCAGGTTGCCGGAGGCCAGGATGGGGGAGAAGCCGCCCGCCGCCCCGGTCGTCCACGTTAGCAGGGAGTGGATTACGGTCCGCGCCAAACGCGTGGCCTCGGCCGAAGAGGCGATTGCCGACGAGGATTTAATTATAGATGGTTTTTACGGGGAGTTAGTTTCGATCGGTGAAACGTTAGGGAAATGGGATGGGCCCCGTGTGATTCCAGTTGACGCCGAGGGTCGAATTATCCCCGAATATGGGCCCGAAGACGATTTAATTATTCAAGCCGATAGGGACGTCGAATTCGAATTACTACGCCGCGTTTTTTATACTTGTGGCCGCGCCGAGTACGGGAGGTTGAACCTTGCGGCAATTAATCCGGATAACCGGGAGTTGGGAGTATTCTCCTTGGATTTACCTACCCTCGGCGATATAGACGAACTTGAACCTGAGCCCGGTTTAATAATGGGGGATGATTCGTTGAAGCTAAGTTATAGAGATACCTCCGGGGAGTACGTATTTAGTACCATCGAAAAGGATTATTCCGTATTGGCGGAGGAGTTAAGGCAAATGAAACGGCGGCGGCCCGGGCAGAAGAGTTTATTGATCATTTGCGCCGCCCACGTGAGATACGAAGAACTCATCCGCGTCCTGGAAGTTTCGGTTCAACCCGAAATCGCCTTGACGGAAATATACTTAGCCAAATCGGTCGAGGCTTTTGTTAAATGAAAATCGCAACCATAGTAATGGGGGTAATCGTCGCGATCCTGATTGGCGTCGCGATATGGCGGGGCGAAGGTTCCTTGCAGAAGGGCCTTACCTTCGGCGGCAAGACCTTCCTGAGTACGTTGCCGCTGCTCGTTTTCGCCTTCGCGATAGCCGGCCTGGTGCAGGTCCTGGTGCCGCGCGAGTTCATCGTAAAGTGGTTGGGTGAAGGGTCGGGGATTAAAGGCATTTTAATAGCGACGGTCGTGGGCGGCCTGACGCCCGGCGGCCCCTACGTCTCGTTCCCCATCGTGGCCTCGCTGTACAAGGCCGGCGCGTCGGTGGGGACGGTGGTGGCCTTCGTGACGTCGTGGTCGGTATGGGCCTTCAACCGCCTCCCTTTGGAGATAGGACTGGTCGGCCCCAAACTCGCGATCGCCCGTTTCCTGACGACGCTCATCGTCCCGCCGCTCGCGGGCCTGTTCGCGCAGGCCGTGTTCGGCCGGTGGCTCTAATCGTTCCTTGCGGAGTGACGTATGAATTTCGAATATCGTAACATCTTCGAAGTCCCCGGCGGCCCGGCGTTCCGGGTGGGCCGGACGGATACCCCCGACGTTAAACCCGAGGAGTTCTTCCCGAAAGAGTTCCTGCGGACGGACCTGGGGCCGATGGCCGACCACGCCGAGGGCGAGGTCGTCCGGCACTACACCCGGCTGGCGGCGATGAACTTCGGCGTCGATTCCGGCTTCTATCCCCTCGGGTCCTGCACCATGAAGTACAACCCCAAAATAAACGAGGAAGCGGCGCGCCTGCCCGGCTTCGCTAACCTGCACCCCTACGCCACGCCCCGGGACGCGGCGGGAGCGCTGCGCCTGATGTACGAACTCGAGCGCGACCTCTCCGAGATATGCGGCATGGCGGCCTTCACGCTCTGCCCGGCGGCCGGGGCCCACGGCGAACTCGTGGGGATGCTCATGGCCCGGGCGTACCACCGGGCGAACGGCGGCGACGGCCGCAACGTCATGCTTATCCCCGACTCGGCCCACGGGACCAACCCCGCGTCGGCCCGGATGGTGGGCTTCGACGTCGTATCGGTGAAGTCGACCGACGAGGGTCTCATCGACCTCGACGACCTCAAATCCAAATTGGACGACCGCGTCGCCGGCATGATGATAACGAACCCGAATACGCTGGGCCTCTTCGAGCGCGACATCCTGGAGATTGCGAAGCTCGTGCACGGGGCCGGCGGCCTGCTCTACTACGACGGCGCGAACCTGAACGCCATCGTGGGCCGCGCCCGCCCCGGCGACATGGGTTTCGACATCTGCCACGTCAACCTGCATAAAACGTTCTCGACGCCGCACGGCGGCGGCGGCCCGGGCTCCGGGCCCGTCGGCGTCTCCGCCCGGCTGGTCGATTTCCTCCCGGTCCCGCGCGTCGTCAAGGAAGGCGACGGCTACGGTTGGGCCGAGGCCTGCCCGAAGTCCATAGGCCGGATCCGTTCCTTCGCCGGGAACTTCGGCGTGCTCGTCAAAGCCTACACGTATATACGGAACCTCGGCGCGGCGGGTCTCAGGAACGTGGCCGAGGCTGCGGTGCTGAACGCCAACTACCTCCGGGCCCGGGTGGCCGAGTTCCTGGAAGTGGCTGGCTCCGCCCCCTGCATGCACGAGTTCGTGGCGTCGTCGGAGAAGTTCGGCCGCGGTTCCGCCGGGGATATAGACAAGGCACTGATAGACGCCGGCTACCACCCGCCGACGACTTACTTCCCGCTGGTGGTGCACGAGGCGCTCATGATCGAGCCGACCGAGACCGAATCCCGCGAGACGCTGGACGCCTTCGCGGATACGCTCGCGGCTATCGTGGCCGAGATGGAGAAGGACCCGCACGCCTACGCCGACGCGCCGCTGTTGGCGCCGGTGCGGCGTCTCGACGAGGCCGGGGCCGCCCGCAACCCCGTCCTCACGCAGATGATGGCCGAGGCGGCGGGCGAAGAGTAAGGCCGTGGCGGACTGGAGCGGGTACCGCTTGATAGTCGACGGCCCGGGCGAGGCGCGGGAGAACATGGCCCGGGACGAGGCCCTGCTGGCGGCCTACCGGGCCGGGGAGATTCCGCCCACGTGGCGGCTCTACACCTGGCGGGAGCCGGCGGTCACGTACGGCCGGTCCCAGGAAGCGCCGGCGTGGCCCGCCGAGGTAACCGTGTTGCCCCGGGTGAGCGGCGGCGGTTACGTCCCCCACGGCGCGGACTTCACGTACTGCGTCGTGCGGGAGCGGCGGACCGGTTTCAGCAATTACGAGGACATCGTGGCCGCGGTGGCCGCGGCGCTGGCGGAGTTAGGCGTTCCGGCGGACGTGTGGCGGAGCGGCCCGGCGGGCGCGGCGGGTCGTTG
Organism: Candidatus Zixiibacteriota bacterium; assembly: GCA_050117845.1. Classification (GTDB taxonomy): domain Bacteria; phylum RBG-13-66-14; class B26-G2; order WVWN01; family WVWN01; genus WVWN01. Next base: position 11,465 of record JASFLY010000017.1, read on the forward strand.
TTTCGCGTCGCTCGCGCCCTTCGACGTCCACGTCAAGGGCAGGAAGATAGCGGGTTGCGCCCAGCGCCGTTTCCGCGACGCGATACTGCATCACGGCTCGATTGCGGCGGCGGTTCCGGCCCCGGCCTTGCGCGACCTCGGCCTCTGGGACGAGCGGCGAACGGTAACTCTGGAATCCATCGCCGGCCGAAGCGTCGAATTGGCGGAGTTCGCCGAGGCGCTGGCGGCGATTACGGGTATGCAAATAACTCCGGTTTCAAGCGCAGAGGATAAGTAATTATGAAAATAAAAAAAGTGATACTCTCGGGATGCGCGCTAATAATCGTAGCGGCCCTCGTCGGATGCGGCAAGGGACAGGCCCCCGAGCCCGAGGTAGTGGCCCGCGTGGGCGACGCCGTCCTTACGCTGGACGAACTCAACCGGCTGGACGAGGACCAGCATCGCGTAAAGATGCCGACCTACCTCACCAAAGAGGAGCTGATGGAGGAGTGGATTCGCAGCGAGGTCCTCTACCAGAACGCGGTGGAGGAGGGCGTTCCGGAGGAGAAGGAATGCGCCTGGCGGATCCGCAACAGCGCCAAGGGGATCGTCATCCAGCGGTACTGGGAACTCAACGTCTACGAAAAAAAGGCCGAAGTCAGCGACGAGGAAGCCCTGGCCTGGTACGAGGATAATAAAGAAAAAAGCTACCGGGCCAAGGAAACCGGCGTCTGGCTGAGGCGGATACTCCTTAATTCCGAAGGGGCGGCCGCCGACGTTTTGGCGCGTATCGGTAAGGGCGAGGACTTCGCCGCCGTGGCCTTGGACGTTTCGGTTACGCCCGAAAAGCTGAAAGGCGGAGACCTGGGATATCGGCGCCTGGGCGACGTCAGCCCGACTTACCGGGACGCCGTCGGGAAGATGAAGGAGGGCGAGGTCGCCGGGCCGTTCCGCCTCGGTCAATTCTACGCCGTATTGAAATTGGAAGACCGGGTGGATGCGGGCGATTACCTGAAGCCCGAGGGCATCGGGATGGAAAGCCTGCGCGATAAGGCGAAGGTCGAGATGTGGCGCGAGAAGGCGGCCCGCATCGCCGCGGACCTCGGCGCCGCGGCGGACGTCGAACGTCACCCGGAGCGGATCCCCGAGCCGGCCGTGGATATGGCGTTGGGGGAGGATCTTAAACCGGGGACCGCCGAAAAGGGCGAATAGATGGACCGAGACCTCGGATCGATTCAGGAAGCGCGCGATTGTATCCGGGCCGGCCGCAAGGCCGCGGAGGCGTTCGCGCACTTCGGCCAGGAGGCCGTCGACCGTATAGTCGCGGCCATGGCGCGTGCGGCCGAAGAGGCCGCCGTCCCCCTGGCGGAATCGGCGGCCGAGGAAACGGCCTTCGGCGTCGCCCGGGATAAAATACAGAAAAACCTCTTCGCGGCGCGCAACGTATACGAGTACATAAAGGATATAAAGACCTGCGACGTAATCGCGGACGACCCGGCGACCGGCGTCACCGAGATAGCGAGCCCCGTGGGCCTCATCGCCGGCATAACGCCTACGACCAACCCCACGTCGACGACCATATATAAAGCGCTGATTTCGGTAAAAGCGCGGAACGCGGTAGTTTTCTCGCCGCACCCGGCGGCGCTGCGCTGCTCGGGAGAGGCGGCCGCGATATTGGCCCGGGCCGCGACGGCCGCGGGAGCGCCCGAGGGCGTAATAACGTGGTTGACGCAGCCCACGGCCGAGGCCGCCGAGGAGTTAATGCGGCACCGCGACGTGGACCTTATCCTCGCGACCGGCGGGATGGCGATGGTGCGGGCGGCGTACTCCTCCGGGAAGCCGGCGTACGGCGTCGGTCCGGGGAACGTCCCTGCCTATATCGACCGCTCGGCCGACGTGCCGCGGGCCGTCGCCGACATCATATCGTCCAAAACGTTCGACAACGGCGTCATCTGCGCGTCGGAGCAGGCGGTGGTTTGCGACGCGCCGGCGCGGGACGAGGCGACCCGGGAATTCGAGCGGGGCGGCGCGGCCTTCCTCTCGGCCGAACAGAAACGCGCGGTCGCGAAAGTCCTCGACGGCGGCGGCCGCCTCAACCCGGCGGTCGTGGGGCAGCCGGCGAGCCGCATCGCCGAGATGGCCGGCTTCGCCGTCCCGGCGGGCACGAAGCTTTTAATCGGATACGAGGACCGGGTGGGCCCGGACTTCCCGTTCTCCTGGGAGAAGATATCGCCCGTGCTGGCCTGGTACGATACTACCGACTGGAAGGCCGGGTGCGAGCGCTGCATGGAAATCCTGGCGTACGGTGGCATGGGGCATACGCTCTCGCTGCACGCGCGCGACGAGGAGGTCATCCGCGAGTTCGGCCTCCGCAAGCCCGTCTACCGCGTCGTCGTCAACACGCCCTCCTCCCAGGGCGCCATCGGCCTTACGACGGGCCTCGCGCCGGCGCTGACGCTCGGCTGCGGGACGTTGGGCGGCAATATCACGTCGGACAACATTACGCCCCGGCACCTCATGCACGTCAAGCGCGTGGCCCGGGGACGGGCGCCGGTTACTCCCGAGAGTACGGCTTGCCCGGCGGTCGAAGGCGGCGACTCGCCCTGCGGCGGCACGGCCGACCCGGTCCTGGTGGAAAAGATAGTACGGGAGGTCCTCCGGGAATTGGGAAAAGGGGCGAGTTAGATGGTCCTCTTCGTACGCCGCATCGTCGACGCGTTCCGAAGACGGCCCCTGGATTTGCACGTTTTCTGCCTGGTCCTCTTCATGATCGGCGCCGTTTTCGTCTTCGGGTACCAGGTGCGCGTCTTTTGGGAGGTCGTGATTACGGACCGGACGCCCCTGGAGGGGACGCCCGTCTTCCAGGCGCTCACCGGCATGACGCTGTTGACCGACCTGGTGTGGTCGCCGTTTCTCGTGGCTTCGTCGATAGGTATCTGGCTGTACCGGAACTGGGGCCGCAAGCTCGGTTTCATCATCGGCGGCGTCATGGCCTATATGGGGACGCAGGGGCTGCTATTCTTCCCGCTGACGCGCCGCTTCGGCGTCGACGCGGTGGAGGACTTCACTCGCTATTACGAATTCACGGCCTATATGGCCTACTACGCAATTTACGCGGCCGTCGGGTTCACGATGATATTTTACCTCTGGTTCCGAAAAATAGACTTGAGCCGGTAGCATTTATTTGATAAATAGCGTTAAACGTATTCATACCATACGCGAAAGGAGCGAGGATGCCCTCTAAAACGGAGATGGCCCTCGGAATGGTGGAAACGCGGGGCCTCGTGGCCGCAATCGAAGCGGCGGACGCGATGGTCAAGGCGGCGAACGTTCGACTCTTGGACAAGGTGCGGGTCGGCGGCGGCCTCGTAACCGTACTGGTGCGCGGCGAGACCGGCGCGGTCAAGGCCGCGACGGAGGCCGGCGCGGCGGCGGCGGCCAAGGTCGGCGAACTCGTATCGGTCCACGTTATCCCGCGGCCCGACGACCACGTGGAATTTATACTCCCGGAAGAAGTCGGGAAAAAAGGCTAAGCGGGGAAAACGTTAAGACATGGCCGCGGACGACCATGAAGCCGTTGTACGGGCTGTAACCGCGGCGGTGATGGCGAAGCTGGGGGCCGGCGGGCCTCGGACTTTCGAGGCGCCGGTGGGCGTTTCCGGCCCCCACATTCACCTGACGCCCGGGGACGTGGCGACGCTGTTCGGCGCCGGCGCGCGTTTGTCGGTAATGAGGCCGCTGGTGCAATGCGGCCAGTTCGCGGCGAACGAAGCGGTGACTATCGTCGGGCCGGCTTCGTCGCTTTCCGGCGTTCGCGTGGTCGGCCCGACGCGCGAGAGCACGGTGGCGGAACTTCTGGCGGGGGACCTGGTGCGGCTCGGCCTGGACCCGGACGTACGGGCGGGCGAGCCGTTCGCCGTTACCGTCGCGGGACCCGCGGGCGTCGTCCACCTTCCGGCGGGGGGCGTCGTGGCCCGGCGGCACCTCCACGTCCCGGCGGCCAGGGCCGGAGAATTGGGCGTGACGGACGGGATGGACGTCTCCGCGCGGATGGGTGCGCCGGGGCGGCGGGTTACGTTCCACGACGTCCTGGTGCGCGTGAGCCCGGAGGCCGGCCTGGAACTCCACGTCGACCGGGAGGAGGCCAACGCTTGCGGCGTCCGGACGGGAGCCGCGGCCGAGATCGTGATGGGCGCGGCCGTTCCCGCGGCGAGCGGGGTGCCGGCGAAAACGGCCGGAAGGCCCCTCGTAACCGAGGAAGACGTCGTGCGGGCCCACGCGGAAGGCCGGGAGCCCCGGCTGGCGGGCGCCATTCTTACGCCTTACGCCCGGGACGCCGTCCGTAAATTATTCCCGGAGTTGCTTAACTTTTTAGAATGAGTTATAATCCTATAAGGAAAGAAACATAATGAACGGGACCGGGGCCGGTTCCGCTAACGCGCGACGCGGCCTCCGGCGCATACGGCCGACGCGTAGGCCGGTTTATTATTGGGGTTCGATACGATGATGCGGATCGCGGAAGTGGTGGGCAACGTGTGGGCGACGCGCAAGGTTGAAAGCGTGCGCTCTCTCAAGATGCTGCTCGTTCGACCCTTGAACGCCGACCTAAAACCGACCGACGAAATGTGGGTCGCGGCGGACGTGGTGGACGCCGGCGCCGGCGACCGGGTCATCGTCGCCGTAGGCCGGGCGGCCCGGCTGGCGGTGGGCGACGACGACGCGGCCGTATCCGCGGCCGTTGTAGGCGTCGTGGACTCGCACGAGGTGAAGGCGTAACGGCCCGATGACCTTCGTCGAGACCATTAGAAACGCCGGAATCCTGGGGGCCGGGGGAGCCGGCTTCCCGGCTCACGTGAAGTACGGCCGGGAGGCCGAGATACTTATTATTAACGGTGCGGAGTGCGAACCCCTCTCCCGCAAGGACGCGGCCATCCTGGCCCACCGGGCCGCCGACGTAGTAACCGCGGCCGGTACGTTGCGGGAGGAACTCCGGGCCCGGGAAGTAATCCTGGCGGTCAAGGGGCCCGCGGCGACCGAAATAAGCGGCCTTTACGGCGGCGTCAGGATACACCCTTTGCCGGAGGTGTATCCCGCCGGCGACGAGGCCGTCCTGGTATACGAGGTGGCGGGCCGTCGCGTTCCGGCCGACGGCGTTCCGCCCGACGTGGGCGTCGTTGTCTCGAACGTCGAGACGGTGCTCAACGTCGCCCGGGCGGGCCGGGGAGCGCCGGTGCTCACGACCTGGGTGACGGTGGCGGGGGCGGTGCGCGAGCCCTTCACCGCGGAGGTTCCGGTCGGGACGGGCGCGCGTTTTCTCATAGACGAGGCGGGCGGCCCCGCGGTCGCCGATTACGTCGTCTTTGAGGGGGGACCGATGATGGGCGAGGAGGTGGACCCGGCCTCGTTCGGCGTCGGGCCCACGACCGGTTTGATCCTCGTCCTGCCGGCGGGCCATCCGGTGGTGGCGCGAAACCGCCTGCCGCTCGAGCACGTACGGACCATCGCCGGTAGCGCCTGCACGCAGTGCCGCGACTGCACCGAGATGTGCCCGCGGTACCTCCTGGGCTACGACGTTACGCCCCACCTTTCGATGCGGCGCTTCTTCAGTTGGGGCGACGACGCCGCGGCCGCGGGGGAGTTTTTCGCGAACGCCGCCGGCTGTACCGGCTGCGGCCTTTGCGAATTGTACGCCTGCCCGATGGCCATATCGCCTCGTCGCGTCCAGCTTCACTTGCGGGAAATCGTAACGGCGGCGAGGGCCGAAGGGGCCGGCGAGGTGCACGCCGACCGTTCGGGGCGGCAGGTCCCGGCGGGGCGGCTCAAGAAGCGCATAGAAGTGGACGAGTACGACCGGCCGGCGCCGCTGCGGGAACTCGCCGAGGCGCCCCGGACGGTGACGATAAAGCTGGTTCAACCGTACGCCGGCGCGCTCGACGTACTCGTGCGGGAGGGGGACCGCGTGGAAGCGGGGCAGGTTCTGGCGAAGCCGAAAGAGGGCGACGACCGGGCCGTACCGGCGTACGCGAGCATCGGCGGCCGGGTGGCCGCGGCCGGCCCGGGCGAAGTGACGATAGACCGAACGCAGGTGGCCTAACGCGTTGCGGTTAAGGAGATGTTGGCGATGATAAGGAAAACGGCGATAATGCTGCTGGCGCTCGCGACGTTCGCGGCGGTAGGGTGGGCCGACTACGAGAAGCCGGACCTCGAGAAAGCGGACATCGACAAGGACGACCTCGCCCGTTTCAAGGAGGCGTACACCCGCTACCTCGAGGGCGTCGAGTTCGAAAAGGAAGGGTCCTGGGTGTCGGCGAGCAAGTCGTACCGCGCGGCGGTGGATATTTACAATAACTATCCGGACGCGCAGTACGGCCTGGGCCGGATGGCCCTGCGGCTGGGCCGCCTCGACGAGGCGGAGGATGCTTTGCGGGAAGCCCTTACCCTCAAGCCCGAACTGCACCAGGCCCACACCGAACTCGGCAGCGTGCATTACCGGCGCGGCGATTACAATAAAGCTGCGTTCGAATATAAGGAAGCGCTCAAGCACGACTCGAGCGACGTCGTGGCCCGCTACAACCTGGGTAACGCATACCGGAACCTGGACAAGCCCAAGAACGCGATCGACCAGTACGAAAAGACGCTCGCGCTCGACGCTTCTTACGTGGACTGTTACTACAACATGGCGCTGGCCTACGAGGACCTGGAAGACGCGGACAAGGCCATCACGGCGTACGACAGGTTCATAGAGGCGGCGCGGGACGACCCCGATCAGGCCGAGTGGGTAAATCGGGCGAAAGAGTATAAACAGAAATTATTGGACGAGAAGGGTAAATAGTTGACGCTGCCGGAAGAGGCCATCGGCCTGGTCGAGTTCTCATCCATCGCCCGGGGCATCGAAGCCGTGGACGCGATGGTGAAGGAGGCGGACGTCCGGCTGCTGGCGGCGCGGACGGCGTGCTCCGGCAAGTACATCGGCCTCGTGGCCGGGGCGGTCGCGGCGGTGAAATCGGCGGTGAGCGCCGGCAAGGATATGGGGCGAGGGCATTACGTAGACGGTTTGGTAATCCCGAACGTGCACAAACAGGTCCTGGCCGCGGCGGCCGGGACGGTGGAAGTACCCGAAAAGGGGGCCCTGGGGATAATCGAGACGTTTTCGCTGGCGTCCGCCCTTTTGGCGGCGGACGCGGCGGTGAAGGCCGCGCCGGTGACGCTTCTGGAAGTGCGCCTCGGCACGGGCATAGGCGGTAAAGGTTTCGCCACGCTGGTGGGCGAGACGGCGGCGGTAACGTCGGCCGTGGGCGCGGGCGCTCGAGAGGCGTCGGCCCGGGGCCTTCTGGTCGCGACCGCGGTAATCCCGGCTCCGTACCGGGAAGTGATGGATAAACTCATATAACCGGTAACTGGCGGTATGATTAAGAGATGACTGTCAAGGAGATAATCAACGTAAAGGGTAAGCACCTCGGCTATTTCGAAGCCTGGTGCAAGGCGTGCGGCATTTGCATCGCGCTGTGCCCGAAACACGTCTTCGACACCGGGGCCGACGGCAAGCCCATCGTGGCCCGGCCGGCCGATTGCATAAACTGCGGCATGTGCGAAATCATGTGCCCCGATTTCGCGATAGGCTGGTACGAGGACCCGTTGTGTGACGAAGAGTTGAAAGAGGCTCACAAACGCAGTGGCGACGACGAGTGGGCCAAGCACCGCTAACCAATCGTTCTTAACTCCGTTCATAAGGTAGCGTGCAGTAAAATGACCTTGATGCAAGGGAACGAGGCGATTGCCCGGGCGGCGTTGGACGCCGGCGTGCGTTTTTTCGCCGGTTATCCGATAACGCCCTCGACGGAGATCGCCGAAATCATGTCGGTGGAACTCCCCAAGGTAGGCGGGAAGTTCCTTCAGATGGAGGACGAGATAGCGTCGCTGGCCGCGGTCATCGGCGCCTCTCTCACCGGGGCGCGGGCCATGACGGCCACGAGCGGCCCCGGCTTCTCTCTCATGCAGGAGAACCTCGGCTACGCGTACATGACCGAGGTTCCTTGTTTAATCGTTAACGTAATGCGGGGCGGCCCCAGCACCGGCCTTCCCACCGGCCCGTCCCAGGGCGACGTTATGCAGGCGCGCTGGGGTACCCACGGCGACCATCCGGCCATTTCGCTGGTGCCGTCGTCCGTCCTCGATTGCTACAAGCAGACCGTGCGGGCCATTAACCTGGCCGAACGTTTCCGGATGCCCGTCATACTCCTGCCGGACGAGGTGGTGGCCCACATGCGCGAGGACGTGACCCTGCCCGACCACGCCGACGTCGTCCCCCGCGCCGAACCGGAAGTCCCGTACGAGTGGTACAACCCGTACGACGACTCCACGACCGACGTGGCGCCGCTCGCGTCTTTCGGGACGGGGTTCCGCTTCCACGTCACCGGCCTGGTGCACGACCGGGCGGGCTTCGCCACAACGGTGCCGGCGGAAGTCGACCGGGCGATACGCAATCTCAAACGCAAGATGGACCGTTTCCGCAAGGAGATAATACAGGTGGAGCGCCTGCACCTGGCCGACGCCGACATCGTCGTCGCGGCCTACGGCATCTGCGCCCGTTCCGCCGAGGCGGCCACGCTCAAGGCCCGCGAGAAGGGCTACCGTGTCGGCTGCATCAATATGAAGACCGTATGGCCGTTCTGCTTCAAACTCATCCAGCGCGTGGCACAGACGGCCCGGGCGATAATCGTCCCGGAGATGAACCTCGGCCAGCTCGTGCGCGAGTTCGAACGCGCCGTATGCGGCAAAACCCAGGTTATACCTCTGAACCGGGTCGACGGCGAGGCGATAACGCCGCGCCAGATTATGGACGTAATCAACGAACTCGGCCCCGGCGGAGGTGAGGCCTAATGGAGAAACCGCGCGAATTGAATCCGTCGGAACTCATGCACGAGTTCCTGCGCCATAAAAAGAAGTTCCCCCACGTGTGGTGTTCCGGCTGCGGCATCGGGACGACGATGGGCGCTATTATCCGCGCCATCGCCGATACCGAACTCGACCGCGACCGGGTCGTAATGGTCTCGGGCATCGGCTGCAGCTCGCGTATGCCCATATACGTAGACTTCAACACGCTCCACACCACCCACGGCCGGCCCATCGCCTTCGCGACCGGCATCAAGACCGCCCGCCCCGACCTCGAGGTCATCGTGGTCACGGGCGACGGCGACGCCGCCGCCATCGGCGGCAACCACCTCATCCACGCCTGCCGGCGCAACATCAACCTCACCGTCATCTGCATCAACAACAACATCTACGGCATGACCGGCGGCCAGGCCTCGCCCACGACGCCGCCCGGCAAGTTCGCGACGACCGCCCGCTACGGCGACTTCGAGCGGGACTTCGATTTATGCGATCTGACGGCCGGGGCCGGGGCGGCCTTCGTCGCCCGCGGCGCGGTATACTACGCGAGGCAACTCCAGAAACTGATCCAGCAAGCCCTCGTCAAGAAGGGATTCGCCTTCGTCGAGGTCGTCTCACAGTGCCCGACCTACTACGGGCGTTTTAATAAATTCAAATCGCCGGTGGAAATGCTCTACTGGCAACGCGACAATACGGTGAACGTTAAGACGGTGGGGAAGATGAAACCGGAAGAGCTCGAAGGCAAGCTGTTAACCGGCGTCCTGGCGGACCACGATTATCCCGAATTCACGGAGAAGTACGACAAGCTGATCCAGGATTTGGCGGCGGGGAGGAAGTAATAATGGTAGTCGTGAGATTCGCCGGATACGGCGGCCAGGGACTCCTAACGGCCGGCCTGATACTAGCGGACGCGGCCGGCATGTATGATAAGAAAAAGGTCGTCCAGACGCAGAGTTACGGCGCCGAGGCGCGAGGGGGAGCGAGTCGCTCCGACGTCATCGTCTCCGACGAAGACATCGTATTCCCCAAGCCCGACCACCTCGACGTGCTGGTGGCCATGAACCAACTCTCGGTCGACAAGTACTCCTCGGCGTTGTCCGAGGGCGGAACGCTGATAGCCGACGCGACCTTCGTCACGACGGTTACCTTCACGAACGCGTATCTCATACCGTTCACCGCCGTCGCCCGCGACAAGATAGGCCGGGAGATAGTCGCCAACGTCGTGGCCCTCGGGGCCCTGGTGGAGCTCGAGAAGGTCGTTTCCAAGAAAGCGGTTACGAAGGCCCTCGAGCAGCGCATCCCGCCGGGCGCCCTGGATATCAATCGCAAGGCGTTGGAGGCCGGCTTCAAGGCGGGCCGGGCTTGCGCGGCCGAGCGCGAAAAGGCGGTCGAGGACTTCGACATCGTATAGCGAAGGAGATTCATGGAAAAAACGCTCTTCATGATCAAGCCGGACGCCACCGCCCGGGGCCTCGTCGGCGAGTTGGTCGCGCGGATGGAAAGCGAAGGTTTCACGCTGGAGCGACTAGAGCTGCAGCGTTTCGACCGCCCGCGGGCCGAGGCATTCTACGGCGTCCATAAGGGCAAACCCTTCTTCGAGAGCCTGGTGGAATACATTACGTCGGGGCCCGTGGTGCCGATGGTCCTTTCCGGCGAGGGCGTCATAGGCCGCGTCCGGGAGATAATGGGGGCCACGAATCCGGCCGAGGCCGCGTCCGGCACGATCCGCCGGAAGTACGCCGAGTCCTTGGAGCGCAACTCGGTTCACGGTTCGGACAGCCCGGCCTCGGCGGAGCACGAAATTCAAGTAGCCTTCGGAGGGCCGTAGGCATGGCCGCGTCGCGGTGGAACCTGGCCAATCTGCTCACGCTGTGCCGCCTGCCGCTGGCGGCGGCGGGGGCGTACTTCCTGTGGGGCCGGGAGTACCCGGGCGTGGGCGTGGCGTTCCTCGCCGCGGCGGCGCTGACCGATATTTTGGACGGCGTGGCGGCCCGAGCGCTGAATCAGATAACCGATTTCGGCAAGAAGATTGACCCTATCGCCGACAAGATATCCATCGCCGCCGTGGGCGTCGTCCTCGTCCTGCGATACGGCGTACCGTGGTGGATCTTCGCCGTCGCGGTGGCCCGGGACGTGGCGATCCTGATATCGGCCGCGATAATCATCTCGCGGCGCGAGGTGGTCGTACCGTCCAATTTCTGGGGCAAGGCCGCGGCGCTCATGATGGTGCTCTACGGCATCGCCGCCGTCGTCGCGACCGGGTCCTGGATTACCGTAGTATTGATGTGGCTCGTGCTGGCGGCGATTATCATCTCCACCGCCTCGTACGGTTACGATTTCTACCGGGTGCTGTCCTCGGGCGCGCCCGGCCGCCGCGAGAAGTAACGCGGCTAGGTTTTTCGTTATTTAACCGTTCATTTCATTCCACAAAGGAGTCGGGACTTTTCATGGCGTATAAGATACTCGCGCGGGACGATATTACGAGCGAGTCGGTCCGTATGGTCGTCGCCGCGCCGCACGTGGCCCGAAAATGCGATCCGGGTCAGTTCATCATGTACCGGTTGGACGAACGGGGCGAACGCATCCCGCTCACTATCGCCGATTTCGACCGCGATGCCGGGACTATCACTATCATCTTCCAGAAGGTCGGGAAGAGCACCTACCATCTGGCGGAGTTCCAGGCCGGCGACGAGATTCTCGATTTCGTCGGGCCGCTGGGCCGCCATATGGACGTGGGGAAGCTCGGCACCGTGGCCTGCCTCGGCGGCGGCCTCGGCATAGCGCCCATTTACCCCAAGGTCCGCGCCCTTAAGGCGGCGGGGAACACCGTCGTGTCCGTAATCGGCGCGAGGCGCAAGGACCTCGTCATACTCGAGGAAGAGATGCGTTCCCACAGCGACGAACTCTTCGTCACCACTGACGACGGTTCGTACGGCCTTCACGGCTTCGTCACCGACCAGCTCAAACAGCTCATCGACGAAGGCCGCAAGTTCGACGCCTGTCTCGCCGTAGGCCCCATCCCGATGATGGAAGCGGTTTGCCGACTCACGAAGGAACTCGGCCTCCCGACTCTCGTCAGCCTCGACACCATCATGGTCGACGGGACCGGGATGTGCGGTTCCTGCCGCGTAACCGTGGCGGGCGAGACCAAGTTCGCGTGCGTGGACGGGCCGGTCTTCGACGGCCACCAGGTGGATTGGGATGAGGCGAAAGCGCGGCAGGTCCGGTACCGGCCGCAGGAGTGCCAGGCGTTGGAGAAATTCCAGAAGGAGCAGGGTCAATAATAATGGCTGACAAAGACAACAAAGACAAGCCGGCGAAGCCGAAAATAGTCGCCGAGAAATATAAAATGAAGGAACAGCCGCCGGGCGAGCGTATCCATAATTATAAAGAAGTCCCGTACGGATACGACGTCGAGACGGCGGTCAAGGAAGCCGAGCGCTGCTTGCAGTGCAAGAACGCGACCTGCGTCGCGGGTTGTCCCGTGGAAATAGATATTCCGGGATTCGTGAAGGCCATCGCGGAGCGTGACTTCGCCGAGGCCATCGGCGTAATGAAGAAGTACAACAACCTCCCCGCGGTCTGCGGCCGCGTCTGCCCGCAGGAAGAACAGTGCGAAAAGGTGTGCGTCCTCAGCAAGAAGTTCGAGCCGGTCGCCATAGGCCGCCTCGAGCGTTTCATCGCCGATTACGACTACGAGCATAAAGTCGCCCCGCCGCCGGAGATAGCGCCGGCCAAGGGCAAGAAGGTCGCCATCGTGGGCGCGGGGCCCGCGGGCCTCACGGTAGCCGGCGACCTCGCCCGCATGGGCTACGACGTTACGATGTTCGAGGCGTTCCACGCCACCGGCGGCGTCCTCCGGTACGGCATTCCGGAGTTCCGTCTCCCCAAGGCCATCCTCGACATGGAAGTGGACTACGTCCGGTCGCTCGGCGTCAAGGTCGAGTGCAACATGGTTATCGGCAAGGTCTACACCGTTAAGGAGCTCTTCGACGAACTCGGCTTCGAGGCCGCGTTCATCGGCACCGGCGCCGGCCTGCCTCGCTGGATGAACGTCCCCGGCGAGAACCTCATCGGCGTGTACTCGTCGAACGAGTGGCTTACCCGCGTCAACCTGATGCGCGCCTTCGAGTTCCCCGAATACGATACGCCGATATGGGCCGGCAAGAACGTGGCCGTCATCGGCGGCGGCAACACCGCCATGGACTCCGTCCGGACCGCCCTGCGCATGGGCGCCGAGCGCGCGGTAATTTACTACCGCCGTAGCGAGGCCGAGATGCCCGCCCGTATCGAGGAGATCCACCACGCCAAGGAAGAGGGCGTGGAGTTCAACTTCCTCGTGGTGCCGGACAAGGTACTCGGGACCGAAGACGGCTGGGTCCGCGGCATGGAACTCTGCCAGATGGAACTGGGCGAGCCCGACGACAGCGGCCGGCGGCGGCCGGTGCGCTGCGAGGGGTCGCAGTTCGAGATAGAGTGCGACATGATCGTCGTCGCGGTGGGCACGTATCCCAACCCCATCATCCCGGAGACCACGCCCGAACTCAACCTCACGAAGTGGGGAACCATAGAGGTCGACGAGGAAACCGGCATGACGAACGTGGCAGGCGTCTTCGCCGGCGGCGACATCGTGACCGGCGGCGCGACCGTCATCTCGGCCATGGGGGCCGGAAAGCGGGCGGCGCGCGGCATCGACGCGTACCTCAGCAAATAAATAACGCCGGGAGTTTATGCCGGGCACGGCGATAAAACTCGTGCGGGAACTGGCGGGCGGCTTGGAGTCGCTGTTGTTCCCGTCGGTGTGCCGGGCGTGCGGAGCCGAACTGGATGGCTCCCGCGCCCGGCTTTTGTGTCCGCTATGCCGGGAGGAGTTGACGGCGCCGCTCCCCCCGGGCGGGTACCGCGCTTGCCGTCTGGCCGTCGCGCATCAGCCGGCGTACGCCCGGGCCCGCTACGACGGGCCGGCGGGGGTCGCCGTCCGCCTCCTCAAGTTCTCCGGTAAAACGCGTATGGCTTCGGTGCTCGCGGAGTGCGTCGCGCCCCTTGCGGCCGACCTCGTCCGTACTTATAATCTGGACGTGGCCGTGCCGGTCCCGCTCCACCCGGTGCGGCGCCGCGAGCGCCGCTTCAACCAGGCCGAGGAGATAGGGGAGCGCGCGGCCGAGGCGGCGGGGGTGCCGTTCCGGCCCCGGGGCCTCTCCCGCGTCCGGAACACCCGGCCGCAGGTGGGTATCCCCGGCGGCGAGCGGGTTGCGAACGTGCGGGGCGCCTTCGCCGGCCGGGAGGACTTCGGCGGCCGGCGGGTCCTGCTCGTCGACGACGTTATTACGACCGGGGCGACCGCGGCCGAGTGCGCCGCGGCTTTGCGGGCCGCGGGGGCGGAGGCCGTAGTGGCCCTGGCGGCGGCCGGGGTGGACTTCACGGAAGCGGGTTCGTCATGAAGGCAAAAAAGTTTTTCCTGTGGCTCGGCGTGAGTTTCGTCCTCTTCGTGTGCCTTATCGGCTCGTGCCTGTTGGCCGCGTTCTCGATATCGGAGGCGGGCCGGGAGATAACGGGCGACGCCTGGCGCGAGGCCGGCAACATAGGCCGCGACTACGAGGAGACGCTCGTGGTTAACGAAACCTACGAGCTCTCGTTCGACGAGGACGGCACGGTCCACTTCTACGGCGGCGGGATGAGTATCGCGCTGCCGCGGGGATACAAAGTGCGGACGCCGGAAGGGCGCCCCGAGGACGCGAGGCCGTACCAGTACTTCCTCGAAAGTCCCGACGGCCGGACGCAGGTGCGCCTCCGCCGCGAAACCGAAACGCCGGGCGTAATGTTCTGGTACGGCGCCGACCGGGAAATATTCCTCGCGCACGCCCAGGCCTATGCCATGACGCTCGCGGGGGAAGCGGCGGCCGAGGCGACGCCGGTGGCGTTCGTGGGCTCCTCCACGCTAGAGGCGAGTTTCTCGGATATCGGCATCGAGGGGTGCTATCGATACGCGGGGGACGAGCGCGCGAAGGAGGGCTACGACGGCGAGTATTTCCTTTTACTGGGTCGGGGTTACAACAACGTCGTATTGCTGTCCGTGGCGTTCAAGCCGTTCGACCGCGCGGCGGCGCTGCAAAAGGGCCGCGAATTCGCGGCGGGGTTGGTTTTTAGTTAACTTAACTAAAAACCCGTAGGAGAGAGGCGGGTTCCCGGGAGGGGCGGCGGCGAGGGTAGGCCGGACGGTTTCAGGTATTCCGGGGGGCCGTTTCGAGGAAGGGGCCGGAGTTGAGGGAGAATGGCGCCCGGCCAACGTTCCGGGCATTCCCCGAGCGAAGTACGCTGCAACTAAGAGGCGTTCGTCCTATCGGCGAACGACGGTTTTCCGTCCCCGTATAAGATAATGGGAGTCGGGGATCACGGGTAGGCGTTATGGCGAATGATAATAAGGTGGATTGGACCGACGACCGGCACCGCCGCGTCATCGAGGAGCAACGCAAGTTCCTGTGGACTCCCGAGCAGCGCGAGAGCATCGCCGCGTGGATAGGGTTCGAGGCCGGGTGGTCGATGCTCGACCTCGGCTGCGGGTACGGTTACCTCGGCTGGACGTACGCGCCGTACATGTCGCCCGGCGGCCGCGTCGTCTGCGTCGATAGAGAGGCGCCGCTGCTGGACGAGGCCCGGCTCCAGGCCGAAGAGAAAGCGGACGACGGGTGCGCCTTCGACTTCACGTGCGGCGACGCTTACGCGGTTCCGCTGGCGGACGAGTCGGTGGACGTGGCGTTTTGCCAGACGCTGTTGATGCATTTGAAGGAACCGGAGAAGTGTCTGGCCGAGATGGTGCGCGTCGTGAGGCCGGGCGGCGTCGTCGTGTGCAACGAGCCGGATAACGCCCCGGGGAAGCATGACTACGTTTCGACTTACGAACCTACGTTCGAGGAGTTGATGGAGGAGGAACGGGCGCTGTGGATGTCGCACTTCGGCCGCAAGGCGCGGCGCGAGGGCGATTGGGCCGTGGGGCCCCGCGTGCCCGCGATGATGCATCGCCTGGGCCTCGTCGACATCGAGGGCCGCCAAAATGAAAGAGTAACGCTACTCGTTCCCCCCTACGATACGCCGGTCCAGCAGCACGTGAAGCGGATGTACGTCGAGAACTTCGAACGGCGCGAGGAGTGGAAGGAGGAGTTCCGCGAGGACTACCTCGCCGGCGGCGGTTCCCCGGAGGACTTCGAGAGTTTTTGGGAGAGGTGGGGCAGGCGGGGAAGCGACATGATAGCGGCGCTGGAGCGCGGCGAGTTTATTATGGCGAGCGCCGGCAACTTCTACGTATTTAAGGGGCGGAAGCCGGAGGCGTAAGGACGTTACGATTTGCCTTGCGAAGCGGATACCCGATTGCTATATTTCGGCTAACACACGCTCATTTCTTTCTCGGCAAGGAGGATTTCCGAATATGGCGATAAAAATAGGCATCAACGGTTTCGGCAGGATAGGACGGCAGGTCCTACGGATTATGGTCGAACGGGGCGGCTTCGACGTCGTCGGCGTCAACGATCTCACCGACGCGGCGACGTTGGCGCACCTTCTCAAGTACGACTCGGTCCACGGCCGCTTCGACGCGGACGTGTCCGTCGACGGCAACGACATCGTCGTGAACGGCGACCGCGTACGCGTCATGGCCGAGAAAGACCCGGCCAATCTCCCCTGGAAGGACCTCGGCGCCGAGATAGTCATTGAGTCCACCGGCAAATTCCGCGACCGCGACGGCGCCGGCAAGCACATAGCCGGCGGCGCGAAGCGCGTCCTCATCAGCGCCCCCGCCAAGGAGCCCGACTGGACCGTCGTCCTGGGCGTCAACGACGACGAGTACGACGCCGAAAAGCACTTCATCATCTCGAACGCCAGTTGCACCACCAACTGCCTCGCGCCCGTGGCCAAGGTGCTCTTCGATACGTACGGCATCGAGTCCGGCATCATGACCACCATCCACGCCTACACCAACGACCAGCGCATCCTCGACTTCCCCCACAAGGACCTCCGGCGGGCCCGGGCCGCCGCCGTCTCGATGATTCCGACGACCACCGGCGCCGCCAAGGCCATCGGCCTCGTCATCCCGGAACTCAAGGGCAAGCTGGACGGCTTCGCCGTGCGCGTCCCCACCCCCAACGTCTCGCTCGTGGACCTCACCTGCGTGCTCTCGAAGGACGCCGACGCCGACGGCATCAACGACGCGATGCGCAAGGCCGCCGCCGGCCCCATGAAGGGCATCCTCGACGTTTCGGACGAGCCGCTCGTCTCCATCGATTACAACCACTCCGCGGTTTCGTCGACGGTGGACGCCGAGATGACGAAAGTCCTCGATAAACGCCTCGCGAAGATAGTCTCGTGGTACGACAACGAGTGGGGCTACGCCGTTCGCCTCGTGGACCTCGCCGTAAAAGTGGGGTAGAGAGTATGCCGGTAAAAACGATCGACGACGTCGACGTGGCAGGGAAACGCGTTCTCGTCCGGGCCGACCTCAACGTGCCGCTTTCGGAAGGCCGGGTGGCCGACGACACCCGCATCGTCGCGACGCTGCCCACCGTAAAAAAGCTCATCGCCGACGGCGGCAGGGTAATCCTCTGTTCGCACCTCGGCCGGCCAAAGGGAGAGGTCAAACCGGAATACAGCCTCGCGCCGGTAGCGGACATACTGCGCGAAAAACTCGGGCAAGACGTGGCGTTTGTGGAGGCGTGCGGGGGGCCCGAGGCCGAAGCCGCGGCGAACGCCCTCGCCGACGGCGACGTGCTCTTGCTCGAGAATACGCGCTTCTGGCCGGGCGAAACGGACAACGACCCGGCGTTCGCGAAGGGCCTGGCGGTGCTGGCGGACGTCTTCGTCGACGACGCCTTCGGCACCGCGCACCGCAAGCACGCGTCGAACTACGGCGTGGCGGAACTCGTCAAGCCGGCGGTAGCGGGATACCTCCTGGCGAAGGAGATACAGTATTTCGACAAGCTGTTGGAGAATCCGCCCCGGCCTCTCATCTTCGTGTTGGGCGGGGCGAAGTTGAGCACGAAGCTGGCCGTCGTGACCAACATGCTCGAAGCGGTGGACCACTTCCTCATCGGCGGCGGCATGGCCTATACCTTCCTCAAGGCCCGGGGCCATAATATCGGCTCGTCGCTGGTGGAGGACGACTTCCTGGGCGAGGCGGAGAAGGTCCTGGCCGCGGCGAACGAGAAGATAGAACTCCCCGGGGACCACGTCATCGCCGCGGCGCCGGACGACCCGGTGTCGTCCCGGGCGGTCGATTGCCCGGATATCCCGGACGGGTACGTCGGCGTGGACATCGGCGCCGAAACGACGCAGCGCTTCACGGCCGCCACGGTAGGAGCCGGAGCGATATTCTGGAACGGCCCGATGGGGGTATTCGAGGTGGCGGCCTTCGCGGACGGCACGCGCGAGGTGGCCCGAGCCATCGCCGATTCGGGGGCCGTAACGGTCGCCGGCGGCGGCGAGACGGTCCAGGCCGCCCGGCAGTTCGGCGTCGCCGACCGCCTAAGCCATATTTCGACCGGCGGCGGGGCTTCCCTCAAGTATCTGGAGGGCAAGCCGCTCGCGGCCATAGAGGTATTGGACCGAAAGTAAAACTAGAATATATAGTAAAATCGGAACGAGCCGGCCTTAGGGCCGGCTTTTTTATTGGGGAAAGCGGCACTTTAGGCTTGACTACCCGGAATGGGTATTATATTATACTAACCAGTAAGTACACTTTTGAACTAAGCGGTCACATTCACTGGAGGGCACGTCTCAACTGGTGCCGAGGAAATCAATATGCGGAAATGGATGATTTGGGCTCTCGTAGCCGTCGTAGCGCTTATAGTCGTTTGGCGGGTCATCGCCTTCGTTAATCGGGATAAAGATTTGGCGGAAGATACTACTCCCGTGGTTTTGGCGTCGCCGGCAAGGGTCACGCCTTACGAGGAGTCGCTGGTATTCTACGGAACGCTTGAACCCCGGGACCAGGTGATGGTCTTTCCGGACGCCCCGGGGAAGGTTATCAGTTTCGCGGTGCGCGAGGGGACGGCGGTCGGCAAGGGTACGACGATAGCCACGGTGGACCGGGCCATCGCCGGCCTGGACTACAAACCCCTGGTGGTCGCTTCGCCGGCGTACGGCGTCGTGGCCGAGGTGCTGGTCGACCCCGGTATGCAGGTCGCGCCCAGCACGCCGATGGCGAAGATATACCGGACGAAAGACCTCATTTTGCCGCTCGACGTGGGGGAGAAGGACTTCCCCAAGATCGAAGTCGGCCAGAAGGTGAAGATAACTTTCGCGACGTTCCCCGACGAAGTCTTCGAAGGCGAAGTCAAGAGGATATTTCCCGCGCTGGATCCGCTCAGCCACATGGTCCGGGCGGAGGTTACGATAAACGATGCCGAGCGCGAGTTGCGGGCGGGGATGTTCGCCCGGGCCGACATCTCGGTGGGGTATCGCGAGGAAGTATTGTTCGTACCTCGCGAGGCCGTCAGCCGGGAAGGCGAAGAGACCTTCGTTTGGGGGCTCGACGGCGGCAAGCTGGCGCGCCGGCCGGTTTGCGTCGGCGCCGTTTGCGGCGACGCGGTGGAGATAAAGGAAGGTTTGAAGGAAGGGGATCTGGTCGTCGTGCGGGGCGGCGAGGGGCTAGGTGACGGCGTGGCGGTCCACGTGGAAGAAAGAGGGTGGGCCGAGTGAAGATCCCGGAATTCGCGGTTCGGCGGCCGGTCAGCACGCTTATGCTGACGCTGGCCATCGTGGTCGTGGGGGTAGTGGGCCTGACGCAACTCCCCATCGACCTCCTGCCGGATATCAGCTATCCCGTGGTGACGGTTATAACGAGTTACGAGGGGTTGGGCCCCTACGACGTCGAGCGCCTGATATCGGAACCGGTCGAGAGCTCGCTCAGTACGGTTTCCGACGTAAAGCACGTTACGTCCGTCTCGGAAAAGGGCGTATCGGTGGTGACCGTGGAATTCGATTGGGGGACCAACGTAGACGAGGCAACCAACGAAGTCCGCGACCGCCTGAATTCGGTCGAAGCGTATTTGCCGGAAGGCGCCGACGACCCCATTATATATAAAATGGATATCAAGGCGATGCCGGTAATGCTGCTCAAGGTGTACAGCGACGCCGGCCGCGATTCCTCCGAACTCCGAACGTACGCCGAGGATATCGTGAAGCCGGGGCTGGAGCAAATCGACGGCGTCGGCATGGCGATGGTCATGGGGGGCCGCGAGCCCGAGTTCAACGTTCGGGTGGAGCGGGCCGCGCTCGAGGCTTATAACGTCGATTGGCGCGAGGTGATGACGCGGCTCCAGGCCGAGAACGTGAGTCTGGGCGTGGGCAAAATAACGTACGGTATGACCGAATACACCGTGCGTTCTCTCGGCGAGTTCACGACCGCGGAGGATATCGGCGCGGTCGTCGTCGCCAATAGGGGCGGGAAGGTCATCCGGGTGCGGGACGTCGCGACCGTCGAGGACGGCTTCAAGGAGCGGGACGGGTACACGCTGACCGGGCGGGCGGAGAGCGTCATCGTAATGATCCGCAAGCAGGGCAACGCCAACACGGTGGAAGTGGCGGACGATGTAATGGCGGTCTTGCCCGACGTCGAGAAGCGTTTGCCCGGCGACGTGCGCGTGGGGCAGGCCTTCGACATGTCGTATATGATCAAGAACTCCATTCGCAACGTCATGTGGGCGGGGCTGGAGGGGGCCCTTCTGGCCTTCCTCATAGTTTTCGTTTTCCTGCGCAACGTGCGGCCCACGTTGGTCGTCATAGTGGCGATTCCGACGTCGGTCCTGTTCGCGCTGGGATTCATGTATTTCGGCGGCTTTACGATCAACGTCATGACGCTCGGGGGGTTGACGGTCGCGCTGGGCCGATTGGTGGACGACTCCATTGTCGTCACGGAAAATACCTTCCGGCACCTCGCCGTGGGCCGAACGCGCCACGAGGCCGCGGAAAAGGGCGCCTCCGAAGTGGGAATGGCCATTACGGCCTCCACGCTGGTTACCGTAATCGTTTTCCTGCCGCTCATTTTCGTGAAGGGCATCACCGGCGTCATCTTCAAGTCCTTCGCCCTTACGGTTACGGCGGCGATGTTGGCCTCTCTGTTCGTCGCCCTCACGGTCGTGCCGATGTTCGCCTCGCGCTTCCTCTCCGCGCGGGCCGGCGTCGAAAAGGAGTCGGGCATATTCCACCGATTCCGGGAGTGGTACGGCCGGGTGTTGTCCTGGTGCCTTGAGAGGAAAGGCCGGGTCGTCGGCGCCGCGATGGCGGCGTTCGCGGCGAGCCTGCTCCTCTTGCTGGTCGTGGATACGGAATTCATGCCGGAAGGCGAGGAGTCGGAATTTATAGTTACCGTGGAGTTGCCGCAGGGGACGCCCCTGGAGGAGACGGAGCGCGCGGTGGCGCCGCTCTACGATTACGTCCTCGGCCTGGACGGCATCGATTCCGAAGTCATACTGATGGGCGAAATATCGTCGGACGCCCGCGGGATGAGCATGGGGAACGTGAAGCCGGGCCCCAATACCGCGATCTTGATGGTGTCGCTGGGAGAGGAGGGCGATTACCGGGAATTCATGAGCGGCTTCAGGTGGGAAGCGCGGAAGATAGCGGGCGCCCGTACCGAGGTCGGGTCGATGTCGGATCTCATGATGGGCGGCGGTAAGCCCGTGAGTATCGAGATAACCGGTTACGAAGTGGACGAGTTGACCCGCTATGCCGGGGAGGCCGAGCGTCGGATGGGGAAGGTCCGCGGCATTGCGGACGTCGATAACAGCATGGCGCGGGGCCGGCCCGAGATAGAGATAGATTACGACCGGCGCAAGGCGGCGGAGATGGGTTTCACGGCCGGGTCCCTCGCGTCCTCGGTTAGCGTCGCGCTCGAGGGCGAAGTCGTCACGAGGGTCCGGCGCGAGGGTAAGGAGATAGACGTACGTGTCCGCCTCCGCGAGGAGGATCGGCGGACGGTGGAGGACATCGGCGCCCTTCCGCTCGTGTCGCCGTTGGGGTATACGGTTCCGTTGCGCGAGATAGCCACGATCCGGGAGGTGACGGCGCCCGCGGAAATAAAGCACAGCGACCAGCGGCGGCTGGCCGAGGTCACCGCCAACATCGAGGGGCGTAGCCTCGGGGCGGTCATCGCCGACGCGCGTACGGCGCTCGAAGGTATGGATTTGCCGGCGGGGTACGTGTTAAAATACGCTGGCGAGTATGAACAGATGACCGAGAGTTTCACGTGGCTCGGCGCTATGCTCGCGATGGCGGTGCTGTTGGTCTATATGATAATGGCCGCCGAATTCGAGTCGCTCGTTCACCCCCTCGCGATAATGTTCGCGATGCCGTTCGCGGCCACCGGCGCTTTACTCGCGCTGTTCCTCACCGGCGAGAGTTTGGATATAACGGCCTTGATAGGCCTTATAATGCTGATGGGCATAGCGGTCACCAACGCTATCGTCCTGGTGGATTACGTGAACCAACTCCGGCGGGCGGGGACGCCGCTTCACGAGGCGCTGGTGGAAGGCGCGAAGGTACGGCTCCGGCCGGTGGTAATGACCGCGGTCGCGACCGTTTTCGCGATGCTCCCGATGGCGCTGGCTCTCCGCGAGGGCCAGGAGCTGGAGCGGAGTATGGCCATAGTCGTGATCGGCGGCCTCGCGACCACCACTGTACTAACGCTGGTGATAGTGCCGCTGGTTTATGCTATCCTGGATAGCTTGGGCGGTACTATAAAAAACAAGTTCGCGAACCTGCTTCATCGAGGAGAAACGGAGAAGGGGGCCGCCGTTTCCTCGGACGCGTCCTAAGGAGGCACGCCATGGCCGAAGATACCAAAACTCCCGTAGTTTCGCGCCGAGAAAGGGAACGGTTGGCGCACCGGCGCGAAATGCTCGACGCCGCGCGACGGGTCTTCGGCCGTCGGGGTTTCGACCGGGCGACGATGGACGAGATTGCGGAGGAAGCCGGCTTCGCCAAAGGGACGTTCTATCAACATTTTAAAGACAAGACGGCCCTGTTCATCGTAGTTATCGAGGAGGATTTCAACGAATTAATTAAGGCCATGGACGAGGCGATGGCGGCCGCCGACGGCGCGGCGGAAATAGTCAAGGGTTGCGTCACGGCCGAGTTGAAATACTTCGAAAGAAGGAAGGAATTTTACGATATCTTCGTCTCCCACTGGCCGACCAGCTTCACGGGCGAAATCGACGCCTTGCGCCAGGCGATGCTCAAGCGGGTGGAGGAGTTGACGAGTTCCCTCGCCCGACATTTGAAGAGGGGCGTCGACAAGGGGGAGATAAAACCGTACGACGTGCGTTTACTCGCCACTCTCCTTATGGGAATGGCGTCCTCTTATAGCTACGAAGTCCTGACCGGAAAAGCGAACTACTCCATCGAAGAGGCCGCGGAAACCATCGCGAATATATATATGGATGGCGTTCGCGCCGACCGTTAAAAGTGGGGGGCGCCGCCGGCCCGGCCTTTATTTTATGGCCGTAGTACGTCCCGGAACGAGAGTGGGGATTTTTGATTTGCCGTAACCGCCTTTTTATGGTATAGTCGGTTCGTTAACTGCCCTCTCTGGTCCAATTATTGACCCATCGGTCGATTTGTTGATATGTCTGAGGAAAAAAGAAAACCCGGCCGCCGAGAACGAGAGAAATTAACACGGCGTCAGGAAATACTTAACGCGGCGCGTAAGATATTCGGAGCCCGGGGTTACGAAGGCGCGACGCTGGACGAAGTGGCCCGTGAGGCGGAGTTCGCTAAAGGGACGCTTTATAGTTATTTCGACTCCAAAGCCGAATTGTTCACGGCTTTAATGGAATACGAATTCGGCGAACTGACGGACAGGGCGGAAGAAGCTTTGACGGGGGAAAAGGATACCGTCCGGGCCGTACAGGCAACAATAGTCGCTTTCCTCACGTATTTCGAGGAGAGGATGGACTTCTTCCGCGCGGCGATAGCCCTACACAAGTCCGGTTTACACGATGACGTCGAGGTCGTACACGATAAATTCATGCAGCACTTCGGCAGAATAGGCGCGCTACTCGCCGGGAAATTGGCCGAAGGTGCCCGGGGCGGCGTAATCAAGGAATACGATTCCGGCCTTCTCGGCTTTTTACTCCTGGGAATGGTACATTATTACGCGGCATATATCTTGAAGTTCGGGAGCGATCGGGCGCGTACCGACGCCGCCGAAATGCTTTCCGACATATATTTGGACGGCGTGCGGACCTTGGCCGCGTGCCGGCCGGAGGAACGATGAACAAGGTTAAATGGTTAACGGCTATTATTGCGCTCGCGGCCGGGATAACGCTCGCGGCCGACGAACCGATGACGCTGACGCTTCGCGAGGCGGTGGACCGGGCGCTCGAGGTCGACGAAACTTACCGCTCGGCGGCCGAGGACGTCGTGATCGCCGAGGCGCAGATTAAAGAGGCCAAGTCGGCCCTCTATCCCCGGGTCACGCTGGACGCGTCGGCGACCAAGATATACGGCATCGGGGCCATCGTCATGCCCGCCGATTCCTTCGGGCCGGGGTTTCCTCCCGAGGACGTCAACATCGATATGGGCTACGACGAGAACCTGGCCGCCGGCATAACCGCCACCCAGCCGTTGTACCAGGGCGGCCGGGCGTGGACGGCGTATAGGGCGTCCAAGGCCTATTACGATCTGGCCAACGAGGCCCGAAGGCAGGCGTATTCCGACACGGTGTACGAGGTGGTCAAGGCGTACTACGACGCCGTGCTGGCGGCGGAGGCGGTGGGCGTCGCGGACACCGGCGTCGCCGTCGCCGGGAGCCACGTCCAGGCGACGGAGGACCGCTACGACGCGGGCCTCGTTTCCGAGTACGACGTGCTGCGGGCGCGGGTGGAACTCTCCAATCTGGAGACGTCGCGCCACCTGGCCGAAGACGGCCGCGCCGCGGCCGCCCGCTATTTACTATCCAAATTGAACCTGCCGCCCGAAACCGAACTGGCGATGGTCGACCGGCTGTCGTACGATCTGGCGGTGTACGACCTCGAGGAGTCGCTCGTGGCGGCGGAGGACAATAGGCCGGAATTGGCTCAGCTCGAGTTAACCCGTCGCTTGGCGGAGGAGAATATAAAAATCGCCCGGGCGGGCGATAATCCGGGGTTGTATTTCACGGCGAACTTTCAGGAATACGCGAACGATTTCACTCTCGATTTCGGCGACGAGTGGCAGGATCAGACGACGTTGAATCTCTCCTTTTCGTGGCCTATCTTCGACGGTTTCGCGACGCGCAGCCGCGTGCGGCAGGCGCGGGCCGATCTGTACAAGGCCGAGCTGAATCAGAACCAGTTGGAGGAAGGTATCGACATGGAGGTGCGGGCCGCGTACGACGCCCTTAAAACAGCCGAGGGCACGGTCCGGACCAGCAAGGAGAACGTAACGCTCGCGGAGCGGGGCCTGGAAATCGCGCAGGCCCGTTACGACGCAGGTCTGATGTCGAACCTGGAGGTTTTGGATGCCCAGGCGGCGCTGACGCAAGCGCGCCTCGGCTACTACGAAGCCTTGCACGGATACGCCGTGGCCAAACTCAATATGATGCGGGCCCGCGGCGAATTAGACGAAGCCCAATTCTAAGGAGGAGTTGGGGAATACCCAAAAAAGGACGGCCGCTTCTTTGGCGGCCGTCCCGTTTTTTTAGGCAGTAGTAACTTTATTCTTCGGTCTTCTCTTCGGCCGGAGCCGCACCCTCCGTTTCGGCCGGAGTCGTAGCCTCCGTTTCGGCCGGAGTCGTAGCTTCGGTTTCGGCCGGAGCGGCAGGCTCGGTTTCCACGGGAGCGGGGGCTTCCGTTTTACCGGGTGTTTCCGCTTTAACTTCAGTCTCCGCTTTGGCCTTCGGGGGGGCCGGCGCCTTGGCTTTACGCTTGGCCTCGGCCTTCTCCCTGGCTTTCTTCTTCTTGCCCGTCCGCGCTTCCTTCTCTTCGCGGATCTTATCGCCGCGGGCTATGGCGTCGGCGGTGGAGCCCTCGTCACCGAGGCCGTAGCGCTTGCGGAAGCGGTCGACACGGCCGGCGGTGTCGACGAGCTTTTGCTTACCCGTGTAGAACGGGTGGCAATTGGAACATATTTCTACGTTGACGCCCGGGCGGGTGGTCCGTATTTCAACCTCGTTACCGCAGGCGCAACGAATGATGGCGAGCTCGTATTCGGGATGTATGTCTTTTTTCATTTTGTCCGTCAACCTTCCATTCGAAAATAATCGACGCGAAATATAACACAAACGGCCGCGTATCGCAATATAATTTTGCATTATGAGTTGGGGGTTACGATTTATGGAACCGTTTCTATTATCCGCGAGGCCATTCCTACGTATTTCTTTGCGGAGTAGGCTTGAATGATAATAGTTCGTACTATTAATAAATGTCAAAAAAGCGATTGACAAATGTCGCGTAATATATTAAGCTACGGCATGATAATTTTTTTATTACGACGCGACCATGATACTAATCGCTTCACAAAGGGTTAGGTTGGTTGCTGACCCTATTTTCAACATATCGGTAATACCGATATTAACAAGGAGGGCACGATGAAGAAGGTAGGTTTGGCAATTTTAATCGTCGGCGTCGGCGCCGCTTTTGCCGCGGAACCGCTCGTCGACCGGGACCCCGGCGCGGTACCGTGTAACGTCGCCGCGCCTCTTGACTATAATCCCGCATGGGGTACCGTCGTCCGCTCCTTTTCTTGCGTCGCATACCCTGGCGGCATTTGTAGCACGTACGACAATTACGTCATCACCGGCCACTGGGGGACGTCGTTCACCGCGTGGTACGTCTATACCGAGGGCGGGACGCTGGTCCGCACCGTCAGCGGTCTGTCCGGAAACTCGGGCGGCTTCCGAGGCGGCTCGGCACGGAACCACCTGGGGACGGGTTACATCGTATCGGCTCAGTACACCGGCGGGTGCAATTACTGGACATACTCCGCCGGCGGCAACCCCGGGACCACCGGCACGTCTCTGGGCATCCCGGCGGCCGGCCGCGGCATCAGCTGGGACGGCACCTACTACTACGCGACGACGGGCGGTTACAGCACGCCCATCGGCATCTACACCAGCTCGGGCACGCAGGTCGGTACGGTGCCCGGCACGGTTCATACCCTGGGTATCTACGACAACGCAACTACCTATCCCGGTAACGGTTACCTCTACGTCTCCACGCAGTCGCCGAACGTCATGCGTGAAGTAGACCTCGCCACCGGCAACACGACCCGTTCGTTCACGGAGAGCGGTTTCAACGCGGGTTGCGATTTGGACTGGACTTCCCTCCCCTCCGACCCGTCGATATGGAGTACGCTCCAGGCCAGCCCGGGTTACGTATTCCTGTACGGTAACCCCATCACGGGTATTGAACCGGCGAGCCTGGGCAAGATCAAGGCAGTGTATCGGTAGTAGATACTAAGATGGTAAAGGGGGGGGGCGGTCGGCCACGGCCGTTCCCGCCTCCTCCCAGTCGGGCGCCGGGCAACGCCGGCGCCCGGCGACTGTTTCGGTTAGGCCGCCGGTTCGATCACTAAAACTTGACAGGTGGGGGAAGCTTTTAGGTGTTAAACCGGAGAGGATCGGGATGGCGGCGCCGGCCATTCCCGTACGCTGTTGCCGCGGCGTAGGGGATGGCGCCGGTTAACGAGTTAATATTTCGGTAATGCTTATATCAATAAGGAGGGCACGATGAAGAAGGTAGGTTTAGCTATTTTAATCGTCGGCGTCGGCGCCGCGTTGGCCGCCGACCCGCTCGTCGACCGGGACCCCGGAGCGGTGCCGTCTAGCGTCGCGGGGCCGCTCGACTACAACCCGGCGTGGGGTTCCATCCTCTACTCGTTCCCTTGTCTGGCGTATCCGGGCGGCGTTGCCAGCACGTACGACGGCTACGTTATCACCGGCCACTGGGGAGCTTCTTTTACGGAGTTCTGGGTCTACACCAGGTACGGTTCACTCGTTAGGACGGTAAGTGGCCTGACCGGCAACGACGGTGGCTTCCGCGGCGGCTCGGCACGGAATCACCTGGGGACGGGTTACATCGTATCGGCTCAGTACACCGGCGGTTGCCGTTATTGGGAATACTCCGCCGGCGGTAACCCCGGCACCACCGGCACGCCGCTGGGCGTCCCGGCGGCCGGCCGCGGCATCAGCTGGGACGGCACATACTACTACGCCACTACCGGTACCTACAGCACGCCCATCGGCATCTACACCAGCTCGGGCACGCAGGTCGGTACGGTGCCCGGCACGGTTCACACCCTGGGCATCTACGACAATGCGACTACCTATCCCGGCAACGGTTACATTTACGTCTCCACCCAGTCGCCGTACGTCATGCGGGAAGTGGATCTCGCCACCGGGAGCACGACCCGTTCGTTCGCGGAGGACGGTTTCAACGCCGGCTGTGATTTTGACTGGGACTACTTCGCGATCTAGAGTACCCAGCAGTCGAATCCGGGTTACATATTTCTATACGGCGACTCTAACTCTCTCTATCGTAATAGCGTTGAGCCGGAGAGCCTGGGCAGGATCAAGGCTGTGTACCGTTAGAAGGTACCAAGTTAAAAAGAAGGCGGTATAGGCGGCGTTCGCTTCGCTGCTTACGTTTTCACGCGGTTTGTGTTATCGTTGTGCGGGAAGGTGTCCGGGCGGCCGCGGCCGCGCCTTGCGCGCGAGCCGAGGAAATTCCGGGCTTCACCGGGCAGGGTGCCGGGTAACCCCCGGGCGCCGCGAGGCGACGGAAAGTGCCACAGAAAATACACCGCCGATGGCCCGCCCCCGGGCGGCGCACAGGTAAGGGTGAAAAGGCGAGGTAAGAGCTCACCGCGGCGCCGGTAACGGCGCCGGCACGGCAAACCCCACCCGAAGCAAGGCCGCATAGGCGGCGGGACCCGCCCGGGTCACGCGCCTTCGGGCGCGCCGCCGCGGGTAGGCCGCAAGAGCCGGTCGGCGACGTCCGGCCTAGATGAATGGTCGCCGTCTCTCCGCGAGGGGAGAAACAGAACCCGGATTATGGGACACCTTCCCGTATTTCCCCGGCGCTCGCGACGAAAAAAAGCTTGACATGCGGCCCGTTTTTTCTTAAATTTCCGTTAGATAAAATTGAATTGAGCGCGGCCCGTCGTTACACATCCTCTATGTGTGGCACATAAGGGAAAACTGCAACGGCGGGACGAAAAAGCAAACCCCCTCAAACCCTTAAAGGAGGGTAAGATGAAAAAGCTCGCTTTAATCATGGCGGTATTTGTAGCCAGCGCTGCTTTTGCTGCCGAACCGCTCGTGGACCGGGACCCCAACGTAATCCCGTCTAACGCTGCTACGCCTCTTGACTACAATCCGGCGTGGGGTTCCACCATCCGCTCGTTCTCCTGCGTTGCGTATCCGGGCGGCATCGCCAATACGTACGACGGCTATGTCATCACCGGGCACTGGGGAACGTCGTTCACGGCGTGGTACGTCTACACCGAAACCGGGTCCCTCGTCCGCACCGTCAGCGGCCTGTCCGGAAATTCCGGCGGCTTCCGCGGCGGCTCCGCGCACAACCACTTGGGCACCGGTTATATCGTATCGGCTCAGTACACCGGCGGTTGCAATTCCTGGACCTACGCCGCTGGCGGTAACCCCGGCACCACCGGTACGGCCCTGGGCATCCCGGCGGCCGGCCGCGGTATCAGCTGGGATGGCACTTACTACTACGCCACTACCGGTACCTACAGCACGCCGATCGGTATCTACACCAGCACCGGTTCGCAGGTCGGTACGGTGCCCGGCACGGTTCACACCCTGGGCATCTACGACAACGCGACCCACTACCCCGGCAACGGTTACATGTACGTCTCCACGCAGTCGCCGAACGTTATGCGCGAGGTAGACCTCACCACCGGTAATACGACCCGTTCGTTCGCGGAAACCGGCTTCAACGCCGGCTGCGATCTCGACTGGGATGCGGACGCCATTTGGAGCACCCTCCAGGCGAGCCCGGGCTACGTATTCCTGTACGACGGCCCCGGCCACACCGGCGTTCAGCCGTCCAGCCTCGGCAACATCAAGGCTCTCTACCGCTAAACGGCGGTAATACCTTAGCTAAAAGAAAGGGCCCCTTTCGGGGCCCTTTTTGTTTTACGGAAAGGCGGGGGGATGGAACGGGGCCGGGATAAATCTTTACTTAATATCGGCGACAAGGCCAATTACCTTTCGGCGGTTATTCCTCCTCCCCGCGGTTGAGCCGCGCCGCCGCGGCCTCGTACGACGCCGCGTTCGTTACGACCTCGTGGCGGGAGCGCAGCGACGCCAGCCACTCCAGGCTGAGCTTCCAGACCTCTTCGCCGGCGTAGTATTCCGCCCATGCTTTCTTCTGACACTTGCGGAACGTGCTGTCGTCGTCCAGCGTTTTCTGGACCCGCGGTTGGTAGTAGATGGGTTCGTAGAAAGCTCCCCGGCCGTCGTTTAGTTCGAAGACCTCGCCGAGTCGGCGGAGGCCGTTCGGGCCTTCGGGGTCGAACGGGAAGAGACGAGGCCGGAGCGCGGCTGCGAACGGGCCGTCGGGCCCTTCGGCGCCCGGCGCTTTCGTAACGGCGACTACGCCCCGCCACTCCTGTTCCTCGGGCGGGAGCACGGGAGGGGCCTCGTACATGTCCATCAGTTCGCGGCCCATGGCTTGATTGAGAGCCTCGTTGATTTCCACGATGTTACCGCCGGCCGCGATTTCCTCGTGGAAGGCGGTCAACTCCTCGCGGTCGGGCAGGGCCACCAGGTATACCTCCACTTTTTCGGGTACTACGAACTCGTCCTTGTGCGCCTCGTAATACGCGGCGCAATCTTCGGCTGTTACCGGGGGAAGCTTCGCCGTGAATTCCCGGGTAATGAATTTCTCGGTAATAAGCCGGCCGCGGTGATTGGCGAACTCCCTCTCCATTTCCGGTTCCCGGTCAAGGCCCCGTCGAAGGGCCTCGTGTTCGATGAGCGCCTCGTTCTCCAGTTCGTGCAGTAGGCGGTCGGCGACGTAGAAGAAATCATCGGCGTCGTCGGCGCGAAGGGTTTCCAGGCCTTCGTCCGGGGCGAGGAAATAATTGCCTATCAGGTCATAGAAGTCCGCGCCCGTAACGACGATGCCGCCGACGTCGGACGCGGTAATATCCGGTAAAGCCCACGTGGCGTGGAACTCCGTTAACGGCATTTCCCGGAGCGCGTTCCAAAACTCCTCGTTCCTTCGTATCGTTACTGAACCGCGCAACTCGGAAGCGAGTTCCGCCCCCAAGACGTGGCCCCGGAGCTGTTCCACCACGTACCGAAGTCGAGTGTGCGCTTCCTCGTAGGTATCGGTGCGGCCGTGGACGACTTTATCGACTCGATAGATGTTCCATCGGATGTGGTCGTTCGCCGGCGTCGGCGGCGTGTACTCGCCGACGGGCGTAGCGAAAACGGCCTCGCTTGCCGTCAACCCGTCGTATATCATAGGGACCGTAACGGCGCCCGGTTCGTCCCCTGTTTCTTCACGTATGGTATACGTACGTACTACCTCCGCCCAGGGTTTTCCTGCGCGGAGTTCGTCGTACGCCGCTTCAGCGTCGGCCCGGTTCTTGGTTTCGATTACGGCGTATTTCCGCCATTTCGAATCCTTCTCGTAGTATGCCCGGAGGTCGTCTTCGGTTACCGGGTGCTGTTCCACCAGGGCCTCGCGCATCCTTTCCCGCAGACGGGCGTGACGATAATCGGCGACCTCTTTTGCGAGCGCCGGGTCGTCGGCGTAACCCAGCGCCTCCGCCTCCCGCAACACGATATCGGCGTTAACGATAGTCTCTACTATCATTTCGACGTCGGCCGCCTTAATTTCAACTCCCGCCGGGAGTTGGGCCGTGCCGAGGTAATAGGACAGGTCTTCAAGTGTCACGACCGGTTCGCCGTCCACCGTCGCGAGGACGTCGGTCCCCGCGGCCGGCGCGTAATAGAGTAAGGCCGAGGACAGGAGGGCGAACGCGGCTGTTCGTAAG
Organism: Candidatus Zixiibacteriota bacterium; assembly: GCA_050117845.1. Taxonomy (GTDB): domain Bacteria; phylum RBG-13-66-14; class B26-G2; order WVWN01; family WVWN01; genus WVWN01. Next base: position 43,328 of record JASFLY010000017.1, read on the forward strand.
CTGCCGGTATTTGCCATATTCGATTCCCGCTTTCTGGTCGGAGTGAATTGAGATTTGCGCCTATAATAATAAAAACGGCGTCCTCGTGCAACGGGTAGTTCCGAAGAAAACAGCGCTACCGCAGGTGTTGATTTCGTTTCCGGCTTAAGCTAAACTTACGTCATATGGAAGAGGGCCAAAGAGAATATAGGGCGTACACCGTCGGAACCGCGGGCCACGTGGATCACGGCAAGTCGGCGCTCGTGCGGGCGCTGACGGGCGAGGACCCCGACCGTCTCCCGGAAGAGAAGGAGCGGGGGATGACTATTGACCTCGGCTTCGTGCACGCGGATTTCGGCGATGGCGTAATCGCGACTTTCATCGACGTTCCGGGCCACGAACGCTTCATTCGGACCGCGGTCGCCGGCGTCGCCGCCATCGACCTCGCTCTGTTCGTGGTCGCCGCCGACGAGGGCGTGATGCCGCAGACGCGCGAGCACCTCGCCGTTCTGCGGCACCTCGGCATCTCCCGCGGCATCGTCGCGTTGACGAAGGTGGACATGGTGGAGGAAGAATGGCTCGAACTCGTCCGCGACGACGTGGCGAAGTTTTTCGCGGGGTCGTTTCTGGCCGAGGCGCCGATGCTCGCCGTGTCCTCGACCACCGGGGCCGGGGTGGAGGAGCTGCGGGAGGCGCTCAAGGCCGCTCTCGCCGGCGTCCCGCCGCGGCCCGCCGGTACGGCCTTCCGCATGGCTATTGACCGTGTCTTTTCCTTGAAGGGCCACGGCACTATCGTGGCGGGGACGGTGGCCTCGGGCGCCGTGAAGCCGCGGGACGAACTCGAGATTCAGCCCCGCGGTCTGGCCGTCCGCGTGCGCGCGGTGCAGAGTCGCCACGAGAGCGTCGACGTGGCCACGGTCGGGATGCGGACCGCGCTCAACGTCGCCGGCGCGGACCAGGACGAAATCCAGCGCGGTTACGAAATAGCGGAACCCGGCCTGCTATCGGCGACGCGGCGCATCGACGTGGAGTTGAATATGGACGCGGGCCAGATCCGCCACCGCGCGCGCGTCCGCCTGAACAAGGGAACGGCCGAGGCTATGGGGCGCGTACTGCTGCTGGCGGCGGACGTGGCCGAGGCCGGCGAAAGTCACTTCGCCCAGGTTGTCCTCGAAGAACCGATAGTGGCGATTCGCTTCGAGCCGTTCGTCGTGCGGGACCCGTCGACGCTGCGCCTCCTCGGCGGCGGTAAAATACTGGACCCGTTCCCGACGCCCCATCGGCGCCAGCCTTGGGTAGTGGAGGAACTCGCGAAACTGAAGGCGGCGGAAGGCGACCCGGCCGCGGTCCTGCGGGCGGTGTTTACCCGGGCCCGGGGGCCGAAGCGGGCGCACCGGCCGGCGGAGTTGGCCCACGCGCTCGCTCCGGCCACGGTCGCCGACGTGGAGCGTTTGCTGGACGAACTCGTGGCGGAGGGCGTGGCGGCGCGGCTGGGGTCGGAGTATATCCCGGGGAAGGACGCGGACGCGGTCAGGGAAGCGGCGCTCAAGGCGGTGGGGGACGCGTTGGCTCGCGACCCCGTGCGGGAAGCCGTGGGTCGCGACGAGATCCGGGCCAAACTGCCGTACCGCCTCTCGCCCGAGAGCTGTACGACCCTTTTGGAGGCCATGGTCGACGAAGGCTCTTTGGAGACTCGCGGCGGCGGGTACCGTCCGCCGGGCGAGGGGCCGGCCTTGTCTCCCGCGCACGAGGAGGCGCTCGCGGCACTGAACGAGTTTATGGAGGCGGGCGCGCCTTTGCGGGGGCGGGAAGAGGTGGACCAGCTGTTGAGCGGCTATCCCGAAGGGGAGACGATGCTCAAGTACGCCCTCAGCCGGGGCATACTCGTAATGTTGCCGGAGAAGGTAGTTGCCCGGGCCGAGTTCGTGGCGTCGATGCAAGACGAACTCGTCGCTTATTTAAAGAAACACGAAACGGTCCGGGCGGCCGATTATAAAGATATGTATAACGTGTCCCGGAAGCAGGCGACCGCGCTCCTGGATTATTATTACGAACAGGGAGTAACGGTACGCGAGGGCGGAACGCATCGCCTGTCCCCCCGGCATTTAAAGGACCGATAACGCAAGGAGGTTGCGTTCGAAATGGTGAGCGCACAGGAGCTAATCTCGTACGAAGACACGTGGGGCGCGAACAACTACAAGCCGCTGGACGTCGTGCTGACGCGCGGCGAGGGCGTATGGGTATACGACGTCGACGGCAATAAATACCTCGACTTCCTCGCGGCCTATTCCGCTCTCAATCAGGGTTACTGCCATCCCCGCCTCGTAAAGGTCATGCAGGAACAGGCGGCCCGCCTGACGCTGACCTCGCGGGCGTTCCGCAACGACCAGTTGCCGCTCTTCGAGAAGGAGCTGTGTAGCCTGCTGGGTTTCGAGAAGATGCTGCCCATGAACTCGGGCGCCGAGGCGGTCGAAACGGTAATCAAGCTGGCCCGGAAGTGGGGCTACCGGGTCAAGGGCGTCCCCGACGGCCGGGCCCACATCATCGCCTGCGACGGTAATTTCCACGGCCGTACGACGACTATCGTCGGTTTCTCGTCCGAGGAACAGTACAAGGACGGCTTCGGGCCGTTCACGCCGGGCTTCTCGCGTATACCCTACGGCGACGTGGCGGCGCTCGAGGCGGCCATCACGGACGATACGGTCGCCTTTTTGGTGGAACCACTCCAGGGCGAGGCCGGGATCGTCGTCGCGCCGGACGGATACCTCCGGGCCGTGCGCGAACTCTGCACCGAGAAAAACGTTCTCTTAATCGCGGACGAAATCCAGAGCGGCCTGGGGCGTACCGGGAGGATGCTCTGCTGCGACCACGAGGGCGTAAAACCCGACGTCCTGACGTTGGGTAAGGCGCTGTCCGGCGGCATGTACCCGGTATCGGCGGCGTTGAGTTCCAGGGCGATAATGGACATGTTCGAGCCCGGCGACCACGGCTCCACTTTCGGCGGCAACCCCTTGGGTTCGGCCGTCGCCCGGGAGGCCGTAAAGATTATCGTGGACGAGGACCTCTGCGGCCGAGCCGCGGAACTCGGCGAATACCTGATGGGCCGGCTCCGGGAAATCGAGAGCCCGTACGTCGAAACGGTGCGCGGCAAGGGATTATGGGCCGGCATCGTTCTCAAACAGGACGCCGGCGGCGCCCGGCGCTTCTGCGAGGCGCTCATGAGGCTGGGCGTCCTGGCCAAGGAGACGCACGAGACGGTCATCCGGCTGGCCCCGCCGCTGGTGATAAAGAAAACCGAGGTGGACTGGGCGCTCGAACATATCACGCGGGTTCTCAGCGCCGACGTTCCTGAAGAGATAGGAGCGCTTTAGGATAATCCTCCTCCGGCCCGTCGGGAGTGGGTCGGTCGGGAATTGCTTTAACTGCTACGAACGGCCGGGGCATAAGCGCCCCGGCCGGTTTTCGGCGTTGACCCGGCGCCGGTATTATGATAACTTTCACGAGTTAATATGCCGCTTTCGGCGGCTTTATATTTATATCGTGACCGGACTTTTTAAAAAGATACTCGGCCTCGGGCCGGTAAGCGCGGTGGTGTGCGCGGCGCTCGTAATGTCTTGCGGCGCGCCGACCGGCGACCCCGTGGGCTCGCCCGGCCCCGACCGGCCCCTTACCAAAGTAACCCTCTATCCCCCCGACGTCGATTGGCGGGATACGTACTACGACGTATTCGTGCCGACGGGCCGGCATTACCGGCTGGCGGTCGGCAGCTACGGCGCCTCCGGCGAGCGTTTCCGCAGTCGGATGCTTTTGCGGTTCGAACTCGGCGACGTTCCGAAGAGGGTGCCCGTTTCCAAAATCGAGGCCGTACTTCTCAAACTCCCGTACTTGCGCGTCTCCGGGACGCTTAACGACGATATTTACGCCGACCCCAACGTGACGTTGGAGGCGAGGCCGCTCCACCGGGATTTCGACGAGGACCGGGCCACCTGGTGGCGGGCCACCCGCAAGGAGAACTGGACCGTCGAGGGCGGCGATTTCGGGCCGACGGTCGCGACGGCCGTCGTCGGCAAGCCGAGCTACCAGCGCGAGTTCGTAACGCTGGATATAACGCAACTCGGCATGGAATGGTTCTCCAACCCCTTCCGGAATTACGGCGTTATGCTCAAGGGCAGGGACGAGGAGCTGGGCCCCGGGATCAAGGAGTTCTACTCCACCAATACCTACAGCAAGGTCGACCCTCCCCGCCTCGAGATAACCTACCTCAACGACGACGACGAGAAAACCTACGAGGTTATTCTGCCGGAGAAGGACTGTTTTATAACCGATTACGAGGGCGAATTCGGCGGGGAAGAGGTCCACGGCTACGACGAGTACCTCGACTTCGGTTCGTTCAACGGCTACGGCCGGCGAGTGTTGATCTACTTCGACCTGACGCCGGCGATATCGACGATCCCGGCCGACGCCTCCATCGCCCGGGCCAAGCTCCGGCTGTATTACGTCCCGGCGAGCCGCGACGAGAGGGTGTACGTGGCGCTGTACCGCCTGACCGAAGCTTTCAGGGAAGGGGCGAAGCAGGACGAACTTGAGTTCCAGAAATACCACAACAACGTCGCCTATATCGACCGGGAGTTCAAAATCGGGGCTCCCGGCTACGTGGATTTATATATTAACCCGATGGTCCAGGAGTGGGTCTCGGGCAGCCACCTCAATTTCGGCCTGATGGTAAAGGCGCCCGACGAGGGCAAAGCCCAGGCTTTCCCGCGCTTCGGTTCGCGCGACAACGGCCAGACGGACCGCCGGCCCTACCTCGAAATAGAATATACGGTGCCGGCCGACCCGTGGTATACGTCTCCCGGTGAATAGTGATAGTTAAAGTAATATCTTCGCATATGCGTTATATGGCGCTGTTATCCTTGGGGATAGCGCTGGTCGTTGCGTCGGCCGGGGCCAATTCGATATTGTCCGAAGGGACGCCCGGCGACCCCGGGGCCGGCGTGGACGCCCGCGCCGTCGGGATGGGCGGCGCGGCCCTGGGCATCTTCGACGGGAGCAACGTCAACGCCCTCAATCCGGCTGTTCCGGCCTCGTACGAGCGGGCCGTATTCAACCTCACGCTGATACGGGGCTACAATTCATACGAGACCGAACAGGGCAAAAGCGTCGAGGTCTCGTACGACATCCCCCGGGCGGAATTGACGATTCCGGTGTCGCGCGTCCTCGCGACGACCATATCTTTCTCGCAGGAGCTTAATCAGAATTACGAATACACCAGGCCGCTGGAAGCGGAGGGCAACACAATCGGCACCAGCCGCGTCCGGCGCCAGGGTTCGCTGTATACGTTCTCGCTCGGCCTCGCCGGCCGTCTGGGCGAGAAGTGGTACGTCGGCGGGGCGGTAGGTTACGACTTCGGCGCGCCCAAGGAAATCTTCACCAAGGAGTTCAAGGAGAAAGGCTATTCCAAGGTAGAGGAAAACCTCGAGGCCGCGTACAAGGGCGTCAGGGGGACGGTCGGCGCCGGGTGCTTGCTTACCGATAGACTTTCGGTCGGGGCGACGGCCGAAGTGTTCAGTAAGCACCGCGTGGACGAAACCATCTTCACGGAGTACGCGACGCTATACGAGAACGAGTACGATTTTACGATGCCCTGGTCCGCGGGCGCGGGCGCGGCGTACATAATCGGGCCGCGGGGCCGCTTGGCCGCCGACGTCCGATATACCGGGTGGTCCGGCTTCGCCGTGGACGGCGAGGGTCGGAGATACCGGGACACGCTCGAGTTCCACGCCGGCGTCGAGGGACGCATATCCTCGGCCAACCGTGGCTTTTTCCTCTGGCGGATGCCGTACCGCGCGGGCGCGTTCTATGTCCCGTGGTACGCGACGGACCGGGGCGAATTCTCGAAGGTCGGGTTCTCGGTGGGCGCCGGGTACCTCTTCGCCAACAACGAGAACAGCCGCCTGGACTTCGCCCTCGAGGTGGGCCGACGGGGCGACCTCGCTTCGGCCGGCATACAGGAACAAACGTTGGACTTTTATATATCCGTGGTGGGGCTTGAAACCTGGTTCGGGAAGCGCGAGGAAGATTGAGCCGGGGGCGTAGGGCCCAAAAGGAGCGAGTAATATTATGCGTATAAAAACGATCCTGGGCGTGGTTTTGGCGGTCGCGATGCTAACGCCGGCCGTCCTGCGCGCCGACGACGAAGAAGTTTTCAAGTACGCGTACGTCAATATGGAACGCCTTATCGACGAATACGTGCTGTTCGCGGAAGCGGAGAAAGAGGCCGAGGCGAAGATAGACGCCGCCCGCGTGGGAGACGCCGACAAGCTGGCCGCTTACCAGACACAGGTGGACGCCCTGGAGGAGAAACTCGCCGGGCCGCTCACTCCCGAAGCCAAGGAAGAGACGATGGCGGAATACAAGGCCGTCGTGCAGGAGGCCCTCGATTTCCGGAACGGCGTTCTGGCCAGTTACAAGCAGATCGAGCGCGACGCGTTTGAAACCGTATACAAGAACGTTTACGAGAAAATCGAATCGTACGCGATAAAAAACGATTACGAGGTCGTTTTCGATTATTCCGCAATCCTCCTTTACGCGAACGAGAAATTCGACATCACCGAAGATATCATCACGGAATTGAACGAAGAGGCGGGCATCGAAAATTAATGCCCGCGAACGGGGCGACTGGTAATGCCGGAATATACGGTCGATGAACTCGCGGCCGCGGTCGGCGGCGAAGTCGTGGGCGACGGCAGTGCCGTCATAACGGGCGTCAACGGCATAGAGGACGCCGGCCCCGGCGAAGCCGCCTTCATCGCGAACCCCAAATACCGGTCCGCCCTGCGGGACACCCGCGCCTCGGTCGTGATAGTGAGCCCGGACGTCGAGGCCGCGAACGTAACGCTGATACGCGTACCCCACCCGTACCCGGCCTTCGCCCGTGTCATCACCATGTTCGCCCCCGCGCCGGAAGTCCCGACCGGCGTCTCGGAACTCGCCCATATTCATGAAGATGCGCAAATCGGCGAAGGCGCCGGCGTGGGGCCGTTCGCCGTCGTGCGCGAGGGCGCGAAGGTGGGCGCGCGGACGACCATCGGCTCCGGGACGTACGTCGGCTCGGGCGCCGTCGTGGGCGAGGACTGCCTGCTCTATCCGGGCGTAACGCTGCGGGAATACGTCCGGGTCGGCGACCGTTGCATTATCCACTCCGGTACGGTCGTCGGTTCCGACGGCTTCGGCTTCGCCACCGAGGGCACGGTTCACCATAAAATCCCCCAAATAGGGACCGTGGTCGTCGAGGACGACGTCGAAATCGGCGCCAACTGCGCCATCGACCGGGCGACGATGGGGGAGACGCGCATAGGCCGCGGGTCAAAGCTCGACAACCTCATCCAGGTGGCCCATAACGTCAAAATAGGCGCGGGGACGCTCATCGCCGCTCAGACGGGCATCTCCGGCTCCACCACCATCGGCGACTACTGCGTCTTCGGCGGCCAGGTGGGCGTGGTGGGGCATATTCGCATCGAGGACCACGCCATCATAGCGGCTCAGAGCGGCGTTACGAAGTCGGTGAAGAGCGGCGTAACGCTCTTCGGCCGGCCCGCCCGGCCCATCATCGAGGTTAAAAAACGCGAGGGGCGCGTCGCCCTTCTCGGTAAGTACTTCGGCCGCGTTAAGGAACTCGAGCGGGAAGTGGAAGAGATTAAAAAGAAACTCAAGGACTGACGCATGGCCGACGACGGCATACAAGCGACCATAGGCAAGGACGTAACGCTGGACGGCGTGGGCCTCCACACCGGCGAGGCCGCCCGGGTGGTATTCAAACCCGCGCCCCCGGACACCGGCATCGTCTTCGAACGGGTGGACCTGGAGGGCAGGCCGCGAGTCCGGGCCCGCGTCGAGAACGTCACCGGCGCCAGCCGCGGCACGACCGTGACCGAAGGGGACGTTTCGGTCCACACCGTGGAGCACCTCTGCGCCGCGGCGACGGGCCTCGGCATCGACAACCTCCTCGTCGAGATAAGCGGCCCGGAGCCCCCCGCCACCGACGGCTCGAGCGCCGTCTTCGCGCGGGCGTTGCTCGAGGCCGGGGTCGCGCCCCAGGGCGTACCGCGGAAAGTCATCACGCTGGACCAGCCGTTCGACTACAAGCAGGACGGCGCCGAGATGACCATCGTTCCGGAGGACAAACTCCGGATATCGTTCACCATAAAATTCGACCACCCCTACCTGAAATCGCAGTTCTACACTTTCGACGTCGGCGACGACAATTTCGTCGACGAGATAGCGCCCGCCCGGACCTTTGCGCTCGAGAGCGAAATAGAGATGCTCCGCCGGGCAGGCCTTATAAAGGGAGGAAGTTTGGAGTGCGCCGTCGTCGTCGGCGACAAGGGGCCGCTTAACCCGGACGGCTTCCGCTTCGACGACGAACCGGTACGGCATAAAATACTGGACTTGATCGGCGATTTGACGTTGTTCGGCGCCCGGTTCCACGGCCACATCATCGCGATGCGTTCGGGCCACGCGGTCAACGTCGGCATGATAAGGAGCGTGAAACGCTATATGGAACGGAAGAGGGGCGTCCCGTCGGTTGAACCGTCCCAGTCGCTTTTCGACATTAACTACATAATGAAGTGCTTACCGCACCGGTACCCGTTTCTTTTAGTGGACCGAATCGTCGATTACAGCCCCGGCGAGTACATCATCGGAATCAAGAACGTTACGATAAACGAGCCTTTCTTCAACGGCCATTTCCCCGGGGCGCCGGTAATGCCGGGCGTCCTTATTATCGAGGCCATGGGCCAGGTGGGCGGCGTTCTCCTTATGCAGACGGTGGAGAACCCGGAGGATAAGCTGATTTACTTAATCGGTTTGGACAAGGTGAAGTTGCGCCGGCCCGTGATGCCCGGAGACCAGCTGGTCTTTAAACTCGTGCCCACCAAGTTCAAGGGGCGCATCGGCGTAATGCGCGGCCAGGCGTTCGTGGGTGATAACGTCGTGGCCGAGGGCGAATTCAAGGCCTGTCTGGTGGAAAAGAACGGCGTCGAAGATAAAGCGCCCTAACGCGTTGAGAGTTTGTGGATAACTGCGCGCCGGAAGCGGTACAATATTAATAATCAGGCGGATACGGGCCTAAGTTAAAGTTAATAATAGGTTAAAAGGTGCCTACGCAATGGCGGGAATACACGAAACGGCGATAATCGACGGCCGGGCCGAACTGGCCGCGGGCGTCGAGGTCGGGCCCTACACCGTTATCGAAGGGCCCGTCGTTATAGGCGCGGATACCGTGATAGGCCCCCACGTTTACATACAGGGGAGCGTGACGCTGGGCGAGCGGTGTTTGGTATTCTCGCACGCCGCCATCGGCGCGATTCCCCAGGACCTGAAATTCGAGGGGGAGGAGTCGACCGTCAGCATCGGCGACGGGACGACGATCCGCGAGTTCGTGACGGTGAACCGGGGGACCAAGGCCGCGGGCACGACGCGCATCGGCAAAAACTGCCTCCTCATGACGGAGGCCCACGTGGCCCACGATTGTATCCTCGGCGAAAACGTCGCGCTGGCCAATACGGTCGCGCTGGCGGGCCACGTGGAGGTGGAAGACCAGGCTTTCATCGGCGGCCTCTCCGCGGTGCACCAGTTCTCGCGCATCGGGAAACACGCCTACATCGGCGGGATGAGCCGTGTCAGCCAGGACATCATCCCGTACGCGCTGGTCGCGAGCGAGCCCACCCGCATCGCCGGCATCAACGTCATCGGCCTCCAGCGCCGCGGCTTCTCCGAAGAGGCGCGCCACGCCCTCAAACGAGCGTACGCCATCCTGTACCGGGAGAAATTAAATACGGCACAAGCGCTCGAGAAACTAAAGGAAGAACTCGGGGACGTGGCGGAAGTCCGGGATATAATCGAGTTCGTCGAGAAATCCGAACGGGGAATACTCAAATAGCGTAGACATGGAAGAGCTGGACGGAAAGATAGGCATAATCGCCGGCTCGGGCCAGATGCCCGTGCTCGTGGCGGAAGAGGTCATTTCCCGGCACCCCGAGGGCGTCGCCGGCGTCTTCGCCGTATGCATCACGGACGAGGCGGAGCGCCGCCTCAAGGACCGCATCCAGGTCGAGCGGGTGGCCCTGGGGCAGGCGGGCCGCGCCATCAAACTCCTCAAGAAGAACGGGGTCAAGTACTGCGTCTTCGCGGGGAAGGTGGAGAAGGCGCCGGTACTGGCCGGCCTCAAGTTCGACGCCCGGGCGATTAAAATACTGGCCCGCGTTCGCGACTTCACCGACGACGAGCTTATGGGCGAACTCGTCCGCGAACTCGAGGGCGAGGGCTTCGACGTTATCGCCCAGACCGAAGTGCTGGAGCGGTACGTCGTCCGGCCCCGGGCGTACACGAAGCGGAAGCCCACCAAGAAGGAACGGGAGGACATCGCCTTCGGCCTGGAGAAGGCCCGCGGCCTGGCGGCCCTGAGTATCGGCCAGACGGTCGTCGTGCGGAACCGCGCGGTCTACGCAGCCGAGGCGCTGGAGGGCACCGACGAGGCCATAAAGCGCGGCGCGAAATTGGCCGGGGGCAAGGGGGGCGTAGTCGTAAAGGCCATGAAGCCGGGGCAGGACCTTCGCTTCGACATCCCCACGGTCGGCCTGGCGACCCTGCGGCTCGTTATCTCCGGGGGACTAAAAGTCCTGGCGCTGGAAGCGGGGACGTCGTTTCTCATAGACCAGGAAGAAGTGATAGCCGCCGCGGACGGCGGCAAGATAAGCATCGTCGGCGTGGGGGACTGAGAGCCGTGGACGTTACCCGTCTGGTCGTGGGGCCGCTGGCGACGAATTGCTACATCCTGGCGGCCGGGGACAAGCGCGTCATTATCGACGCCGGGGCCGGGGCGGAGGAGATCCGGGCCGCCCTCGGCGGCGGCGAGGTCCTGGCGATAATCGCGACCCACGGCCATAACGACCACGTCGACGCCGTCGATTCTCTCGTCGCGCTTACGGGGGCGCCGTTCATGGTTCCCGCGGCCGACGCGGCCCTCGCCGGCCGTTCGGTAGAAACTAGCGCCGCGACGCTCCTCGAAGACGGCGCGACGCTCGATTTCCCCGGCATATCGCTCGACGTTATCGCCACCCCCGGCCACACGCCGGGGTGCGTTTGTCTTTACGCCCCGCCGCTGCTCTTCTCGGGCGACACGCTTTTCGCCGGTGGCGTGGGCCGTTTCGACCTGCCCGGCGGCTCGTCGGACGCGCTCTTCGATTCCATCAAGGAACGGATTTTCGTCCTGCCGGACGAGACCGACGTCCTCCCGGGCCACGGGCCGGCGACGACGGTGGGGCGGGAGAAGAGGTCGAATCCCTTCTTCTCGTCGGCATGGGTATGAACGGTAACGTAGATACCGGTTCCGGCGCCCCCGGCCTTTCTACCGACGGGGCCGTAGCGCTCCGCGGTTTCAAGGCCTACCTGGTGGCCGAATGCGGCCTGGCCGAAAACACCGTGGCCGCGTACCTCCGCGACGTCGAGGACTTCGTCGCGTTCCACCCGGAATTCAAAGGGGCCGAGTTGGCCGACGTCGTGGCGTACGTGCGGAAACTCTCGGCGGCGGGGGCGGCGGCCTCGTCGCTTTCACGGCGTCTTTCGTCGCTCCGCGTTTTTTACCGCCACCTCCAGGACGAGGGCGAGGTAAAAAAGTCGCCGCTGGAGTTCGTGGCGTCGCCCAAGAAGCCGGCGCGCCTGCCGGACTACCTTCACATCTCCGAGGTCGAGGCGGTAATAAACGCCGCGGCGGCGCGGCTCGCGGCGGAGGAGAGGGCGGGGGCTTCCCCCCGGCGTATACGGCGCGTCGCCCGGGACGCGGCTCTCCTCGCGCTGGCGTACGCCTGCGGCCTGCGGGCCAGCGAACTCGTCGGCCTGCGGCGGGCCGACGTCGACTTGAAGCTGGGCCTATTGCGCGTGCGGGGAAAGGGCGGAAAGGAACGGCTGGTGCCCTTCGGCCCGGTCGCCCGGGAGCATATCGCCAAATTCCTACGTCTGGAGGAGGGCGGGGCCGGGAGCGATTCGGCGTTTCTCTTCCCTTCCGACCGGCGGCCGGGTCCCGTGAGCCGGCAGTATTTATGGAAGGTGGTAAAGGAATACGCCGCCCTGGCGGGGGTCCCCGGCGTTAAGCCTCACCTTTTCCGCCATACCTTCGCGACGCATTTAATCCAGGCCGGGGCGGACGTCCGCACGGTCCAGGAGCTGTTGGGCCACGCCAACATAACGACCACGCAGATATACGCCCACCTGGATACGAAGAGCCTTAAGGAATTTCACGAGCGCTTTCACCCGAGGAAGTAAATCATGTTCACTGCCGATTGGTGGTTCGATAAATTGTACCTGGCGCCGGGCATATTGTTCGGCCTCGTCGTCCACGAGGTATCCCACGGTTTCGCGGCGTATCGGATGGGCGACCCCACCGCCAAACGCGCCGGCCGCCTCAGTTTCAACCCCTTAAAGCACCTGGACCTTTTGGGCACGGCGGCGCTGTTCCTGTTCCGCTTCGGCTGGGCCAAGCCCGTACCGGTGGACAGCCGGAACTTCCGCGACCCGCGCAAGGGCATTTTGGTAACGTCCCTCGCGGGGCCGGTGTCGAACCTCGTCCTGGGTCTCATCTTCGGCGTGGTGCTGGGGGCGATTTTCTCGTACGCGCTGAAGACGCCCGCGGCGTTCTCTTCCTCGTGGCTGCGGCTGTTGTACTTCGTACTCTTCAACGCCGTCTATATCAACTTCGTCCTCGCCATCTTTAATATGTTGCCGGTACCGCCGCTCGACGGGTCGAACGTCCTGTGGTCGATTCTGCCCCGCAACGCGGCGGTATCCTACGGCCGCTTCGTGGCGAAATACGGCAGGCCGATAGTGATCGTTTTCTTCCTGGCGCTCGCGTTCGGCCCATCGGTCGGCGTTCCCGTTTTCCAGTGGGTGCTAATGCCGCCGATGAAATTCCTCGTACGCGTGGCCACCGGGTATTCGCTAAACGAACTCTGGTATTTCTATAACGCTCTCATCTCTTTATAGCGCCCCGCGACCAAGTAAAAAACCGCCCGTTAAGGGCGGTTTTCTAATTCTTCGGGTGGAGCGTTAGCGGTAAATCGCTTTAATGCTCCCGAACGAGGACGGGGATACGCTTACCGTAGCCGGGCAATGTACGCGATATACGTACCCGTTTCCGGCGCAGGCTACCCAGAGGTACTGG
>JASFLY010000018.1:0-56145 GCA_050117845.1 Candidatus Zixiibacteriota bacterium
AACCAAGCAATGCGGTGTTTTGCCATCTGAACTCCCCTGTTAACTTGCGGTGGCGCTTATAATAAACTAAAATTCGGGTATTCTCAATCGTTTTCAAACGCCGGGAGTTTTTTAATGGCAAAAAACGCTTTATACGAAGTCCTTGCGGCGTCGCCGCTCTTCAAAAACGCCTCCCCGGACGACGTCGGCCGTGTCGCATCGTCGTCGTACCTCCGCGAATTCGGCCGGGGCGAAATGCTTTTTTCGGAAGAGGACGACGCCGCGGCCTTTTTCGTCGTCGCCGAAGGCCGCGTCAAAGTATTCAAACAATCGCCCGACGGCCGGGAACTCATCATAAAAATAATGCGCGCCGGCGACATGGTGGGCGAGGCCGCCGCGCTGACCGGGGGCCGCTACCCCGCCTCCGCCCAGGCCCTCGAGGACACCACGGCCGCCGAGGTCCCCCGCCGGGAATTCATCGCCCTCGTGAAGGAGGCGCCGGAACTCGCCCTCGGAATCATTGCCGCGCTGTCGGCCCGCCTCTACCAGATAAGCGCGGTCCTCGAGAAACTGACGCTTAAGGAAGTCCCGGCCCGGCTGGCCTCGTACCTTTTGGAGCGCGCCACCGGGGGCGGACGCGGCCCCGAACGGGTCGACCTCGACGTCAGCAAAACGGCGCTCGCCGCCGAACTGGGGACCGTCCCCGAGACGCTGAGTCGGGCCCTGCGCCGGCTCGCGGACGCCGGCGTCATCGAGGTCGAAGGGCGGCGCGTCGTCATCCTCGATCCGGCGTCGCTCCGCCTCCTCGCCGGCAATCCTGATTAATATTTAACGATAAAACGTCCGACCTTGACCTGTGTCAAGGCGGTTTTGTTCGGCCCGGGGTATAGTGGGGCGCAATCGATAAAAAGTTAATTCAGGAGGTTCGAAATGGGTAAAGTAACCCGCAGTATCGTAAAAATAGACGAAGAATTGTGCGACGGATGCGGCCAGTGCGTACCGGCCTGCGCCGAGGGCGCTATCCAAATCGTGGACGGCAAGGCCCGCCTGGTGAGCGAAGTTTATTGCGACGGCCTGGGCGCGTGCCTGGGAGAATGCCCCCAGGGCGCCATCACCATCGAGGAGCGAACCGCCGACGAGTTCGACGCCGCCGCGGTGGACAGGCACCTCCGCGAGGCCGGCCGGGATCCGGCCGCCCGGCACGAAGAGGCCGCCGCCCCCAAGGCCGCCGCGCCGGTTTCCTTCTGCCCCGGGGCCCGGACCGTGGACATGCGCAAACCGGCCGACGAGTGCACCGAGCCGGAGGTCGTCCTCGAGGGGGACATCCCCTCCGAGCTGCGCCAATGGCCGGTCAAGCTGTACCTCGTCAGCCCGAACGCGCCGTACTTCCAGGGCGCCGAGCTCTTAATAGCGGCCGACTGCGCCCCGCTCGCCTACGCCGGCTTCCACCCCGATTTCCTGCGGGACAAGGCCGTCGTCATCGGCTGCCCCAAGTTCGACGACGTGACCCGCTACCGGGAAAAGCTGACGGCCATCTTCGCCGACAACGATATTAAAAAGGTGACCGTAGCCCATATGGAAGTACCGTGTTGCTTCGGCCTGGTCCAGCTGGCGCGCGAGGCGGTCGCGGCCGCCGGGAAGGATATCCCGTTCGAGGACGTCACGGTTACGATCCAGGGCGCCGCCGCCGCCCGGTAAAAAAAAAGCCCGCCGTCCGGCGGGCTTCAAACTTTCGCGTTCGGCCGTTAGTTAAACAGCGCTTTAACACGCCCCAACGACGCGGGGCTAATGCCGGTGGTGTCGAACTTCTTCGCGGCGGCGTTGTGCACTTCCGCGTCGGTGTTCGGCCCTTGCACCCAGGCGGTCACGCCGAGGTCGTCGCGTTTCCAACCGGTGGTGACGTTAAACGTGTGCTCGAATTCCTGAGACTGGCCGGAATTCGTAATGGTGAGGCTGGTCGTGGCGAGGTCCCGTTCCATGACGCGCACCGGCGTACTCCCGTACGAACCGCCGACGACGACTTCGTCCTCCCACAGGCCGACATATATCGTATGGCCGGCGGGCAAACTCGATTCCAGCGTAACCTTGACCTTAACGTATGCCGTACTCGACCCGAGGGTGTTCTCCTCGATGGATACCACCAGCGGAGCCGAGAGGGCGTGCCGCGTATTGTAGTGGGAGAGGAAAGTGCTGTAACCGGAGTTGCACCTCAGGATACCGTCCGTGAAGTGGTGGGGGACGGTACTCTGCCCGTAAAAAGTCATTAAACGTTCACTGGCGTGCGGGGAAACGTAAAATACACACTGGATGGGGGCTAATACGTCGAGGCCGTACGTGTTAATTAACGTGCTGAAGTCCGCTTCCGCGGACGGGCACGAACCTCAACCGGTCCACCCGAAGTGCTCGACGAGTACGGTACGCGTTGCCGCCCACGACGAAGACGCTATTAAAACCAACCCGACGAGTAATGCTTTTTTAACCATTGCCGCTCCTTTCGTTGAGCGCATCTATACTCAAAACGACCTTTTTACCGCGTTCATAAGGCAATAGGTCATATTCTTATTTATAATAGCACACTCGGCCCCCGAAGGCAATACGCTAAGAAAAAACCCGCCGCAAGGCGGGTTATCCTTAAAAGCTGACGGGGATTACTCCTCCCCGGCGAACGCGGATACGAACGTGGTTAGCGCCGCGGCCTTGTCGGCCCTGTCCGTCCCGGCGTCGTAATACGCCACCAGGAGCAGCGGGCCGTTGGTGACGGTCGCGAATTCCTGCATTACGTCCATCGCGGTGAGTTGGTCGTTGCGCTCGGCGCCGAACCGGGCCGCCCCGTCCATGTCCTCGAACGCGTACGTCTCCAGGATTACCTCGGGTTCCGAACTAGCGTATACGGCGTGCCATACGCAACCTTTCGGGAACTCCCGTATGAGGTCGTTCCGCGGCTGGAACGGAATGCCGGCCTCTTTCAAAAGAAGCTCCGCCCGGCCCGCCTCGGGCATTACCAGCCCCACCGGCCGCGCCGTGTCGGCTTCCGTCTCGGCGCCGGCCGTCTCGGCGGCGCTGTCCTTCTGGCACGCGAACGCCACCGCGGCGCATATAGCGAGCGCGAGTAAGACTTTCTTCATCGATTCCCCAACTCCTTTTTTACGTACGGCACCAGGCCGCCCGCCTCGAGAATCCCGATCACTTCCGCCGGGAGCGCCGGAAACCGATAAACCGTGCCGTCGGCCGCCGTCAACTCGCCCGCCTCGAAATCGATGCTTATCTCGTCCCCGGCCGAAACCGCGGCCGCGGCCTCCGGGGCCACGACCATCGGAAGGCCGGCGTTTATCGCGTTCCGGTAGAAGATGCGCGCGAACGAGGCCGCGACCACCGCCGCCACGCCGGCGTACTTCATGCACAGCGCCGCCTGCTCTCGGCTCGAGCCGCAGCCGAAGTTCTTCCCGGCCACGACGACGTCGCCCGGCCTTACGTTCTCCGCGAACGTCGGGTCGAGGTCCTCGAGGGCGTGGGCCGCCATCTCCTCCGGGTCGTTCACCGTATAGGTGTACTTCCCCGGGAACAGAACGTCCGTGTTGACGTCGTCGCCGTACTTCCAGACTTTGCCTTTCGTCATATCACTCCCGAACGGCCGCCGCCGGCCTCAGGGCCTTACGGCCCGGGGGTCCTTTATATGCCCCGTGAGAGCGGAGGCCGCCGCCGTCGCTGGCGAGCACAGGTAAACCTCGGCCTCGGCCGAACCCATCCGGCCGCGGAAGTTGCGGTTGGCCGTGGACAAACAAACCTCGCCCGCCGCCAGTATCCCCTCGTGGGCGCCGAGGCACGGCCCGCAACCCGGGTTCATTATTATCGCGCCCGCCTGCGCCAGCGTCGTTAAAGCGCCGATGCCCGTCGCCTCCAGGTAAACCGCCCGGCTGGCCGGGAACACCAGCACCCGGACGCCGGGCGCGATTTTCCGATTGCGCAGTACATCGGCCGCGACCACGAGGTCCTCGACGCGGCCGTTGGTGCAGGTCCCGATGATTACCTGGTCGACCTTCGTCCCCGCCGCCTCGCTCACCCTGACGACGTTGTCCACGGTGTGCGGGAGGGCGACTTGCGGCTCGAGGGCGCAGGCGTCGTAGGTCAGCGTCCGCTCGTACGCGGCGTCCTCGTCGGGGAAGACCTCCTCGAATTCGCGCCGCGCCCGGCCCGCCAGGAACGCCCGCGTCTTGTCGTCCGGCGCGACGTAGCCGTTCTTGGCCCCCATCTCCGCCGCCATGTTGCACAGCGTCATCCGGCCGGCTACCGACATCGCCTCCACGGTCGGCCCCGCGAACTCGACGGACCGGTAGAGCGCGCCGTCCGCGCCCACGTCGCCGATAATGAAGAGGACGAGGTCCTTGGCGGACACGTCCGCGCCGAACTCGCCTTCCACCTCGACGCGTATCGACGTCGGGCACATCAGCCAGAGTTCGTCGACGGCGAAGAGCGCCGCCAGCTCGGTCCTCCCGATGCCCGCGGCGAACGCCCCGAAGGCCCCGTGGCTCGTCGTGTGGCTGTCCGCCCCCAGGACGAGTTCGCCCGGCAGGGCGAAACCCCGTTCCGCGAATACCTGATGGCAGATACCCTCGCCGACGTCGAAGAAGTGCTCGATGCCCTGGGCCGCGACGAAGTTACGAACGTCCACGTGGTTCCGGGCGTACTTCTCGGTCGCCGCCGGGACGCAGTGGTCGAGTATTATCACGACCTTGTCCGGCGCGGCGACGCGCGGCGCGCCCATCTTGCCGAAGGTGGCCGCGATGGCCGCGGTGTTATCGTGGGAGAGAAGGCGGTCCGGCGAGAGGACGACGATCTCTCCGGCGGCCACGGGCCGGCCGGCCTTCCGGGAGAAAACTTTTTCAGCGAAGGTTTGGGGCATCAGTCTCGGACCTCCGGCCCGAACGCCTCGGTCAGCGAATCGTACAACTCCGTCGTTAAGGGTTTATTGGCATTCGGATTCGGCAATACAACTCCGCCCTCCGGCCCGTAAACCTCCCCGTCGACGGTGGACCTCGAACAACCGAGGTTAAAGGGCGCCCATATAACGGCGCAGACGTTATCGAGTTTATTCTCCTTGTACAAACCCTTCCCCACCGTTCGGGGAACGCAACAAGCGTCCCCACATCCGGCATCGTCGCCGCCGGGTAACCCGCCGTCCCCGTACAATACGTTTTGCACGTCGTTCCGGGTTACGCCGCACGTATAATAGATTAAAACGTTCGGGCCCGTACCGGAAAACTTCCCGCTCTCCTCGACCAGCACCTCGCGGACGGGCACCCGCTGAGGCGACGCCGTATTGCAGACGCACCGGCTCCCGTAGAACGTCGGGTAGATGTTAGGCCGGGTGTATAAGGGCCCCAATACGGTAACCCCGTCTCCCGCCTCCCCCGCCGTGATATAAACATAATCGACGGGAGACTCGGCGTCGCGGGCGTTGAAACGTTCACCGTCGCGGTAGAAACGGTAGTCGGCGAAATCGGCCTCGAATGCGCCCGCAGCCGTTTCCCTTAAAAAAGGAAGCGCTTCGACGATTATCCGCCGCAACGTCCGGAGTTCGCTTTCATCCCCCGTGTCCGGCACCCTGCTAATGCATACTACTACTCCCTCGCCGTCGTTTAACGGGATATCCAACCGCTTTATCTTCGCGACCGCCGCCGATCTCTCGGGGTCTACGCGAGGCCGGACCCGCGACGTTACGCCGAAATCGACCCGCTCCTCCCGAATGGCGAACGAGATACCGGCGTCCCCTTCGGCGCCGGGGCCGCCGGTCCCCGCGTCCGGGGTTAAGTAGCGGCCCACCCGCAGCAAAGCGCCGATGGCGTCCAGCTCGGTCAACGCCCCCAGGAAATCGGAATCGTTCTCCATCAATTTAATATAACGCCTGATGGGAACGCGCCCCTCCGCCTTGTCGCATATTCGGCCGAACCTGGATTCGAAATACGCGAACCAACTCCGGTAAACGTCCGAAAATTGTCCGGCGACCGACTCCTCGGCTATCAAATCCTCGAAAATTAAGAACGCGAGTCCCTGCGTCAGGTAATTCCGTATCGGTACCGCCGACCTCGCCCTGGCGATTTCTATCGAGAAGTCGGACCCCTCGTACCCCTCAATTATGGAATCGACGATTCCGTCCACGCAATCCCGTCCGAAGAATCGCGTCAGCGAGGGATACCTTTTATAAACTTCCTCCCTATCGATCACCCTAATGCCTCCTCCCCGGGTTGAGATCAACCCAACTTAAACGGCTCGAAGTTCATGAAATCGGCGTGATGGATTATTATGGCCTCCGGGGTCGCCCGGACGCCGTCGCCCTCGCGGGCGTGGGTCGCGATGACGTGGCACACCTCCGTGGGAAGGCCGAGCTCGTACGCCAGCGCCGTCCCCGAAAAGGGATGCCGCAGCATCTCGCCGGTGTCGGACTTGACGAACTTGCCGTCCTCCTCGCGGTACTCGAGGAGTTTGCCCACGTCGTGCAGAAGCGCCCCGGCGACGAGGTGGTCCCGATTGACCTCCACGCGCGGGCCGTATATCTTCGACAGCGCCTTGGACGCCGCCAGCGCGCACCACGTCACCGCCCGCGTGTGCTCCAGGTAGGTGGCGGGACAGGGCTCGATTAGTAGCGTGAAGGGGATGCGGTTCATGTCTTCCGCGTCCCAACCACCGCGCTGGAGCGCGGCCTCGTAGGTCGCGACCACCTTGTCGCGGATATCGCCGTCCGCGATGAGCGTCAGCTCCGGCAACAGCTCCATGATTTTCGTTTCCGTCGCCATCACTTCACCTCCGCCGGGTGCCGCGGGGCCGGGCCGTCGTACTCCCAGGCCGACGGCTCGATGCGCCGCATGGGCCGCTCCCGCGTCGCCTCCTCGACGACGTGGGCCAGCCAACCCGGCATCCGGGCCATGATGAAGAACGCGTTCGCCCGGGCGGCGTCGAAGCCGAGTTCGTAGAGACACGCCGCGATGGCGCCGTCCACGTTCAGCGGCAGCGCCCTCCCGGTGACCGTCGCGAGGGCCGCCGCGAACGCCCGAGCCATGGGGACCCCTTCCCGCGCCAGGCCCAGCTCCTCCGCCAGCGCGAAGAGCCGCGCGGCCCGGGGGTCGTCGTCGTGGACCCTGTGGCCGTATCCCAGGACCCGGCGGCCGGCGTCGCGGTAGCGCTCGACGACCGCGGCCGCGGCCTCCTCCCGGGAGACGCCCTTCTCCTTCATGTACGAGGCCGCCTCGGCGAGCGCCGTCATGCAACCCTCGACCGCGCCGCCGTGGAAGCGGTTTACGGACAGGACGCCGGCGGCGAGCGCCGCGTTGACCGGGGCCCCGGTGGAAGCGGCGGTACGCGCCGCGAGGGTGGAGGGGGGCGTTACGCCGTGGTCCACCGAGGACACGAGGATGGCGTCGAGTAGCTTGCCCTCGGCCTCGGCCGGCAACTCGCCCCGGAGCGCGAGCCACACGACCTCGGCGAAGCTGCGGCGCCCCATCAACTCGGCGATGGGATAGCCGCGGAGGTTTATCCTATTCGGCGCGATATCGGTTATCGCGGTCTTCCATTTCTCGGTCATACCTGCTCCTACTTGAGCCTGGTTATAACTCTACCCCCGCTCGGGGGAGTAGACGATACGGCCTTCGCACAAGGCCGCCTTTACGAGGGCGCTCTCCTCCCGCGCCCGGCTGAACTCCGCCGGCGTGTACACGATGATGTCCACCCGCTCCCGACTCTTGAGCCTTTCCCGAAACTCCTGCTGGCGTTCCCGGAACGGCAACTCGCTCTCGGCGACGACTATCAGGTTTATTTTGGAACCCTTCCGCGCCGTCCCCCGCGCCACCGCGCCGTGCGCGATTATCTGCCGGGCGCCGAGCATCACGAGCCGAGGCGTGAGGAAATTGATTTCGGCCTCGAGTTCGCGCTGGCGGGTTATCTTCGGCGTTCCATCCATACCGGGCGTTTCGTTCGCCCGACTACGCCTCGCCGGGCGTTCCGATTTCGGCAAAAAAGTTTTCTATACACTCCCGTATCTCGTCCCGGGTCCGGCGGTAGGTAGCGAGGTCGTAGCCGTACGGGTCGGGCACGGGCCAGTGGAGCCGCTTCGCCTCCCCCGGGAAATACGGACACGTTTCCTTCGCATTATCGCATAAGGTAATTATATAGTCAAACTCCTCGCCGACGAACTCGTCCACCGACTGCGAGCGCTGGTGCGATATATCCACTCCCGCCTCGGCCATCACGTCGTAGGTGAGCGGGACGATGCGCATGGGCCTCACGCCCGCCGAGAATGCCTCGACCCGGCCTTCGCCCAGGTGATTGGCCCACCCCTCCGCCATCTGCGAGCGGCAGGAGTTCCCGGTGCAAACAAAGAGTATGCGAGTTTTGTTTTCAGCCATAAGCTACTTCCAGACTCCCGGCCGCCAGCGCAAGAACCACATCCGCACGTCCGCGGCCACCGCGCGCATCATCGCCCGGAACGGCACCGCCCGCGGTTCCTCCACCGCCGAAATCGGCACCAGCGCCGACAGCCGCAGCACGGCCGTTATGATGAACGCCACCTTGAAGTTGACGAGTTGCCACCCGAAAAGCGAGACGTACGTCGGCAGCATCGCGACGAACTGGCCGGACCCCAGCGTGGCCGCCAGGCCACAAACCCCGCCCACGACCGCGTAGACCGCGGCGTAGCTGTCGCGCCGGCCCGCCGGGCTGAACCCGATGATGAAGTTGATAGCGGCCACGCTCGCCCCCGCCCACATCGCCCCGGACGTGAACGCCTCGAACCATATCCACCAGTAGCGGCCCGGCTCCATGAAGACGTACGCCGTGGCGTTGGCCGCCGCGATCATGACCAATACCCGGAATACGGTTTTATTGCCGAATCGGTCAATCAGCTTGCCCCACGCCGCCGCCATGACGGCCATCGCGACTACGAAGACCGAGTTGTAAAGCTGCATCGCCGTGAGCGACATCCCCAGCGTCTTCAGCATGAACGGGTGGAAGAAGGGCGCGCCGAACGAAGCGGCGAAGAACCACCATCCGTAGAAGTAAACCAGCCGGCGAAAGCGCTTGTCCCGCAGGGGCTCCGCGAACGACCGGAAAAAGAAACGTGTCGCCGGGGCCGGCCGGTCCCGCTGGCGCAGCAGGAGCAGCGTGGACGCGATGCCCGCGACGCCGGCGAACGTGAAGATTATTACGTAGGCGTACTTCTCGCCGATGCCACTGATATACTCGGCCGCCGGCCCCAGAAGGCCGCGGAAGAACCCGGCCAGGCCCCTGTCGCCGGACGGGCCGGACAGGTCCTTGAAGATACTGGCGGCGAACGCGGCCACCAGGCCGATGCCGGTCATCAACTGCAGGCGCTTCCCGAGGAAGCGGCCCCGCACCCGCTCCGGGACCGTGGCGCCGATCCACCCGGTCCACACGTTGGTCATTATTCCGGTGAAAACCTGGGACACCAGGAAACAGGCGATGATGAGGACGAGCGCGACTTCCGCGTCGAAGTAAAGCAGCGCCAGCGGCACCAGGAAAATCATGCCCCGCGCCGCGGCGCTCGACGCGACGACGACCTTCTTGCGGGAACCGCCGAAGAGCGGCAGCAGGGCAGGCCCGAGGATTTGCGAAATCTGTACGAGCGCGGCCGCCGAGAAGATGAAGCCGAAGGCCCGGCCCGCGGCGCCGAGGCTCAACGCCAGCGCCGTCACGAACGCCGACCACGCCCCGGCCAGGTTCACGAAGACCTGGCCGAAGAGGCCCTCGACCACGGAGGCCCTCATGTCGGCCCGGGCGCGAATCGGAACGCCCGCCGGCAACGCGGGCGGACGCTGGGTACTGCCGCGGTCTAGCGCGTCGGTCACGATTCTCCCAGGTCCTTCAACACGCCCAGCGTGTATTCGGCCACGCGGTCGTAATCGTCCACGACGATGGCCCCGGCCTCGCGTAGGGCCCCGACCTTACCCTCGTACGTCCCCCGGCCGCCCTCGATGATGGCGCCGGCGTGGGAGAAACGCGTCCCCTCCTTCGCGGCCTTGCCGCCGATGAACGCGACGACCGGTTTCGTTACCACGCCCTCGGCCAGCAGTTCGGCCACCTTCTCCTCCTGGCTTCCGCCTATCTCGCCGAACATAACGACCGCCTTGGTCGCCGGGTCCTCCTGGAACAGCCGCACGGCGTCCTGGTGGGGCGTCCCGACGATGGGGTCGCCGCCGACGTGGATGAGGGTGGTCGCGCCGATTCCCGCCTTGCCCAGGTAGTACGCGAGCGACGACGTAATGCCGCCCGAACGCGACGAGATGCCCACCGGCCCCGGCCGGAACCACTTCCGCGCCGACTCCGCCCGGCCGCCCACCATCCCGAGGACCGCCTGGTCCACGGAGAGGATACCCAGCGTATTGGGGCCGACGTAACGGGCACGGGCATCCCGGGCCGCCGCGTCGATGCTGAGCACGTCCCACAAGGGCACCCGGTCCGGCACGAGCACGGCCAGCTTGACGCCGGCGGCGAACGCCTCCAGCGCGGCTTCCCGCACCGCCGGCCCCGGGACGAAGACGACCGAGGCGTAAACGTCGCCGACCGCCTCCACGGCCGCGAGCGCGGTGTCGAAGACGGGGACGCCCTCGACTTCCTCGCCGCCGTGCCCCGGCGAAACGCCGGCGACGACGTTAGCGCCGTAACCTTTCATGAGGCGGGTGCGGGCGCGGCCTTCGCGGCCGGTGATGCCCTGGACCAGAACCGGGTCGGTATTGTTTATTAGTATAGACATTACTCGCGCGTTTCTTTCAAGTATTCGTCCAGGCCCGGAATGGGCAACGTTATCCTCCCGCCGCCGTTCCCCCGGGCCCGACATTCCACCTCGCACGCCAGGCACTCGCTGCAGCGGCCCCGCGCCGCCTCCTCCGGGCTGATATTGAGGACGGGCCGGCCTTCTTTGAGTTCCAGGATGCCGGGCACGCATTCCTCCACGCAGACCTTCGACTCGCAGGCGTCGCAGCGGGAGTAGTCGAACGAGACCGCGCCGCCGGTAACGGTCCCGAAGGAATAGGATGATTCATGCTCGTCGACGGGGGCCTGCGGCGCCGGGGCGCCGTAGTCGAACTCGTCCACCAGCTCGCGGAGGCGCCGGGCGCAATGCCGCGCCGACGTGTCCTTGCCGTAGCATTCGACGGGGGCGGGAAGGTCCTTCGTGTATTCGGGCAGAATCTGGATGGCCCGCTCTTCCTGGTTGCCGCCGAGCCGCTCCACACACGGCATGTTCAGGCCGACCTCGCGGAAGGCCTTGACCAGGCCCCGGGCGGAGTGGAACTGCTCCTGGCTCGCGACCCCCGAGCCGGACCCGAAGTACCCTACGAGGTTCGGCTGGGCCAGGATTATACGGGCGGCCCGGTAGACCTTGCTGGCAGGCGGGTTGCCCGACGTGTCGCAGAAGTTGGCTATCTTGAAACCCTCGGCCAGCGCCGCGTCCATCGACATCATCGACCCGCCGCCGCCGGCCCCGTGGAAGGCGACGTAACACTCGTCGCGGGTGAAGCCTTGGGCCATCTGGATGAAGTAGAACGTCCCCCGGTAATCATCCTTCTCGACGTTGTAGGCGATGAGGTCGAGGGCCGTCGGGGGCCGGTCGAACTCGCGGGCGACCTCGACGCCGAGTTCCGGGTGTCGGAAGACGGCGTAATCGTCTACCGTGATGCGGCAATCGGCGGCCATGACGTCCCCGCCGGCGGTGATGACCAGCGGGTTTATCTCGGCGGCCCGGGCCTCGCTGCCGCGGGCGAGTTTCCAGAGTTTGACCAGAAGGTCGGCGACGCCCGTTAGTTCGCGGCCTTGCAGGCCCGCGCGCCGGGCCAATTCCCGGGCCTCGTATCCGGCCAGGCCCTTCGCCGGGTCGACGTGGTGCCGGGCGACGGCCTCCGGGTGTTCCCGCGCTATCTCCTCCACGCCGGAACCGCCCACCGACGAAAATATCAGGAGGGGCCGCCGGGCCTCGTTGTCGATAATAATGCCGGCGTACATCTCCCGGGCTATATCCAGCTTCTCTTCGACCAGCACGACGTCGCAGCGCTGGCCCTTTATGTCGCGGCCGAGCAGGTCGCTTCCGGCCACGCGTTCCGCTTCTCCGGCGTTATCCGCGAACTTGATGCCTCCCGCCGCGGCCCGGCCGGTGACGAAAACCTGGGCCTTGATGACGACCGGCCCGCCGACCTCGGCGGCTACCTCGCCGGCCTCCGCGGCCGTACGGGCCTCGCGCCCCGCGGGCACCTTGACGCCCATCCGGCGGAGTAAGTCTTTCCCTTGATATTCGTATAAACGGGCCATATGTTTTGATATTACGCTGGCGCCGGCCTCGGGCCGCGCGCCTCTCGAAACGGGCCGCATTATAAGATTTTCGGCGCCACGTCCGCAACAGAAAAGGCCGCGCGCCCGGCGGACCCCCCTCATCCAGCCCTAAAGTAGTTTCGTAATTCGGGCAAGGTTTTCTTTTGACAACTATCGATATCTAATGTTATATTCGCAAAAGTCGATAATGCGCTTAGATAAATTCTTAGTCGTCTCCAGGCTGGTCAAACAGCGGTCGCGCGCCAAGGAAACTTGTGACGCCGGGCACGTAAAAATCGGCGGAAAGAGCGCGAAACCTTCCCACAATGTCCAACCCGGGGACACGATCGAGTTAACGCTGCCCCGCCGGCGGCTCGTATTCCGCGTTGCAGAGTTGCCCAGGTCCAAGAACGTCTCCAAGGCCGAGGCGCCGGAGCTTTACGAAATCGTAAGCGACGAAAGCATAGGTTCGGATTTTGACGGAAGACGCGAGTAAATTTCTGAAAAACGTTGCCGAATTGAAGGCGGCGGCGGAGAAATCCGCGGCCGAGGTGGCCGACGCGGCCTCGCTCGAACGCTGGCGCGTGGAGTTCCTGGGCCGCAAATCGGCCGTCAGCGGCATGGGCAAAGGCCTCTCCGCCCTGTCGGCCGAGGATAAACCGGCCGCGGGCCAGGCCCTCAACGAGCTTCGTAACGCCCTGCAAACGCAGTACGACGCGCTGGAGAAAAAAGTGGCGGCGAAGCCGGCCGCGACAGGCGAACCGTCGGTAGACTATACGCTGCCCGGAACGCCGGTGCAAACCGGTACGCTCCACCCCATAACCAAAACGTGTTACGAGATTATCTCGTTCTTCGCGAAATTGGGCTTCACCGTGGCCTACGGGCCGGAGGTCGAGGACGAATACCACAACTTCAGCGCCCTCAACTTCCCCCCGGAGCACCCGAGCCGCGACGCCCAGGATACGCTCTATATCGACGACGAATACCTTCTTCGGACCCATACGTCGCCGGTGCAGGCACGCGTCATGTTGGTCGAGGAACCGCCCTTGCGGGTTATCGTACCCGGCCGCTGCGCCCGGGCGGACGCCGTGGACGCTTCCCACTACCCGGTGTTCCACCAGGTGGAAGGCCTGCTCGTCGACGAGAACGTCTCGATGGGCGACCTCAAGGGGACGCTGGCCGCGTTCGCCGAATATATCTTCGGCCCCGGGACCGGGATTCGTTTCCGCCCCGACTACTTCCCGTTCACCGAACCGTCGGCGGACCTGTCCGTAACCTGCGTCGTGTGCGGCGGGGAGGGCTGTTCGACGTGCGGCAAGACCGGCTGGCTGGAGATAGCCGGCGCCGGCATGGTTCACCCCAACGTCTTCCGCAACGTCGGCTATGACCCGGAGCACTGGGTCGGTTACGCCTTCGGCATGGGCATCGAACGGATCGCCATGCTCCGGCACGGCATCACCGACATCCGCTTGTTCTACGAAAACGATTTCGAATTCCTGAGGCAATTCTAAGCTTATGAAATACAGCCTGACATGGCTCAACGACTACTGCCCGGCCGTCCTACCGCCCGAGAAGCTGGCCGAACAACTCACCATGGCCGGTTTCGAGGTGGAGTCTCTGACGCAGGTGGGCGGCGACGTCATCTTCGACGTCGACGTCGTGCCGGTGCGCGGCGACTGCCTCTCGATGATCGGCCTGTCCCGGGAGATATCGTCGTTGACCAGCGCCCCGCTCATCCTGCCGCCGGCGCTCATTAAAGAAGTAAACATCCCGAAAGAATTGTCGGTCGACGTGGACCTGGTGGACCAGGACCTCTGCCCCCGGTACACCGCCCGCATCGTGACCGACCTTAAGGTCGGCCCCTCCCCCCCCTGGATGGCGGAGCGCCTCGAGGCCGTGGGGGTCCGCGCCCTCAATAACGTCGTAGACATCACGAACTACGTCAACCTCGAGATGGGCCAACCCCTCCACGCCTTCGACCTGGCGAAAATCCGCAGCCAAAAGCTGATCATCCGGCGAGCCGCGCCCGGCGAGAAAATCGCCCTTATAGACGACACCGAACTCGAACTCTGCGAGGATGACCTGGTCATCGCCGACGGCGAGGGCGCATCGGCGCTCGCCGGCGTCATGGGCGGCCGCGACAGCGAGGTGTCCGAATCCACCGAGGCCGTGCTTATCGAGAGCGCCCACTTCGACCCGGTCAGCATCCGCCGAACCGCCCGCCGCTACGGCCTTTCGACCGAATCCTCCTACCGCTTCGAACGCGGCACCGACCCGACGACGACGCTCGCCGCCGCGGACCGCGCGGCCGCTCTCATGGCCGAGTTCGCCGGCGGCACTATCCTGGGGCCCCCCTCCGACCGGGGCCAACTCGAGTGGTCGCGGCCGGCCATAGTCCTGCGGCCCGCCCGCGCCAATATGCTGATGGGCACGAGCCTCACGGGCGAGGACATGGCGGTTCTCCTCCGGCGCCTGTATTTCGACGTCGGCCTGGACCGCATGGAAAACCTCGTCATCTCGGCGCCGTCGTTCCGGCGGGACGTCAACTCCGAAATCGAAGTGGTGGAAGAGGTCGTCCGCGCTTACGGCTACGACAACGTCGAGGCCACGCTGCCCGGCGGCCGGCTCCCCCGGCCCCGGCGGGTCCCGCGCGAGGAGTTCGAACGCGATACCCGGGAACTCCTCACGGCGACCGGCTTCTCGGAAGTCTATTCGCCGAGCTTCGTCGACGAGAAAACGCTCGCCGGCCACGGCCTCGACGTCGCCGAAGCGGTACCGGTCGCGAATCCGACGGTGAGCCAATTTTCCCACCTGCGGCCGGCGCTTTGGCCCGCGCTGGCCGAAGTCGCCCGGCGGAACGGCCGACTGGGCGCGCCGTCGGTACTAATATTCGAAATTGGCACCGTCTTCTCGCCGGATGCGGACGGGGGCGTCGCCGAGGAACTGCACCTCGCCGCCCTCGCCGCCGGCGAAGACCGCCCCCGGCGCTGGGGCCGGGCACCCGAAGAAGTGGACTACTTCTTCCTCAAAGGCGTGGCGCAGGAGCTGGCGCGCAGGGCCGGCCTCGACGTCGCGTGGCGGGCGGACGGCTTCGATATCGGCGACGCGGCGGGACGCTATTCTCGTTTGGACGTCGAGCCCTTCGGCGAGTGCCACGTCCTCGAACTCGACGTGACGCCGCTCGCCGGGACGGCCGCGGTCGCGAGCCGGTACCGCCCCATCTCCCGCTTTCCCTCCGTCGTGCGCGACCTGGCCCTCGTACTCAAAGCGGAAACGCCGGCGGCCGACGTCATCGCCGCTATAGAGAAATCCAGCGACCTGGTCCGGGACGTCGCGGTGTTCGACGTCTTCGCCGGGAAAGGCATCCCGGAGGGCCACAAAAGCCTGGGCGTCCGCGTACGCTACCAGGCCGACGATCGCACGCTGACGGACGAAGAGGCGAACGACGCCCGGGAATCGGCCATCGGAATCCTAGCCGCCGATTTCGGGGCGACTTTGCGCAGTTAGTACCGCGTTAACGTTATCGTTAAGGAGCTGTGGCCATGGACAACCTCGGGAGTCTCGAAGAGAAGGTAATGCTCCTCGTACAAACCGTACGGAAACAGCAGGAAGAGATGGGCCGGCTCCAGAAAGAAATCGCCCAGCGGGACGAAGAGTTAGAAGCCGCCGGAGCGGAGAAAGAAGAACTCCAGAAGAAAATCGACGACTATCGTCAACTCGGAGCCGAGAACGAAGTACTGAGAAACAAACACGAAGAGGCTCGCGTCCGCGTCGACCAGATAATTACCAAGCTGGAGAAATTCGAAGCGGAGATAGGCAGCGGCGCGAGCGGCCAGGCCGAATTGATAACCGAGGACAACGGCGAAGAGTAAGGCCGGTCGCGGCCCGTAACCCACGGGGGTCCCCATGACGGCAAGCAAACAGACCACTAAAGTTACTATCTTCGGCGTAGAATATTCCATCACCAGCGACCGGAATCCGGAAGAAGTCCGAAGGATAGCCAAATTCGTCGACGATAAGATGTGGGAAATTTCGGAGAACAACAACCTCATCTCGACGGAAAAAGTGGCCATCCTAACCGCTTTGAATATCGCCGAGGATTTCCTGCACACGCTGGAGCAGCGCAAAAAAGAAAAAGAACGCGTCGAGAAGAAAACGTCTAGTATCATCAAACTTATAGACGAGTCGCGTTTATAATATAGTCGCCGTATTCGAGGCTATTAATATGGCGGCGGTGAATACGTTGGGCATCGACGTAGGCGGGACCACTACGGTAGTCGCGCTGCTCGATGCCCATAATCACGTCCGGGGGGAAGCGTCCTTCCCGACGCGCCCCGAGGCCGGGTTCGAGGACTGCATCGGCCGGATAGGCCGGGCCGCCGCCGAACTCCCTGCCGACTTCGGCGCCGCCGGCGCCGCCGTCGCGGCGTACGTGGACTCCCGGACCGGCATCCTCGCCGGCTCGCCCAACCTGCGATGGGAGAACGTGCCCTTCGGCCCCCGCCTGGCCGAAGAACTGGGCGTCCCTGTCGCCGTGGAGAACGACGTCAACGCCGCCGCGTACGGCGAATTCCGGGCCGACCTCGCCGCACGGCAACCCCTCCTCGCGGTCTTCGTAGGGACCGGCGTGGGCGGCGGCCTGATAACCGGCGGCGACATCTACCGCGGCGCCGACGGCTTCGGCGTCGAGTTGGGACACGTGCCGGTCGTGGCCGAAGGCGGCGAGTTGTGCGGCTGCGGCCGCCGGGGCTGCGTCGAGGCATACGCCGGCGGTTCGGCCATCGTCCGTCGGGCGGCGGACCGAGCGAGCGACACGGCCTTCGACGACGTGGACGCCGTCGTCCGGGCGGCCGATGCCGGCGACGACGCCTGCCGCGTCGCGCTGGACCAGGCGGCCGAGTACCTGGGGATGGCCCTCGCCGCCGCGGTGAACCTCTTTAATCCGGGGACGCTCGTTATGGGGGGAGGCGTAACCCGGGCCTGGCCGCCGCTTATAGAGCGGGCCGCGGCACGGATGCGCGAGAGCGCCCTTCCCTCTTCGCTCGCGGCCCTCGCCGTCAGGCCGGCGCTGCTGGGCGGCCGGGCCGGCGTAGTCGGCGCCGCCGCGCTGGCCCACGACACCCTGGCAGGCGGCCGGGCGGACAACACATGCGACGCTTAACGGCCGTAATCATAAGCGCTATACTCACCGCCTCCGCGGCCGGGGCGTACACCTACTTCGGCAAGAACAAGGTCCAGTACTACAAGCACGACTGGCACGTCATCAAAGGCGATCACGTCGACCTCTACTTCTACGGGGCCGAACGCGAACTGGCCGAGCGGGCCATCGGCCTGGCCGAGGAGGGTTGGGACGACCTCTCCTACCGGATGGATTTCGTGCCCCGCAAGCGCGTACCCCTCATCATTTACAGCTCCCACAGCGAATTCCAGGAAACCAACATCCTCCCCTACATCCTCCCCGAGGGCGTGGCCGGTTTCACCGAACTGCTGCGGCATCGCGTCGTCGTTCCCTTCGACGGTTCGTACCCCCGTTTCCGCCGGGTCATCCGCCACGAATTGACCCACTTCTTCATGTACCAGAAACTGCACGACATTTACGCCGACCACAACCGCTACGACTACGGCAGCCCCCCTTTCTGGTACGTCGAGGGTTTGGCCGAATACATGTCCAAGGACCCGGATCCCTTCTCGGATATCTTCCTCGCGGACGCGCTCTACAGCGGACGGCTCGTACCGCTCAGGCAATGGCGGCACATCGCCGGGACCTATCTGGCGTACAAGGAGGGGGAATCGGCGCTTCGCTACCTGGCCGACACGTACGGCGAGGATAAGGTCCTGGCGATAATGGACAAGGCGTGGCTGGACCGCAACTACGACGACGTGTTGGACCTCGTTCTGCCGATACCGTTCAAGGAGTTCGACGAGGAGTGGCAGCTCTACCTCCGCAAACGTTACTGGCCGCGCTACGCCGAACGCGAAGAGCCGGGGACCATGGGGCAGGAACTCACCAAAGGCGGCGGCCTCCGGAACGGCGTCGCCTGGCTAGACTCCCGGCGGCTCGTCTACCTCTCGGAAGAGGACGGCCGGGCCACGCTGTACCTGATGACGTTGCGGCCCGACGGCCGGCGGGCTGATACCCGCAAACTCGTCGTTGGCGGCAAAACCCCCGCCTATTCCGCCATCCACGTTTACCGGGAGAGGACGGGGACGCACGGCGAACGCCTCGTCGCGTTCACCGCCCGGGCGGGAGCGCGGGACCGCCTGTACGTATACGACGTAACGAAAGGCCGGGTAATCGAGGACTACGAATTCGACGACCTGATAATCCTCGGGTCGCCGGCGTTCTCCCCGGACGGAAGCCGCATCGTCTTCCGGGGCCTGAACCGCGGAGGATGGGCGGACCTGTATGTCTTGACGCGGGCGACGGGCGAGAAAACCCGTCTGACCGAAACGCTCGCCGACGACGTATACCCCTGTTGGACCGAGGAAGGGATAGTATTCGCGTCCGAAGGCAACGCGGCCTATACGGAGGATTATTACAACCTCTACCGGGTCGACCCCGCCACCGGCGAAACCGAACGCCTGACCGAAGGGCCGTGGCGCGACCTCTACC
This sequence comes from Candidatus Zixiibacteriota bacterium, assembly GCA_050117845.1. Lineage (GTDB taxonomy): Bacteria > RBG-13-66-14 > B26-G2 > WVWN01 > WVWN01 > WVWN01. The sequence continues at coordinate 18,902 of JASFLY010000018.1, forward strand.
CGGCCCGAGCCGAGGACGGTTCCCTGTACTTCAGTTCCGACCGCAACGGCTTCTACGACGCGTACCGCCGTAGCCCGGACGGCGCGGAGACGAAGATGTCGAAGGTACTCACGGGCGTGCTGGAGGTCGTGCCCCGGCCGGGCGGGGACGACGGTGAAGTGGCGTTCATCGGCCTCGCGAAGCAGAGCTACAACGTCTACAAGGCCACGCTGGAAGCCGAGGAAGCGGCCCCGGCCGCCCCGGCCGAAGGCCCCGTCGCCGTCGACTTCCCGTCGAAGTCACCGGGTACGAGCTTCCCGGTTCAAAAATATAAAAAGAGATTCGCGCTCGACTACTTCGCGGGGGAGGTCGCGTACGGGCCGGAATTCGGGACCGAGACCGGCGTGGTGTTCCTCTTCGCGGACATTTTAAGCGACGAGCATATAGCGGTCCAATTCGGAAACGACGCCGCCAACATCGACGAGTTCCTGGAGCGGACGAGCGTCGGCGTGGACTACTACAACCTCCGGAACCGGGTCGGATACGGCCTGGGCGCGTTCCACTACGTGCGCGACTATTTCGATTACCTCTACGGCATCTCGGGGCGGTATTACAGCGAGACCCGCGCCGGCGCGGGGGGTACGGTCGCCTATCCGTTCGATCGTTTTCACCGCGTTGGCGCGAGCCTTTACCTGTACGAGTTGAAGCGGGAGTGGGAGATAGCCTCGCCGCCCGAGTACGGCTCCAAGGCCTCGCCCTACGTTTACGCGTCCCGTGATACGTCGCTCTGGTACGGGGACGGCCCCATCGACGGCGATCGCGTTCACGTTACGACCGGCATCACCGAGGACATCTGGCGAGGCCGGATGGATTACGTTTACGTCCTCGGCGACCTCCGACATTACATCCGAACGACCCGGTCGCAATGCTTCGCCCTCCGCCTCACCGGCGTGGGCACCTTCGGCAAAGATGCCCGGCCCCTTTATTCCGGCGGCAGCCTCTCGATGCGAGGTTACAATTGGTTCGACTTCCGCGGGAGGCGCTTCGGGATGTTCAACGCGGAGTACCGCTTTCCGGTCGTCGACACGTCCGGCCTGCGGACCGCCGTCGGCACGGCGATACTGCCCCCCGTCCGCGGGGCCCTCTTCTTCGACGCCGGCCAGGCGTGGGACGACAAGCTCGAAACCGTCAGGGGCGGTTTCGGCGTCGGCGTTCGCGTTATACTGTGGGGCTTCTTGGTCCTGCGCACCGACCATACGGTACTGACCGATTTCAAATCCCTGGGGCCCGTCGTCCCGATAAAATTCTTCGTGGGCTGGAGTTACTGACGCTTGACGGTGCCGGAACGGTCGGTTATAATTTACTAATAAAAGGAGCAAATATGAACCTTAGGGCTTTTATCACGTTGTGTTTATGCGTAGCCGCGGTCCCGGCCTTCGGCCTCGTCAATTTCAAAGCCGGCTACACGTCCACCCTGGGCGAATTGGGCGAACGTTACGACGGCGGCATCGGCGGCATGTTGGAACTCGAAATCGGCCTGCCGGGCCCCGTCGCCATCGTGCCCATGGGCGGGTACACCCAACTCGGCCAGGACAAGGAATTCACGGACGTCCTCAACGAGTACATCGAGGAATACTGGCCTCCGCTCGTACCATTGCCGGAAGAGTTGCGGGATCTGGGTGAAATAAACTCCAGCATGTACTACTTCGGCGCCGGCGTACGCGCGTACGCCGTTGAAAACGTGGCTATTAAAATCCACGTGGAAGGCGGCGGCGGTTACTACTACCGCGACATGGAAGCGCAGGGTGTGCCGCTCTCGCTCATCGCGAGCTTTATCCCGGAATTCGAGGAGTTCGAGGACGCGGTGGAACCGGAAACCGGCTTCGGCCTCCACGTCGACTTCGGCCTCGAGTTGTTCCCGGTATCGCCGGTGGCGCCGCAAATCGGCGCGCGCTACATCCACGCCTTCGGTATAGGCCGGACCAAAGTGGACGCCTTCCTGGAGAAGAACGTTCGCGGTTTCTCGGCCCCCGAGAGCGAGAACGTGGACCTTTTCCTGTTCTACGGCGGCTTGGGCATCTTCTAAGAAAAGTATTCGGGCGAACAAAAACCCGGCCGCGCGGCCGGGTTTTCTTTTTCGATCGGATAACGTCTACTCTACTCATCTACTCATTCAACACGGCGGCGAACGCGTCAATAAACGCCTGGTTCTCCTCCGCCGTGCCCACCGAAACGCGAAGCGCTTCCGGCAAACCCCATCCGGCCATCGGGCGGACCACGACACCGCGCTTCATCAGGGCCTCGTACAACGGGGCGGCGTCCCGACCCAGGTGGAGAAGGATGAAATTAGCTTCGGACGGCACGTATTTCACGCCAAGTTCGTCGAAGGCTTTATACAGCTGTTCGCGGCCCGCGACCACCATCTCGCGGCTGCGAACCAGGTGTTCGTCGTCCTCGAGCGCCGCCACGCCGGCGACCTGGGCCAGACGGTTGGCATTGAAGGGTTGACGGATGCGGTGCATGTGGGATATAAGCTCGGGCGCCGCGGCCGCCCAGCCGAGGCGGAGGCCCGCCAGGCCGTAGTTCTTCGAAAAACTCCGCATGACCATTACCTGTCGGCCGGCCTTCACGTAATCCAGGCCGTCCGGGTAATCCTCGGCGGTCACGAAATCGAAATACGCCTCGTCCAGAACGACGATGACGTGCGGCGGGATTTTATCCAGGAACGCCTCGACTTCCGCCCGCGTTACGATCGTCCCGGAGGGGTTGTTCGGGTTGGCGATGAACACAACCTTACTCCGGTCGTCCAACGCGTCGGCTATGGCCGGGAGGTCGAACCGGTCGTCGCGCAAGGGTACGGCGCGGAACTCGGCGTCCATGATAAGCGCCGCGATTTTATACATGATGAACGACGGGTGCCCCGAAACGACGTTGTCTCCCGGGCCGACGAAGGTCTTGGTGACCAGCTCGCAGAGGTCGTTGGCGCCGTTGCCCAGGATTATCTGGTCGAAAGTCAGGCCGAACTTCGCGACGAGGGCATGTACGAGGTAATGGCCGGAACCTTCGGGGTAGCGGCAAACCTCGGTCAGCGCCTCGCGCATGGCCTCCACCGCTTTGGGTGAGGGGCCGAGGCTGTTTTCGTTCGACGCCAGTTTGACCACTTTCTCCAGGCCCAACTCCCGTTGGACCTCGCCCACCGGTTTGCCGGGTTTGTACGGGAATATCTCTTCGATGATTTTCCGGGGTTTAATACTCACCAGAACCACCTCGTTTCCGCCGTTAAAGAACCGTATTCACTTCGCAAGGAACCCCACTTCGCCGGCGAGTCCCGGGTCGAGCTCCAGGGCCCGAGCGGCCGCTTCGCGCGCGGCCTCCCGCTCGCCGAGATTGTAATACGCCTTCGCCCGCAAGGCGAGCGCTTTCGGTAAACGTACGGGATCGTCCACGGCCTCGAGCTCGGCGAGCGCGTCGCGGTTCCGGCCGACCTCGACATAGGCGTCGGCGAGCAGGATGCGGTAACCGTCCACCGTCGGGGCGGCGGCCCGGGCGCATTCGAGGTACGGGACGCCGGAGGCCGCCTCCCCCGTTCGCCGGTAATGGAAGCCGAGTGTGGCGTTGGCGAAGGCCGACGTCGGCTCGATCGTCAGCGCCTCGTTCAGCAGGCGCAAGCCCTTCTCCGACTCCCCCGTGGCCAACGCCATCTCGCCCAGCCGTTCCCGGACGGCCGCGTTGGCGGGATCCTTCTCCATCGCCGCCTCGAGGACGCGCTTCCTGCCGGCGTCGTCGCCTTTACCTTTATAATAATCGTCGTACGAGAGGGAAATGGGCGAACCGGCCCCCTCCCGGGCGACGCCTTCCTTGTAGACTCGTTCCGCCTCGCTCCCCCGGCCCAATTTTAGATAACAGGCCGCGAGCGCGCGCCTCGCCCACGGGGAATCAGGATCGACGTCGACCGCGCGCTCCAACAGCGCCAGCGCCTCTTCCGGCCTGCCGGCGCGGCACAGCTCCTCGCCCCACACTACGTACGGCTCGAGGTCGAAGGGGTTGATATCCCGCGCCGTCGCGAACGCGGCCTCGGCCGCCAGGTACGCCGCCCCCCCAACGTCTTCGGGGCGAACGTCCTCGGGACCGCCGAGCCCCCCTCCCGCCTCGGCCCAAGCCAACAGTATCGCGCCGTAGCGAGACCACCACAAGGAACCGGCCGGGACGTGAACCGCGGCCACCAACAACGTCGACCGGGCCCCTTCGGCGTCGCCGTTCTTGATTTGCAATTGGGCCCGGTCCAGGTAAAGCTCCAGGTCGCCCGGGTAGTCACAGCAGGCCTCGTTATAGGCGGCGAGGCCGGCCCTGACGCCGTGACACCGCGATACCGCACGCGCCCGGGCCCTCCAGGCCGAGAGGCTTCGGGGAACGGCGGGGCCGCTTAGAAACTCGGCCGCCTTCTCGTCCAGGCCACGCCGTTCGTAAAAGTCGGCCAGCGCCACCGCTAGGCCCGCGTCGCCGGGGTAGCGCGCGGCGCCATCCCGGAGCGTTACTAGCGCCTTTTTATACTCGCCGAAATATTCCTCGGCGACGGCGTCCGCGGCGTACGCCGCCGGGGAGCTTACTCGGGCGCGAGGCAGGCCCGGCCGGCCGCCCCCCTCGTCCATCGCTACCAACGCGTCGCATTTCAAGACGCCCCGTACCGCGACCGCCAAACGGCGGTCCTCGGGCGATACATTGTCGGCCAGCAGGATCTGGACCGCCCGTCGGTAATACCCGCGGCCTTCCCGGGCGTTGCCGGGCCGGGCAAGTAGCGCCTCCGCCAGTTCGACGTCCCACTCCGGCTGTTCGTCGTGGAGCTGGTAGTAGCGCAGGCGGTCTATATCGTCCCGGAAGAATTCACCCTCCGAGGCCGCCTCTCCCCTCAACTCGGCCGCTTCCGCGCGGAACTCCTTCACGACGTCCGGAAGCGCGGCCAGCTCGCCGACGTCGTGGGCCAAGAGCGCCATTCCCAACAGGGCCTGGAGTTCCCAGCGATTCTGCTCGACGTCGTGGCGCCGGGCCGGCACGAGGGCGAGGCCGACGTCCGCGTCGTCACTCGCCAAGGCCGGTACGGTCCCGGCTTCCCGAAAGGCGGCGTGAGCCCGAAGTCTCGTTTCAGCGTAACCTTCTCCCAGACGGTACGCCGCCGGCGACGCGATGCGCCCCGTCTCCGTCGATTCCAGTTCGAACGTTCGCCGGAACTCCTCCGCATACACGTCTTCGAGGCACAGGTCCCGGGCGTACGTATCGGGCATATTGCACACGGACGGCCGGAGAGACCGCGGCTCGTAGCCCCGTACGGCCATGAGCGCGAAAAGTAAGTCCCTCGGAAGACGGCGGGAAGTGGGGACCGACCGCAGGTAGGTTTTATAGGAATCTTCGTCGTCGATACCGGACCTAACGAAAGCCGCGCCGCGACACAGATTCGGGTCTACGATGACGGCCTCGGCGAGGAGGCGTCGAGCGGCCGGCGTGTCGCCCTGCGCCGCTACGTATAGCGCGTAGTACGGTTGGTGCGGATGCTTCATCACGCCGGCCGGGTCGGCGGCCACGGCCCGGGCCAGGTAATCCCCCGCCGCCTCGTCGTCGCCGAGTACCCAGGCCAGCAAACCCAGCTTCTCCATGTAATCCGGGTTCCCCGGCGAACGCCGTAGCGCCGCCCGGTACGAATCGAACGCCGAGCGCAGGTCGCCGTCCGGTTCCGACAGGTAGAAGTTACCCAGGCGACGGTGCGGCCCCGCGGCCCAGGGCGCCCAGAATCCCGCCCGGTGGTAACAGCGCACGGCGCCCTTGGCGTCGCCCGCGAGGCGCAGCGCCTCGGCGCGGGCGACGTCCTGCCCCGACGCCGTCGCCAGAAGGCCCAGCGCCGACCCGATAACGACCATTACGATGAAAACCGTCGTCAACCAGGAGGGCGACGCGGCCGCGAGGCCCCGCCGTCGGACGCCGCCCTCGTACATCGCGAGGGCCGCGAAGATTATTATCGGGATGGGAGAAAGAAGGGCCAGGCCCATCGCGACCGTGAGCACCGCCGCCGCCCCGGCCAGGCTGGCGCTCACCATGCCGAAGAAGAAACGGTCGCTTCGGACCTTGACGAGCGTTATACCCGCCCAGGCCGCGGTCTGGATCACGATGAACAGCGCCACGATTCCGAGCAACCCCATCGTCCCCACGACGTTGAGGATGACGCTGTCGCCGCGCCCCGTCAGGAATTCGGGAACGGCGACCAGTTCGTCGGGGGTCAGAACGCGCGCCTGGGCGATCCAGCCCATATCCGACCCCAGGCCGATTCCCGTTATAAGATGGTCGCCCAGAGCCGCGAACGCTACCCTGAACGTCAGGAGCCGCGTCGTGTACGCGAGGGGATTTAGGAACCGCGCCGCGCCGCCGGGAATCGCAACGACGACGACCAACACGAGTATGACGATTACCGCCACGGCGGACGACGCCAGGAGTTTCAGGTTCATCCGGCGCTCGGTTCCCCAGAAAGCGAAGGCGAACCAGAGGACCACCAACAACCCCAGGACGGCCGACTTCGAGAGGGTCAAAGCCGGGACGGCAATACAAAAAGCAATCTGTACCCACAACAGCCACCGCGGCGCCGCGGGGCGCGGCGACTTCACGGAGAGCAACAACAGCGGCAGCATCCCGACGAAATAGGCGCTGATGGCGTTACGCGGGATTCCCATCGTCCAGAACAATTCCTCCGGGGGGACGTTGAGAGGAATCCATTGCGCCACCATTACCAGCTTGGCCGCGAGCGCCACCTCGATAGTAATCCCGGCCAGGAGAAGCGCCCATACCAATCCCGCCGGGAGGGCTAGCACGTCCGCCGTCTCGATTTCACGGGCCAGAATGACGAAAAGGAGAAAACCGTTGGCGAGGAAGTATACCGAGCGGAAACTCCCGCTCCAATCGCGCGACCACAAAAGACTCGCGATGGCGGCCAGAACGAAGATGATTAGCGCCGCCCCGACGTACGACAACCGCGGTTTCCCGCTGGCCAAGGACTCCGTCTGGAAGAAAAATAGTACGGCGGTAAAGCCGAAGAATACGCCGAACGACCCGGCGGATAATTGGAAGAGTTGGCCGTTTACGGCGGCCAACGTCAACAACGCGAAAAGGCCCCACGGTTTAAGGCTCCGGCCGGTCAGCCAGCAGTAGGCTCCGACGCCGACAATGACCATGAAAAGAGCCGGGTAAAAGAGGGGCCAGTTTGGAAGGGTTTCTACGTTATTGGCTATCGGGAGGGCCGCCATGGCCCGGCTGGCGATGGAAGCCGCGGCCACGACGCCGGCGATAAAAAAAACCGCCTCGCGCGGTTTAAAAACTCCCGGGGGGAGAAGGCTTTTGATGGAAAACCAATTTCGAACGCCCACGAACAGGAGGATGGCGGCGAACGCCACCGCGGCCCACCCGTACAGGCCGACGACGAAACCCGGCCCGGGCGCCGTGAAATCCAGTATTAAAACGCAGAGGGAGAAAACTAAAGCGAATAAAATCGCGAGCGGCCGTTTGTACACACCCCTCCTCGACTCCGCTTCGACGGCCGGGGGCGCTTACGCGCGGGCCCGGGCCTGTTGTAACCGGTAATTTACCGCGGCCAGCGTAACGCCGAGGACCAGCGCCACGAAAACGACGATGAGTATGATGCTAACCGGCCCCGGGCCCTCGGGCTGGGTCGGCTTCAACGGCGGCACGACGACGGAGGTCGGTTGAGAGAAGACCGGGCTGCGGGTTTTAATGTATGTATCGATGTATACTTGTTCGAAGAGGGCCAGGCTGGAAATCATATAAGGGTTATCTTCGTACGGAATGGAATGGCTAAACAGCGAGTACATCTGAGGGCCGCCGCGGTACTCGGTGTACTCGTCGGGGGGATAGATAGCGAGGCCGGGCGCGAGCGCCGCCGGTTTTGCGGGCGCGGCGCCGGAAGTTAAATTCCCCATGACCGTCTCAAGGTCCCCGAGATAGGAGTCGAACATCTCGTGGGTCCCCTCGTAAACGTCCTTGTCCGTTTCCTCGAGCAAGGCCGCCAAATTCGTGGCCAAAGCGTAGCAGTCCTCCGGCGTATCGGCCTTGACCGATATCCGCAGTTCCCGCGTCAGCCCTTTGGTCGGCGTCATTATCAACTCCGCTTCGACCATATCTTCGAGCTCGAAAACGTCGTATTTCCGGTTCAAACGTTTGGACAACTCGAATAAGAACCACCGGGACTGACACTGCTCTTCTATTAACATGGGGCTGTGGATCCAGTGGTCCCCGACTATCCCGGTCGATATAACGAAATCCGCCCGATATTCGCGCGGCTTCACGAGTGCGTAAACTACTCCGAGGGTCAAACCCAATACGAGCGTAATCCCGACGACCCAGGCCTGGCTCCGCAGGAGTTTAATAAAGTCGGAAAGTGTTAGGTAGTGTTCGTCGGTCAACCTTCTAACCTCTGCCGGGCGAACCGGCCTTGTATCTGGGGGAGGGGAATTACTCGCCGGTGGAGGCGGGGCCGCGGCCTCCGGTTCGGGAATCGGTTCCGCCGCGGGAGCCGGCTCCGGCGCGGCCGCCACCGGGGTTACCTTTTTTTTTTCGTCCTCGCCGGCTACGGAACGCTGATTTGCGGATCGATCCCCGGACATCCAGTCGAAGAAAAACGCGATTATAACGCCCAACGCGAAAGAGACTATCAGGGCCAACAACACGATTCGGACGCGATGCGGCCCCGCGGGCGAAGTCGGCACTATGGGTTCGACGATTATACGGGTGGGGTGTGTATAAATCCCCATAAGGAGTTTCTGCCGGAGGTCGAGTTCGACCTCCTCCAGGTGGAGAACGTAACTCTCCTTCTCCTCCACGTAACTCGCCAGATACGACATCTCGACCTGGTTAACCCGGCCGCTGTTCGTCAACCGGGCGACTTCGGCGTAACCGATTTCTATCTGCTCTTTGGTGCGGGCGATATCGAGTTCGGTCTTTTTAAGGTAATCGTAATTTATCTGCCAGGAAGCTTCGTATAATTCGTCGTGCTCCGCGACGGCCGCTTTCATAATGGCCTCGGCAAGCGCGGCGCTCTTATTCGGATCGTCGGTACGGACGGTTATTTTAACGCCGCGGGTCGGCGCCCGATCCCGGCTCTCCGAGAATATCGACTCGACGTCCACCATCCCCTGGATGCCGGCGGGCGTATCCTTCAATCCCAATTCACGCCCCACCTCGGCCAGGAAGGAAAGGCTGCTCATCCGGTCCAGTACCGTCGAGGGCGGCTCGAGCGGGTACTCCATTACGCGGCCGATCTCTATGGTCCCCTCGGCCTGATACGCATCCTTTAAAGTAAGCGAAAAAACGACGGCGGCTACGGTAACGACCAACGGGACTATCAAAACGACTTTCCATTGTCGTCGCAGGGTCCGGATTATATCCGAAACCGTGAATTCTATATTGCCGTCACTCATAATACCTACCGTTGTATCCTAGCCCGTCGTCGGGCCGCTCGAAAGGCATAAGTTAATAGTCCAAGCTATCATAGCGCCTTTATAGTGTCAATAGTATTTTAAGAAGGAAAGCCGCCCTGATGGGACGGCCTTCCACTGCGTACGTTTATTTTTTTAAGTTTTTACGCGCCCGCCGAGAAGAACACGAACGGGTAGACGACGGTAACGTCCCCGGCGTCGATAGGCGGGAAGCGCCAGGTCATAATACGGGCGCATATCTCGCTGTCCAGCGCCGGATTACCCATATTGGAAGAGACGACCGAACAGGCCGTAACCGCGCCCGAAGCCGCAATGGTAAACCGGACGACGATTTTACCTTCCAACGTGGGGTTAGTCTTGAGGTACTTCTTATATATGTATTCGATACCCTGTTTGCGCTGGTTAACGATGCGGGCGATAACCGCGCTGGAACGCAAGCTGTTCGTAGCCGCGGCCCCGGTAATCCCGGGCGGGCTAACGCGGACGCGGCCTTTTTTAACGGCCGTGCGGCCGACGGTCTTCGTCGTGCCGGCCAAACCCGCCAGGCCGCTGCCACCGCCCAGGCCCAGGCCGGGCCCTCCCGGCCCGAAGCCGCCGCCGGTACCCCGACCTACGGTTCCCGAGCCGCCGGTCTTGAGGCCCGCGATATTGCCGGCTATAAGGTCCAAATCGCCGCCGGAGCCCATCAAGTCGGCCACGGTGCCCGTCGATCCCATCGTCGTGATGAGGCCGACGACGCCGACCGAGGCGTAGTCTTCGCCGCCCTGGCCGCCGCCGCCACCGCCGCCGCCACCGCCGTCCCCGGCGCCTTCGGTCGCGGTCGAAATTATATCTTCGGGTTCGACCAACGGCTCCATGGGAACTTCCACCGGTTTATCGACGACGAGTTTCGCGACGCGGCTTAAAACCTCCGCCGGCCGAACCTCTTCCGGTTCCGGGACTTCGACGAAACTTACGGTCGTGATAATGAGAATGCTTATCAGGAAGTTGGCGGCGAGCGCCTTAAGGTAATTGCGGTCGTCGGTGCGGCCCAAATCCCGGCGGGCCTCCTTGCGCCACGCCGGTACGACCGACCGTTCTCCGCCGTCGGTGCCCTTTTCTATTTCCTCGAGTTCCTCGAGTTCCTTCTCTATTCGCGCTTCTTCGACCTGTTCGCGTATCTGCTTTAAAAAGTAAGGGCTAAGAAAAGAAACTTCGCCCGCCCGGGCCCAACGCCGTTCTTCCTCCACCCATATGAAATCCATGGCGTTGAAACGGCGTTCGTTTATAAGGCGGATGACCTCGTCGAGGTCCATGGGCCCTATGGTATCGTTGCCCACTCGGACGTGGAAACTCGAGTCCTGGGTGCTCACGAGCGACGTCAGGAATTCGACTTCGCCCGCCCGCACCCATTGATTCCGTTCGGGCGCCCAGACGTAATCCTCGCCGCCGAGGCGGCCGTCGCGCGCCCACCGGGTAACTTCCTCCGGGGTTAACGGCCCGTAGTTCTTGCCGTCAACGTGTATGTAAAGATTTCCGGCCATATTTATTAGTGGCTTGCCCGTCAACCGAGCAGCGTATCAGCCACCTCTCCTTCGAGTTATGCCGGGTCGCCGGGCGGCGACGGGGATGAATCCGGCCGCCGCCCGACAAACGTGTTGCTATTCCGAAGCCACGAAAACGAACGGGTAAACCACCGTCACGCTCCCCGACCCAATGGCGGGGAACCTCCAACTCCGAATCCTGGATAGGATCGAAGCCGAAAGTGCGGAAGACCCGAGCGTATCGGACACGATGCTGGCGCTGCTTACGGAACCGTCGGCCGTTATCGTGAAACGAACGGTTATCTTGCCGCTGCCGAGGTTCGGGTTCTTCTTCAGCGCGGAGTTGTACGCGTTCTGGATACCGGCCAGGTGTCGCCGTATAACGCCTCCGATAACCGAAGGCGAACGGTTGGCGTCCCCTCGGCCTTCGCCGCCTACCGAAGAGATGGTACCGGAGACCGATACCTTCTTCTTGGTAAGCTTGCCTCCGCCGGGGCCGCGCATGCCGCCGCCGCCGGCCAAGCCGGCGATGCCGTCCACGCCGCCGCCGAGGCCCGTACCGCCTCCGGCACCGGAACCCAGGCCGCCGCCCAGCGATCCACCGCCGCCGGCGCCTTTCAGGCCGCCGAGGCCGTCAACGATACCGTCCAGGTCGCCCGATCCGGCGCCGGCACCCAACATGTCGGCAATCGATCTGCCGCTGCCGGTGCCAAGCGTCGTAATGGCCGCGACCACGCCGGTCGTCGGTACTCCCGCGCCGATATCGCCGCCGCCACCGCCGCCGCCACCGCCGCCGCCTCCGACTCCTTCGGTGGAGACTTCCTCGACGATGCCGACGCCCTCGGTCTCGGGGACCTCGAGCTTGGTTACGCGTTTAATGACGTTCTCGAGTTTGAACTCCTTGTCCGTAACCTCGGCGTATTGGGCGCCGATCATGAACGCTATCAGCAAAACGCCGATAACGCCCAAAACACGGTAGTACCTGAGGTTGTCCGGGTCGATAAAGGAACCTACTGCCTCGTAACCCGGTCCCCCCTTCGGAACCTTGACCGCTTCGCGGGCCACCGCCGGCCGATACTCGAACTCGAAGGTCAAATCTCCGGTTTCTACTTTCCCGGATCGACCCCGTTGGATCGGCACGACGTAACGTTCTCCTTCGCGCTTCAGCAAGCCCAGCGTTTTGAGGTGGCTGAACGACAGCATATCGCCGTCGCCGCCGATTTCTCCACGGTAATTCTCGGCCAACAACAGTTCCGCTTCGCCGCTTTTGCCGGAGCGGAACAGAACCGCGGATTTTTTACCGTCACCGGCCGTTACGATATGGTCGGTGTGGGCCCCACCCATAGTTAGCCTATCCTCAAGGTCTATCTCCCGTATTACCCGACCTTCTCGGATAACGCGGAGCCCTAACACTTGCTTACTCGGTTTAGCTGTTGCCACTTCTTTTTGTCACCTCCTTTCTTCGCGTAATCGTTAACGGTTCTTGAGAACCGCCAGCGAGATCTCGCCGTATTCGGCGCGGCCACAGGTGTACATCACCCTTTTGAGCAATTCGAAGGTGATCAACTTGTCGCCCTGAATAATGACCTCGCCTCGGAATTCCTTGGTGTCGTCCAGGTCGGCGATAGCGCGCTTAAGGTCGGCGATGCGCACCATCTCTTCGTACAATCCGTCGATAATCAGGTCGGGGTCCTTGAGAGCTTCCGACGACTCGGCGACTCTCTTCCCCTCGACGACGATGGACTCGTTGGTAACGGCCACGATAACGGACTGCGTCGGTTTGTTGTCCACCCGCGCTTCGGGTAACGTCAAATCCGGGGCGATTGACATGATGTCGCCCTCGGCGGAGAAGTTTTGGAAGAGGAAGACGACGAGGATGACGAAGGTGTCGATGAGCGAAACCAGCATGAGGCGGACTTCCTTCTTGCGCTCTTCCTGAGCCCGTTCCTTCATCCGGATGTGCAGTCGCCCCCGCGTTCCCTTTTCCTGAATCTTGCTTGCCTTTTGAGCCATATTACACCTCCTTTTCCGGCAAATACGCTTATTGCGTAATGTTACCCGAAAGCGCTATATCCGGTAAACCTTCCATAACGCAAACGTCCATCGCCTGAATGATATCGTCATAGACGATCTCCGGTTCGGCGATAATGATTATCGACTGCTGGTCGGGGTATTCCTTCTTCACGTCTTTTAAGGTCTCGGTCAGTTTATCCCAGTCGAATTTGCCCTTTTTCTTGGGGACCAGGGGCAAAATCGCACCGGCACCGCCGACGCGGAACCCTTCGTCGGTGATGATTAAAGACAGGTTAATCTCGCCGCCCTGCGGTGACGACGTACTGGAAGTACCAGCTCCCGACGCCGTAGGCAGGGATATCTCTATGACCGCGGTTTGTAGAAGCGAGGCCGACATCAACAGGAAGCAGCAACAAACCACCAACATGTCGATGAACGGCACGAGTTCCGGGTCTTCCCAAACCTCGCGGTGCCTTACTTTCTTCTTAGGGGCAAATGCCAAAGGCCATCACCTCCTGGGTGTGCCCCGCGTCACTATAACTTACCTTCGTATTCGGCCAGCGCATTGATTATCGGCACCATGCTGGCGTCGATGTCGTTGTTGATGCGCGTTACTCGGCCCTGGAGTAAGCCGTATACGACTAGCGAGGGAATTGCTACAATTAGGCCGAAGGCGGTGCAGTTCATGGCTTCCGAAATACCTTCCGAAAGCATCGTCGCCTTTTCAGCCGCGGAGGCGCCGCCCAACGCGGCGAACGTTTTAATCAGACCCGTAATGGTCCCCAACAGGCCCAAAAGAACGGCGACGTTTCCGAGCATCGCCAGATAAGGCGTTCTTTTATCCAGCCGAGGGAGTTCGGAAAGGCTGGCTTCGTCGACAGCGTCCTGGACGTCGCGCATACTGCCGCCCGCCGCCGACAACGCCGCCCGGGTGATACGGTACAACGCCGCGTCGGACCGATTCGCTAGGGCTTTCGCCTGCTCAACCTTGCCCTGTTTTATCATATTCAGGACTTCACGCGTGAACCGGTCGGCGTTTACGTTCGATTTAATGAAGATAAACCAAACGCGTTCGACGATAATCGATACCGCGAAAATACCCGTGATAAGGATGGGGTGCATACCCCAACCGCCCGCGCGATAGTGTTCGGCTAACCAATTGAAAACTTCCATACCGCACATGCTCCTTTCTCAATGTACCGAGAATATTGTAAGATACTGAACCCCTCGCCGCCGGATGGCGCGCTACTTCGCCGCCCGGGCCCTCCCGCGGTCAATCAGGACCAGCACCAACGCGCCGGTAGCCGCGGCACCGGCCGTTATGCCGTAAACCTTGACCTGGGCCCATTCCTCGTTGTAAGCCTGGTAGCCGGCCGCGGCGCCGGTCGTGGCCGCGGTCGCCACCGCCATCCAGAGGAGGGGGTTCTTTACGTAATCGAAAGCCGACTCCTTAATGGCCTTCTCGAAATCTTCTTTGTCGATGGGGCGGAGGATATCATCCCAGAAATCGCGGGAGAAGCGTACCGTTTTGAACTCCGGCTGTTGACGCTTGATAAACAAAGCCACTGGTTTCTCGAGACGCCCTTCGATAATCGCTTCGTCGAAGACGTATTCTCCGGTCTCCGTCCGTTCGGCCTTTACGCCGCCCTCTTCCTTAATCCCTACCTCGCCTTCGCCGCCTTCGTCTTCCTGGGCAAGGGCCGGAAGGGAAGCGAGGGTTAAGGACGCTATAATTATAACTGCAAAACCTTTGACTGACAAGTTTTTCGCCATCTTTTTCAACCCCGTTCGCCCGGGCCGGTGGGCCGACTAGAATTCCTCGCCCAGCGGCTCCTCTTCGGGCTCCGCTCCGGTATCGCCGAAGCCGCCCGTTTCCTCCGGCGTACCTACCGATTCGAAGTCTATTTCGCCGCCGGCCTCGGCCTCGTACGTCTCGCCCGAGTCCCCGCCGGGTTCCGGCAAAGCCTCGCTCTCCGGCGCCGCCTCGACTCCGCTTTCGCTTTCCATTTCACCCGAGGTCTCGGCCCCGAATTCCTCTTCGCCCCCGTACGAGGGCGTTTCCTCTACCGGCGTCGTTTCGCCGAACTCTTCGGCCGAGCCGCCGAACTCTTCCTCTTCGCCCGGCACCGATTCGCCGTAGTATTCGCCGCTCGAACCGCCGAATTCCTCTTCTTCACCCGGCACCGGTTCGCCGAATTCTTCGCCTTCGGGAGGCCATTCCTCCATCGGCATGCCGCCCTCTTCGGGCGAGACGCCGCCGAATTCCTCGCCCGGCACGCCCGTGTCTCCCGGGATCGGTTCCGGCGTCGGGAAGCCGCCTTCCGGAACGAGGGCGAAGCGCAAGCCGTACGAGTCGTCGCGTTCCCGCAGGACCTCGACGCACACGACGTTATCGCCGAGGTGGAGGGCGTCGGACACGTCGTACGTATCCGGTTTCATCCACGGGTCGTCGGCGTACGCGTCGGTCTGGCCGACGAGCGTTCCGTTGACGTAGAGCTTGTAGGGACCGCGGGTTTGGATTACGGCCTCGTAGTTGCCCGGGTCGTAGGTGAACGAGAAGGCCTTGCGGAAGTATACGTTCTCGTCGAGGGAATTGCCCCAGATGGTCTGGGGGCTGCCCGGGACCTCGGCCACTACCTTCTCCTGGTCCTTCTCTCGCCACGAACTCGGGGCCGCCGGCGCCCACATCGAGTCGTCGAAGGCTTGATTCTGCCAGCCGTCTTCGAGGGTGTTCGTCGTAAGCCACCCGGAATCGCTCACGAACCCGGATATGCCGACGTCCTCGTACTTGACGACCTCGTACGGCACGATGAGCAGGAGCTGGTCGTACGCCTTGCGGGACCACGCCGTCGAGATGCCGGCGCCTTCGGCCGCATTGACCGATTCCTGGTATTCCAGTATGGCCTTTTCCTCGAGCGGAAGGGCCTGTTCTTCCAGCTGGCTCGTATAGTCGTAGTAAGCGTTCTCGTACAGCGGTTTGCGGGGGTCGTCGTCGGGAAGCGCTTCCCAGAATTCGGGCCGCAGTTCATCCGGGATCTCGGCGTTCCGTAGGCTATCCCGGAAGGAGAGGTAGACGTCGGCCATACGGCAATGCGCCGCAACCGTCCACTCGTCCTGACCCATGCCCGCGCATTCGGTGTAGCCGGCGATGAGGCTCTGGGACTGCTCGATCTTCTTTTTGAGGTTGGCCTCCATCACCTTCTGCGGCATGGTGAACTGGATTTGCGCGTAATCATTATATTTTATATCGGTGACCTTGAACAACGATTCGGCGACGTATTTCTCCGTGCCGCCCATGTCGAAACCCTCTTTTTCGGAGTACTGGTAAATCCCCGCTACCTTCTTGTGGTTCTCGAGGGCGTCGGCGTCCCGGCCCAGCTTCTCCTCGGCCCGAGCCTGGCGGAAGGTCGCCTCCAACAGCGGCTTCGCTTCGTCCGGATATTCCTCGACGAAACGGGCGAAGGTGTTGACGGCCCGGGTCCAGTCCTTTTGCTGTTCGTACATCAGGCCGGCCCGGAACAGCGAGTCGCGGCCCAGCCCCGAGCCCTTGTACTCGGACTTCTCGGCGATGGTAAGATAGACGGAGGCCGCGTTCTCCCAATCCTCTTTGCGCTCGTAGCACTCGGCGGCCTTCTCGTAGGCCATCTTCGTATCCTCGGCCTGGGGATACGCCTTGTTGTACTGCAAGTAAACGCGAGCGGCGTTGTCCCAGTCGCGGATCTTATAATAGGTGTCGGCGGCTTTACCGAGGCTGAGCCGGCCTACGTCGGTACCCTGGTGATCGGCGGCGTTGGCCTCGTACGCCTGGGCCTCGGCTTGCTTGGCCGCGAAGGCCGAAGCTTCTATCGGCGGGAGCGGCGGGTAAAGAACTATGAAGTCCTCGTACGCGGCTTCCTCGACCATAAGCTCGGGTTCTATCGTCGGCTCCTCGATGGCCTCGATGGCGATGCCGGCGCCCTTCATCTCGGCGGCCTTGAGACCCGTCAGGCCGGACAGGCTTTTCGCCCGGTCGAGGGTTTCCATAACGCCGCGGTTCTTGGCCTCGGTCTCGGTGCGGGCGTACCATTGGCGAGCGAGGGCATATTTCTGCTCCGCCGCCTCGTACGCGCCGGCTTTCTCGTAGAACTCCGCCTCGTTGAAGTACGACTTTGCCACACTCTCCGCGGCGTTCACGTACAACTGGTTGTGTTCCTTCTGTTTATCGGCCGCGTCGTCCAGGGCCTGGGGATATTTGTCCACCAGTTTCCCGTAGGCCTCGCGCGCCCGGTCGTAGTCGTCGACGTAGAAATAAATCTCCCCGACCTTGGAAAGGACCGAGGGGACTTCCTTGCTCTCCGGGTATTTGTCGACGAACGCGTTGCACGCACGGACGAGGTTGGCTTCGTTAAGCGTCAACGACTTGACCGGCATCTCGACCGGGCCGTACGTCGCCAGGCCGTTGGTCTCCTCGCCCTCGCCCGCCGCCACCGGGGCGGTCGGCTCCGGTATCTTCTTCTCGCCGGCCGCCTCCGTATCCTTCTGGAAGATCTCGTCGTAGGATACGATGGCGTTGAACAGGGACTGCTCCTGCGTGAACTTCTCGTCCCATTTCTCTATCTTATAACGTTCGGCGTCGACGTAACCCATCGCCGTCTTCTGATACTGGTCGCCGGCGTTGGCGAAGTCGCCGACCGCGAACAACGATTCCGCCAGGTAGAAATTGATGTGGTAAGCCTTCTCGTTCGTCGGGAAGGACGCCAGGTACTGCGTATAGCGGTTTATAGCTTCCTGGAAGAGCTCTTTCGCTTCTTCGGGGTGGGTCTTACTCTTGCGCTCGGCCTGCATGTTGTAGTAGACCGCCACCTCGTACAGGGCCGTCTCCCAGCGCTGGAGGGCCTTGTGGCGAACGTCGAGGTCTTCCTGGTTCTCGTACCACGCCGACCCGGGGCCGTAGTTGTCGACAATGCGGACGCGCGTTTTGTGTGCGTTATCGTAGTCCTCCTCGCGGAGGTAACACTCGACCAGCGAGTCGAGGAGCTCGGGCGCCCGGCCGTAGTCGGGATAGTACTCGAGGACGGTCTCGTAGGCCGTCGCCGCCGCCCTCAGTTTGTCCTGCTTATACAGGTAAACGTCGCCCAGCTCGTGGAGGACCTCCGGCGAGTAATCGCGTTCCTTGTCGCCCTGGAACTCCTCGCCGTAGTGCCCGATGGCCTTGGCGATGGCCGTTTCGTCATTCGGGTCGCTCGACCACTCGGTGAGCGAGATGGCGGTAAACTCCATCGCCTCGTCGGTTAGCACCGACTCGCGGTCGGAACTCTCGATCAGCCTGGTGAACGCTTCGACCGATTTCTCGTACTCGACGGACGATACGCCGATGTCGCCCATGTTGTAGTACGCCCACCCCATTTTATACAGGGCTTTATCGTAGAAGTCGGGGTTGGTATCGGGGACCAGCGCGTAGTACTTCACGGCCTTGTCGAACTCGTACTGGTCGAAGAAGTACTCGCCGATGCGGAAATACGCCTCGGGCACGAACTTGGATTCGGGGTAGAGTTGCGTCAGCTTGTAGAAAGTGCGCGCGGCCTCTTCGTCCTCGAACTGCGCTTTTAGGCAGTAACCGAGGCCGTAATAGGCCACGTCGGCGTACGGGAATTCCTGATATTTGAGGGCAATTTGTTGATAGGCGGCGATGGTTTTCTCGTAGTGGGGCTGGGGTTCGGGCTCGGTGGTAAACTCGCCCGTTTCCATCATCGCCTCGAGGCGGAGCTGGTACTCGTCGAGCGCGTTTACGTGCTCTTCTTCCGAACGCTCCAGGTACAATTCGCCCAGGGCTATAAGTACGTCCGGCGTGTACGGGCTTATGGGGTATTTCCCCAGAAACTCCTCGTACTTCCGGATAGAGTCGGCCCGTTTCTGGCGCTCCTCGATCGACAACTTGCCGGTCTTGTCGAGGCGCTCGGTTTCGAGCTCGTCTATCTCCTCTTGCCGGGAAGCTATTTTATCCTGGAGGTCCTCTATAGCCGCGTCTTCCTTGGCGAGGGAATCCTCACGGGTGATGACAACTTCCTTCGGTTTGCAACCAACGGCGATAAAAATGCAAATCGCGGCCAAAGTTATCGCCGCGCCATATCTCTTAATAGCCATAGTATCACCACCCTATTATAGACCCGCCGGGCGTC
Source organism: Candidatus Zixiibacteriota bacterium (assembly GCA_050117845.1). Classification (GTDB taxonomy): domain Bacteria; phylum RBG-13-66-14; class B26-G2; order WVWN01; family WVWN01; genus WVWN01. The sequence goes on from JASFLY010000018.1 coordinate 38,063, forward strand.
GATATGTATTAACCGGTGCGCAACGGCCTCAGGGCGTCTCCTCTCCGGGCCCTTCTTCCGGTTCCTCGGCGCCGGGTTCGGGGAGTTCTTCAGTTTCGGTTTCCCCGGCCGACACCTCTTCTTCGCTTCCGCCCTCGGCCTCGGAACCCGAACCTTCGCCCTCAGCCGGTTCTTCGGTAACTTCGGATGGAGTTTCTCCGGTCGGCTCCTCGGTCGTTTCGCCGGCGGGTTCTTCGGCCGTGCCTTCACCGCCGGGTTCGGGGAGCGTTTCGGCTGGTTCTTCCCCGGCCGCCCCTTCCTCCGGGGGCGTCCCTTCCGGCAATTCCCCGCCGGGCTCGGGAGAACCGGTCGGCGCGTACGGCGTATAACTCGGGCGGGAACTTCCGGTCTCGCCGGGCGCCATGCCCTCTTGTTCCGGGATTACGTTGTACTTCTGGATTTCGAGCCGGTAGATGTCCTCGGGCGTTTCGAGTTCCTCGTCCTTTTGGCCGATTATAATTTGTTCCTTGCGAAGTTCGTGGATGTGGACCTCTTTTTCGAACCTTTGTTTCTCTTCTCGTATGACGCCCAACTTCTCGATCATCTTCTCGTCATACGACATGAGCTCTTTTTCAATTTCCTGGGCTTCGCGGAAAGAGATGGTTGCGAGGCCGTAGTCGGCGCCCAGCATGACGTTCCCGCCGGTAATCGACCGGCCCGTGAACCACAACTCGAGGTCGTTGAGGTCCTCGATAAGCCGGTTGACTTCCTGCTGTTCGAGCCTAATCTGGGCCTGCACGTCCGCCCGGCCCCTGTCCTTCGCGATCTTATTCAACTCCTGAAGGGCGGTGCTGATGCGCTTGACGTTCTCGACTTCGGTTATGATGCCTTCCAGGATTTTACCGACCTGGGGGTCGCCCGCGAATTCGGCGGCGAGCGAGAAGTTATTGATGACGTACTCGTAAGTCTCGATGGCCTTGTCGAACTTGCCCTGACCCAGGTAACAGTGCGCCAGCGTGAGCCAGGCTTCCGCGTACACCTCCGACCCTTCCATATGGTCGGTAACGCGTTTCATCAGGCCGGCGGCCCGGCGATAATGGCCCATGGCCTTGCCTTCGTCCTCTTCCTTCTCGGCGCGCTTTATCTCGACCCAGGCCAGGCCGAACACGGCGTTGTCGTAATTGGACGAATCGCGGCTCGAGACGTCGTTGAACTCGTCCTCGGCCTCGTCGTAGCGGCCCATCTGATAATGGAGTTGGCCCAACGTCACGTGGGCCTTGCCGGCCAACGTCCGCCCCAGTGCCGATTTGTGCTTGATCTCGAAGATATTCCCGAGCTGGTGAATGGCCTTCTCGACGCCGCCGGAGAGGTCGTTATCGCGCATCCCCTCGCGCAGGAAACAAAGGGCCAACGAATACTGGCCGAAACCGTAATACTCACTTCCGGAGGGGATTTCGGAGAAGGTCTTCTTCGCGTTGTTGAAATCGTTGATGCTGTAGAACGCGAGGCCGGCGAAGTACCGGGCCCCGTCGATGTCCGGCGAGTTGGGGTAGTTGCGTATAAGCTGTTCGTAATACCCGACCGCGGCGTTGTACCGCTCCATCTTCAGGCTGGACAGCTCGAGACGGTACAGCGAGCGCGGGACGTATTCGGTCTTGGGGAAGTTCTTCAGTATGCGGTTGAAGGCCGAGGCCGCGTCCGTATACATCCCGGCCTGATAATAAGCCTCGCCCATCATAAAAGTCGCCCGGTCGACCTTGGAGAAAGAGGGGTATAGCAGGACGACTTCCTTGAACTTGACCGCGGCGTCGTAATAATTTTCGCTCTTAAAAAGACGGTAGGCCCGGTCGTACGCCGTCGAAGCCAACGCCTCGAATTCCTTGAATTTCTTGCCTTTACGGAGTTCCTCGGCGTACTCGCCGGTAAGTTCGTCGGCCGCCCACCCTCGCCCCGCGACGGCGCACGTCGTGGCGATTAATAGGAAAGCGGCTATACCTACCTTCTTGAACGTATCCATATTATACGTCGCCGGGCTTGAGTTTAAAAGTTACGGGCGTCGGACGAATTTCTACGACCCTATTAGCTCCGCGCGGATTTCTTCGACGCGCATCTCCAGGATTTCTCGCCGCTGCCGGGCCTGCTTGAGCCGTTCCTCGGCGCGCTTCAAGCGCGAGCGGAGGGCGCGCAGACGCTCGGTTTCCGCTTTGCGGTACAGCGGCCCCACGTACATCTGAACCGCGATGCCGCCTTTGGGCGAGTCGTACTCGTCTTCGTACGTTATCCCGGTAGTGGTAGTCGTAGTGTGAGCACCCCACCACGCCTCTTCGAGTTCCGAGACGTACGGCGTTACGACGATACCCCACGGCAACTTGAACCGCGCACCCAGATTCACGTCGCGGCCGTCTATTTCCCCGAGTATGGAGATTCTTTCGTCGAGGAAATGGTATTCGACCGACCCGAACATACCCTGCCACGGTTTCGAGTGCGGCCAATCGGGATTCGTCCCCTGGAACCGGGCACTGCCTACGCCCACGTTAACCGTCACCGGGACGCGGATAATATTCCGCATATTTTTACTGGCGACGACATAGTAGGCGTTATTCTGCCGGTCTTTGTCGGAATACCAGCAGGCTTTGGTGCCGTACGGGCCGATATCATCGTCGCCGCCAAGATTGAACGCGCCGACGGCGAATGCCGGCCACCGGGAACTCTCCTTCTTTAACAGGACTTTTACGTTCCCGGAATAAGTCTCGGGATCGTATTCCCGGACGCCGACCTCCAAGCGGCCGAAGAGGCCGAACTGGAAGAAAGCGTCAAGTTCCCTCAGGTTCTTTTGGAACGGTTCTCCTTCGTGGGTGTAGAAATCCGTCGTACCGCTCGTTAGGGCGTAACTGGAAACGCCAATGTTGAATTGGGTGTTATCCATCACGTACGCATTCGGCGTATCCAGAACGCCGTTCTGGATGTCCACGCCGGCATACGCAGCCGCCGCAACCATAATAGCCCCGGCACAGATAGCACACGCCGCCCGACTTAAACGAGCCTTAGTTAAACCATCCATTTTGTTAATCTTCCGCGTTGGGAATTAAGGAAACCCTTTATACACCACCGTTAACATTATAGTCGGTAATAGTCCAAGTGTCAAGCTAAAAAACTTGAATATCGGCCGCCCTTCCGGCAAAGTAGAGCCGGATTTATTTACTCCTCCTCGCGCCGCACGATGGAAGCCCCCAGCGCGGCGAGTTTCTCATCCATCCCGTCGTAGCCGCGGTCGACATGGTAAATCCGGCGAACGTTCGTCTCCCCTTCCGCCGCCAGGCCCGCGAGGACCAGGGCCGCGCCGGCGCGCAAGTCCGAGGACATGACGTACGCCCCGTACAGACGGTGGACGCCGTTTATGACGGCGGTGGGAGGCGTTACCTCCACGTGGGCACCCAAACGGCCCAACTCCGGTACGTGGTTATAACGGTCCGGGTAAATACTTTCCACGACGACGCTCCGCCCCGCCGCCAGTGTCAAAAGCGCCGTCATTTGTGGCTGGAGGTCCGTCGGGAAGCCGGGATAGGGGCCGGTTCGCAATTCGAGCGGCGCGACCGGGAGGTTCCCCTTCACGCGGATGCCGCCATCGCCCGGTTCGACCGCAACGCCGGCCTCGGCCAGTTTCTCGTCGAACAAGCTGAGGTAATCCGGGTCCGCCCCCTCGACGGTGACGTCGCCGCCGGTAATCGCTCCGGCCAGCATATAGGTCGCGGCCTCTATTTGGTCCCCCATTACGGTGTGGTCGCCGGGGGAAAGGCCGGACACTCCCGTCACCGTAATTTCGGACGTTCCGCCGCCTTCTATCTTGGCGCCCATGGCCAGGAGCATATTCACCAGGTCGACGGTCTCGGGTTCGCGGGCCGCGTCCTCGATTACCGTAACGCCCTCGGCAAGCGTCGCCGCCATCAAGAGGTTGGCGGTCGCGCCCCGGCTCGGGCCCGCGGGGCCGGCCAGGTTGATGCGCGCGCCCCGCAGGGCCGGCGCGTCGGCGACGATGTAGCCGCCCTCCAGTTCGACCTTGGCGCCCAGTTCGCTGATGGCTTTGATGTGAAGGTCCACCGGCCTCGGGCCGAAGGCGCATCCGCCGGGCAGCGAAACCTCCGCCTTTTTAAATCGAGCCGCTAGCGGCCCCAACACCGCGATGGAGGCCCGCATCCGCCGAACCAGATCGTACGGCGCCACGTACTTATCCACGCCGGACGTATCTATCGCCAACACGCCCGGCTCCTCCCATTCGACGACGGCCCCCAGCGCCCGCAGGACGGCGGCCATGGTCTCGATGTCCGACAGACGCGGTACGTTCCGAAGCCGAGTTACGCCGTTGGCCAACAGCGCCGCGGCCAACATCGGCAGACAGGCGTTCTTCGACCCTTGCGCCTTTACGGTTCCTTCCAGGCGCCGGCCTCCCTGAATTACGTACTTATCCATTACTGCACCTCTTAATCCCGAACCGTTCGAGTTACATCCACCGGGGGTCGGAATACCCGAACACCGCCCGGAAAAACGGCTGCGACGCCCGTAGGTCGTCCAGGCGTTTGCGCCAGTTATCTTTCGACGGGTCCAGCCACAAGGCCCGACGGTAATACGCGATGGCGGAATTCCGGTCTCCCTCCGCCTCGTACATGGCGGCCAGCCGGGTGTAGGGCCACGCCTCGTAAGGGTAACGACGAACGTACGCCCCCGCCAGCCGTCGGGCCTGCTCGTACTCCCCGGCGTCGGCGTAGATTTTGGCGAGTACGAAAGTTTCGGCCGCGTCCGGCCCGCCAACCTCTATGGCCTCCTCGAAATATTCCCGGGCCCTGTTGCTCTTACCGACGCTCAACGAGTAACGGCCCAGCGCGTTGTACATCACGGCCGGCGGGACGCCGACGACGTCCCCCGGCAGGCGCCGGAATAGCGCCGCGTCCGTTTTATACGCGTTGTCCCGATACAGCACGTCCATACTCTGGAGGCGGAAGCGAATGGTCCGGGGGTACCGTTCTAAAAGCTCCTGGCTGAACTCCCCGTCCGTACACACAACGAAGATCCGGGGCCAGGTCTCGAAGAGTTTGAACACGGCCGGCCGGGGTTTCGCCTGGGCGTTGGGGCCCCCCTGGGTCTTCGTATAGAAGTGGTAACAATCCCAGTTGCGGTAGGGCCAGACAAGGATCTTCGTCTGCCAGTTCACGTTCCGATTCACGAGCGTGACGGCCCCGCGGAAGTCCTGCACCGGCGTTTCGTATTGTACGCGCAGGGCGGTGAAGTTGTCGACGAGCGCCCGCACGGCGCCGAGCACCAGCACGGCCGCCAGCGCCCCGGCCGCGACGTCGCGCCGGGCCTTCCCGCCCACGGCCTTCGCCGTCGCGACGAAGCCGTACGCCGCCACCGCCATGGCCGCCGGGAAAGCGAAATAACAGAACCGGGGATTCCAATATTGCGTCGTCAGGCGTATTACGGCCACCGGCAGGAATATCGGGAGCAGCACCAGCGCCATCGCGGCCGCCCCGGCGAAGCGGCCTTCCCGCCGCCAGATCGCGATTACTCCGGCCAACGTCGCCACCAGGAACAAAACGTTCGCGGCAGCGCGGTCCCACCCCACGCTCGTAAATGCGCCGGTTATTAAGCTCGGCGTTATCGCCATCTCCCCTCCGGGGAAACGATCGTGGTCCCGTGCCCCTTTGCTGAAGACGGGCCAGGCCGCCGCCCCGGCAGCCGCCACGGCGACGAGCAACGCCAGAAACAGCACGGCGTAGCGCCGGGCCTTCCGGGCGTCCGCGGGTCGAAACGACGGCAGCCACCCCACGACGCCAATAAGAAGATGGGTCGCGACGACGAGCGTAGTAAAATAATGTGTGTAGAGGGCCAGTGCCGTACTAACGGCGTACAGCGGGAACCAGAGGTATTTCCGGCGTCGCCGAAAAGCGAGCACGAAAAAAGTGGACGCGGCCGCGGCGAAGAACATGGCCAGCGCATACGGCCGGGCGTCCCGGGCGAAGTAGACGAAGCTCGGCGAGAACGCCGCCAGGGCCCCCGCCAGACAGCCGACGCGGACGTCGCCGAAGGCCGCGGCCAACGCACAGATGAAGATTATGGAGAGGACGGACGCCAGCGCCGCGGGCAGCCTCAACGACCACTCCGAGAGGCCGAACGCCTGCCGAGACCAGTGTTCCGCCAGCGCCGTGGCCGGGGGGTGGGAATCCATATCCCGTGCTTCGAATATCTCGGCCGCCGACCGGTGGTCTGCGAGGCGGGCGCCCGTTATCTCGTCGTACCACAAGCTGTGGAGGCCGAGGCGGAAAAAACTCGTAAACGCCGCCGCGGCCATGACCAACACGAGCGCCGCCCGGGCGCCGCTCAATTCGATTCGCCGACCCGCTCCTGCCATTATCCGGTATATTAAGGCAGACGCTTCCACCTGTCAAGCGAAAGGCTCCACTCCGGCTTGACGAATCGGGGGACGGTGTAGTAAAATAGGTTGAGGTGATGAAATGGCGAATATCGACGATCTTAAGAAGACGCTGGAAGAGGGCGTTAGTATCGCCCGGGAAGGCGTAGCGTACGCGGCCGAGCGCGCCGAGGACCTATCGCGCGCGGCGGCACTCCGGCTTCGCATCTTCGCGCTCCGGCGCCGCATAGAACGGTATTATACTGAGTTGGGCGAAACCGTACACGGCCTCTCCCGGAAAAAGGGAGACGTGTGGAGCGATGCCGTCGTAAAAAGACACCTCAGGAATATCGCCGCTCAGGAATCGGAAATCGACAAGTTGTTCGCCGAACTCGACGGCGCTTCCCGGGCGGAGGCTAAGGGAACGAAGAAGGCCGGCCCGGCGGCAAACAAGAAGGGCCCGAGGAAGACGGGGCGTCGGCGCAAGGCCGGCCCGAAGAAAAATGCGTAAATCCTTCCTCGCAATCCTAATCGCGACGGCCGCCCTAGCCGCCGTCGTCGGCGCCCAGGAAACGCCCCTTTCGCCGGCGAGTTCCGAAGGCTACGTTATCGGCGAGACCGACGTACTGAGTATCCGCGTCGCGGGCGAACCGGATCTCACCGGGGATTATACCGTCCGCCTGGACGGTATGATAACGTTCCCGTACGTCGGCGAGATGCGCGCCGCCGGCGTTTCCCTTCCGGCCTTCAACCGCGAGTTACGCGACGGACTCTCCGTCTATTACAAAAACCCCCAGGTCGTCGTCGAAGTAGACGAATATAATTCGTGCGTCGTGTACGTTCTGGGAGAAGTCCAAAAGCCCGGCGTTTACGAGTTCAACGGCCGCACGACGCTGCTCGAGATAGTGGCCACGGCCGGCGGTTACAAAAAGACCGCCGCCCGGGCCAGCACCATGGTCGTTCGGTCGTTCGAAACCGAGCCCCAGGTCATGCGCATCGACATGGAGAAAGTCATCGACGAGGGCGTCATCACGCTGAACGTCCCGCTCGACAAGGGCGACGTCATCGTCGTACCCGGGACCTTCATCGCCAATCTCAACGAATTCCTAGCGGATATTACGCCCTCCCTGTCGGCCTATCTGAGGGCCAACAACGTCTATCGGGCGAGCTGGGAGAGGTAATAACGCGGTATTGGACGAGGGTAAACTCAAAGACGTAATACGCAATGCCGGCGCTATCGTCGTACTGACGGGCGCCGGCGTTTCCGCCGAATCGGGGGTGCCGACCTTCCGGGGCGAGGACGGCCTGTGGCGCAACTACCGCGCCGAGGAACTCGCGACGCCGGGGGCGTTCGCTCGAGATCCGTTACTTGTCTGGGAATGGTACCAGTGGCGCCGTGAACTCATCGGCGCCTGCGCCCCCAACGCCGCGCACGACTTCATCGCCCGCCTCGAACGCGAGCACCCGGGCGACTTCCTCCTGGCCACGCAGAACGTCGACGGCCTGCATCGGCTGGCCGGTTCCCGAAAACTGGTCGAGGTCCACGGCAACATCTGGGACGTACGCTGCACGTCCTGCGGCCAGGGCCGCGAGGACCGCACGGTCCCCTTCCCCAAGCTCCCGCCCCCCTGCCCCGACTGCGGCGGGACGCTCCGGCCGGGGGTCGTCTGGTTCGGCGAAGCGTTGCCGGAGGAAGCGATCGGCCGGGCGTTCGCCGCCGCCGAGTCCTGCGACCTGATGCTGGTCGTCGGGACCTCCGCCGTCGTCTACCCCGTCGCCTATCTCCCCGAACTCGCCCGCCGCGCGGGCGCGTACGTCGTCGAGGTCAACCCCGCCGAGACGCCCCTTACGCCGCTGGCGAACGAATCCTGGCGCGGCCCGGCGGGAGAAATTTTGGGCGGTCTCCTTTAACCCGTCGACCCGGCGAACGCCGATTCGTATACTGGAGGAATTGCGATGTCGACCCCGAACGCCGATCCCGAAATCCAAGCGAAGACCGACGAAGCCGCCGGCCTTTTAGAGGCCGGGAACCTGGAAGGGGCGGAGGCGATCCTCCTCCCCCTCCTGAAGCAGGCGCCGAAAAACGCCCGCGTTCTGGAACTCCTCGGCGCGGTGCGGTACTATCAGGAGAACTACGCCGAGGCCGCCGACTACTTCGGCCGGGCCGGCGACCTCGCTCCCGAATCGATAGACGCCCGGGTCTGGCGGGGCCGCTCCCTGGCTATGGCGGACGACTACAAGGGGGCCGAAGAGGCCTTCGGCAAGGCGCTCGCTCTCGACGCCGACAACCTGGACGCGCTGTTCTACGACGGCGAGGCGGCGATATGGGAAAAGGCGTGGGACCGGGCCGTCGCGAGGTACGAACGATATACAACCCTGGCCGCGGGCAACCCCGCCGGCTGGGTGGGCGCGGGCCGGGCGTACAACGGGAAAGAGGACTACGGCCGCGCGGCCGAGGCCTTCGACCGGGCGCTCGAGCTCGACGACGACCACGGCGCGGCCCTCTTCTTCGGCGGCTACAACCACCTCGACGCCAAGGAGTACGCCAAGGCGGTGGGCCTCTTCAGCCGCTTCGTCACCGCCTTCTCGGATGATTACCGGGGATGGATAGCCCTGGGGTACGCGTACGAGGACCTGGAAAACCACGAACGCGCCCGGGACTCCTACCAGAAGGCGACCGAACTCCAGGCCGACAACTACTATAGCTGGCTCCACTACGCCCGGATGCTCGACGAGCTGGGCGACTACAACGCCGCGCTGGATGCGTACCTGAAAGCCATCGAGATAGACCGAACCGCCGGCGAGGCCTGGGCCAAGGCGGCCTACACCTGCATCGAGATAGGCGAATACGGCCGGGCGGAGAAACTGTTGTCCAAGGCCGAAGAGGTGGAACCGGACCTCAAGGAAGTAATCTGCTACCGGGCCCGGATGGCCTTCAAGCAGGGCGACCGGCCCGCCGGCTACGCCCTCCTCCGGGACCTCGTGGCCAAGAACCCGGACTGCAAGACCTGCCTCCCCGAAAAGGATGACTTCCAGGAACTGTGGGAAGAGGAGGAGTTCAAACACATATATAATTAATGTTCTGTTACCCCCGTGCTATAACTACCGGCCTCAAGGCCGGTTTTTCTTTAAGCTTTGTTTATTTTAAACCTTCCCGCGCCCTACGCGTCTAAACACCGAAATGACCGGCGTTATAGCATTAATAGGAGGTTTTCGGGCGTGAAGGCTATTCTTTTATCTCTGTTGGTCGGCCTCATACTCGCGTTGGGTTTCGTCCGCACGGGGTAAGTTTTCACCGGGGGCGATATTAGCAATGGCGAAGACTAAAGACTAAAAGATTCCGTACCAACATCATGCCGAAAGGGCCGGGTGCAAACCCGGCCCTTGAATATTAGTACGGGGAATCGGCGACTTCGGCGGTAACCGCCTACCGGTACAACGCCTTAACCTTGCCGAGCGACGCCGGCTCCACGCTCAACCTCGCCGGGCAGTGGATACGGTAGATGTCGTAGTCCGGGTAAACGCCCGCGTAAAACCATAGGTATTCGCCTCTGTAAGCGAGGGAGTACGTACCGAAACGATACGGGTTAGGATTCGGGAACGACGCCAGAATCGCCCCATTGAGCCGGTAGCCGCAAATGTGATAAGGGCTATCACCGCTGACTTGCCAAATAACTTCGTTACGCCAGTCGTACGCGCAATCGGAGTAGTTCGGGTGCGCGATACTAAATGAAGCCGAAATACTGCCCCCGGCCTTCTCGTGAACGAAGACCGTGTCGTACTCGTCCGTTCCCAGGATGCGGCTCGTACCCACGCCGCCGTCGCCGGTACAGCGGGGCGCCAAACCGTAGGCCATATAGTGGGTACTCCACGACCCGCAAAAGTTACCGGAATCTACGTCAATCTTGCAAACGTAGCGGTTCTCGACGTCGCTGGTCCAAAGATAACCGTCCCCGCTATAAGCCAACCCCATTAAATAATCCGTCCTCCAGGGCAACCCGAACGAACCCACCACCGAACCCGTGATCGGATTACAACGGTAGACGGGGGTGTCCGGGATATACGCCCGTAGGGCGAAAAGGTGCTCGGAAGAAATGGCGAGGCCGGTAATGCCGGCATCGGGCGAGTCGAAAGATCCGACTACCTCGCCTAAATAGGGGAACGCGGCCGTAGCGGAGAATACGGTAAGAAAAACGGTGACAAAGATCCTTCCCATGGTTATACCCCCTTCGGTATGTTTGCCTCACTCAGCCTGCACTATTATACAATAATATCAGGAAACCACAAGACCCAATTGGTGAATAAATTACTCTTACTTAATCCCCATTCAATATCTTCCCGTACGTGAACCGGCCCCGCCAATCCGGCGACGCCGTATTAAAAAGGCCGGGCGTGAACCCGGCCTTCTTTTCTTCGTTGACCCGATAGTGGGCTTAAGCCCACTGTCCTAGTTCAAACCCGCTGTTTACGCGCCCTGGATCTGCACCTTGCGGAAGCGCGCGGGGGCGGTGCCGTGGCCTACGTGCATCGTCTGGCCCGGCTGGCCTTTGCCGCAGTTCGGCGTGCCCCACATCTGCCACTCGCTTTCGTTGGCGATGGCGTCGCAGTTGCCCCAGAAGACGGGGGTCTTGCCGGTGTAAGTCGGGTTCTTCACGACGGCGCCGAGCTTGCCGTCCTTGATAAGCCGGCCCCACTCGGTCGTGAACTGGAAGTTGGTCCGCCGGTCGTCGATGGACCACGAGCGGTTGGTTTCGACGTAGATGCCGTCGTCGGTCGTGGCGATCATCTCCTCCAGCGACGAGTCGCCCGGGAGGAGGTTGATGTTGGTCATGCGGATGATGGGAATGTGGTTCCAGGACTCGGCCCGCGCCGTACCGCCCGAACGGTAGTCCGGCCCCAGGATGGGCGCCGTTTCCCGGTTGGTGAGGTAGCCCACGAACTGCCCTTCTTTGATGATGTCGGTGCACTGCGCCGGGACGCCCTCGTCGTCGTAGCCGAAGGACCCTAGGCCGCCGGGGACGGTGGCGTCCGCGACGATGTTCACGATGGGCGAGCCGTACGTGTAGTTGCCGAGTTTGTCGACCGTAAGGAACGACATCCCGGCGTACGAAGCCTCCTGCCCCAGGACGCGGTCGAGTTCGATGGGGTGGCCGCAGGACTCGTGGACCTGGAGCGCGAGCTGGGAGTTGCCGATGATGACCGTCGTCTCGGTGGTGGGGCAAACCTGCGCCGTCAGGAGTTGGGCCGCTTCCTCGGCTATACCGGGGGCGTGGCCCACGAGGTCGAGGTCGCGTATGTACTCGTAGCCGACGGTTCCGAAATTACCCCGGAACGAGTTGGGATAGGAGCGAGTCTGGATGTCGTCGTCCGACACCGCGGTGGCGACGATGCCGCCGCCCGACTCGACTATCTTCTGCTCGAGATACGCCCCCTCGGTGGAGGCGAAAATTTTATCCGTGTGCCAGAAAACCAGGAACCCTTCGGCGACTTTGATACGGTCGCCCCGCCCCAGTTCTTCCGTCGCCCGAACGAGCAGGTCCATCCGCTCCTCGAGCGGGATGCCGAAGGGGTCCTCGGCTATATCGTTGGCCCAAGAGCCCTGCAGGGGTTCTTGCGGCGCCTGAACGACGGGGGTCCCCTTGAATCGGGCGCTGGCCCGGGCTACCGCCACGGCCTGCGAAGCGACGCGACGCATCTCTTCCTTATCCAGGCCGGACGACGCGGCGAATCCCCACGCCCCGTCCACGATGACGCGGATGCCCACGCCCTGGGTCTCCGAGACCGAGATGACCTCGGGCTTGCCGTTCTTGGCCTCAAGGCTCTCGTTGCGGCGACTGAGTATCCGGACGTCGCCGTACGTCGCCCCTTCGGTTTTTACAAGATCCAATACGTCGCCGATGAGTTCTTTCATTACACACCCTCTTTCGGTTTATCGGGGCGTTATCCCCGTTCTATGCGGGTGAAGCCCGAACAGGCGACAATTTCCAATTTTTCGCCGGCGGCTATGGAGTCGAGCAACAGGTTGAGGCCCAGCGAATCCGACGCCATATGACCCGCGATTACGACGTTGATGTGATTCTTTTTCGCTATTTCCAGGTTATCTTCCGAGACGTGCATCGCGACGAACGTGCCGACGTTCGTATTGGTGGCCAGCTTCTCGAACATCCACTTCGAACCGCCGGTGCCGCCGGTCATGTCGACGAACACTTCCCCGGCCCGTATTCGGGAGAGGTCCGACTCGGATTTGATGGAACGCGACAAAACCTGTAAACCGGTGCCGTTGAGTTTGGCGTCGGCGTACTCCGGTTGGGCCTTGAGGAGGGCGACGACTTCCGACAATACTTCCGGTTTCTTTTCGTCGAATAGGTCCTGGAGGTATTTCGTTACGCAGTTATCCGCGACGGTATGGAGACACATAAACGGAAGGCCGAGCAGTTTCGCGGCGGCCACCGACCGGAAATGGTTCTGGGCCAACAGGCGACGTTTGACCTCGTGGAGACGGGGGTCGAGGATCCCCTCGGCTACGTTTATCGGGACGCCGAGTTCCGCCATGATATCGGCCTGCATCTCCATCACCCGATAGAGATTGGCCAACGCGGAACCCTCGGGATGGTGGGCTACGCACAGGTCCAGTTGCGTCCCCCGTTCCCGCAAGCGGTCCGCGAGAACCAGTTCGCCCACCTCGAAGTCGATTCCTACCATAACGGCCTGGACGTCGGTATCCTCCGGGCCGTTCAGTATGCGGGTATCGTGGTACGGATTGACGAGACGCTCGACGTCGAAGTCGCCCTTCGCGTCATCCGAACTATTCTCGTACGTACGGCGTTCCCGGGCCAGGTAACCCAGAATACCATCTTCGCCTCGAGGATCGCTGGCGCGGCCCGCGGCCACCGCCCGGTCGAAAAACTCACGCAGTTTCAAAAGTCTTACTCCTTCCTTTGGACTTCGGACGTTCTCCGTTCAAAGAGCGCCGGGTCAGGACTTCCTTGGCCCAGGCCGGCCGCCGGAATCCCCAGGCGAGAGCCGCCCCGGGATTGTCCAGCGAGAAAGCGTATAGCGCCGCGGCCCGGACGCCCCGCCCGGGATCGGCTCCGGCCAACGCCGGAGCTGCTAGCGTTTTTAATATATCGAAATTCCCGACCGCCGACGAAGCACCGAAAAACGACCGCGCGAGTTGGAGGACGAACCGGGTGGCGCGCACCACGCTCCATCCTCGGGCGAGAGCCCAATAACGGGGCCACGTAACTCTATCGGCCAGGAGTAGCGTTTCGTAATAATACATTAGCGGCAGCGAGAAAAAGTGATTTTGATGGTGGCAAATCGAAACCAACATACGGAATTCTTCTTTGGGCGTTTTCTCGTCGTCGCCCAAATAGCACAGGGACGCCATACCCCGGCGCGGCGGAAACGCCGCCGCCGGACTCCAATGCAAATCCACGGCCTCGCCCTGCCGGCCGAACGTCCGACCCGGCCACCAGCGCGGCTCGCGGGGCCCGGGAGAGAATCCCTCCCGTTGCAGTAAATCCTGCGCCGCCCGATAATTATCCGGCGATACCAGGATATCGATATCCGTCATCGGCCTGCACGCCGGACTGGGGAACGCCTCGAAAGCGAGGTCGACGCCTTTGATGGGTATGGCCGGTATGCCGACTTCGGCGAGGCGGCCGCGCAGGTCCTCGAACAGCTTCCGCCGCAGGAGATTGGCCGCCATCACGACGCGGTTTCTCGCCTTTAGTTCATTTACGAACGGCTCATATACCGGGAACGCGGCGCCATCTATACGATACCCCAACATGGCCGCCAGGCGTTCTTCCCGTAACAGCTTCCCCAACGCTTCCCACGAACCGCAGGCTCGCCGCGCCGCCACCAACGCGCCGTAATCGACGGATTCATCCGCGAGCGCCCGGGCGATAAGGCGGCGGGCCGACACGCTCGTCACGCCTCGGTCTCCTCGTCGGTATAAGCTTTATAATACTGGCTGTAATATTTGTAACCGTACGAGCCGAAGACGCGGGCCATATCCACCTGATTGAAGACGACCCCCAGTACGCGGCAGCCGGAACGGGTCAAAAGCTCCAGCGCGCGTCGGGCCGCGTTGCGGTCGGTTCGGCCGGCGCACACGACGAAGCACACGCCGTCCACCATACGGCCGAGTACCAGCGCGTCGGTCACGGCTAAAATCGGCGGCGCGTCCATTATAACCCGCGTATAGCGCTCCTCGAGTTCGGCGGCAACGGCCTCGAACTTCTTCGAACCCAGCAACTCCGACGGGTTGGGGGGCACGATGCCGCTCGGTAAAACCGTTAAATTATCGATACCCGTGGGACACAGAGCCTCGTCCAGTTCGGCCCGCCCCATTATCACTTCCGACAAACCGGGAACGCGTTCCAGGTCGAAGACGGTATGGACTACCGCCCGCCGCAGGTCGCAATCCACGAGAACGACGTCGTCCCCCGCCTGCGCGAATATTATGGACGTATTGACCGAAGTGTTGGTTTTTCCGTCGCCCAGGCCGGTCGAGGTCGCGAGGAGGGTTTTCACCTCGACATCCACGCCCGACGCCCGGATGGCCGTACGCAAGGTGCGGAACGCCTCGGCCACCGGCGACTTCGGATAGCTATGGGTGATAAAATACGAGTCGAGTTTCTCGTGGCGCGGGATCATACGGGCAACGGCGCCGGGGCCGACCCGCGGGATTATCCCGATAACCGGCATCTCGAGCCGCCGCTCCACTTCCTCGACGGTGTTAAGGGAAGTATCCGCGAACTCGAGGATGTACGCCACGCCGATGCCGAGGAAAACGCCCAGTATAATCCCGACGATTATATTCTTGGCGTAGTTGGGGCTTACGGGAGCCTTAGGGACGAGGGCGTAATCCACCACCCGGATATCCGCGGTGGGCATGGCTTCGTTGATCTTGGCCTCCTGCAATTTCTCGAGGAGCATCGTATACACTTGTTCGTTAACCTGGTACGCCCGCAGGAGGCGGTTGAGCTCCATCTCTTTTTCCGGCAACGTAGACGTCATCTCTCGGTAGTCGCGGAGGGTATCGTCCAGCATAGCCATCTTTTCGTCGGAGAGTTCGACGTTCGTCGCGAGTTCGCCGAATTCGAGAGCGTCGGACAACGCGACGCGCAACTCCTCCTCGGCGTTCGCGATCTCATCGTCCACGGCCACGACCGACGGGTGGTCCGGCGTCCGCGTTTGAACCAGTTCGGCGCGGCGCCGCCGGAGTTCTATCAAACGATTCTCGAGTTGCTGCAAGGCGCTTCCCGCCGCGAAGCGCGAGATAAGCACTTCCTCCGTCGGGTAACTGCCGCTTTCCCCCGAAACGGCCCCCCGGCGTCTTTTCAGAATGTCCAGCTCCACCGCGGATATCTGACGGTCCAGGCTTTCCGCCAACAATTGGGATTCCAAATCGCCCAGGACCGACACGTAACGCCGCGTCTCGGCGCTCATATCCAGAATGCCCGTTTCCCTCTTAAAGGTCTCGAGCTCTATCTCGGCGCGGCGGAGGTTACTCGCCGTCCGTTCTATCTGGTTCTCTATGAAGACGCGGGTCGTCGTAGCCTGGAGCCGTTTGTCCTCCATACTCGTCTCGACGTAGACGTCCGCCAGGGCGTTGACCAAACGCGTCACTTTCTTGGGGTCGCGGCCCTTGGCCGTCAACCGGAGCATATTGACGTTCTCGACCGGTTTTACCTGGATACTCCCCAATATACCGCCGACCACGGCGTCGACGTTACTCGTTTTTATTTCTATCAGGTCCCCCGCCCGCGCCCGCTTCGTATCGATGAGCAACGTCCCGAATTCCCACTCGAAAACCTCGCCGTTACGCCCTTCGCCGATGGGCCGGCCGTCGAACGCGACCGTGTAGGAATCGGGGCCCGAGAAAGTAATTACGAGGTTTCCTACCGGCGTACCTTCTTCGAAATAGGCCTCGGCCAGCGCTTCGCGCAGCCCCGGCCGCCCCGGCGCCACCCGGTAGGTCATCTTGAGATGGTTCGCCACCTTGGCCAAAAGGGCCCGGCTGCGTATCATCTCTATCTCGGTTTCGAGGAAATAGGGGTCGTAATAAAACGAGGAGAGAATGGTGGCGCCCGAAACGCGCTGACTCACTTTTATTTTAACCGAGGTCTGGTAAATCTTGGGCATGCGGAGACTAACGAGCGTGGCCAGCACGACCGTGGTCAGGAAAATTATTACGACCGCCCACTTGCGGCGGATTATTACACGCAGGTAATCGCCCAGAGAGACGCTCGTGTCGAACGCCTGAAGTTCCTTCTCGGCTCGTTTAACCTCGTCCATGCGTACCGTATTTACTTGTTATGCCCCTCTTCCATTCCTTCGGGGTCGATACAGCGCACTTTTATCTCACCGTTAGGCGTAACGTCGACGACGTAATCCACGTCGTTCGGGTCGTCGTCGGCGGGGCAGTCGAAAATGGTCGGGTCGGTCGTATAGGCCGGGCCGTCTTCCGGGTTGACCAGATCCCCGGAGGGGGATAAATCCAATTCCTTTAATTCCTCCGGCCGGACGTCCGGGTGGTCGAAGCCGTACATTTCCGGCCCCAGCATAACGGCGATTTTTTCCTGGTTGGACCGGCACTTGTTAATACGATCTTCGGCCGAAAGCTTGTCGCCCCCCTTGCCGCCGAATAAGTTGCCGAAACCAAAGAAAACGCCCACCAATATTACGACCGTAACGATTATTAACGTACTCGCCGAGGCCATGATAACGCCCGCCAACGCCCGGCCGCGGCCGGCCAACCGGCGAACGAAGGCCCTAAGGCCGCAAACGATTACGCCAATACTAAGCGCCAGCGTCGCCCCGATTGCCACCAGGAATATTATTCTATTTGTAGATACGTCACGCGTAGCCAGCGAGAACTCGCCCTCCGACCATCCCCATTTCATAAGCGCGAAGACGACCAGGATGTAGTACAGAGGCCATAAGCTAACGATCCCGGCTATCAGGACCGCCGTCGTTTTTTTCTTGGGACCGGCGCTCTCTTTGGACATATTTTCCTCCAATACGGTATCTAAACGAATATGCTATCACAAGGTAAGGCCAGTGTCAAAAGAAACCGGCCTACGGCCGTAAATTAAGCTAATCGTAGGCATTCCTTCCGTCAATAAGGTAATAAAAAGGGAGCGGCCTAAAAAAGCCGCTCCCTGGTATTTCTTTAGCTCGTCAGACTAGTGGACGACCGCTACTCGCTTCGCCGAGACGTGGCCGCCGCCCTCCAGGTGCAATATGTATATACCCGCGGGCATGCCGCTTACGTCCATCGCGTACTCGTGCGTCCCTTCCGTTACGGGCCGCTCCAGTACCGTTCCCACGCGACGCCCCGACAGATCGTACATACGTACCACTACTTCCGTCGCCGTCGGCATGTTTATCATCAGCTTCGCCGTCGTCGCCGCAGGGTTCGGCGCCACGTTGAACGAGAACGCCCGCGGTGCCGTACCTTCCACCCGCGTCGTCCCCAGTTCATTCATGCCCGCCGCCGCCATGACCGCTTCCAGCTTATACTCGAACACGCCCGACTCCACGCCGGCGTCCATGTACCGATACGGCGATTTGCCCACTATCGGGTCGCCGTTCACCAGCGTCCAACCGTCGTTCGTCGGCGCCGCCGCGGTAGCTCCGTTCGAGCCGAAGGCCCCGGCCATCGCGTTCGCCGTGGCCCCGCCGCCCG
>JASFLY010000019.1:0-55109 GCA_050117845.1 Candidatus Zixiibacteriota bacterium
CCGAGAGCGCCGCCGCGAGCACCAGCGGGAGGGTATAGCTCCCGGCGGCGTCGAAAAGGACGCCGCCGAACGCCGGCCCCAGTATACCCGAGAAGCCGTACGCGAGGGACACGAACGGATAGTTCCGGCCCACGTTCTCGTGGCCGAAAGCGTCCGCCGTCGCGGCGGCGTAGAGGACCAGGCAAGCGCCAAAGCCGAACCCCACGAACGGCGCGGCGACGACGAACGCGGCCCCCGAACGCGCCGCCCACCACAACGCCAGCGTCGCGACCGCGAGTCCCGCGAGCGACAAAGGCATCGCCTTGCCGCCGATTCGGTCGGAGATAAAGCCCCAGGCGATCCGGCCGGCGGCGTTGCCGATGGCGAGCGTGCTGATGGCGAGCGTCGCCGCGGCGGCCGGCACCGCGCCGGCTAGGCCGATGGGTTTTAGGTTGCCGATGACCATCAATCCCGCAAAGGTCCCGCTGAACATCCCGAACCACAGGACCCAGAAGCGGCCGCTTCCGAGGAGCGTCCGGAGGGGCGTCCGCGCCGGCGGGGCCGCGCCGGGTGCCGCGCACGGGCACGACAGCATGAGCGCGCCGACGACGATGACCACGCCGTAAATTATCCCCACGCCCCGGAAGACGGCGAGGACGTCCCACCCGCGGGCGAAGAGGGCGTTGGCGACCTGCGAGAGGAGGATGGCGCCGCCGCCGAAGCCCGCGACCGCGACGCCCGTAACGA
Source organism: Candidatus Zixiibacteriota bacterium (assembly GCA_050117845.1). Lineage (GTDB taxonomy): Bacteria > RBG-13-66-14 > B26-G2 > WVWN01 > WVWN01 > WVWN01. The sequence continues at coordinate 727 of JASFLY010000019.1, forward strand.
GGCCCTTCTTGGCCGGGAACCAGCGGACGCAGGACGCGATGGGACACACGTACGCGAAGCCGAGGCCCACGCCGGTGATGACGCCGACGCCGAGAAGCAAGGGCGGGAAAGCCCCGCCGGAGAAGGACGCAACGGCGTAACCGACGGCGAAGAGTACGCCGCCGATGGACGCCGTCAGCCGGGGACCTTTCCTCTCCTCCAGCCGCCCCGCGAAGACCATCGCGACGATGAAGAGGGCGACGCAGAGGCCGAAGATTACCTGCGTTTGCCCCGTCGTAAGGCCGTAATCGTCGCGCAGGGCGGGGACGAACGCGCTCCACGCGTAGATTCCGCCTAGGCACGTTTGAATCAGGACCGAACCGATGAGGACCAGGTATTTTTTCATAACCTTAAATCGTTGGGTTTGAATACGAGGAAAAGCCGCCGGCGAGTTGGGGGGGCCGATTAATCGCCGTACTATGCCGAAAGGCGCCGCCCGTGTCAAGGCCGAATAGCCGCTACCCAGCCCGGATTTTTGACAGGGGGCTTAAGCCCCCTGTTAGCCCTCGGGCCGGCCTAACGGTCGGCCCCTACATAAGCCGGTGCCGTCAGGTGTTACCACCTGACGGCGGTTCCATACGTAAGGCCGGACCTTCAGGTCCGGCCGTCGTCGGTGTCGATAGTTGTTACCGCGCCGCATTGTTTTTCATATTAATTAAGGAATGACGGTGGGCGCACCTAAAGGTACGCCCCTACGCAATACCTAAAACTCTTTATAGACGAACAACACGTTGTCCGGCGATACGCGCTCGCCGCCGGTGGATTGATACGTCTTCATCGCGGCGGCATTCGCCTCGTCGGTCAGCACGTACATCTTAGAGACGTTCCGCTCGGCGCATATCCGTTTGAGTTCCCCTATCAGGCGCGCCGCCACGCCACGCCGCCGGTAAGCTTCCACCACGTCAATGGAGTAAAAGAACACCATCGGCCTGTCCGTCTCGAGGCGCTCGAGTTCGTAGGCGTACAGAAAGCCGGCGAACGCGCCGTCCACGTACGCGGCCAGGAGGTAGTTTGTCTCTTTGGTGAAGAACCCCTCGTTAAGTTTCCCCTCGGGCCAGAAGGCCGCGACGACCTCCCGCGTCAGGTCCTCGTCGCCATGGCCCAACCTTTTAACGTCGATCACTTATTCACCATCCCGTTCCGCTGCGAACGTTTGGAGTTTATGCATCATACCTCGACCCCATCGTTCCAGGAGTTCGATGTAGTAAGCGGGCCGCACACTCAGGTCGTCCTTGATATCGTACCAATCTCGCGCGACGCGAACGACCTCTTTATCGATAGGGTCGTCGAGGGCGTCGAGTAAATCAACCTTAGTATCGATGAACTCACCCTTGAGTAGAAGATGCCAGGACTGGAGGGCGTAGAAGCACCTCTTGAAATGGTATTTGAGGTTATGGACCGCTTTGGCGAGGTCGTGGGGGTACAGGAGATAATGGCGCGCGACGTGGAGGTTTTCGTCGGCTTTAATCTTTACGTCTTCGACCAGGTCGGCGGAGGTTAACGGTTCGACCAGGCCGTCGAGGCCGCCGTAAAGGACCTTACGTCCGTGGAATACCTGCACCAGGAAGAAACGGGGGGTCATCCTCAGTTCGAGGATAGACATGATCGAGCCGCTGGCGAGTACCGCCGCGTCGGGCATGGAGTGGACGATATCCCGAAAGGACGCCAGGTCGTCGTCTTCCATACGGTCGACGACAACCGTGCAATCGACGTCGCTTTCAGGGCGCGGCTCGCCTCTGGCCCAGCTGCCGTGATGCCCCACCCAGACGAGGCGTTCGCCGAAAACTTCCCTGAGTTTAGCCACGAACTCGCTAAGCCATGCGTCGACTTGGGATTTGGTAAGCATCTCTTATAGTCTCCTTGGCCCGATAGCGAAGGTCTCGACGGCCTCTCGCGCCCCGCCGTCGGCGCCTTCGTCCAACCGTGGGACGTCGATTATGGATTGGTTCTTATCAATCCTCGTGCAGCCAGGGCCCGATATTAACAGCTGACCGCCGGGCGGTGTAAATAATTATTTCATTATCCCGGACGGCCGAAGCCGGAGCTTCACGGTAGCATTGGGTTTGTCCGGACAAATCCCCCTCCACCCGGCGTAAATTATCCTTGACACGGCGGCTCGGATATTATAGATTTTCTTCCTCGTGAATTTTTTAGCAGATCTTTCTAATTCGCGAAGTTAACCGAATAAACCGCGACCGCAGGGCTGAGCCGATTGCAAGCGCAACGAACCATTCGTTCATACATAAGTATGCCCGGCGCCGTCGCGTGCGAATTGTAAACCCGCCCGTGCTTCACGAGGGTGGGTATTATTTTTACCCAGGAGGTTGACCCTATGGCAGGAATCGTTGGCTGGGGCGCCCATCTGCCGCGTTACCGCATCAAGGTCGAGGAAATCGCCAGGGTGTGGGGGGCGGACGCCCAGGCGTACAAGAAGGGCCTTAACGTCCAGGAGAAATCGGTCCCGGCGCCCGACACGGATACGATCACGCTTTCGGTGACGGCGGCCCGGCGGGCCCTCCTCCGCGCGGGCATCGACCCGGCCGCGATAGGCGCCTGCTACGTCGGCTCGGAGTCGCACCCCTACGCGGTCAAACCCTCGGGCACGGCCGTGGCCGAGGCGCTGGGCGCGACTCCCGACTGTCGTTGCGCCGACTTCGAGTTCGCCTGCAAGGCCGGCACCGAGGCCATGACGGTCGCGATGGGCCTGGTGGACGCGGGGTACGTTGCGTACGCGCTCGGCATCGGCGGCGATACGTCGCAGGGGGCGCCGGGCGACGCGCTCGAGTACACGGCCTCGGCGGGGGCGGCGGCCTTCATCATGGGCAAGGATAACCTCGTCGCCGAATGCGAACATACCTACTCCTTCATGACCGACACCGCGGACTTCTGGCGCCGCGAACATCAGTACTACCCGCAGCACGCGGGCCGCTTCACCGGCGAACCCGCCTACTTCAAACACGTCAAGGGCTGCGCCACGGCCATAATGGAAAAAGCCGGCCTGAAACCCGAAGACTTCGCCTACTGCGTCTTCCACCAGCCCAACGGCAAGTTCCCTTCCACGGTGGCCAAGAAACTCGGCTTCAACCCGCACCAGTGGGAGCAGGGCCTGCTCTGCCCGCTTCTCGGAAACACGTATTCGGGCTCGTCGCCGATGGGCCTCTCGGCCGTCCTCGACGTAGCGAAGCCGGGCGACCTGATCCTCCACGTCTCGTACGGTTCCGGCGCGGGGTCGGACGGCTTCGTCTTCCGTTGCACCGACCGCATCGCCGAGGTGCAGAAGGCCGCGCCCGGGACGCGGGAAATACTCGAGGGCGAACGCTTCTATCTGCAATACGGCGAGTACGCGAAGTTCCGCGGGAAAATTATAATGAACGTCAAAGGAGCGTAATATATGAGGGACGTTGCCATTATCGGCGTCGGCGCCAACCCGAAATGGGGCGAACTCTGGGGGCAATCGCTCCGCGACCTCTTCGTGGAAGCGGCGCTCGCTGCCGTGGACGACGCCGGCGTAGACCATATCGACGACATGTACATCGGGTGCATGTCCTCCGGCCTCTTCGCCGCGCAGGAGCATATCGGCTCGCTCATGGCGGACTATTTGGGCCAACGGCACCTTCCCGCCACGCGGGTCGAAACCGCGTGCGCCTCGGGAGGGGCGGCGGTTAAGATGGCGGCTATCGAAGTCGCGAGCGGCCATTCGGACATCGTCCTCGCCGGCGGCGTGGAGAAGATGACGGACGTGGGCGGCGGTGACGCGACCTTCGCCCTGGGTTCCGCCGCGGACGCCGAGTACGAGTGCTACCACGGCGCCACCTTCCCGGGCCTCTACGCCATGATCGCCCGGGCGCATATGGACCGCTACGGCACGACGCCGGAGATGCTGGCGCAGGTGGCTGTGAAGAACCACGACAACGGCGCGTTGAACCCCATCGCCCAGTATCCCTTCCACATCCGCGCCAAGCAGGTCCTGGACTCCATCCTCATCGCCGACCCGTTGCACATCCTCGACTGCTCGCCCATCACCGACGGCGCCGCGGCGGCTATCCTCTGCCCGCTCGAGATGGCCGAGAAGCTATCGAAAAAGCAACCGGTTAAAATCGCCGGCTTCGGCCACGCTACCGACACCATCCAGCTCGCCCAGCGCGAGGATATAACGTGGCTCGAGTCGACGGCGCAGGCGGCGGCCCGGGCGTTCGAGATGGCCGGGACCACAATTAAAGACGTCGACCTGTGCGAAGTCCACGACTGTTTCACCATCGCCGAGATTTGTGTCATCGAAGCGTTGGGCCTGGTCGAGAAGGGGAAGGGCGGCGAGGCCACATTGGCCGGCCGTACGGCCCGCGACGGCGACATCCCGGTCAACACCTCCGGCGGCCTGAAGTCCAAGGGCCACCCGGTCGGCGCGACCGGCGTGGCGCAGGTTATGGAAATAGTGAAACAGCTACGCGGCGAGGCCGGCGAGCGCCAGGTGAAGGGCGCCAAGCGCGGCCTGACGCAGAATATGGGCGGTTCCGGCGGCTCGGCCGTCGTCCACATATTGGAGGTGGCGTAGATGCCTTCGGCCCGATATACGCGAGAGATACCGCAGCGCTATCGCCTCGAGGCCGGCAAGTGTTCGGCCTGCGGCACAGTATATTACCCGCCGCGCCGCGTGTGCGTCTGCGGTGGCCGTGACTTCGAGACGGCGACGCTGCCGATGGACGGCAAGCTGGTTACGTATACCATCATCCGCGTCGGCCCGAGCGACTTCGCGGAGGAAGTGCCTTACGCTTTGGGCATCGTCGAGGTGGAGGGCGGCGTGAGGCTGATGGCCCAGATCGTCGACGTCCCGCTGGAGGACGTGAAGACGGGCATGCCGCTACGGTTGGAGTTCCGCAAGATTTCCGAGGAGGGCGAGGCCGGCATCATATGTTACGGCCACAAGGCGGTGCCGGCGTAATACGGGGTTGCGTAGGGGCCGGTCTTCAGACCGGCCCACCGACACGTTTTTGAAATCAGCACGTAAGTTTTTGGCGCTACCGAGTCGTATAGGGAAGGTCTACCGATGAGTAAAAGGACGCGGTTGTGGAGAATGGATGGCGGGGAATTATCAGAGATCCCGGCTGAGAAATTACCGTACGAGGATAATATCCACGAAGTCCTCGAAAAGGACTTATCGCTTGTTTCTGACGAAGTTCTAATAGTAGGGTCCCATGTATCAACGGAATTTGGGACCGAAGCCGATATAATCGGTATAGAATCGAACGGGGATTTGGTAATAATCGAATTGAAGAGGGATAAGACCCCTGCGGAAGTTATGGCTCAAGCTTTAGGTTACGCGGCTTGGGTCTCACGCGTAGATTACGAAACCATTACAGATATCGCCATTAAGCATTACGGGGACGAAGCTAATTTCCTAAGCGCGTTTAATAAGAAGTTCGGCTTAGATGGGTTTCCCGATACTATTAATTCGGCTCAGAGGATAATTATCGTTGCGGGGGCGTTAGACCCGAATACGGAAAATATTATTAGGTATTTATCCGAGCAATATGGGTTACCGGTTAACGCCGTTTTATTCGAGTATTTTAAGGATGGGAAAGGGGAATTTCTTAGTAAAACTACCGTGATTGAAGAAGAGACGGCGCGAATCCAGGCCGTTTCTAAAAAAAGGGCGAAATACGTTCCGCTTACGAAGGAACAACTCGAAGAATGGGCCGACAATTTAGGAATTCGGGGCGTTTACGATAAAGCGCTCAGTTTAGCCGAAGCGGTTTTTACGTGGTCCCGCCCGATAAAATACGGTATTTCTTTCGACCTACAAGTACAAGAGGATGGCGGACATTATCGACGTTCGATTTTAGGTTTTTATTTGAACGAGAGTTCAGCCGAAAAGGGTTTGTACGTTTTAGCTTACCATAACCGGGTAAAGGAGTATTTCGATTTCGACGTTAACCAGTGGATTCTCGATTTTAACGGCGAGGTAGTTTCCTCGTATGGACCTGATTGCCCTCCCGATATGATAACGGGTTATGGATTCTTTTTAAGGGAAGATGAAGATATCCGGAATTTCTTCTTGCCCTTAGCGAAAGAGAATTGATAATCGAATATCCCTGAGTGGGATATGCCTATGTTCCGACTAGAATCCAAAATCGATACGAAATCGGAGGAGTTCAAACAGAACCGCGAGGTCAATCTGGCCATCGCCGCCGAGTACCGCGAACGGTTGGCGAAGGTACGGGAAATGGGGCCCGAGGGCCAGCGGGAGCGCCACGTCAAGCGCGGCAAGATGTTGGTGCGCGACCGCCTGGGGGGCCTGTTCGACCGCAACACGCCCTTCCTCGAGTTCAGCCCCCTTGCCGCCTGGGACATGTACGACAACGGGGCGCCGGCCGCGGGCCTCGTGACCGGCGTGGGCGTCGTCCACGGCCGGGAGGTCCTCGTCGTCGCCAACGACGCCACCGTCAAGGGCGGCACGTACTTTCCGATTACGATAAAGAAGCACGTCCGCGCGCAGGAGATAGCCCTCCAGAACCGCCTCCCGTGCGTCTACCTCGTGGACTCGGGAGGCATTTTCCTGCCGCTGCAGGAGGGGACTTTCCCCGACCGGGAACACTTCGGCAGGATCTTCTACAATCAGGCCCGGCTCTCCGCGTTGAACATCCCGCAGATAGCGTGCGTGATGGGCTCGTGCACGGCGGGCGGCGCGTACCAGCCGGCGATGTCGGACGAGGCCATCATCGTCCGCAAGCAGGGGACCATCTTCATCGGCGGCCCGCCGCTCGTCAAGGCCGCCACCGGCGAGGAAGTGACCGACGAGGAGCTCGGCGGCGCCGACGTCCACTGCCGCATCTCGGGGACCGCCGACCATTACGCGCTCAATGATCAGCACGCGCTGCAGTGGTGCCGTAACGTCGTCGAGAACCTCGAGGCGCCGCGGCGCTACGACCTCGGCCGCCACGAGCCGGAGGACCCGCACTACGACCCGGAAGAGCTCCCCGGCATCATCCCCGCCAACGTCAACAAGCCCTACGACATCCGCGAACTCATCGCCCGGCTGGTGGACGGGTCCTACTTCCACGAGTTCAAGGAACTCTACGCGCCGACGATCGTGTGCGGTTTCGCCCGGATAATGGGTTACCCGGTGGGTATCATCGGCAACAACGGCGTGCTGTTCTCGGAGTCGTCGCTTAAAGCGTCGCACTTCATCGAGCTCTGTACGATGCGGCGCATACCTATTATATTCCTCCAGAACATAACGGGTTTCATCGTCGGCAAGCAGTACGAACACGGCGGCATCGCGCGGGACGGCGCCAAGCTGGTCCACGCCGTGGCCTGCGCCGACGTCCCCAAGTTCACCGTTATCGTCGGCGGCTCCTACGGCGCCGGGAACTACGCCATGTGCGGCCGGGCTTACGAGCCGCGGCTGCTTTGGATGTGGCCCAACGCGCGGATATGCGTGATGGGCGGCGACCAGGCTTCGAACGTCCTCTTGACGGTCAAACTGCGCCAGCTTAAGAAGAAGGGCGTGGAGTGGACCGAGGAGGAGCAGGAAGAGTTCCGCCGGCCGGTGAAGGAGGAGTACGAGCGCCAGAGCACGCCGTACTACTCGACGGCGCGCATCTGGGACGACGGCATATTGGAACCGACGGAGACGCGGACGGCGCTGGGCCTCGCGCTCGCGATGTCGTTGAACGCTCCCGTTCCCGAGACGCGGTACGGCGTGTTCAGAATGTAAAAGGTTAAACCCGCCGGTGGGGTTTTGGTTGTGGGTGAAGATAACGAGCTTCTTCCGTGGCTGTTATTGAAGAAGGCGGACGACGGTTTAAAGGCGATCGAGTACTTGCGAACCGGCGGATACCGCGCGGGCATCGTTTCTATCGCTTATGTCATATGCGTTAACGCTGCCAGAAGCGCGTTATCTTACGACGGGTGCGATTGCGAACCGACGGCCGCGTTCGAGCTATTCGATAAGTACTATTCGGATCTCGGCAAATTCGATCCCAATCTCGGCGACTTATTTAAAACCGTTTGCCGTTATAAATACCAATCCGAGTTCAATCCCCTTTTCGCGTTGGCCGACGCTGAAATGGAGAGTTTGATTTCCAGGACTCAAACCTTTTTCAACGACGTAGACGCCCATTTGCGAGGGAAATAACGTGGCCGATTACGAGACGATAACGTTCGACGCCCACGGGCCCGCGGTGTGGATTACGCTCAACCGCGACGACGTCCGCAATGCCTTCAACGGCCAAATGCTCGACGACCTGTTGGACGCTTTCGAGGTCGCGCCCAAAGTCCCCGGAGGCCGCGTCGTCGTCCTCACCGGCACCGGCTCGGCTTTCTGCGCGGGGGCCGACCTCAATTGGATGCGGGCCGTCCGCGAGTTCACCTACGAACAGAACCTGGAGGAATCGCTCAAGGTGGCGGCGGTTATGCGGGCGGTATACGAGTGCCCGTTGCCGACGATAGCCCGCGTTAACGGCCCGGCCATCGGCGGCGGCGCGGGCCTCGTGGCCTGTTGCGACCTGGCGGTCGCCGGGGAGAGCGCGCGCATCAGCCTGAGCGAGGCCAAGCTGGGCCTCATCCCCAGTTGCATCTCGTTGTACGTAATCATGAAGATCGGGCAAGGGGCCGCGCGGGAGTTCTTCCTGACGGGCGAGCGTATCGGCGCCGAGAAAGCCCGGGACATCGGCTTCGTCAACGCCGTGGCTGCGGAGGGCGAACTCGACGCCGTCGTCGCGAAGTGGGTCGGCCAGCTCGTGACCTCCGGGCCGGTGGCCATCGCGAAGTGCAAGGAGCTTATCAAGCGCGTCCCGCAGATGGACCTCGACGAGGCCGGCCCCTACACCGCGGAGATGATCGCGCAGATGCGCGTCTCCGAGGAGGGCCAGGAGGGCATGGCGGCCTTCCTCGAGAAACGCAAGCCCAAATGGGCGGAGTGATGGCGAGATAATAGCGAGTTGCCAAAAAGGAGGGATTGGAATGGGTAGTTTATATTTAGTCGAACGGCCGAAGTATTCGGAACGGCGTAAAAAAATAGTCAGAATACTTCTTGATTATAGGAAAAATTTAAAAATTGGAGATTACGTCGAGGATGAGGTAGTAAACGCTTTCATAAAAAACGACGAATTCGCGTGGTTTACGTTCGTATTACTGAGCGGCAACCAAAACGTTGAACGAGCTTGGTTATTTCCATATGAACTATCACAGAGGCTCGAAAATAACCTTAGTCCCCGACGGGTCGCGGATTTATCGCTTAGTAAACTTGATAAAATCTTTGGAGAAATCGCAGATGCCGGCTACGCGTTAAGATTTCGACTGACCGCTTCAGCTTCATTACTTAGGGCAGCGGAAAAGATAGTCGGGGAGTACGACGGGGATGTCAAACGGATCTGGTTAGATTCCAGTTCACCGGGGGAATTGATAAGGGTTTTTGAGGAGTTTTACGGGATCGGACAGAAAAAGGCTTCGATGGCCGTTAATATGTTAATCGGTTTGGGATGGGTTAAATTCCCTGAATCCAGGTTAAGCGAAACAGAGATATCAAACGATAAACACATTAGGCGGATATTTTTAAGGACGGGGTTAATAGACGGGTTAGTAAAGAAAGATATAATCACTCCCGTTTCTGATAGCGAAAAACTCGGGAAAGCGATAATCGAAGCAGCGAAATTCCTCAACCCGAGGAACCCGGGTGCCCTCGATTTACCCGCTTGGTATATCGGTAGGGAGTATTGTTTTAATATTGGTCCGAATTGCCGCCGATGCGTGTTAAAGAACGTGTGTGCGAAAAACACGAGTCGAACGGGTTAGGTATTGTTTAAAAAAGTCCTCATCGCGAATCGCGGCGAAATAGCCTGCCGCGTCATCCGGGCCTGCCGGGAGCTGGGCGTCCGGGCCGTGGCCGTATACTCCGCGGCCGACCGGGCCGCCCGGCACGTGGCCCGCGCCGACGAGGCCTACTGCATCGGCCCCGCGCCGCCGCTCGAATCCTACCTGAATATCGAGCGCATCGTCGAGGCCGCCAAGGCGGCCGGCGCCGAGGCCGTCCACCCCGGCTACGGCTTTTTGGCCGAGAACGGCGACTTCGCCGACGCCGTCGAGGCCGCCGGCTTGGTATTCATCGGCCCCTCCGGCGACACGCTCCGTCTCGCCGGCGACAAGCTAGGCGCCCGCCGCACGATGACCGCCGCCGGCGTCCCCATCATCCCGGGGATGGCCGCCGGGGCCGGCGACGACGCGGCCGAGGTCCTGGCCGAGGCGAAGAAGCTCGGTTACCCGGTGATGGTCAAGGCCGCCGGGGGCGGCGGAGGCAAAGGGATGCGCGCGGTAAGTTGCGACGGCGATCTGGAGGAGTGCCTGGCCGCGGCGCGCCGCGAGGCCAAAGGGGCCTTCGGCGACGATACAGTCTACCTCGAAAAATGTGTCGTAAGGCCGCGCCACGTCGAGTTCCAGATAACGGCGGACAACGACGGCAACGTCGTCCACCTCTTCGAGCGCGAGTGCTCCATCCAGCGGCGCCACCAGAAGATAGTGGAGGAGTCGCCCTCGCCAGCGCTCGACGACGAGCTGCGGGCGAAGATGGGCGCGGCGGCCTGCGACGTCGCCCGGGCCGTATCCTACCGCAACGCCGGGACGGTGGAGTTTCTGTTAGACGAAGATAAAAACTTCTACTTTCTCGAGGTCAACGCCCGCGTTCAGGTCGAGCACCCCGTCACCGAGATGGTCACCGGCGTGGACATCGTCAAGGCCCAAATGGCGGTCGCCGCCGGCGAGATGCTGCCCTTCACGCAGGAGGACCTGAACCAGCGCGGCCACGCCATCGAGTGCCGCATCTACGCCGAGGACCCGGCGGCGGGCTTCCTCCCCTCAGCTGGCAAGGTGCTGTTTCTGCGGGAGCCGCAGGGGCCGGGCGTCCGGCTGGACGGCGGCATCTACCAGGGTTACGATGTGCCGGTGCACTACGACCCCATCCTGGCCAAACTCATCACCTGGGGCGCGGACCGCGACGAGGCCCGGCGCCGCATGGCCGAGGCGCTACGCGAGTACGTCATTCTCGGCATCCGCACGACGATACCGTTCCTGCGGGACGTCATTGAGCACGCGGCCTACGCGGGCGGCGACACCAACACCGACTTCATCGCCGACCATTTCCCGGCCTGGCGCGAGGAAGTGCCGGCCGAGGTGTTGGAGACGGCGCTGGCCGCGGCCGCCGCGGCCGAGTTGGCCGGCGGGACGCCTAATCTATCCGTGGGCGACGGCGTTATGCGGGAGGCCCCAGGCCCGTGGCAAACGGTCGGGCCGTGGCAGAACGGCGCCGCGTAAGGTATGGAATACGAATATAAAATAGGCGACGAGGAGTACGCCGTAGCGGCCGAGAAGAAGGGCGGATGTCTCGTCGTCTCGGTCAACGGCCGCGAACTCGACGTAGACCTGGTTTCCGTCGAGCCGGGATGTTATTCTTTACTGGTGGGCGGCGACGCCGTCGAGGTCGTCGTCGTGCGGGAGGGCGCGCGGCGTCACGTCGTCGTGGGCGGCCACACGGTCGTCCTGGATGAGGCGGGAGCCGGCGACGGCGCGGCCGGGGCAAAGGTTGAGGAGATTGTCGAGGGCCTGCAGACCATTCGGGCCCCCATGCCCGGCAAGGTCGTGAAGGTAGCCGCGGGCGTCGGGGCCGCGGTGGAGAAGGGCCAGACCGTCGTCGTCGTCGAGGCGATGAAGATGGAGCACGCGCTGGCCGCGGCCGGCCCCGGCGTCGTTAAAAAGATATCTTGTGAGGAAGGACAAAACGTCGACGCGGAACAGGCGTTGGCGGAAGTCGAGATAGAAGGCAACGGTTAGCGGGGAATCGAGTTCAAATTAAAATCCGTCAAGCGAGGTCCGGTATGGATTTCAAACTCGACGAAGAACAGCGGATGATGCGCCAGGTGGCCGCCCAGATAGCGGACGAGCAACTCGCGCCGCGGGCCGAGGAGATGGACGAAACCGGGGAGGTCCCGGAGGAGATATACAAGTTCCTCGGCGAGCAGGGGTACTTCGGCATGTTCCTCCCGGAGGATTACGGCGGCGTCGAACTCGACTACGTTACGTACGCGCTTACGATGGAGGAGTTCTCGCGGGGGTCGCCGGCGGTGGCGCTCGTGGTCTCGGTGCAGAACCTGTTGGTGGGTTATCCCGTCTTAAAGTACGGGACCGACGCTCAAAAAGATAAATACTTGACGCGCATCGCGTCGGGGGGACTCTTCGGCGCCTTCGCCATCACGGAGGACGAGGCCGGCTCGGACGCCGGGAGCGTCCGGACGACCGCCGAGAAGAAGGGCGACTCGTACGTCCTGAGTGGCCACAAGAAATACATTACCAACGCCGGGTTCGCGGGCCTTTTCCTGGTATTCGCCTCCACCGACCCGGAGGCCGGCGGCAAGGGCCTGTCCTGCTTTCTGGTGGAACGCGATACGCCGGGCCTCACGGTGGGCGAGCGCTTCGACGGCATGGGGATGCGGGCGCTGGACGTCCGGCGGCTGGAGTTCGATAACTGCGAGGTCCCCGCGGACGCGCTTTTGGGGAACGAGGGCGACGGCCTGAAAATCGCGCTGGCCAGCCTGGACGGGAGCCGTATCGGCGTTGCCGGCCAGTCGGTCGGCATCGCCCGGGCGGCGTTCGACGAGGCCAAGAAATACGCCGGGGAGCGGGAGCAGTTCGGCCGGCCCATCATCAAGTTCCAGGCGATTCAGTTATACCTGGCGGAGATGGCGGTTCGCATCGAGGCTTCGCGCCTGTTGACGTTGCAGGCCGCGGTCGCGGCCGACGTCGGCGAGAGCTTCAGCACCGAGGCCGCGATGGCCAAACTCCACGCGTCCGAGACGGCCAATTTTTGCGCCAACCTCGGCGTCCAGATTCACGGCGGCTACGGCTACATGAAAGACTACGCGGTCGAACGCTTCTTCCGCGACGCCCGCGTGACGGAGATATACGAGGGTACGTCCGAAATCCAAAAACTCGTAATAGCCGGTAACCTTTTGAGGTGATGGCCATGATAGACTACAGCGAGTACGACGATTTTCGGGCCGAAATAAGGGCCAAGGCCGAAGAGATACTCGGCCCCTACGCCGCGGCCATCGACGCGGACGACCATATCCCCGCCGAGGTCATGGAGGCCGTGGCGCAAGCCGGATGGTGGGGCGCCGCGGCGCCGGAGGAGTATGGCGGCCTCGGGTGGGATACCGTGCGCTACGCCATCATGGTGGAAGAGACCTCGCGCGTTTCGGGGTCGGTGGGCGTAATGCTCGCGGTCCAGGGGTCACTAATCAACTACCCCATGCTGAAGTACGGCAACGACGAACAGATTAGGGAGTACATGCCCCGATTCGCTTCGGGCGAGGTGATGGGGTGCTTCGGCCTCACCGAGCCGGGCGCCGGGTCCGACGCCGGGAACACGAAGACCACGGCCGTACCGGACGGCGACGAGTGGGTCATAAACGGCCAGAAGTGTTTCATCACCAACACTAAACGCGATTGGCCGGTGCTCTGCTTCGCGACCGTGCGGACCGACCCCGACAAGGGCAAGGGCGTCTACGGCGTCAGTTCCATCCTCGTCCCCTCCGACGCCCCGGGGTTCAATTACGGCCGCAAGGAAAACAAGATGGGCCTGCGCGGTTCCGATACCTCGGAGATATTCTTCGAGGACTGCCGCGTACCGAAGGAGAATCTGCTGGGAGGGCTGAACGAAGGGTTCAAGCTATTCATGGTGGCGCTGGACGCAGGCCGCATCAGCATCGGCGCCATGGCGGTAGGGCTGGGCCAGGCGGCCCTCGACCTCGCCGTCGAACACGCCGAGACGCGCGTCCAGTTTGGCAAGCCCATCGGGGCCCAGCAGGCGATACAATGGAAGATAGCCGAGATGGCGACGAAGGTTCGGGCGGCGCGTTTTCTGGTATACTCGGCCGCGGCGCTCAAGGACGCCGGCGTGCCCTACACCAAAGAGGCGGCGATGGCGAAGTACTACGCGTCCCAGGTGGGCCGGGAGGTTGCCTACGACGCCATCCAGATCCACGGCGCCCTGGGCTACGACAAGTCCTATCCGCTGGAGCGCATCTACCGCGACGTCAAACTCGACGAGATAGGCGAGGGGACGAGCGAGATTCAGAAAATAGTCATAAGTCGCAACATAATGGACTTAAAAAAGAAGAAGAAATAGTCACCGCGCCGGCGGGGTGCCGGTTTAGGTGTGGCGGTTTGGATAATGGTGACCAAGAGAAAAACAAAGGCGCCCCGGTTTCTTAAGGAGCTTGTCGCCCGCGTCGTACAAGCCGCGGCCCCGAGCCGCGTGATAATGTTTGGTTCCCGCGCGCGGGGAGACGCCGGCCCGAGGAGTGACGTCGATCTGTTGGTGGTAGTAAATAACTTGGAATCCAGGCGGGCGTTGGCGGCGAAAATCTACGAAGCTCTTGCCGACGTTCACGTCGCGGCCGACATAGTGGTCGCTACCGAAGAAGACTTGCGTACTAAGTCTGGCGTACGCGGGGCGCTGGTCAACCGGGCGTTGAGGGAGGGCGTAACGTTGTATGCCGCCTAATGGCCAGCGCAAGTTCGTCGACACGTTGATGCGTAAAGCTCGCGCTGATTACGGGGTTCTCCTTAAACTGGGCGTCGAACGCGACGAGTACGACCTCGTTTTCGGCTTCCATGCCCAACAAGCCATCGAAAAGGCGCTTAAAGCCGTCATCGCGGCGTCGGGCTCGGAGTTTCCGCTAACCCACAATATCTCGGCTTTATTAGATATAATAGCGAAGGCTGGAGGGGCGGACCCGCCGGCCATATCAGAGCCGGGCCTTTTAACGGTATTCGCCGTTGAATATCGTTACGAGGATTACGACGAACCCCCGCCGGATATGGACCGCGCCGAGTTGACGGTGGAAGTGGAACACGTTATACGTTGGGCCGAAGAAGTCGCGGGACTTCACGCCCATGAGGGCGATGAGCCTGATTCTACTCAACGGTAATCGTAGCGGCGAGGTTTATTTGACCTCGACGTCAAACTCGACGAGATAGGCGAGGGGACGGGCGAGATTCAGAAAATAGTCATAAGTCGCAATATTATGGACTTAAAAAAGAAGAAGAAATAGTCACCGCGCCGGCCTTCCCGTCCGCGGCGTATCGCGGCGGAAAAGCGGCGCCCGTTCTTTCCGTAACTTAGGAGTTTTGTATGGAAGAGAAAGGATTCACCATCTGGTTCACCGGCCTTTCCGGGGCGGGTAAGACCACCATCTCGGAAATCGTCGAAAAGGAACTTCGGGCCCGCGGCAAGAAGGTGGAAGTCCTCGACGGCGACGTCGTCCGGACCAACCTGTCCAAGGGCCTGGGTTTCTCCAAGGAAGACCGGGACATCAACATCCGCCGCATCGGCTTCGTCTGCCACATCCTGAGCCGCAACGGCGTCGTCGCCATCGCCGCGGCCATCTCGCCCTACCAGGAAATCCGGGACGAGAACCGCAAACTCATCGGCGACTTCGTCGAAGTATTCTGCAAATGCCCGCTCGAGGCGTTGGTGGAACGCGACGTCAAGGGCTTATATAAAAAGGCTCTGGCCGGCGAGATTAAGAACTTCACCGGCGTCTCCGACCCGTACGAGGACCCGGAATCGCCCGAGGTCGTGTGCCTGACCGACAGCGAAACGCCCGAGGCCAGCGCCGCCCGCGTCATCGCCAAGCTGGAAGAAATGGGATACCTGGCCCCGGCGGGGTCGGAGGGAGTGTACTCCGAAGAAGAGGAGGAGAAAGTACGCAAGCGCCTGGAAGCGCTTGGTTACATGTGATGTCCGAATATATCGACCTTCACGTCCATACGTCCTATTCCGACGGCTCGTACACGCCGGCGCAGGTGGTTCAACTGGCCGTCGACGCCGACCTCGCGGCCATCGCGATAACCGACCACGACTCCGTGGACGGCAACGCGGAGGCGTTCGCGCAGGGGGCCTCACTCGGCCTGGAGGTTATCCCGGGCGTCGAGATTAGCTGCAACTTCACCCCCACGAACGTTCACATCGTCGGCCTTTTCGTCGACCCGGCCGAGGATAAACTCGCCGCGGCGTTGGAGGAGGTCCGGGAATACCGTCGCCTCCGCAACCCCAAAATATTGGAAAAGCTGGCCGAACTCGGCATGCCTATTACGATCGAGGAGGTGGCGGCCAAGGCCGGCGGCAAGACCCTGGGCCGGCCCCATATCGCCGAAGTAATGGTGGATAAGGGCTACGTCGCCGACTTCCAAGAGGCGTTCGACAAGTACCTGGCGCACAAGAAACCGGCGTACGTTCACCGGCGGCGCATCTCCGCGGAAGAGGGAATCGGCCTTATTCACGGCGCGGGAGGCCTGGCGTTTCTGGCCCATCCCGGCATTTACGCCCTCGCCCCCAGTATAACCGAAAATATGTTATACAAGCTCATCCGGTCGGGTCTCGACGGCGTCGAGGTCTACTACACCGATCATCTGCCCACCGATACCGCGTCGTTCAAGCGGCTGGCCGAGGAGTACGACGTCTTGGCCAGCGGCGGCACCGACTTCCACGGGACCGCCAAGCCGGGGGTGGAGATAGGAGTAGGCCGCGGGGACCTTAAAATCCCCTACGATCTCGTTACGCTCATGAAGGCCCGGCTCGGCGCGCGGGCAAGGCAAGCGACCGTGCGAAGGTAATTGATTTACGCAAAATGAGAAAGCCGGCCCCGACGGGCCGGTTTTTTTTTGGCGAAGCGCCGGGGAGGCTTGGGATTAACGGAATGAACCGATGACGGCGAGGGCGAGGAGTAAGACGGCTATCCCTGTTAAAACGGCGGTGCCTACCTTAAAGAAGACGTCATCCGATTTTGACCGGGCGCGGGGTTTATACGTATAGGCGGTGGCGGCCGGCCGGGAGTATTTGGTGCGGGGTTTCTCGTTGCCATATTCCGGCGCGCCGCGTTTAGCGCGGATCTTCTCTCTGTATCCCCGGGCGACTTCCATGAACGGGTAGGATTGCGTTAGCATCGAACCCAACAGCGACGAAGGTCCCCCCAACGCCGCTTCTATCGGGGACGGTTGGTCTTCCTTTACTACCGGCGTCTAGGCCACGGCGACGGTCGCGGCCCAACACGCCGATCCCCCGTTGCCCCTCTCCTCCCAATAGGCCAGCAGGTCCAAAAGGCTACGTAACGTCCCTTCATCGTAAACCGGCTTGCTTTTTACTCGCCGCGTCAAGTCGACGGCCAGCGCGCCGACCCGGTCGGCTAGTCGGCGTTGGAACGCGCTTCTATCTTCGCCGCCATAGCGGGCAAACGCCATCTCCAGGCACCACAGGACTTCGCTCGCCTTTACCAGGCCGGTTTCGTTCAGGTGGTCGTACGCGGCCGCGACGGCCTTGCCGACCCATGCCTCGTAATCGCCGGAATCGACTAGCAGGATGCGGTTAAAATCCCCGAGCGCCCGGCCGTAGGCCCCCTCCGCCGCCGCCGCGAACGCCCGCTCGTAGAGCTCCCGCATGTCGGCTGGTTTTCCCGCGAAAACCTCGCTGGGCAGAAAGGACGTGCCGCAATCCGGGCACGTGAATCGGCCGGCTAAAGATTTGCCGAGTTCGCCGCCGCACTTGGGACATCGTAATGGCAGAAAAGCTTTCGCGCCGTCTATTTCCCTGGCCGACATGAGAAACGACGTCCTCCCGAGCTGTACTCCAGCTTTTTAACCTCGACTCCCGTCGGCCTTCGGGCCGGTTTTTTGCGAGTTATTTTATGAAGCGAAATAACTAAGGCCGACGATGCCCATCGCCGCCAGGATCACGACGATGGTGATGATTGTTATAACGATGGCGAGTATTACGACTATGGCGACGACGCCGATTTTCTTGAGCGATTTCGTGACCTCTTTTTGGGTCACGGCGCCGCGCTCGTAGACGTTCTGGAAATTCGGGTCGTACTTCTCGCGAATCTTCGCGGCGTATTCGGCGGCGACGTCGCGGTAGGGGTAATCGAATGTGAGGTAATGCGTGCCGGGCTGGCGTTTTCCCTTGGGCGGCACGGCCTGAGACTCCGCCACGGCGACGATGGCCTTCCACGCGGCGAGTTCATCCGTACCCTTCTCTTCCCATACGCGCAGGAGTTCGAGGCACGCCCCCAGGTTGGCCTCGTCCGCGACCTCGCTCGCTTTTATACGTTCGAAGACGTCGGCCGCGAGGGTCCCGAGTTTGTCCGCCAGGGATTTCTCGAAGGCGGCGCGGTCCTCGCCGTCGTAATATTCCAGCGCCATGTCCACGCACGACAGCACTTCGGCCGAGTCGAACAGGTCGTTCTCGATAAGGCCGGCGTACGCCCCCGACATCCCTTTCCCCAGCCATGCTTGGTATTCCCGGGGCGCGGTTTCCAGGATGCGATTGAAGTACTCGTACGCCCGGCGGTGGTTGCCGGCCTCGAGGGCCGCGAACGCCTCCTCGTAGAACTTCTGGAGGTTGACGGCCTTCCCGGCGAAGACCTCGGCCGGCAGGAACGACGTGCCGCAGTACTCGCAGGTGAACTTGCCGGCCTCGGCCTTCCCGAGTTCGCCGCCGCACTTGGGACAGCGGAGAGCTATGAACGCGTTATCGCTCGTAAGTTCCGTATCGGGCATAAGGGGGTACCTCTCGCCCGGTCGTTGGCGACCCGGGCCGGTTGACTAATACGAACCGAATATCGCGAGCATGACGCAACACAATATGCAGATAACGACTACTGCGACGACTATAATGCCGATTATCAGCGCGGTCTTTTTGCCCTTGCCGGAGGGCGCCTTGACGGGTTCCGGTTTCTCTTCGGCCGGGGCCGCGGGCGCGGCGGCCTCGGCTTCGGCCTCGGCTTTTTCCCTGGCCCTCCGGGCGTCCGCTTCTTTTTTCTTTTTTAATATTTCCGCGTATTTCTCGGCCTCGGCGGCGTAGGGCCGGCCGCCCTCGGGCGTTTGGAATTCGGCGGCGATTTGGATGATTTTCTCCCAGGCGGCGGTTTTGGCCGAGCCGGACGCCTCCCAGAAAATGAGCAGGTCGAGGATTCCGCGGACGTTGACCTCGTTGACAAGGCCGCGCCTGTCCGCTTCGATATACAGAGCGACCGCCGCGGCCCCCATCCGGTTGGCGGCGTTGCGCTCGAACGTTTCCCGGTCGTCGCCGGCGTAAACCTCGAGCGCCTTCTCGAGGCGGAGTAGCGCCTCGTCCGCTTTAACTACCTCATCCTCTACCAGGCCCTTATATGCCCCGGCGATGCCTTTGTCGAGCCAGGCGTCGGCCTCGGTCGGAATTCGGTCGGTTATCCGGTCGAAGTATTCGTAAGCCTGGGAGTAGTCGCGGCGGGCGAGGGCGGCCCGGCCGCGCTCGTAGAGGTCGTCAATGCTATCGGCGGCCTCCTCGGCTTTTACTTCTTCCGGGCGGAGCGTCGCGCCGCAATATTCGCAGGTCACCTTGCCGGCGTCGGCCGGCCCCAGCGCGGCCCCGCATTTCGGGCACAGCGACGGCGTTGCGTTTTCTTCGGCCATAATGACGCATCTCCTGTCGGGTAGCGCGGGTGGAACTTAAACGGCGGCCCGTTTTTCGGGCCGCCTGCATATTAATATCTAAACAACGCTCTGTCAAAAGTTATTCCCAAAAGGCTTCACACTTCCGTCTTGAGTACCCCTTTGAGGGCGAACGCGGCCACGAGGGACGCGATGAAGAAGGTGAGGAGCCAGTGGACGCCCAGGCCGAAGACGGTATTCTCGCGCTCGGGGTAGCTTATCGCGACGGCTTTCAAAGGGGCCGATACCGGCCTCTCGCCCGGGTTCATTAGCTGGCCCCAGATGCCGGAGGGTTTCACGGCGCTGACGCGGCCCGTGCCGTCCTCGCCGACGACGAGTTCCTTAACGAACTCCTTGCCGCCGGCCTTGACGACCAGTTCGTACTCGCCGGGTTTCTCGGGCCGGACGCGCCAGTCGGCCTCGCGCTTGTAGGGGATGCGGAGCGCTTCGGTCTCCACCGTGACGCCCGCCGGGGCCTTTAGCGTAACGTCGTCGTCCACTTCGCGTTCGAAGGTCGCCGACACGACGACGGCCTCGCCCGGCCGCACGGGCGCCGGGCCGTAGCGCAGATTCAATTGCACCATTATCAGGACGACCGGCGGCAGTATGAAGACAATGGGGACGACGGCGTAACGAAGGTAACTCAGGTTGGTCCGGAGGACCTTTTTCTGGCTCTCGGCGACGACCCTCGCCTCGTCCTTGAATAGCCGCATCGCGAGCATGTGGGCCTTGATGAGGTCGCGCGTCCGCTTGATGGCCCCCTGGTTCGACGCCGCCTTGAATATAAGGAGCATCGCGACGCCGGCGATTACCGAGATGAAGAGCAGGCCGCCGGCGGGCCACCATCCGAAGGGCCAGACCAGGAGGTCGAAAATCCGCGTTATTACGACGTTAATGTACCACATAATTTAGGAAATGTAACCCAGGCCCTGGAGCCGTTTCTTTATCTCTTCTTCGTCGTCCGCGCCGTCGAGGGAGGCGAGGTCCCGCTCGAGGACGTGGATTACGAATTCCTCCGGGGAGCTGTACCCGCCGGCCTCCGCGGCCTTTTTGACACGGTCCCACAGTTCGCCGTCGATTTTTATTTTGGCCATACTGCCTCCATCTATGTGGCGTCGGTTGTTCGCTTTATGTGGCGTCGGTTGTTACCGACCGACGCGACGGAGTGCTCTCTTTTTTCCCGCCGCCGTCAGATGGTAACATCTGACGGCACCCGCGGCGCTCCTATTTGAATATGGGCTTGCCGGTCATGATGCCCGGGACGTCAAGGCCGAACTCGTGCAGAATCGTCGGGGCCAGGTCCCGCAAGGACGGCCTCTTCGCCGCTACGGGTTTGTTCGTGAACAGCACGCCGGGGACGTGGCCCGGGTCGATGCAGTGGTCGCCGGCCCACTTGTCCTCGCGCACCTTGCACACCTGGTCGGGGAACTCGGCCACCGCGGAATCGTCGGCCAGCCGGTAGCCCGGCGCGAAGCCGAGTATGAGTTCCGGCGCCTCGGCCGCGGCTTTCCCCCGGTACGATTCCCGGGACTTGTACGCCTTGACCATGACGCGCTTGCCGGTTTCCTCGTCGGTGTAGGACTCGAGCTTGGCCGCGAGTTCGTCCGCTAGCGCCGGCGCGTCGCCCGGCTCGACGGAGCCCTGGGGCTCCCGGCCGCGGATGTTCACGTACAAGCCGTTCAGGCCGAAGCCATACGCCACCGTCCGGCCCCAGTCGATGTTGTCCAGGAATTCGGTCTCCTCGCGCCGGGACGGGTCCTTGAGCGTCAGGTATCCGTTGTTAAGCAGCCAGGTGTTGAGGTTGAACTCGCGGTAGAAGGGCGCGAAGCCGTGGTCCGATATTATAAAGAACGCCGTCTTGTCGTCGACCTTAGCGAGAACGCGGGCCAGCGCCCCGTCCATCTCGCGGTAATAGTGTTCGACCGCGCCTTTGACCTCGGGCGAGGCGTCGGGCTGGTAGAGCGGGTGATTCTCGTCCATAGTACGCCACATCATGTGCGTGTTCTGGTCGATGCTCGAGAAGTAGTAATAGAAGAAGCCGTCGTCGAAGTCGGCCAACGTCTCCTCCAGACAGGCCATCCGCTCCGCGAGGACGATGCCGCCCTGACCCAGGTACTCCTCCTCCTCGAAGACGCCGTGCGAGAGGGCCTTGGTGTCCTCCGGGAATCCCTGCGTGTAGTAGCGGCCGGCGCGCCGCGCTATCTGCCCCGCGTACTTGCCGGGGGTGCTGATGGGGAGCGCGGGGTCCAGCGGGTCGATGTTGACCGGCGTGACGTAGAGGCGGAAATGCGGCCTGACTTCCTTGAGGTAGAACCGCACGATGCCGGCGGTGTCGGCCAGGGGGCCCGCGAGTTTGAAGCGGACCCGGTGCCACTCGCTCCAGTCTCCGCGGTTCAGCACCACCTCGCCGCCGTCCCACGTTATCTTCGCGATGTCGCGGGAGGGGTCGCGGTGGACCGTTAGGCGGAGCTTGGCCGGGGGCGCGTTCTCCTTGAATGTGTTGGGCGGGCCCGTGAGGTCGGCGGTGAACGTGTTGTCCCACAGCCGGACCGTTACGCACTCGCCGCCGGTGAACTTGTCGGCGTCGGCCGGCGGGTCGTCGGTGTAGTAGGTGAAGGTGCCGTAGGTGCCGCGAATGTCGGGCGTGCCCATGCCCGAGACGGTTCGGGCGTCGGTCTCGACCGGCGGGAAGTTCGAAGGGCACTTGAAGACCGTCGCCGGGACGTCGTGCTGCGCCAGGATGTCCCAGAGGCACGGGCCGCGGCGCAGGTTCTCCACCTTGCCGCCGGAGAGCGGGACCACGAAACTGCCGAGTTTCATCGTCCGCGAGGGCGGCGACGAACGAGAGATGGAGAGGAAGGGCGCGAGCGTCTGCGGGTCGCGGTGTATAAAGTCGAAGATGCCGTGGACGCCGGGCCCCGCGCCGGTGATGAAATCCGACCAGGCGACAGGGCTCTGCGGCGGGAGGCTCGTGCCCAGCGGCACGAAGCTGTTATTCGCGATGAACTTCTCGAAGGTCGGCAGGGCGCCTCTCGCAACGAAGCGCTCTACCAGCTTCGGGTCCATGCCGTCGATGGCGAGAACTATAACTTTGCGGCCCAGGGCCTTCGGCTTACCGGCGCACGCTTCGAGCAACGGCGTCAGGCCGCCGGCGGCGGCCACCGCGGCGCCGGTGCCGGTCACTTTTATAAAATCACGCCGTTTCATCTGTATCCCCCTCGTCTCCTTCCGGCTCGGGCGGGAGTTCGAGCTCGAGCGGCTCGCCCTCGACGTAGGCCGGGACGCCCACGCCGAACAGGTCCAGAACGGTAGGAGCGATATCTATCATACGAGGCCGGTCCGACGTTACGCGGGCGTTCGAGAAGAACACCCCAGGGACCAGTTCGCTGTCGATGCAGTGGTCCCCGGACCAGGCCTTCGTATTATCCTCAATTATACCACTACCGAAGCCGCCCGTAGCCGTGTTCCAGCTCGCCCGGTAGCCGTGGTTGAAGCCGACGACGAGTTCGGGGCCGTCGCTCAGGTAGGGGCCCTCGTATATCTCGGCGAGGTCGTACACCTTATTGACGGCCACGTCGCCCCGCGCCTCGTCGCGCAGGCCAGTTAGCTTGCCGACGATTTCGCGTTTGAGGGCCGGAACGTCCTCGCGGGCGACCGTCCCCTTGGCCTCGCGGCCGGCGACGTTGACGTAAATGCCGCCCAGACCCAGCGCGAAAGCCCGGGTCCGACTCCAGTCGACGCCGTCGAGCCACTTGCTCGGGCCGGCGCCGTTCTCGCGCACCAGGTACCCCTCGCGCTCGAGCCAGTCGTTCAGGTTCACGCCGCGTTCGAACGACGAGAAGCCGTGGTCGGACATGACGACGAGGACGTCGCCGGGGGCCAGTTTCTCCACGGTCTTGCCGACCAGCTCGTCCATCCGGACGTACATGTCGGCCAGGTCGTTTTTATGTAACTCGGTGTCCTTGCCGGCGTTGGCCGGGTGGGCCGGATTCAGATAACGGAAGAACATGTGCTGGATGCGGTCCGACGTGTCGAAGACGCAGGTTACCACGCCCTGGCGCGTCTTTTCCAACGCGTCGAAGAACATCCCCTCGCGCTCGTCGTGGTAGCGCCAGGCCTGCTCCAGGAATTGCCCCTCGTCGATGATGCCCTCGTTCAGCGCCCAAGTGTCCTCGGCCAGCCCCAGCGTGGCGTAGCGGCCCAGGAGTTTCGACAGATAGACCGAGTATATATAAGGGTGGGAAATGGGCAGCGCCGGTTTGTCCGGGTCGATATGGATGGGCGTGACGTACATCTCGAAGGGCTGGAACGACTTCACGAGGAAGCGGGCGATGCCCTGCACCTTCACGCCCAGGCTCGCCGAGAACGTTACCGGCGTCCAGTCGGTATATTCGCCGACTTTGAGTTTTAGGCGGGCGCCGTCGAGCGTCATTATTACCTGGCCGTCCTTGCCCGGCCGGACGCGGAAGGGCACCGTAAGCTGCTTACGCTCGCGCCTCACCGGGTCGTCCGGGCCCAGGAGTTCAGACGAGACCTCGCCCTTCTCGTCGCGCTTGACGCGGACGCACTGGCCGCCCTCGGAGATGGCGGCTTCATCCTCCGCGTAGAACGTGAAGGTCCCCTGCGTCCCGAGCAGGTCGGGCACGCACATCGCCGAGAGCGACACGCCGTGGAACTTCTCCGGCGGGAAGGTGATGGGGACGCGGATGACGTTCGAGAAGACGCCGTGGTCGCCCAGGATTTTCCAGAAGGGCTTGCCGCGGCGCAGGAGTTTTATGGTCGGCTTGCCCAGCGGCAGGCGGTATTTGCCGAGGTTGAGGAAGCGCCGCGGCGGGCCGATGTGCGCGGACGAGAGGTCGGGCAGATAGGTCGCGCGGTCGCGGGTTAGGAAGTCGAAGATGTTGTGCCGGGCGGGCGATGCGCCCGTCTGGAAGGACGACCACGCCACCGGCGACACCGACGGCACCGTCGTCGCGAGGGGCTTGAAGGTCCCCTCCTCAGCCAGACGGGAGAAGTGGGGCAGTTTGCCCTCGGCCATCATGTCGCGCGCTATTTTGGGCGAAAGGCCGTCCAGGCCCAGGATGACGACGCGCCGTACGCGCGCCTTGGAATGGGCACGGCGCCGCTTGATGGCGCGAATAAGGCGCCGGAAGGGTAGCGTTAAAAACGCGAAGACGGCGAGGAGAAGGCTCGCGAAGACGGCGAAGAAGGACGTGACGACGGCGAAGCCGGCCCCGGGGCCGACGTACCCGAAGGCCGCCGGCGCCAGAACGAGGGCCGCGGCCGCGACGAGCGTAAATTTTATTTTAGAAGACATCTATCGTTACCGGGTCGGCGGTTAGTATTCCGCCAGGATAATGTCCGCGAGGTCGGTTATGATAACGTTATCCGACGGCGGCGCCGCGGACCAGAAGACGGCGTCGTCGTAGGTGTGCATGCCGGTGAGGTTCGTTCGGGAGAAGGCCTCGGCCTTGCCGAGGTGGGCCTTGACGTCGAAGCCGGGATGCGCGACGGCGACCATGTCGGGCCCCTGCTCGGCGTACGGGCCGGCGTACATCTCGTCCCGGTCGAAGATCCGCCGGAAGACCGGCCTTCCGTCGAAGGTAAGCGCCCGTAGGCGCTCGGCTATCTCGGCCTTGAGGGCCGGGACGTCCCCCGGCCGTACGTTCCCCCGGGGGTATTTCCCGGCGACGTTTATGTATATTCGGTTAGGGTCGAGCGCGAAGGCCCGCGACCCCGGCGCAATCGCCGCGAACGAGTCCTTCTTGTCCCCTTCCAGCGACAGGTAGCCCTCCTGGGCGAGCCAGGTGTTCAGGTAAAACTCCTGGTCGACGGCGCAGAAGCCGTGGTCCGACAGCAGGTAGAACGACGCGCCGGCGCTCTCGGCCCGGTCGTACAGCTCGCCGACGAAGGCGTCTACGTTTCGGTAATAATCCAGACAGAATTTATGCCGTGGGTGCCCCTCGTCCTCCAGCGCGTCCCAGAGGTAATGCTGGAGACGGTCGGTGCCGGTAACGACGAGTTCGAAGTAGTCCCAGTCCTCGTTGTCCCAGAGGTAGGCGGCGGCCTTGCGGCGGCCGTCCAGCGTGCTCACGAGCTGGCTCGCGAGGAGCTCGTGGTCCTCCCGGCATTTGACGGTATCGACGTCTATCTCGTAGCCGAGTTCCCGAAGGCGGGGCCTCAAGGCCGGTGGCATCACGGCGCGGTCGAAGTCGATGGCGACGAAGCCGGCGATAAGGACGCCGTTAACGGGCCGGGCGGGATAGGTCGACGGCTGGTTCACGACGACGGCCTTCTTGCGGACGCGGCCCAGCCGCTCCCAGATGGTCGGCGCCTTGACGTCGGCCGAACTTGTGAAGCGGAGGTCGTAGGTGCCGGGTTTGAGGTCGGTGAAGCCGAAGACGCCGTGGCCGCCGGGATTCGTGCCGGTGGCGAAGGAGGGCCAGGAGACCGCGGATATCTCGGGAAGGGTGACGGTCATCCGGGCGAAGGGGCTGCGGCCGCCGAGTTCGGCGAGCCGCGGCATGACGCCGGCGGCGGTGAATTTCTCGACCAGCGAGTGGGGCATGCCGTCCAAGCCGACGACTACGGCCCGGCGTTTTTTCTTTCCGAATAGGCCCATATCGATACCGGGGTGTGGTAGTTGAAAACGAGGTCCGTAAACCCTTAATTATAATTTAAAATAGCAGGTATGTCAAACCATATATAAAAATAAGGCCGGTTACGCGTAGGGGCGCGCCCCCGGGCTCGGCGGCCGAGGTTTTGGGCAGGGGGCTTAAGCCCCCTGTTAAACCTCGGGCCGACCTGAAGGTCGGCCCCTACATAAAACGTCGGCCTTGTCGCAAAAGAGGCCGCCGTATGGTAGCATCCGACGGCACACAGGAAATAAAACGCCCGCCAAAAGGCGGGCGTTTCGCTAAGAGAGGAGGGGATAGTCCTACTGACTGAGAACGGATTCGATGACGATGGTGTCGGCCGGGTAGGATTGGATTACGATAACCGGGCCGGGCGTGCCCCCCTTTCCGCCGGATATGTTTTCGGCGGAAACATCCGTCGATTCGACGGTGGCGCGGGCCACGAGTAAGGAGAACAAAGCGGCCGCGCCGAATACCATCAACACATTTACGATTTTAGACCTCGACATTTTGGAACCTCCTTGCTGCGGCGTTGCCTTCACCTGGTAATACGAGGGGGCGACACGTAAAAGTTGCATAAAAAAGCCGGGCCGCGGGGCCCGGCAAACGGTTTCGTGCGGCGTTAAAACAGGTACGTTTTGGCGAGGGTGAAGAGGCCCAGGAAGGTCGTCAGGACGCCGATGGCGATGGTCAGGGGTTTGGTTTTGACCTTCTTCACGGCTATCGCCGAGAATGGGACGGAGCACAACGCCCCCAGCGCCAACGGGAGTGTGAGGCGCCACGGGAAATCGGCCTGCGTAATAAAATAGACCGCCACGCCGACAATACAGGTCAACCCCTCGGCCAGGGAGGTGATGGCGATGGCGTTCTTGCCGTCCACGCCCGAGAGGAGTTGGCCGCCGCAGACGAGCGGGCCGTAGCCGCCGCCGCTCATTCCCTTATTGAAGGACGCGAGCGTTCCCAGCCCCAGGACCTTGAGCCACGAAAACTTGACCACGGCCCGCCGGGCGATCGTTACGAGGATCATCACGCCGACGGCGAGTACCAGTAGGCCGATCCACGTTTTTAACGCGATCTTCGGGATATTTATGGCGACGAATACCGCGGCCACCGTTCCCACGACGGAGCACAGGCCCAGGACCAGGCCGACCTTGAACGAGAGCGAACCGGGTTTGAGGTCGACGTTGCCGGCGCGGTGGTGGGCGAGCGCCGCCGACAAGCCGGTGATTAATTCCGACAATAAAACCGCCGGGACGATTTGAAGAGGCGAAAAGCCGAAAAGGAGCATTAGCGGCGTGAGCGTCGTGCCGTATCCCATCCCGAGAGTCGAATCGACGAATTCGCAGCCGAGGGCGACGAAGAAGATCCCGACGGTCGCCCACGAGATTAACTCGAGGGTCCGGCCGCCCTCCGACGTATCTCCTCCGTTCGTGGCGGCGTTGACCGCGACGACGCTTAAAACGAGTACGACCACGCCTAACCAAATGAGCGTAGCTTTTTTCATAAACTCTCCTTACCGATGTCCCTTGCCATTAACGTAATGCCGCTGGGCGTCCCGACCGGGGGGTACGCGTCTTGACGCCGCCGACTATATATATTATTATCTCTATCTGAAAAGTAGCGTAAAGGAGTAAAAATGAAACTCACTACCCGTAGCGAGTACGCATTATTGGCTCTATTGTACCTCGCCCGCCACCAATCGGATGAGTATATCACCGTCGAGAAAGTCGCCCTCGCCCAGGGGATACCCCATAAATACCTGGAACAGATAATGCTGGCGCTAAAGCGTTCGCGTTACTTAAAGAGTTCCAAGGGCCAGCGGGGTGGTTACCGATTGGCGAAAGCCCCCGATACCATCACGCTCGCCGACGTAATCCGCCTTTTCGACGGGGCCCTGGCGCCCACGGAGTCGGTAAGCGAGTACTTCTACGAATCCACGCCCGTCGAGAAAGAGGCCAAACTAATTGAGCTGTTCAAGGACATCCGTAATTACGCCGCCCGGAAACTCGAGGGTACAACGCTGGCCGACGTCCTGGATTAAAAGGCTCCCCTTTCCGTAGGGGTCCTCCCTCCCTCCTTTCTACCCTGTGTATACATTTACCATATATGATATATCATATAACTTCATTAAGTGCAAGTCCTTAAGTGCAATAACGAAAAACCCGACGCCGGGCGCCGGGTGGCTAGGTTTGCAACGGGGGACGGTTTAGACGACGAACATTCTGAGCAGTAGTAAAACGCCTAGGGTGGAGGTAACGAGGCCCACGGAGATTTTAAGCTGAATCGGTTTTAGGACGCGCACCGTCAAGGCCGAGAACGGCACCGCGGCGACCGCGCCGACGGCCATATAGGGCGCGAGACTCCAACTGAAGGAATCCCCCGCTAGAAAGAACGTCGCCGCGCCGGCGACGCAGGCGAAGGTTTCGGCGAGTTGCGTTATAGCCACCGCGTTTGACGCCGTTACGCCGCAGAGGAGTTGGCCGCCGGTTACTATCGGTCCGTACCCCCCGCCGGTTATCCCCTTGTTAATCCCCGCGAAGAAGCCGAAGGAGAATATCTTGGGCCAGGAGAACTTCATGTGTTTCCCGAACGAAGCCAGCGTCGCGATGCCGATAATGAGGACGACGATTCCGATCCAGGTTTCGAGGACCTTCTCGCTCAAACGGAGCGCCAGGGACGCGGCGCCGACGGTTCCGATGGTTGAGGAGATGGCTACCGCGATAGTTATCCAGAACGCCCGGCCTCCGGGTCTTAGGTCCACGTTGCCGATGGTGTGATGCGCAATCGCGGCGATGACGTTATTGAAGAGCTGTGCGACCAACACGGCGGGGACGACGTCCAGCGGAGGGTAACCCAGGATGAGTAGTATCGGCGTGAGGGTGAGGCCGTAGCCCATCCCGAGACTCGCGTCCACGTAGCCCGAAGCGAACGACAACCAGAGTACGGTGAGGGCCGGCCCGGCGAGCATGCGGCGTTCGAACGGCAGCGGCCACCACAGGCTTATCGCCGTCGCTACGGCCATGATGACGAGGGACAGCAGCATGGCCTGGTACTTCTTCTGTTTGAGAAAGGCTACCATTCGGACATTAACCCATGAAAAATACGGGATAATCAATAAATAAAAACGGCCCGGGAGTCAAGAATTATTATCAGCCCGGCGATTTAGGACTGGACAAAAGCGTCTCCCCCAATTAAAATCGTGTTTCCCTACGGAATTATAATCCTTGAAGGAGGAAGAGATGAAGAAGGTATTATATTACGTAATAGTGGCGGCGGCCGCCGCCGTACTGGCGTGCGCGTTCGTCGGATGTCAGAAGAAAGCGGAAGAACCCGCGACGGCCGAGACGGTGGCCGAAACCGCCCCCGCGGCCGAAGAACCGGAAACGCCGCTGGCGCTGTCCGAAGAGGCTCAGAAGGAACTGGTCCCGGGAACGAAGGTTGCGGTAATGGAACTGGGGGAGGGCGTGGTCGAGATAGAATTGTTCGAGAAGGAAACGCCCAAGACCGCCGGGAACTTCATTGACCTGTGCAACGACAAGTTCTACGACGGCCTTCCGTTCCACCGCGTCGAAAAGGGTTTCGTGATTCAAGCGGGAGACGCGACGTACGTGGGCCGGGAGAACCCCGCCATCAAGCTCGACGTCGAACCCGATAAGCGGAAAACCGTCCGCGGCGCCATTTCCATGGCCCGGGGATTCAACCAGGCGACCGGCGAATACCTCGAGACCAGCCCGACGCAGTTCTTCATCCTTACGGGCGACTCGCCCCACCTCGACCCGGACTTCTGCGTCTTCGGCGTCGTCGTAACCGGCATGGACCTCGTGGACAACGTCGCCAAGGATGACGTTATCAAACGGGTGCGGATACTCACGGTGGGCGAGGGCGAGCCGCCGGCCGAGGAAAAGGAACCCGGAGTCTAAACATTCGCGGCGCGACGAGCGGCCGGGCCTTTCGGGCCCGGACGCTCCCGAGGTGATAAATATGAGAATGATTATCGCGGCATTGGCCGCCGCGGCGCTAGTAGTCGCGGGTGCGGCCTGGGCCGAGGAGACCTACCCCCCTCACGAAGTAGATAAACACGAAGGAGACGGGATGACACCCGCCCTTTCCGAAAAAACGCTGGAGCTTCCCGCCGGCACCAAGGTCGCCGTACTCGACGTCGACGCCGGGACTATCGAAGTCCGACTCTTCCCGGACGAGGCGCCTGCGACCGCCGCCAACTTCATCGAGCTGGTCGAGAGCGGATTCTACGACGGCATCACCTTCCACCGCGTAGTGCCGGACTTCGTAATCCAGGCGGGAGACGCGTCGCTGGTAGGGCGCGAGAACCCGGACATCACGCTGATAACCGAGAGCGAGGGCGACGCCCGCAAGTGCGTGCGGGGCGCGATATCGATGGCCCGCGGCTACGACCCGATGTCGAAGAAATACCTGGCCACCAGCCCGACGCAGTTCTTCATCCTCATGAAGGACTCGCCCCACCTCGACCCGGACTTTTGCGTCTTCGGCCACGTCGTTGCCGGCATGGACGTCGTCGATAAAACTCAGCAGGGCGATACCATTAAAAGCGCCGTCATCGTGACGGTGGGCGAGAATTAGCGTTTCAGTTAAAGGTTAACGAAAAACCCGCCGCAAGGCGGGTTTTTTACTCGGGGGGGGGGTCGCGCCGGCTTACTTCGCCGCCTGCCACTTCTCCTCCATCTGCTCGAGCGTGGCTTCGGCGAGTTCGAGTCCCTCCCCGGCCAGGGCCTCCTGCATTACGTGGAAGCGGCGGATGAACTCGTCGTTGGTGCCGTTCAGCGCCTCCTCCGGGTCGATGTCCGTATAGCGGCAGAGATTGATGAGTGCGAAGAAGAGGTCGCCCAGCTCGGCCTGGAGGCGGGCGGGGTCGCGGCCGACTAGTTCGCGTTTCAACTCGTCGACCTCCTCCTCGATCTTGTCGAGTGCGCCGCCGGCGTCCTCCCACTCGAAGCCGATCGACCGCGCCCGGTCCTGGATGCGGTGGGCCCGGAGCATGGCGGGCAGGCCGGCCGGGATGCCGTCGAGGAGCCGCCGGCCCTCCTGCTCGCGGCCTTTAATCGTTTCCCAGTTCGTCACGACCTCGCCGGCCCCCTCGACCTCGACGTCGCCGAAGACGTGGGGGTGGCGCCGTTTGAGTTTGTCCGTGACGGTCGAGGCCACGGCCGCGAGGTCGAAGGCCCCGCGCTCCTGGGCCATTTTCGAGTGGAAAAAGACGTGCAACAGGATATCGCCGAGTTCTTCGCACAGCGCTTTGTCGTCCTCGGCGGAGATGGCCTCGGCGGCCTCGTAGGCCTCCTCGATCAAATAGCGTCTCATCGACTGGTGCGTTTGCTCCCGGTCCCACGGGCATTCGGCCCGGAGCTTCACCACGACGTCCCAGAGTTCCTGAAGTTTTTTTTCCGTATTCATATTAAGTCACCTTGACCGGGTCGACGAACTGGTTTACAATAAGGCGATGATGAGTAGCGAACCGGATAAGCTTAGGGCGCTGTGCGCCGCGTTGCCCGGAGGCCGGAAAGCTTCCATCGGCGAACTGGCCCGGGCGGCCGGCCTGGCCTCCCACGAAGTGGCCGCGGCCGTCGCCGAACTCCGCGCCGCCGGCGTTTCGGTGATCGGGGACGAGGCCGACGGTTACGAACGCGAGCTGCCGCCGCCGCTGGATGCTCGGGCCGTACAGGACCTGGTCCGTGGCGATTTGGGTCGGCAGGTGTCGGCCTTCAACATCGTCTCCAGTACCATGGAACGGGCGCGGGAACTGGCGAAGGTCGGGGCGGGCCACGGGGCCGTTTTCCTCGCCGAAGGGCAAAAAGCCGGCCGGGGCCGCCGCGGCCGGGAGTGGCATTCCCCCGCGAGACTCGGCCTTTATATGTCCTTCGTCCTCGACCGGCGGCGTCTTCCCGAAACGCTGACGTTGTTGCCGCTGGTCGCGGGCGTGGCGGCGGTCAACGCCGTTCGGGAGGTAACCGCCCTCGCGCCCCGTTTGAAATGGCCGAACGACGTATTCCTGGCCGGAGCCAAGCTGGGGGGTATACTGGCCGAGTCGCCGGCCGGGGCCTCGCCGCTTATCCTGGGCATAGGCGTTAACGTTTACCAGTGCCGCTACGACTTCCCGGCCGGGATGCCGTATCAGGCCGTATCGCTGGTCGGCGCGGGGGCGCGCCTTCCGGATCGCAACGGCCTCGCCGCCGTCATCATCAACGAACTGGACGCCCGCTTATGTCGATGGGGCGACGCGGGCCCGGAGGAGGTTCTGGCGGCCTGGCGCGAAAGAAACGTCACGCTCGGCCACCGCGTCCTCATCCCCGAGGCCGAGCTCGCCGGCACCGCGGTGAACGTCGCCGCCGACGGCGCGCTTATCGTCGAGGACCATACGGGCCGGACACATAATTTGTATTCGGCAGATTTCGTCCCGCTGGATTAACGACTCCCTCCGAACTACCGGTTACCCATCTCCGTTCCCAAACCGTTCAGGGGACAGCCGTCGCATTGCGGCTGTCGCGGCCGACAGCGTTCCCGGCCCACCCTCACGAGTAGCGCGTGGTACTGGTTGTACAGGGCCACGTCCTCCTCGAGGCCGGATTCGAACAGGTCCTTGAGTTCGTCGTAGGTCGCCGCCTCGTCCGCCAGGCCGTGACGGAATAGGACGCGGTGAGTATACGCGTCGACCACGAAGGTCGGCAGGCCGCAGGCGTAGAGGAGAATCGAGTCGGCCGTCTCCGGCCCCACGCCCTTGACGCCGAGGAGTTTGGGCCGGCCCGCGGCGAGCCCCTCGTCCGCCAGGCCGCCGACGTCGCCGCCGTACTCGTCAGCCAGGAAATCGAGCAACGCCCGGAGCCGCCGGGCCTTTACGTTATAATAACCGGCGGGTTTTATCAACGGCGCGATTTCGGCGGCCGAAAGCTTGGCCAGTTTTTCGGGGGCCAGAAGGCCCGCGGCCCGGAGGTTGTCCAGGGCTTTTTTTACGTTCGTCCACGCGGTGTTCTGCGTCAGTATCGCGCCCACGGCCACCTCGAACGGCGTGTCGCCCGGCCACCAGTGCTGGTCGCCGTACGCCTCGTCCAGGCACCGGTAGATTTCGGCCAGGAGTTCTCTAGTCGTCGTCACGGCTTTGCACACATGGTTAAAATTAGTTTACGAAATCCCTTGCTCCGGCGGCTTACCTGGCGTAAAATAAAGGCGTCGCTTTAGCGTTTCCAAAGGAGTGGTTTTTTATGAAGCATTACGTACGAGCGGCCCTGTTCGCCCTGGCCGTATTCGCCGCCGCCGCCGGCGCTCAGGGTATGGCGGATCCGGTCCTGGCCTACTCCGATACCGTTCAGGACATCACGGCCCGCTTCAACGACAAACTGGTCGAAGCGCAAGCCTATCTCACCTGGCCCGGCAACGACCTCGACCAGGACGAGCGGGACAAGTTGGCCTGGAAACTCGAGGTCGTCATCGACGACCTGCGTAAGATAAAATTCGAAATGGACGAACTCGCCGTGCCCGAGGGCTTTGACGAGTCCCACAAGCTAATCGCCGGCGCGTTCGACCTCTATATGACCGCGCTCAGCCGTTGCGGCACCGGGATTCAACGGAACTACGTGAAGACCTTCAACGGCGGCGTCCAGGACTATAACGCGGCGGGGACCTTCCTCGATTCCGGGTTTTCCGAGCTCGAGTCGGCCCTTGGCCGCGCCGGGTACTCCGTCAATTAAGGGGCGCGAGGCCCGTCCGGAATAAAGATAATAACAGCGGCGCGGCCGTCGGTTATCGTTGATCACCGGCGCGCCGCGCTGACGGTTTGTTTCCCGCTTTTCCCGTCCGCACATTATACTAATTTTCGCTTGCCCGGGTCAAGTTTCATGGCGGATATTTCCACGCCGGCCTTCAGGATAGAACGCTTCACGAATAAGTTCCGCCGGCGGCGGGCCGCCGAGGCCGTGGCGTGGGCCCCCGCGCGAGTGCTCTTCCCGCTCGTCCGGCCGCTGGGCCGGAAGCGGGGCGCCCGGGCCGACCGCGTACTCGTCGTCCAGCGGATCCTCCGCATCGGCGACACGCTCGTCGCCCGGCCGGCGCTGGCCGCCCTTCGCGAGAAACACCCGGAAGCCGAAATCGGCGTCGTGTGCCAACCGGCGCTCGTGCCCGTCTGCCGGGCCGACCCCCTAATAGACCGCGTTATCGAGTCTCCCCCCGGCCGGGCCGCTTTCTTCCGTGCCGCCCGGGAGGCGCGCGCGTTCGGCGCCGCCACGGCGTACGTCTTCGTACCCGATCGCTGGTCCTCCTACCTGGCCTGGCTCGCCGGGGCGCGAACGGTAATCGGCTACAACTATCCGGTGCCGGGGGCGGCGCTGACGGATAAACGCAAACCGCCCGCCCGGGCGAACGTCCCGGCCTTCCTCTATCCGCCCGACGCGCCGGCGGTCTCCGCGGCCGAGATATGGACCCGCCTCGTCGACCCGGCGGCCCCGCGGCCCACCTGTTACCCCTCGTTCGACCCCGGGGATGACTGCCGGGCCGCGGCCCAGAGTTTCGTCGAGAACGCCGGCCTGGCGGGAAAGAGGCCCCTCGTCGTGATGCACCCCGGCGCGGCCAACGATTCGTACCTCTGGCGCGAGGACCGCTGGCTCGACGTGGGCCGTAACTTACTCGAGGCCGGGGCGGGCGCGATAATCGTAACGGGCGGCCCCACGGCCTGGGACCGGACGTCGGCGGTCGCGCTGGCCGAGGGCCTCGGCGCCGGAAGGGCGGCGGCCGCCACCGGAGCCCCCCTCCTGCAAACCTTCGCGCTCGTCGCCGCGGCGGACCTCGTCGTAACGGTGGACACCGCGCCGGTACATATAGCCTCGACGATGGGAACGCCGGTGGTCGCGCTCTACGGCCCGGGCGACGAGACTATGTGGTCGCCGGTGGGCGTGCCGTTTCGGGTCGTCGCCGGCGAATCGCCGTGCCGCGGGTGCAAGGCGGCGGCTTGTTTCCAGGACCGGCATTACTGCATGGATAGTATCACGGCCGACGCGGCGGCCGAGGCCGCGACGTCCCTGTTAGCGGAGATTTCTCGCTGATGTATATTCCGGCGAACGCGGTTCCGGCGTGGCTCGGCGCCCTGGGATGGGCGGCGGCCGTCGTTTCGGTCGGGGCGGCCGTATGGCGCCTTCGCCGGGACCCGCCGGCCCCCGCCGGCGTCGTCGCGGCTGCGGCCTTCGTCGCGGCTATACGCCTGTTGGAGTTCCCGATAGGGGAGGGTGCCGGCGGCGCGAGCGTTCTGGCGGTGGGCTTCGCGGTCGTCGTCTTCGGACCGGAGGTGGCGCTACTCGCGATGGCGGCGGCGACGCTGGCGGCCGGCGTCGTAACCGCGCCGTTCGACGGGGCCGCCCTCGGCGCCAACCTCCTCGTGTACGCCGCCGTTCTCCCGTGGGTCCTGGGATGGGGCTACGGGGCGTTGAGAAAGGCCGCAACTTCGGCGGCGGCCGGGTACGTCCTGGCCTTCGTCGCCGGCGTCGCCGGGGCGCCGTTGGCCGCTCTAGCCGTGGGCGTTGTGGCGGGGGCGGGGGGCGCTCTGGGGGGCGCCGCGGCGGTTGGCTTGTTGAGGGCCGGCCTGGCGCTTTCGGCGGCGGAGGGCGTACTTGCGGCGTGGGGGTACGCGCTGGCAGGTGGGTCCCGCTACGGCGCGGAAGGCCCGGCGGTAGCCGGCGTCCCGCGTTCCGGGGCCGTAGCGCTCGGCGTTCTGGCCGTCGTCGTGGCCGCGGGGGTAGCGCCGCTGGTCCCGGCCTACGGCGGGCCGCTGGGGCCGATGCCGGCGCTGGCCCGGGCGGCCTGCCTGTCGTACGGGGGTAAGGTAGCGGCGGGCCTGGCCGTTTGCGGCCTGGCCGCCCTGGCGGCGGCGCTGCCGTGGTCGGTGGCGCGCCTGTCGCGGCGGCGGGTACCAAAATAAAAAACGCGTCCCTTAAAAGACGCGTCCGCTTAACGTCTCGCTCGAACTCGAGCCTATTCCGTATCCATTAAAAGGCGCGACGCGGCCACGCCGAAGAGGTCGCGGGCCGCGAGGTCCGACGAAACCTGTTCGTCGAACTTGGCCCGGTACTGCTCTATCTGCGGGGCGAAAACGGACGTGGCCATGCCCATGGCTTTGGCCTCGTCCAGCATGGTGGCGTCCAGGCCGGCCACCATTTCCTCGGCCAGTTTCTCCGCGAGCGCCGCGGCTTCCTTTTCGTCTTCTATCGGCATAACTTCAATGACTCCGGACGACGTCGTAGTCGGCGAGACCTTCCATCTCGAGGGCGGCGGCCAGGCCGTCCAGGTCGGCGGCGGTTACCTGCAACGCCACGCCGCAACGTCCCGTGAGGCCCGGCGGCCGGGGTATTACTTCCGCCCGGTATCCCGAACGCGCCGCCACCTTCTCGGCCGCCATGGTGTCGTGCGTACTCGGGAAGTGGAGGACGGCGTACTCGCGTTCGGCCGCCGGGCTGTTGTCGGTTCTGGTCGGCATACGCCGGTTACGTTTAAATTTATAAAATATACCGGCCGGCGTCAAGCGAAATACGGGACCCCGCGTACAAGCGGGAAGCCGCCCCGGAGGGCGGCTTATTCGGGCCATCTCGTTTTACATATTTAATAGAATATCGCTTTGACCTTGCCGATTGACGAGGGGGCGACGGCATTATCCCCCAGATCCAGCTTCCATATATAATGACTACCGACCGTGGTGGCTATCCACAGGTACGTGCCGTCCGAGCAGCAACCCCACGGGTATCCGGCCGGCGGCGACAAGGTAGCCACTATAGAGCCGGTGGTCGTGAGTTGATATACGGTATGGGTCGGGCTGTAACTGCCGCAGTATAGATAGGTCCCGTCCCAGCCGGGGTCGAACGGCGGGAAAGAGATCGAAAAGGAGCTAACGAGCGAGCCGTCGGTCGTATACTGCCAGAACCCCCTGGGGGTGTTCGACGTAACCCAGAAGTAACTCCCGTCGTAGGCGAGGCCGCCGTAAATATCGTCAACGAGGAACGAACTTATAATACTACCTGACGTGGTGCGACGGTTTACGGAATCCGGGGAATAGCGGCCGTCGTAAATACTCGAGTCGGCCCACGTTAAACCGCGCGCGCTGTAACCGAAGCCCGTGGTGTAGGAAGATACTATGCTTCCGTCGCCGGGGTCGAGTCGGAAGGTATAGTCCGGCGTTTGGGTGGTGCACCAGAGGTACTCGCCGTCCCACGCCAACGCGGACGGGTTGGTGCCGGGGCCGGGGAACGACGCTATTAACTCGCCGAATACTCCCCAGGCCGCCGCCCCTACCAGCGACAACGCGACTACTAAACCGATCCTTTTCATTAATGACCTCCTTATATGACCCGCTCGTTTTATAACATATTT
Source organism: Candidatus Zixiibacteriota bacterium (assembly GCA_050117845.1). Classification (GTDB taxonomy): domain Bacteria; phylum RBG-13-66-14; class B26-G2; order WVWN01; family WVWN01; genus WVWN01. Next base: position 38,292 of record JASFLY010000019.1, read on the forward strand.
ACCCGGGGGATGTAAGAAAACTCTATCCCGCCGGTATTGCTTTGTGCGGCACAAGCCGAATAAACGGGATTTAAAACCGCCCCCGGGGGAGCGGTTGAAGGGACGTTTCAATTCGGGTTTTTATATTATTGGAATAAGGCCTTAACTCTACCCACCGACGCGGGCGCGACGCCCGTGAATCCCGAATCCAGTTTCCAAATCAGGTCACTCCCGGCGGTGGTGGATATCCACAGGTAATTACCGCCGCAACAACAACCCCACGGGAAATTGTGCGGGGGCGAGACCGAACTAACGACCGAACCGGTGGTCGTGAGTTGATATATGGTATGGGTCGGGCTGTAACTGCCGCAGTATAAATAGGTTCCGTCCCAGCCCGGATCGAACGGGACAAAGTCGACCGTAAACGATCCGAGGAGCGAGCCGGCAAGGGTGAAACTGGAGAAGACGTTCGCGGTCGTAGAGGTCGAAGACGTTACCCATAAGTTAGTCCCGTCGTACGTTAGGCCTCCGTAATAATTGGTAACCGGGAACGAACTCGCGATACTACCCGACGTGGCGCGCTTGTATATACGATTGGTGCTGTTGTTGCCCTCGTAAATGCTCGAGTCGGCCCATGCCAAACCGCGCGCGGCGTAGGCGAAACCCGTGGCGTACGAGGATATGACGCTTCCGTTGTCGGGGTTTACCCGGTAGGTGTATTCGGGGTGTTGGGTGGAGCACCAGAGGTATTGGCCGTCCCACGTAAGCGACACCGGGTTGCCGCCCGGGGCGGGAAAAGAACCTATTACGTCCCCCCACGCTCCCCACGTGGCCACCGCTATAAATAACGACCCGATAATAATAGCGGTATATTTCATCAATTGCCTCCTTTCGACCCATAACTATATAACACATTGGACGGTGGAACGCAAATCGACCTTCTACCACGCGTCCTTCACCGCAGTGCCGGACCCGTTAGTACGATGCAAAAAGCCGCCCAGACGGGCGGCTTCGGTGTCGGGTGACTTGCTTTTAGCGGAAAAGCGCCTTTACCCGGCCGTAAGAGGACGGTTCCACGGGCGTGCCGGTTACGCGGACCGTCCCCGTCATCGCCGGGTGATAAGTGCAGTGGTACGTGAATACCCCCGTTTGGTTAAATTTCCGCTCGTAATCCTCGCCGTGCGCCAGGTCTCCGGAGTCCCATTTACCCGTGTCGGATGTCGACGTATGGAGTACCTGGTCCAAGTTGACCCACCTTACGTCCTCGCCTTTTTCGACGACGACGACGGCGGGGTTGAACGCGAAATTCTCGATACGTACTTCCATAGCGGCGAAAGCGGCGCCGGCGATCAAGGCGGCCGCTGATATTATACCCACGATTTTTATCATGGCGTTACCTCCTTATTTATATATTATCAAATTGCTCATGTATGGTCAAGGGGTTTTTTAGATTGCGTTCCGGCCCCGAGGGTTTTATATTATACGGATGCGAAATGCCTCGGTAAGCGCTTGCGCGCCGGCCTTTAACGAGGCCGGCAACGTCGAAAGGGTCGTCCGGGAGTTCGACGAGACCTTGCGGGGCGCGGGCGTGGACTACGAAATAATTATTGTGGACGACGGCTCGAAGGACGAGACGGCCGAGATCCTCCGGCGCCTCCAGGGAGAGGTGGCGGCGCTACGCCTCGTCATACACGAGACGAACGAGGGGTACGGTAAAAGCCTGCGCGACGCCTTCGACGCGGCGGCCAAGGATTACGTGTTCTACACCGACGGCGACGGCCAGTTCGACCTCAGCGAGATGGCGTCTTTTTTACCCCTGCTTGGGGGCTCGAACGCGGTCGTCGGTTACCGCCTGGCCCGGGCCGAGGGGGCGTTGCGGCAATTTTGCTCGCGTGGTTACAACCTGTTGGTCCGAATACTCTTCGGCCTGAAGATCCGTGATATCGATTGTTCATTCAAATTCCTGCCGCGGCGCGAACTCCAGGCTCTGGCGCTCCATTCCGACAAATTCTTCATCGACACCGAACTCATGGTCAAACTCAAACGGGCGGGGGTAGAGGTGGACGAGCGGGGCGTCCGGCATCTGCCCCGGGAGCACGGCCGCTCGACGGTTTCACCGGCGCACATTTTTACCACGCTGGGCGAGCTGGCGGGATTGCTCTTCGAGCGTAAATAAAACGAACGGGCCCGAAAACGGGCCCGTTTGGTTGAGCGTTTGAAAATCGCGTTAAGCGGCCGGCTTGGCGGTTTGGGTTCCGGCGCTGTTTTCCACCACCCCCGGATCCCCTCGCGGCCGGCCGGCTTAATTATGGAGGTTCCGCTAACTCCATTAAATTGTAGTTTTTATAGGCCATATCGCCGTCTATTAGGCGTCCCACGGACGTTGTTGGTTTAAACGAATCGGCCCCCTTTCCGTATAAATTATAACAAATCCGGGCCCTCGGGTCAAAAACGACGGGTTGTCTCTACGGCTCCGGCCCGAACCCCGCGCGAACCATGGATGAGTCCCCGAAAAAGCACGGCCGGCCGCCGCGCGCGGTCTTCTTCGACCTCGATAATACGCTATTCGACCACCGCCGCGCCGCCCGCGAGGCCCTGGCCGAGCTGCATCGCCGCTACGCCGCCGGCACCGACTTCGACGAGTTCGTTCGCCTGTACTTCGAAATTAACCAGCGGATGTGGCTTCTTCTCTCCACCGGGGAGATAGACGTCGCGACGTTGCGGGCCCGGCGTTTCGTCGAGCTCTTCGCTCGGGTGGGATTGGGGGAGCCCCCCGACGCCGCGGCCCTGGGCCGAGAGTACTTCGACGTTTACCTGGGGTTGAGTTACGCGCTGCCCGGGGCCGAGGCGGCCCTGGCCGAACTCGCGCCGCTGGTGCCGCTGGGCCTTCTGACCAACGGCTTCACCGACATCCAGGCGGTCAAGATCGACCGGTTGGGATGGCGCAAGTATTTCAAATGGGTGGCGGTGGCGGAGGAACTCGGCGTATTCAAGCCCGCCCCGGAGATTTACGAGCGCATTTGCGGGATGGCCGGCCTTCCGCCCGAAGACGTCCTGTACGTCGGCGATTCGCCGGTGGAGGATATTATAGCCGGCCGCCGGGCGGGACTCCGGACAGTATGGGTACGGCGCGACGGGCCGGAGGTGGCGAAGTGGGCGGCGGAGGCCGAGGCCGATTACGAGGTGGCCGACGCGGCCGCGGTAGTTCCGCTGGTCAAGCGGCTCCTGGCTTCGGGTTAACGGCCGCCGTCCCCGGGCCGTGAAAAAGCCGCCCCACAGGCCGGGCGGCTTTTTTTCGCGTATATCGCTTCCTTAGCGTTTCGTGGTAACTTCAATTTCGGTGAGGCCGGTGACTTTGGCGTCGACCTCGACCTCGGCCCGGTCGCCGACTTTGATGACGTGTTTGCCCGGTTTGAGTTTTTTAAGTATTAACGGCGTCACGCCCATTGCGTCACCGTCGACGGTCACGGTCTCGCCCGCCACGTCGGAGTTGACGTAGACGAGCGCCCGAACTTCATAGAACGACGTGTATCCGGTTTTTATCTTCGTCAGCCCGGAGGTCAGCTCGCCCTCGGGGGGCGGCGTTTCCTCGGGCGGAACCTCTTCCGGCGGTTCCGGTTTATTGATGATCGTGAAGCCGGACGGTTCGGCCTTGGCCCGGAGCGTCCCGCCTTCCGGGAAATCGACGACGCCGTCGTACCACTCCTCGTCGAAGGCGTCGGTAATTCGTACGAAGTGTTCCCCCGGCGTGACGTTCCGGACGGTCGCTTTGTGGCCGGAAAGCGGTATTTCGGCGGCCCTGTCCCCGTCGACGTAAATTATACACCATCCCTCGTCGCTGACTACCTCTAGTGTGGCGCCCGGGCCGGCGGCACAGGCCGGAAGGGCGGCCGCTAAGGCCAACGTTATAATTTGGCGAACCACGGTACCTCCTTGATGGTTGAAGTGCGAATGGCGCTATAATAATAGACTCCGGCCGCCGAGACAAGTTTAATTATACGGCCCCTTGCCCCCGAGGGCGGAGCTTGTTATAATTTAATCCATTATGACACGAGTAGGGATAGGATACGACGTTCACGGTTTCGGAGGCGAGGGGCCCATAGTCCTGGGCGGCGTCGAGATACCGTACGAGCGGGGCCTCAAGGGCCATTCGGACGCGGACGTGCTTCTCCACGCCGTCATGGACGCCATGCTGGGCGCCGCGGCGCTCAAGGACATAGGCCGCCAATTCCCCGACACCGACGTGCGCTTCAAGGGTGCGGACAGCTCGAAACTGCTCGGCGAAGTCCGGACCATGATCGAGGACGAGGCCATGTGCGTGGCCAACCTCGATTGCATCATCATCGTGGAACGGCCTCGCCTCGCGAAATACATCGACCGTATTCGAAGCCGGCTGGCGGAGTTGGCGGGCGTCGACGTCGCCGCGGTGGGCGTTAAGGCCAAGACGAACGAGGGTTTCGGTTACATCGGCGAGGGCGAGGCCATCGCGGCTTGGGCCGCGGTCGTCCTCGAGCCGGCCGAGAAATCGTAACCGACGGCGCTCCTTACGCCCCCCATGGGAAGCATTCGCTATATCGAGCACACCGCCGACGCCGGCGTCGAGATAAAGGCCGACACGAGGGAAGAGCTTTTCGTCCTCGGCGCCCGGGCCCTGTACCAGTTGATCCTCGACTACGACACGGTCGAGTCGAGGGAAGAACGAACCGTCGAACTCGCCGCGCCCGATCTGGCCGAGCTGTTCCACGAATGGCTCTCCGAGTTGCTTTATCTCGTCGACGCCGATCGGCTGGTTTTCCGGAGATTCGGCTTCGCCTTCAACGAGGACGAGACGCGGCTCTCGGCGACGCTTGTGGGCGAAGAAATCGAGCCGGACCGGCACCGGCCCCACGGCGAAATTAAAAACGTGACGTACGCCGACTACGCGTTGGAACGCCGGGACGACGGGTCCTTCGTCGTCCGCGTTATCTTCGATTTGTAACCCGGACCCCTCCCCGCTACGTCGTACTACCGCCCCCCGGGCGGTCTTTTGCCAATGCGGCGAAAAGCTTACGCCGGCCGCGTTATGTGTGATAGAATAATTTTCATGAAGTGGAGCGCCGCCGTTATCGCCGTCCTGTGCCTCGCGGGCGGGGGGGTCGCGTACGCCCAGGGCTACGCGGGTGACGACGCCTTCACGCTTAAAAATATCGACGTCGACGGTAATAAGCACTTCAAAGACAAGGCCATCCGCGATTTGCTGGGCGTCGAAAAGGGCGAGGTGTACGAGAGGTACCTTTTCGATTACCTCCTGGAACAGGGGATAGCCGCCGTCGAAAAGGCCTATACCTCCGAAGGGTATCACGACGCCCGGGTGCGCTGGGCGTTCCGCGGCGTCAAGGAAGGCGAGCGCAAACTACAAGTGCGCGTGGACGAGGGGCCCCGGGCCGAAATTACGGATATCCTCCTCGACGGCGTGGCCCCGGAACGCTATCTGGACGTCCGCGAGAACCTCGGCGTCGACGTCGGTTCGCCCCTTTCCGCGAAGCTTCTGAGCGACGCGGCCCTCAAGATAGGCCGATACTACAGCGACCTCGGTTACGCCCGCGCCAGCGCCACCCTTAAAATCGACCGCGACACCGGCGTCGTGACGTTCGCGGTGACCGAAGGCCGCGTTTACCACGTCGGCGAAATCGTCGTCGCCGGCAACGAGAAAACCCGCCCCAAGATAATTTCCCGCGAAATCGAATATAAGATTAAACCGGACCGCTTGTGGCGAGGGTCCAAAATAGACGAGAGCCGGGCGAATATTTACCGCACCGGCCTCTATCGCGACCTGCGCGTCGAGGCCGTGGAGTCGCCCCGCTCCGCCGATCTCGTGGACGTTTTGGTCATCGTGCGGGAGGACAAATTCCGGTGGTACAAGCTCGAGCCGGGCTACGAGTCGCCCGACCGCGCGTCCTTCACCGTGGGCTGGGGGCACAACAACGTTTTCGGCAACAACCAGCGTTTCTCGGCCGAGACCTCCATCGCCTACGGCTTCGCGACCGAGGAGTCCGATTTCGGCGTGGAGCTTACGTACACCGAACCGTGGCTTTTCGGCTACCGTTTGCGTGGCTCAAGCACGGTGTATTACGACCGGGAAATCGACCACAAGAAGACCGGCGTGCACGAGCGTTTGTGGGCGGTCGGTTTGGAACCGCGGATTACCCGCGAGATAACCGACGACCTGGAGGTCTCCGGAGGGTTCAGATTCAAACGTTATAAAAGGGATATCGAGCTCGCCGTAGGTGACCGCAACGTCGCCTCGCCTCTCTGGGAGGGCGGCCTGGCGCAGAGGTATTTAAAGGACCAGGGGCTGGAGAACATCGCGAGTTTTATTTTCTCGTCCACCTATTCGACCCGGGACGACATCTTCAATCCCCTCAGCGGTTTTTACCTTTCCGGGTCGGAGGAAACGGCCGGCGGCCTTTTGCCGGGCGTTGACTTCTGGCGGGTAATCGTGGACGGCCGACAATACCTTCAGGTGGGCGAGGCCGCGACCATGGCCGCCCGCGTGCGCGGCGGCTACGCCCGGGCGTACGGCGCAACGAAGGACGTACCGTACGGCGAGAAATTCTTCGCGGGCGGCGCGTACTCCGTCCGCGGCTACGGCGAGGAGGAAGTGGGACCTACGGTCTTTCTCCAGGGAGAGGAATACTCGGCCGGGGGAAACGTCCTTTTTGTGGGGAACGCCGAGCTCCGCTTCCAGCTGCCGTTCACAGCGGGCCGGCGTGTGCCGGGCGTCGGCCTTAACCTGGGCAACCTGTGGGCGGGGCTCTTCGCCGATACCGGCAACGTGTGGGCCGATTGGGCGTCGGCGAACGAGGGGCGTTTGTTTTACGGCGCGGGGTTCGGCCTGCGCTACAACACGCCGGTAGGCCCGATCCGCTTCGATTACGGCCGGGCGATAATGGAGAAGACGAAAGAGAAAACCAGCGGCCGCTTCTACCTGGCGTTCGGCCACATATTTTAACGGGGATACGCAAACGTTTGTTTAAACTTCTAAAAAAGGTATTCTTTCTCGCGCGCGACGCCGTCGTGATTTTCTTCAAGATCGCGTTGGTCTTCGTGCGTGCTTTGGGCATCTCCGTCGGCCTCATCGCCGTGGCGGGCGCGGTCCTGGTCTTCGCATTGTACGGCTCCGGGTATTTCCACAAACTAACGCGCTTCGCCATCGAGAAATACATGAGTGGGTACACCCGGACGGAGTGCCGCGTCGGCCGGGTGGAGGGAAGCCTCCTGACCGGCCTCGACATATACGATTTCGTCGTGGGGGACGGCCCCTCGCTCGAGCGCGACGGCCCCGCGCTCCTTATCGACGAGATCCACGTGCGCTACGATCCGATGCGCTTCGTGCGGCGCGACGTGACCATCGACAGCATCCATTGCGTGCGGCCGTGGCTGGTTCTGCGGGAGGACTCCAACGGCCGGCTAAACCTGGACCGCATCTTCGGCCCCAAGGGGCCGCCCCGGGGCAAGGGCGTATATTTCGTTATCGAGAACGTTTTTTTGGAAGACGCTTTTTTTAAAATGGAACTCAACAGCCCCCTAACCGAGTTCGCGCACGCCGACATCCGCTGCACCTTCACCAAAGCCCGGGGCGCCGTCTTCATCGACCTCCGGCACTGCAGTTGCGAGATGCCGGAGTTCGGCCAGCGCATTCCGCACTTCGGCTCCGGGTCGCTCGCCATCAACTCGCGCCTCATGCATTTCGGCGGCGTCGACGTCGCGTCCCGCACCACCCACCTCTCGACTTACGGCACCATCAAGTTCGACCCCGACACCTACCTCGACCTCCGCTTTACCGGTGACCCGTTCGACGTGGGCGAGGTGGGCCAGGGCGTCTTCGACGACCCGCCGGAGTTCTTCGGTTACGGCCGTTATTCGGGCACGCTGGAGGGGCCGCCCGATCACCTGATGCAGAACGGTAGCCTGACTCTCATCCGCGGCCACCTCTACGGTTTCGAGCTCGAGAACGTCTTCGTCTATTACGATTTCGACATCGCCAATAAACAGATCCGCGTCAACGGCTTCGAAGGCCGGATGAACGGCACGCCGACGTACGTGGCGATGACGATGGACCTCTCCGGCCCCAAGCCGGTATACTGGGGAGAGGCGCGCGTCCTGCGGATGAACCTCGCCGACTACCTTCACAGCACGTATTTCGAGACCGACGTGGATACCCGCATCAAGTTTTCGGGTGTCGGCCTCTCGTCGAAGGACTACGCTCTGGACGTAACGGCGACCCTGGGCGCGGGCAAACTCGGGCCGGTCCTGGTGGACGGGGCGAACGCGGACTTTACGTATACCAACGGCCGGGCGGACATCGCCGGCCTCTTCCTCCGGCTCGACGGCGGCGACCTGCTTCTGAGCGGCCTGGGCGACCCGTCCGGGATGGACTTCGTTATTCGGGGCCGTGACGTCCCCATCGAGCGTTTCGGTGCCTCCGGCGACCTCAGCCGCCTGCGCGGCCTCGTATCCATAGAGGGCCGCATATCGGGGTCGTACGAGACGCCGTCTTTCGAGGGCGGTGTCGTAATGAAGGACCTCGAGTACGACAAGTTCAAGGTCGGGACCGCCCGGGGCGAGGGTACATGGGAGAACTTTGGCGGCGACGCCGTAGCCGACCTGCATTTGATGGCGTGGAACGTTCAGGCGGGGCCGGTATACGCGGAGCGGGTACTCGGCGACCTCGCCATTGAGAACGGCGTTTACGCCGTGAGTAACGGCCGCATCGAGAGCGAGAAAGGGGGAGGCGCGTACTTCGACTTCGCCTACGACGAGGGCGCCGGCCGGCTGGATATAAGCCGGCTGGAGGTCAACCTCGGGGGCGTCCGGGCCGAGCTCGACGAGCCGCTGGTCGTCGCCCGCGAGGGACGAGGGTACGCGGTGACCGGCGGGTCGCTGAAGTACTCCGGCGGCGAAGTCTCCGTGAGCGGCGTTTTCGACCCGGAAGGTTCGCTGGGCCTCGTGGCGGAGGCGCGGGGCGTGCCGCTCGGGGAGTTGCTCCCGCCGGACTGGGGGCCGAGTATCGGCGGCCGGCTGGACCGCATCCGCGTCGACGTCGGCGGGACGGCCGACGACCCCGCTTTTTACGCGAGCCTGGCAGCTTCCAATTTAACCGTGAACCGCCAACCCATCGACTACGTCCACGGCGAGGCGTCGTACGAGAATAAAAGGATTATCATCCCGGGCATCGTCGCGGGTCTTCTGGGCGGGACGGCCCGCGTAAGCGCCTACCTCCCGCTGTCCACGCTGACGGGCGAGGGTGAGGAGCCGGTCGACGTTACGCTGTGGTTTTCCCGGTTCAAGATGGAAGCCCTCACCGGCCTTTACGACGAGGACCTGGTGGAGGACGGGTACCTCGACGGCGTCATCACCGTATCCGGGACCACCGGGTCGCCGGTGGTGGACGGGAGTCTGCTCCTCAGCGAGTTGCGGTGGGGCGGCGTATACTTCGCCAAGGGGCGCGCCGACTTTGCGTACCGCGACGGCTACGTCGACATCCGCGAACTCTCCCTCGCGGAGCGGACCCTCCCGAATTTGGTCATAACCGGCCGTCTGCCGTTCTCGCCCGACCCCGAGGACGAGGCCAATCCCTTGGCCGAGATGGACGTCACCGCGGAATTCATCGACCTCGACCTGCGGGCCGTTAATCCGGTTACGGACGAGGTCCTCATTACCGACGGGAAGGTTCGGGGGAAGCTTACGCTCGGCGGCACTTACGACGAGCCGGACCTGACGGGCCGCATCATGGTCATCGACGGGGCGGGCACCATTCGTTCCCTCCGGTCCTCCTTTTCGGAGTTGACGGGCGCCGTCGAGGCCCGGGCCGACCGCGTGGTCGCGATGCCGGACGCGCCGTTGACCTTCAGCATGGACGAGGGGCGGGGCCGGGTGTGGGGAGGCGTAGCCTTCGATCGCTTCACGCCGACCGAACTCGACCTGACGATAGACCTCGAGGACTACGTCATCCGGGCCATTTCCGGCGTGCAGGCGAAGGGCGACATCCGGGCGAATATCGCGGGGCCGATAGATAACCTCCAGGCGGTGGCGGAAGTCAACCTCACCGGCGGCCTTATTACCATGGAGCTGGGCGAGGAGTCGCCGGGCGGCGGCGAGAGCGCGGCCGGTGGCCTCGACTACGAGATCCGCGTGCTGGCACCCGGGAACCTTTGGCTGCGGAACAAGGACGCCGAAATCGAGCTCGAGGCCGACGTTACCATACGCCGCATCGGCGGCCGGACGTCTTATACCGGCACGCTCGAGGCGCGCCGGGGCTATTACTATTTCCTCCAGCGGGACTTCGCGGTCGAGCAGGCCGAGGTAGTCTTCACCGGCACCGAGGAATTGGACCCGGTCATCAACTTGCGCGCGCGGCGGGACATCCGGGCCTCCCGGGCCGGGAACTCCGACGCCGTCGTCTACATCGACGTTACCGGGACGCTCCGCGAACCGGAACTGAATCTCACGTACGAGGTGGTATCGGGGCCGCCGGTGGGCTTGACACAGGAGGAGATCACGCGGGTGTTGGCGCTCGACGTGACCTGGGACGACCTCGAGGACCTGTCCTCCGGCGAACTTGCCTCCAAGGGCTCGAGCGACTACGTGCGGCATTACGCCGAAGCGGAGGTGGCCCGGATCTTCCGCCGCGGGACCGGCGTGGACGTCTTCGAATTCGACGCCAACGTCTTCAGCGGGGCGGAGGAAAACCCGTACGCCGAGGTCACGGTGGGCCAGCATCTGACGCCTGACATATTCGTCTCATATACCGGGAGATATCGGGAGTACGCCGGGGGCTCGCACGAACTCGAACACGCCGCCGAAGTGGATTACGAATTCCAGAAGGATTTATACCTCGTCGGCAGTACGTACGACGACGATAACGAACAACGGTACGGCCTCGGCATCCGTTTTATCCATAAGTATTAACCTTTGGGAGCGAAGCGATGGTAGACAAGGAACTCCTGGAAATCCTCGCCTGCCCGGATTGCAAGGGCGAGGTGGAGTACGACGAAGCGAATCAGAAGATAATATGTTGCAAGTGCGGCCTGAAGTACCCGGTTCGCGACGGCATCCCGGTGATGCTGGTGGAGGAGGCCGAGCGCGACTAGGGACGACGCGCCCGCGTAGACTTAAAAGAAAACGCCCGGCTTCGCGCCGGGCGTTTTAATTGCGTTCAGTAGCCGCCGTCATTTTTCGGCGCTCGGCGCCGGCGAAGCTTCGTGGGCCGGAGGGACCTGGAGCTGGCGTTCCTGGACCAGGCGCCGGAGGTTGCGGTTGAACTGGTGTTCGAAGAGGAGGAGTTTGGCGTATTGCTCGGGAGACAGGAGGAAGCGGAATTCCGCGCGCAGGCGTTCCTCGGAGCCGCGGCTCTCGGCGTCGACGGCGTCGACGTCGTCGAGGATTTCGGAGAGCGACCGGACGCCGGATTGGTTGACCATCGCCGTCCGCAGTTCTTCCATTAAAGCCTGCCGCCGTTCCCGGTAGCGCCAGCGGACCTCTTCCCACCGGTTGTAGACGTCGAGGAAGTCCTCCTCCGCATCGTCGCTCAACTCGAGTACGTCGACGACTTTTTTCTGCTTGAGTTCGTTTATGGCGGCCCGCACGTCGTCGACGTTGGTTTGGTCCTCGTCCTCGGCCTCCTGGGCGCACGCGGGCGCCACGAGAGCCGCGGCGAGACAAAGCGCAAGTAGGGTATTGGCGAAAATCCTTGTTTTCATTTTTTTATCCCCTGTGCCGCGCCCGGCCTTTAGTGGCTATAGCTGGCGCTGCCGGCCTCGGCCTCGGTTTCGGCCTTGGCTGCTTCCTCCGCTTCGTAGCGCAGCCGGCTGAGTAGCGTTTCCTGCTCCTCGACCGGGAGTTCGTAGAAATAAGCCATAAGCGACCCGTTCGGCGTCACATAGTCCACCAGCGCGGCGCCCTCCGCGGCCGTGAGGCGCGAGACGTCCGTTTCGAAGCGTACATCCATGTAGCTTTCCACGTCGGCCGTGGCGTAGATTTTACCTTCCAGCCGGGAGCGGCCGGGAGTCGCACCCGCGCCCGCCGTCACCGTCAGGGCCGTCATTTCTTCCATGCCGCGTACGCGGCCTCCCGCGCCCCGGCCGCCCATGAACGACATCCCGCCGGTCGCTTCGTCCGCGGCGGCTATCTCTTCCGCCATCAGCTTGTCGAAGTCGTCGTAGCCGCTCTCCATCGGTTCGGACGCGGTGGCCCGCCCCGCGGCGCCGAATCCCGGACCCCTTCCCGCCGGCTTCTTGCGTTCGAGCGCCGGCGACGGCGTCGCGAGATCTCCGACCGGTTCGTCCGGAAGGGCGGCTTCGCGCACACCCTCGGCGGGAGAAACGGCTTCCGTTTCTTCCCTGGCCGTTCCGCCGGTATCCCTGGCGGCGACGGTTCCGGTCGCCGGAGCCATTTTTCCCGGCGCCGGCGTGAGGGACGGCGCCGACGCGTTGGGCAACCATACCTCGACGTACAACACCGTCGCGACGACCGCGAGCGTGGCCGCGGCCGCGACCGATACGAAGGCCGGTTTTCGCAGCCAATCCCAGATCCAACCCCGCGCTTTTTCGCGGCGCGGCTCGGCCTCGGGCCGGCGCGTTATTTCGGGCGCCGTCTCGACCGGTGCAACGGCTTCGGGCTCGGGTGTCGCTTCGACGGGTGTTTCCACCCAGCCGATGCCGACTTCCTCGCGCAGCGTCTCATCCAGCGTCGCCGCGAAGGAGGCCTCCGGCCCCGCCGGCTCGAATTCGCCCAGGAGGGCGTACATCTTTTGAGTCTTGGCGAGGGCGTTACGGCAGCGACGACACTGTTTGAGGTGGCGTTCCAGCCGGACCCGGTCGCGTTCCTCTATAATCCCCAGGGCGTATTCGCCGAGTAGTATCTGCCAGTTAGGGCACTGGGTTTTTTTATTTTTATTTGTGGTAGCCATTTTTTGTTCCTACTTTACGTTAGGTACGTTTTTAAAGCCCCTTTCAGTTTTTGCACGGCGTGGAAAAAATTCGCCTTGATAGCCCCTTCGGAAACGCCGAGGATTTCGGCGATTTCGCGATGGGTCATTTGTTCGAAGTAGTGTAACATAAATACTTCCCGTTGGCGGGGGGGCAGGTTCTGGACGGCCTCGTCGATGGCGGCGCCCAACTCGGTGTTGGCGGCGTTTTCGGCCGGAGTTAAACCTTTCGCCTGTATCACGGGCGCCACATCCTCGAAATCGACCGTTCCCGCCCGTTTCCCGCGCCGCAGATGGTTGTGGGCCGTATTGACCGTTATCCGGTAGAGCCAGGTGTAAATGCTGGAGTCGCCTCGAAAACCTTTTAAATTCTTGTACGCTTTGACGAAAGCTTCCTGCACTATGTCTTCTGCGGCGGCGCGGTTTTTCACTATTCCCAATGCGAGGCCGAAGAGGCGGTCGCGGTAAGTTTCCACGATGATTCCGAACGCGTCGTCGTCGCCTTTTTTGGCACGCTGAACGGTTTCGCCGTCTACCACGGCTTTTTGGCTCTTCCCGCCGTTAATATTGGACGCCATAATGGCCCGAAAAGTTTAGTCCCCTAGGTAGTCGATGTTATATATGATTAACTTGGGATATGCGATCGCCGTAACGCTTAACCATTGTCGGCGGCTAAGGTTCAGGGACCACGATTTGATGAATTCGAGCCTTATAGTCTTGCCTTCGGCGGCGTACAGGCCCATCCGGCTGGCCAAAGGTACGATTTGATTCGTCTCGGCCTCCATCATGGCCAGATAATGCGCGTCCCTCTTTTTCAAGTACCGGTCCATCGTGGCGGTGCGGAGGTATTTCTCGGCCTCGGGGTCGAGTAGGCCGCCCATGTCGACGATATAGTGGTCGGCGTAGTAGCCGAATATGCCGATATCGAACGCGGCCACCCGCGTCCCCTCGGGCACGTTTTCGGCCACCCATTTCCCGGCGGCCTCGTGGACCGTCGTAATGTGGTGGACGTTGTCCGAGTACATCGACCGCCATTGGATGTACGAACCCGTGGCGCCCACGAAAGCCGCGACCAGGAAAGCGTAAGGGATAATCTTAAATCCTTTCTCCTTGACCCACCCGAGCAGGAGGAAGGCGCCGTAGACTATGGCGACCGCGAACAGCGCGAAATTGATGCCCTGGTAGCGGCCGGCGGTTCCGAAGTTCGGCAAAAGGAAAGCGTAAACGCCGGTGTGCAGGAACACCCACACTATGAAAAAGGCGAACCCGGCCGGAAGCCGGCGGCGTATCATCTGGATTACGGCGCCCCAGAGGCCGAGTTGGGCCAGCGTAACCGGGTCCGTGAAAACCTTCATCGCGTTCGACAGGTCGTGCTGCCCCAGCATCCAGACCTGGAGGTATCGGAACCAGTAGAAGGCCATCATCGGCGGCCCGGTCCACATTATCTTCGTCTCCGGCGTAACCGTACCCAGGTAGAGCCAGTGCCGGCCGTAATAGGTCGTGGGGAAGGGGAGTCCCGTTACGATCCAATTATGGATAACGAACGGCGAGATGATGAGGAGGGGCATAACCACGTAGCCGACGAGTTCGCCCGCCAACGGCCGCCTTTTGTCCCGCCAGAGTCTGAACACCCACCACGCGAAGAGCAGAATGACCAAAAGGCCGCCCTCCGGCCTTATGGGAACGGCCATCGCCGCCGCGAAACCGGCCAGGGCATGCCGCCGGTGGCTCCAGGCCGCCGCCGTCAACGTCCCCATCGCGAAGAACAGCGAGGTTTCCATGCCCGACAACGCGTACCATATGACGGGCCCGAACAGCGAGAGCAGGCACGCCGGCCCCGCCGCCCACCACCGGGAGCGGTCCGGCCATATGCCCGTGCCCAACCAGAAAAGCGCCCCCACCCAGAGGACGTGGCTGGCGACGTTGACCGCCACGGCCGCCACGCGCGGCGGCAGGTGGAAGAAGTAGGTCTCGCTCAAAAGGAGCGTCCACAGCGGCGCCGTTACGCCGGTCGACCGTTCGCCGGGGTTGTATTCGAAACGGCCTTCCCGGGCCAGGTTGCGGGCGAACACCTGGTGGATCCAGGCGTCGTCGGAGGGCATGTTCAAACCCTCGTCCGGGATTACGGTCGCGAGCCAGAGGGCTGGGGCAAGGACGCCCAGGACCAACGTGATTATCAACGGAAGTTTGGTGTTCTCGAGTAGTTTTTTCATATTTATCGAAGGGGTTATTTAGCGGGGGGAGGCCAGTTCCGCGGCGAAGCGTTCCAGTTTTTCGCGTTGCGCAAGGTTTCTTATGTCCGGTTGGTTCGGGTACGCTTCCAGCGAGGCGTTGAAGGCGGCTTCCGCGCCGTCGACGTCGCCCGCGGTGAGGTGCGCCACGGCCTTATTGGAGTATATCTGGGCGTAATGGTAACGCAGGGAATCGTCCCCTACTCCCTTGCGCGGGAAGGCCGCCAGGGCCTGGTCGTAATACGGTATGGCCTTTTCCGGATAACCGTGGGTTATGTATATATTGGCTATCTCGGCCAGCGATTCGGTCATCCCCTGGGCCAGGGGGGTCGCCTCGTCCAGCGTGGCGAAGGCTTTATCCTCGTCCCCGGCCAGGAGATAATCCCGGGCCAGCATGGTTTTATATTTACACAGCGCGTCCCGCACCCACTCCTGGGATAGGTATAACGGCGAGTCGGCGCGCGCCTGCACTTCCTCGGCCCCGCGCATCGAGTAACGCCCCCATACCGGCCGTACGGGCCGGGGGTCGAGCGGCGGCCTCGTCACCCGGTATAACATCCCTGCGGGGTCCAACGTATAACCGTAGTCTAAGACGTTTTGCCGGTAAATACTATAATAAACGTCCTTATTGCTGGGGGTATTAATAATATCCGTCTCGAACTGCCGTTCCCATCTGCTGGCGGCGATCGGGTCGCCGGAATGCAGGCGTCCCACGGAGAAGAGGACGTACTCTCGATAAACGCTGCCGGTCCCGTCTATAAAGACGTGGTCCGGCCTGTACCCTTCCACTTTTTTAAGATACGCGGTCTCGAACGTGCCCAGCGAGCCCCGTTCGAACATGATATTGATTCCGCGATACGCGATGGTCCTAAGGAAATTGGCCCCGAAGTCCTCGGCGAAGTAGAAGTTATGCTTATAATTCCAGGAAAAGTTGAGGGCGAGCGGCAAGGCCGCGACTACGACGGCCCCGGCGTACCCGACGCCCCGCACCCACCGCCGGCCGTGCACCGTCAGCGTGAAGACGGCCAGGCCGATGAAAAGCGTCGCCAACATGAAGAACGGGATATACCATACGTTTATTTCGCCTATCTGATGTCCCTGTAGGAGAAGGACCAGAAAGGCCGTCGACACCGGGCCGGTTAGCAGCAACAGGACGGATAGGAAGCGCCAGGGCCGGCCTCGGATTATGCCGAGCACCAGGCCGCCGACGATGGCCGCCACCGCCGCCGGCGCGAAGTACCGCCATACGAACTTGCCGAGCTCCAGGAGGTGAAATGGGAGGAACTGCAGCCGCACCGCCGAGGGGCCGCCGTACATCCGGCGCGTGATGTGCGCGTAAGCCGCCGGCAGGGTTCGCGGGTCCCCCCAGTCGATGGCCGGCCCCTGCACCGCCCGCAGGGGCAGGTACAGGTAAACCATGAATCCCAGGGCGATAAGCGAGAGTCCCAAAAAGAGGGAACGGTAACTCGGGAACTTGCGGAACCGCCAGATTAAGTAAATCGTCACCGGGATGGTGATTAGCGTGGACGACGTGTGGGCCCCCAGGGCCAGGCCGCCGACGAAGGCCGCCAGGTATCCCCATCGGGGGTCCTTCGAGCGGACGAAGTTGAAGGCGGCGTAGAGCACCGTCGCCAGCATTAA
>JASFLY010000020.1:0-54918 GCA_050117845.1 Candidatus Zixiibacteriota bacterium
GGCCGTTACCCCACCAACTAGCTAATAGCGCGCGGGCCCATCCATCGGCGCCAGCATGCAAGCAGAGGCCGACTTTCTTCCCCAGAAGATGCCGCCTGGGGACCTTATACGGTATTAGCTCGCCTTTCGGCGAGTTATCCCATACCAATGGGTAGGTTGCCCACGTGTTACTCACCCGTTCGCCGCTTTATACACTCCCCGAAGGGAGCTTTAATCGCACGACTTGCATAAGCTTAAGCGCGCCGCCAGCGTTCGTCCTGAGCCAGGATCAAACTCTCCATGGCAATTTTACCACTCCACCCGAAGGCGGAGAGGGGATTTACGTCTGTGGTACGTGCCGCCGGAAATGGTAATACCACTCCGACGAATGCTAAGGGCTTTTGCGGAGCATTGTAACTGCACGCCTTCAGTTGTCAAAGATCGAACGCCCCGAAGGGCCAGGTGCCCCTAAGGGCAGCGATATATATAACATAGGCCTTTTGCAGTGTCAAGGAAAATCGTAGAAATTCGGCGCGTAAGGGACTATTTTTATCCGATGCCGGCCGGCGTGCCCCCGACATCCCCGTCGGTGATTCCCGTGGCCCGACGTTCGTGGCCCAGGCATTCCTGCCTGGGGACTTATCCCCGCCTGAAGGCGCGGTTGTAGGCTCCGCCTGTGATGTACCGTACCGTGAACGGCACGGCCCCCATCAGGGGCTCGAGGCCCCGACGTTCACGTCGGGGTCCGTCACCGGCCGGCGGCCTACAACGCCGCGTTTACGCGGCGCCGTTGTGATGGTTATCCTGACGTGATACGTAATGCAAGACTTGATGGATATTCTTCTTCCCGACCGCTTCGACATAATAACCGCTCGCCCATAAAGCGTCGGCGCCCAGGTCCGGGAATCCTTTTCGGAGTTCACGCGACAAACGCCCTTTGATAAATTGCATGGGTTCCGCCGGCGGAGTCGTCGGTTTCAAACTTAGAACGACGTGAACGTGGTCGGGCATCGCGGCCGCGGCGTATAATAAATACCCGCGCTCTTCGCACACGACCCGCAACCGTTCGATCAAATCCTCGGCTACGGTCCCGTTCAATAAGGGGCGGTTATATTTAGCCCGGAAGACGTAATGGTAATATAGTATATAGGAAGCGGTTCGCGGCGAAGTATCGCGGATTTCGGCTGAAACGCCGTCCCGGACGTATATATTCAAAGCCACTCCTCTCTCCCCGCCTGAAGGCGCGGTTGTAGGCTCCGCCTGTGATGTACCGTACCGTGAACGGTACGGCCTCGCCCCCCCAATCCTCCGCCTATGGGGGCGCAACGCGTTGCGCCCCTACGATTACACGTGGGTATTTACGGATTTATGTCGCCGTGGGTCAGGGCGCCGGCTTGCGGGCGACGTATACCAGCCGCGACGACCGTACGGGTTCCCCCTCGGCCTCCGCGTTCACGGTCGTCCATCGGGCGGTCCGGAGGACCTCCAGGCCGGCCAGGTACGCCTCCGTCTCCTCGGCCGCGAAGACGCTGTGGACGATTTCCCCGCCGCCTTCCTCCATCCAGAATTCGCCGCTGCCTGCCTCGCGCTCCACGCCCACCATCGGCCGGGTGTCGTCGAGCATGAATTGCACCGAGCAGTAGCCGCCGGCCTTGAGCACCCGTCGCATCTCGACGACCGTCCGGCTTATATCGCGCTTCACCAGGTGGCACATGGAGGAGTGCTCGTACACGAAGTCGAAGGTCCCGTCGGCGAAGGGGAGGTCGCGCATGTCGGCGCAACGCAGGTCCGCCGCGACGCCCTCCCGCTCGCAGAATGCCCGGGCCCGGGCGAGGCGCTCCTCGGAGACGTCTATCCCGTGGGCTTCGAAGCCGTATTGCGCGAAAGCGGCCAGCGGCGGCCTGTCGCCGCCGGCGCCGCAGTCGAGGACCCGGCGGCCCGACGTCTCGCCGTCGTACCGGGCCACGACGTGGCCCAGGAGCCAGTATATCAACGGAGGCCAGATTATTTTATCCATGATATGTTCCTGTACACTCCTGGCTGGAGGCACGCGCCCCTTACCGGTACATCGCTTTGATTTTACCCATTGACTCGGGCTCGATATTTACGTTGGAATCTATATCGGGAGGATCGGGATTCAACTCCGGGTCGTACGGGCAATGGACCTTCCAGATATAGTGGCTACCGACCGTCGTACCGACCCACAGGTAAGACGGGTAATAGGTTAAGCCGACCGGGGCGACCGCCGGGACGGTGAACGAGGCTACTAACGAGCCGATAGCATTGTACCCGTAAACGACGTCCGTCACGCCGCCGGCCCATATTATCTGGTTTTTATAATCCCACGCCAGGTCGTAAACTTCGTGGGTCGGAGTAAAGAATCCGTAGTTTGAACCGGTAAGCAGGTCTTTATAATAAACCTGGTCCAGGTCCCGGTTACTCGACAGCATGTGCGTCGGGCAATAGCCGCCGGAGTCGATGGCCTTCACGGCCAGGCCGTTAATCGTAGTGGTGTACGCGGGGAAGGAGGCGTACACCGAACCCGTACTGTAGTTACAGCGGTAGATGTGGCGCGTATCCACGTTCCCCATCCAGAGGTAACTACCCTCGGGGAGGCCGCCGCCCCCGCCGTAGCTATATGTCAGGCCGCATGTAGCGTGCCCCTGGGGCGACTCGAACGAGCTGTAGACGGACCCGTTGCGTGAATCTACCTGGAATACACAATACGGGCTGGTGTTGCAATAAACAAATAAAAACGTTGCGTTATTCGCTCGCGCCAGGCCAATGGGAAAATCCGCCGGCGCCGGGAACGACGCGACGACTTCGCCCAACACGCCCCACGCGAAACTTGCGCTCAACAATAACCCCGCCGTTACAGCTAGATACTTTTTCATGCTCCTCCTCGGTTTTGAGTTATAACCCTCGGTTCCGGCCTGCGTACCACCGACATTCCCGTCGGTCGTGCCACCGACATTCTTGTCGGTGATTCCCGTGGCCCCGGCGTTCGTGGCCGGGGGGGCGCAACACGTTGCGCCCGTACAACATTTTCGGCGGTCGGTGGCGGGTTTTTGTAGGGCGCGGTCTTTAGACCGTGCCGCTGAAACGGACATATTGATAAAACCTAAGGTGGGCCGGTCTGAAGACCGTCCCCTACGACCTGCCCCCGCAGGCCGCACAGCTGTGCGGCCCTACGACCCACGTGGTCCGAAGCCCCGGCGTTCACGCGGCGCTCGTCCCCGCGTCTCCCGACTCGGGTTCGGCCGGGACCGCCGGCAAGCGGTTGACGGCGTCGCATACGTAATACGTCGTAAAGCCTTCGAACGCCAAGGTGATGAGCGTGATGACTCGGCCTATATAAGACGGCAAGAACGTAATCCCGCCGCCCCGGAAAAAGATCAGGGCCAGTATTAAAGCAATATATATGTACAGGACCCGCATCGAGAAGAACCAGCCGAAAACGAAGAAGACGTCGTCGTTGACGGGGCGCCCCGGCAGGTTATACCGCCGAAGATATTCGTTGTACAGCTTTCCCCAGGGCCGGAAGGCCACGAAGGGCCAATACACGTTGACGACCGGGACGAACAGGATCAGCAATCGTTCCGAGGGCCCGAGCGACGATTCGGCCGAAGGGATGGCCTTCCATGCGCGGTACCAGAACCGGAGGAACATCGACAGACTCGCCACGCCGGCGAGCGTCTCGAACACGAATAGCAGTAAACGCGCCGGGTTCGGCTCGGCGTCGGGCCCGCCGGGAGACGTGCCGACGACGATGCGCGCGACCATGAAGAACAGCGGGACGCCGACGATCGCGCCGAGGTAGAAGGGTTTGGATAACCTTATGGGTTGGGGCACCGCATCCCTCCGAGGTTATGTTGCCGCTTTGGCCGCCGCTGCGCGTCGGCCGTCGCGGGCTCCGGGCGCCTCCTCGTAAACTGCGGGGTCGCCCTCCGCATATTATTTTAACCAGCCGGCGTGCCACCGATATTCCCGTCGGTCGTGCCACCGACATTCCTGTCGGTCGTGCCACCGACATTCCTGTCGGTGATTCCCGTGGCCCAGGCGGCCCGCCCATGTAAGGCCGCACAGCTGTGCGGCCCTACGCCCCGGAACCCTCCACGATCATTATCTCCTCGTCCGTAAGGCCGTACAGCTCGTAGACCAGCGTGTCGATTTTACGGTCGGTGGCGGCGACGGCGCGCTGGAGGCGTTGCTTGTCGGCGTCGGATTTGGCGACGGCGGACAGTGGGCTTAAGCCCACTGTCTACGTCTCCCTTAAGCCCACTGTCTAGCCTACCGTCTACGAACCTTCCAGTACTTCATCGTGCGGCAGTATACAGGGCGGCGTAGGCCGCGACGGCTTGGGCGACCAGCGGTTTAACCTCCTTTTCGTACGTGCCATTTAACCACTCCCCCCAACGCTCAACGTGCTTATGATGGTTATTGGCTACGTAGTAGACGGCATGCGCGAGCGCGTCTTTGTCCTGCAATAATTTACGGTTGAACTTTCTGGCCCATACTGGCGTCCCCGGGTCGAAACCCAAACTCTTGACATACGCCCGAGCGCTATATCCCTTAACTTTTCGTATCAATTCATTTAGCGCCTTTTCGTCCGCGGCGCCAACTACCATATGGACGTGGTCGGGGAGGATGTTGAGCGCGAGAATCGGCACGGCGTATTTCCGGACTGCCCCCGTCACCTTCTCCGCCATTATAGCTAAGGTTTCATCATAGAATACCACCGGTTCCCCGACCTTAATTTTCAAACGTGCCATCCGCTCCGATACCCGCGAGTTGTGCGTTACGAAGGTTACGAGCCACCAGACAGTGGGGCCCGAGGCAGTGGGCTCTGAGGTAGTGGGTTCCATGACAGCGGGCTTGGAAGCAGCGGGTTTTGGGACGGTGGGCTTAGGGACGGTTTAGACAGTGGGCTTAAGCCCACTGTCCCTAAGCCCACTGTCTACCCACCCTCCACGATCTTTATCTCCTCATCCGTCGGATGTCTGCGGTAGGGGCGACTGGCCAGTCGCCCCTACGAACCTTCCACGATCCTTATCTCCTCATCCGTCAGGCCGTACAGCTCGTAGACGAGGGTGTCTATTTTGCGGTCGGTGGTTTTGATGGCGCGCTGGAGGCGTTGCTTGTCGGCGTCGGATTTGGCGGCGGCATTAATCGGGGATGTCCGCCCCGGTTTTATTACCATTACTTTTTATCCACTTATTCCATAAATATACGAAGAATTTAATAGCGTTTTCGTTTACAAACCGAGCCGTTTCTAAATCTTCTAGTTTAAACGCTCTGGATTTCTCGTTAAGTTTTCTTACGCCACCTTCGTGCCGTAAAGCGCGTTTAAATAGATATTCAATATCCCCGCGGCGCGAAGGTCTTACAAAACGGCCAAATAAATCGTGTCCCCTGAAAAGCCAATTATGGGCAACGCCGTTACGGAATTCGATTACGTTTAACCAATTATCGAAGTAATCCCCGAACTCGCCTGAGGATGCTGTTATTTTCAAATCCTCCGGCAATAATCCTGGGTAGAGTTCGTCGATCTTTTTCGTAATCGAAAGGTATTTCAGTTTTTGTTCCACTTCATCGGAGGGCAAATGCTCGACGATCCTTAAATAATAACGTAGGAAATTAACGAAAACTTCTTCGGCAAAAAAAGCCACGGCGCAAATCGCCAAATCGTGGTTTATTACCTCATCAAATCCCGTTGTAAAAGCCCTCCGAGCAATAACGCCTTCAGCAGTATCGATTATTTTACCGATTCCTTTTTGTAGCCATATGTAATTGCCTAAAATAATCGGAGGGTTATTATCATCGAATCCTTCGCACACCATACAATGAATTTGTGCAGAGCCATCGAAATAAACGTACGGGTTTCCGCAAGCAGGGCACGTCGGCTTAGTATTCCCGCGCGGTTTGTCTTTATCATTTCGATTACTGGGGGCCACTCGTCCCCTCCACGATCCTTATCTCCTCATCCGTCAGGCCGTACAGCTCGTAGACCAGGGTGTCTATTTTGCGGTCGGTGGCGGCGACGGCGCGCTGGAGGCGTTGCTTGTCGGCGTCGGATTTGGCGGCGGCGAGGCGCTTGTTGAGCTCGAGCATCTCCTCCACCAACGCCACCATCTTGTCGTGCCGCGCGACGTCGGCGGGGTCGTTATCGATTATCCCGATAATCGGCAATGTTTCAATTTCAAATACGCGCATTTCGATATACCCGCCTCGCATAGAAGTCGCGGCGTATTTCCTCCTAACGTAGTATTTGAATAGGGTCGAGTTTAAAATCCCTAAAACATAACAAGAATTCATAAAACCTGAGTCGATTATATAAACCGTATTTACCGCCCCGACATCCTCGTTAGGAATGGTCGCGTTGATGGAATAACAAATTTTCTTCATAACGATGTCGCTGGGTTTTACTAAAAACGTATCTTCTCGATTTAAAAACTGGTCAACATATAATATATGGTACTTCTGGACTTCTTTATTAGTAAGACCCCTAATATAACCTTCTCGTTCTTTACCGATTAAGGATTTCGCGGTAGGTTTGCCCCTTTTAACCTTTAAGGCTTTTTCCCCTTTCTCTTCTACCTTTCTTAAAATGGTGTCCCCGTAAATATCGAACGGGCTACCATCCTCCGGGCAAACGGTATTTTGTTTACCTTCGTACGTTTTAAATATCCTCCCCTCTTCGCCTTTCAGAACTGTAGTAACGCTTCCACGTTGGGGTAGCTCGTTTTTGATAATAAGAATAAACGGGTAAGTAGAAGGTCCGAAAAATACCTTCTCGTGGCTAACGTCCACTATTTGGGTTATTTTAAACCCCTTGCGTAAGAATTCCCTTAGTTTGCGCCCGTATTGCGTAATCGCGAATTTATTCGAAGTAATCATACCGAATGTGCCTGAGGGTTTTAGTAGCTCTAATCCTTTTTCGTAGAATAACTGATATAAGTCGAATTGACCTTTTGGCGTTACATACTTAAATAAATAATAATCCCTTTCTTCAGATCCGATATTATGTATTCTCACATACGGCGGGTTGCCGATCACGGCGTCGAAGCCGCCGGCCTTCATTATCCCCTCGAACTCCACTTCCCAATCGAACGGGTTGACGCGGCGCCGTTCCTCCTCGGAAGGCATCAACTGGCCCTCGAAGTAGTCCGAGCCTATTAGCGAGTTGCCGCATTTGATGTTGGCGTCGAGCGGCGGCAGTAGGGCCGCCTTCAACAGCGACTGCGCGTCCACGTCCTCCAGGACCTTGAGGTACAGCGACATCCGCGTGACCTCGCACGCCTGCGGGTCTATGTCCACGCCGAAGATGTTGTTTACCAGAATCTGCCCCTTGTACTTGGCGGTTAGGCGGTGCTTGCCCTCGTCCCCGTCCCACCAGCACGAGGCCGCGAGGCCTTTCCCTATCTTGTCCGGGTTGGCGTTGAAGTAGTCCTCGTGCCAGTCGATGAGGCGCTGGAAGGCCCCGAGCAGGAAGGATCCGGAGCCGCAGGCGGGGTCCAGTATTTTGAGTTTGGCCGCGGCGGCCGGCGTCTTGCACTTACGCAGGAGTTCGCCGACGGTATTCTCGACTATATAATCGACTATATACTTGGGGGTGTAGTAGACGCCGCCGGCCTTGCGGACCTCGGGCTTCTCCTCGACGACGGCCCGGTGGCTTTTGGTGAGGCGGATGGTGGAGCCCAGGAAGCGCTCGTAAATGGTCCCCAGCATCTCGACGCCGACGACGTTGAACTGATACGGGCACTCGGGGTAGTAGAGCGACTTGACGAAGTCGCGGAGCGGCTTGTCGTCGACGATAAGGTCTTCGGAGAAGTGGGGCTCGAATAGTTCGCCGTTGTACTGCGGCTCGAGGTAGCGGAACTTGTCCACCATGTAGCGGTAGAGCGGCTTCTCCCGCTCGCGCTCCCAGCGGTTCAGGGCGTCGAGCAGGAGCTCCACCGCCTCTATCTCGCGGTCCTCGATGACGCGCATGAAGATGCAGCGGTCGAGGATGCGCTGGACGGCCTCGTTGATGTCGTGGACGCCGACGTCGCCGTTGCGGAGCGCGATGACGCGGGCGAGTTCGGCCCGCCACTCGTTCAGGCCCTCGAAGAAGGTGCGGTCTAACGCCTCCTTGTTGCGGGTGCGGCGTGCCCTGGGGAGGAGTTCGCGGAGGACTCCGGCGGCGACGGCCTCCCGGGAGAAGACGGCGGCCAGCTCGTCCCATTTGTCAACGTATTCGGAATACTCGAGGAGATACGGCTTGAACAGGCCGCGGGCCTTATTTTCGTAAACGGGTTGAAGGCCGGTATCGTACAGGCGGAATTCGGCGAAGTTGGTCAGTATGCCGAAGTCCACCGGGAGGTTGTAGCCGTAGCGTTTGGTCTGGAAAATGAAGTCGGCGTCGTCTATCTTTTTACGGAAGTCCTTGGCCTCGAGGACGAATTGCGGCTTGCCCTTGAGTTGGAAACAGAAGTCGGCGTGCTTGGTGCTGGCGCGGAGGCGGACCCGTTTTTCCTTTACGACCTCGCGCGGATCGCGGACGTTCCACCCGAGCGCCTTCCAGAACGGTTCAATGTAGCTCGTGCAGAGTTGGGCCTCGTCGAAGCTGTCCGGCGTCGGCCCTCCCTTCAAGCGCTCAAATTCCTCCACCAACGTCTTAATGCTATCAGGTGCCGCCATAAACCCTCCGGGGATGGGGGAGCGTGATATCCGTTATAATATAGTGGGGCGACAAGGACTGTCAACGTTAAAAACCCGGTGGCCGACAGGAATGTCGTGGAGACAGTGGGCTTGGGGACAGTGGGCTTAAGCCCACTGTCTAAACCACCCTTAAGGCCGCACAGCTGTGCGGCCCTACGACCCCGCCCCGGGCATTCCCGCCGGTGGTTCTCCCCCTGTGGCGTCGGATGTTACCATCCGACGCGCCGTCAGGTGGTAACACCTGACGGCACCCCAAAAGCGCCGGGCCGGTCTGAAGACCGGCCCCTACGACCCCGACCCCGTAAGGCCGGTAGGGGCGCAACGCGTTGCGCCCGTACAACATTTCCGGCGGTCGGTGGCGTCGGGTGCCGCCGTTCGGATCACCGGCAGGAATGCCGGTGGCACGCCTGGTAACTCGTTTTCCAACATTTTCCGAAATCAATAGGGCGTTTTTTGGCGTCGTTTTCGATAAGTCCAAGCCGGTCAGTACTTTACGCCGTTTGCGGCATTTTTCGAAAAAAAAGGGCCGCGCTATCACGCGGCCCCGCCGGGGTCGGGTTTCGTTCACGCCGTTTATTTATTCGCCGCCGGTATACCGGAGGATCCGGCCTTCCCGCAGATCGAGATTCCCGTTGGGGAAGCTCATTATCCAGGCCTCGCCCGGGGCCGGCGTCGCGCAGGCGTTCACGTACCAGTTGTTGTCGGGGAGGGGCGAGGCCGTAATCCGGCCGTCCTTCAACCGCCACGCCTTGACGCCGACGTTCTCGGCGTCGGAGAGTATCCACCCGGAATTCGGGCCGTAGAAGGCCGCGGCCTCCAGCGGCGGCGTCCCATCCGGGAGCGGCACCTCGGCCCAGTTCGCGCCGTCGTAGTGGAGCAGGACGCCCCGGTAATAGGGCCCCCGGTAGCCGACGACCCATACGTCGTCGGGCGCCGTCAGTACTATCTCCTCCAGTTTTTCCACGGGGTCGCCGCTTACGTACTCGTCGATGTTCTGCGGCGTCCAGGTCGAACCGTCCCAGCGCAGAACGTCCTCCCCCAGGCCGACGTCGGCGAGCGCCCAGCCGTCGGCCGGTCCCGACATCGCGAGGGACCAGGCCCCGTCGTCGTATTGCCGCGTCCACGAGGCGCCGTCGTAGAATAGTATGCCCTGGGCGGCCGCCAGCCACCCGGCGTCGGGCGACGTGAAGGAAAGGTCACGGTATACCGCCGAGAACCCCGTCCGTCGCGGCACCTCGACGATACGCCAATTCGCGCCGTCGTAATGGAGCAGCGTTGCATCCGGGAACGGATACTCCAATTCCAGTGACCCGGCGACCCAGACGTCGGCCGGGCCCGGCGCCGCTATCGCCTTGCAGTAAATATCCCACCGCGCCGGGTCGGGGCAGAAGTCCAGGACCTCGCGCCATTCCCAACCGTTGTAGTGCAGGACCTTGTCTCCGCAAACGGCCCACCCGTCGCCGGGCGAATTGAACCAGAAGTCGCCGGTCGGTGCGTATACGGACGAGGCCCGGTAGGAGTATTCCCAGTCGCTTTCGGCCTGGCTGGACGTCCCGTCGTCGCAAGAATACAAAAACGCCGCCGCTATTATGATACCCGTTAATCCCAGCTTCCGCATCGGTACCCCCCTCGCTTATTGGCCCGCCGGCCGGTGCCAGATTTTGGTTATGGTCGTATCGACCGACGTGGTGCATACCCAGGTCTCGCCGTCCGCGAATACCCATATTTCGTTGATGACGCCGTCCTCCAGGTAGAGGTTGTCGGTCGCCGCGGTCCCGTCGTGCGCCCACAATTGCGTCGGCCAGGAGGTGCCGTACTCGAGGACCCAACCCGTGCCGTCGGCGGCGACGCCGCACTTGTTAATTTTATACAGGTTCCCGGGCCAGTTGAGCTCTTTCCACGAAACGCCGTCGTACCGGTAGAAGAGGGGGAACGTTTTCCGTTCGTAGCCTTCTCCCGTTATCCCGCGGCCCACCGCCCACCAGAGGTCGGCCGAGGCGGCGCTGACGTCGTAAATTCCCCCCTCGTCCATCTCGCACAACGTCACGGGCGTCCAACCGACGCCGTCCCAGCGGTAGAGGTACGTTGATACGGCGGCCCAGCCGTCGTCTTCGCTCGCGAAACATATGTCACGGACGTTCCCCGCGACCTGGAGGGTCCAGTTTCCGTTTTCGTAGTAATAGATGCCCTCGTCGGTGGCCATCCAGCCCCGGCTGTCTGACGGGAAGTAAATCTCGCACGTATCGAGGTAGGTGCCGACGACGGGAACGTCCTCCCACGCATTGCCGTCGTAATGGTACAACTTGTCTTCCCATCCCGATCTTCCGGCCACCCAGATGTTGTCCGGGCGCGCCGCGCTTATGGCCCGGAAGAACGGCGCCTCCCGGGGAAAGGAGTCCCGCACCCTGTGGGCTACGGTCCAGCTTGCGCCGTCGTAGTGCAGGATTTTGTCGTCGACGCAGGCCCACCCGTCGTTCGGGCCGTTGAACCAGAGGTCCATAATGCCGCCCGACCCTATTTCGGCCTGCATCGTGAAGACCTTGTCCCATCCCATCTCCGCTTCGTACTCGCGGTCTTCGCCGCACGAAATGAAAAGGACGGCGAGGCTCGCGACCGCCACCGTCGTACGCAATACTTTGATCATTTAGAACCCCCTTCAGGTTATGTCGTACGAATTGATATAACATCGGTGCATGGGTTTGTCAAGGTTGTTCTCCCGTGCGAAACGGCGGGCCCCGATACATCCGCCTCGCCCCGCGGCCCGCATCGACGTCGTTACTCGGCGCCGGTGTAACGAAGAACGTAACTGTCGTTCGAATAAAGGTTCGGATTGGGGAACGCTATGGCCCACGCCTCGCCCGGCGCCGGCGTCGCGACCGCCTTGACGTACCAGGTGTTCCCGGGCAGCGGCGCGGCCGAGACGGCGCCGTCGTGGAGGCGCCATGCCTTCACGCCGACGTTCTCCTCGTCGGATACGAGCCAACCCGAGTCGGCGCCGTCGAAAGCCCCGGCCTCGAGCGACGGCGTCCCCTCCGGGAGGGCTACCTCCGACCACGACGTCCCGTCGTATCGCAGGACGTGGCCGCGGAAGTAGGGGCCGCGGAAGCCGATCACCCAGCCGTCGTCCGGCGCCCGGAAATTTATTTCCTCGAGGATCTGGACGCGGTCGCCGGATTCGTACTCCCCGCCGATGCCCTGCGGCGTCCAGCTCGAGCCGTCCCAATGAATAACGTCCGCCCGGCCCTCCACGGAGGCGAGCGCCCAACCGTCGTTCGCGCTCAACATCGTGAGGGAGCGGGCGGGATTTTCGAATTGGAGCGTCCAGGTCGCGCCGTCGTAATAGTATATACCCTGGGAGCAGGCGAGCCATCCCGCGTCGGGGGCGAGGAAGAACAGGTCCCGCATGATGGGCGGCCACAGCCCCTCGTACGGGATGAGGTAGGGGGTCCACTCCTCGCCGTCGTAATGAACCAGGTTCGTTTGGGGATAACCTATTTTTAACGACCCGCCGACCCAGACGTCGTCGGGGGCGAGGGCGCAGACGGCTTCGCAGTAGATATCGCCTATAGAGGGGTCGGTATTGAAATCGTGGAACTCGCGCCATTCGCCGCCGTCGTAGCGCAGGACCTTGTCGCCCATCGTGGCCCATCCGTCGCCCGGCGCGCAAAACCAGAAGTCGGCTACGGCCTCGGGGACGGGGGACGTCCCGAAGGCCGTTTCCCATTGGCTTTCCGGCGAGGCCGGGCCGGACGTCCCGTCGTCATCACAGGAGTACGCCAGCGCCGCCGCGATGATAATTGCCGTTAGTCGTAGCTTTCGCATAAAGTACCCCCGTTCGGTTACCACGCGGGCGGATAATGCCATATCCGGGTTATCGTCGTATTGTCGGAAATAGTGCTGGCCCACGTCTCGCCGCCGGGCATTACCGCGATTTCTTCTATGATTTCCTCGCGGCCCAGCCGCTTCTCGTCGAGTATCGTCGCTCCGTCGAAGAAGCACATCCGGGTCGAAAAATAGGTTCCGTACGCGAGTACCCATCCGGTCCCGTCGGCGGCGACGCCGCACTTCTCGATTCGATAATCCGAATCGGGCCAGTTCACTTCCTTCCACGAGACGCCGTCGTACCGGTAGAAGAGGGGGAAGTATTCCCTCTCCTCCCAGATTATCTCATACCCGTAGCCGACGGCCCACCCCAGGTCGGGCGAGGCGAAGCTGACGTCGTAGAAAGCGCCGCCGTCCATTTCGCGCGCTTCCCAGCGCGTCCAGGCCGAACCGTCCCAGTGGTAGATATACTGCCCCGCGCACGCCCATCCGTCGTTCTCGGCCGGGAAGCAGAGGTCGTACGCGGCCCCCGGTACTTGAAACGTCCAGTCGCCGCCGTCGTAATAATAAACGCCCTGGCCGGTCGCGATCCAACCACGGTCCCCGTAGGGGAAATACGTGTCGGTTATGTTTGCGTAGGAGACCGGGCTGGGGACCTTTTCCCACTTGTCGCCGTCGAAGTGGTGAAGGTTGTCCTTCCATCCCCATCCCGAACTGGCCCAGATATTATCGGCGCTAACGGCGCACAGGGAATTGAAGAAGATGATGTCTTCGGGGAAAAGGTCCCGGATGCGGTGGGCGACCCGCCATTCGGAACCGTCGTAATGCAGGATTTTGTCGTCCACGCACGCCCACCCGTCGTCGGGGGCGTTGAACCAGAGGTCCGATATGCCTTCGGAATCGACCTCGGCCTGCATCTGGTAGACGGTGATCCACCCGTCCGCGACCTCGTATTCGCGGTCCTCTCCGCACGAAAATAAAATGACGGCGAGACTCGCGACCGTCACCGCCGTACGTAACACTTTGACCATTACAAACCCCCTTAGGTTTCCCGCTGAAATTGGTATAACATCGGCCCGGTATTTTGTCAAGGGGAGGCTGGGGCGCGGCACACGGTGGCGTCGGATGTTACCATCCGACGCGCCGTCAGGTGGTAACACCTGACGGCACCCCGGCGGTACGCGGTAGGGGCGCAACGCGTTGCGCCCGTACGACATTTTGCGCGGTTCGGATCACCGGCAGGAATGCCGGTGCCACGCCTGCTAACACCTGACGGCACGGCCTCGATGCGCCGTGTCCGGAGGCCTCGGCGTTCACGCCGGGGTAGGTCACCGGCATCGGCCTACAACGCCGCGTTCACGCGGCGATGGGGCAGAGAAAAAGGCGAGCGTTACGCTCGCCTTCTTACGTACGTAAATTAGCTTCGGGCCGCTAGTTGAACAGCGCCCGCACCCGGCCGAGCGACGTCGGTGCTACCGCCGGGTTGTACGACTTCGCGCCCATGTCCTTGCCGCCTTCCGCGGCGCCGCGGCAGGGCGAAGTGGATTTAAGGTAGTAATTGTCGTTGATGTAGCTTACGAAGAGGGGTTCCTGATTGATCTCACCGGTGCCCGGAGATGGTACGAAACTGTACCAAGTTCCGCCACCTCAACCCGGGCAGAAGTACATATAATTGCCGCTCGAGTTGTGGTCGACGTCGTTGTAGGAGATGAGGGTAACCCCGGTGGACTCGTGTTTGGCGATACCGTAGGTGGCGCCGCCGTAGATGATGTTGTTCTTGATCGTGGCCGTCGAGTACTCCCACACGCGGATTCCGGCGATGCCGTTCGACTTGCAGATGGTGTTGCCGTTGACGATGGCGTTGCCGCCGTTCTGCACGTTGATGGCGCCGTAATAGCCGGCGTTGTAGAGGCAACAACCCTCGATGTTCAACTCCGCTCCCGCCGAGCCGACGATAATGGACCCGCCGTCCAGGTCGACGTACGCGCCGTTGCCGCGGATACAGGACTTCTTACCGATGGCCATACCGCACCCGCCGGTGTACGTCTTGCTTTCGTCGAGGATAAGGAGCTTGTCGTAGCCCTCTCCCGGCCCCGCCTTGTCGTACTCCTGCTGGAGGCTCAGGCCGAACGCGGCCGTCGCGCCAATACACAAACAAACCGTTATGGTCGACAGTAACTTCATACGTTCACCTCCTTCTTATACATTTTTATTCCTGGTTATTCAATATACCTCTCTGTCTGAATTATAACAGGGCCCCGCGGCAGGTCAAGTTTTTTCTAAACTATTATAGGAAAGGGACTTATGTTTGGCCGCTTTCCGGCTCGCGGGCCGGGAGGCGATTGACGGCGCCGCAGACGATCCAGATCAACGCGGCGTCCAGGCATAATTGCGCCGACTTCGCCGCTTGCGCCACGAAGAACAGGACAAGGTTGTCGCCGTAGAAATCGACCTTCCAGAAGTGGCCGGGGTTGACGAATACCATCGCCACCGTGAAGACGCAATATATGGTGAAAAAGGCGGCGTCCAGCGGCGGTACGTTCAGGCGGCGCTCCCGGGCGTAGCGGTTGTAGGCCTTGGGCCAACCTCGCACCGCCCGGAAGAGCCAGTAGAGGCTGAATATCGGGATGAGCAACGGTATCGCCATCCAGGCCGGGTTGAATTTAAGCTTCTCGTCCGATAAGGCGCTCCAGGCCCGGTACCAGAAAAGGATGAATATGGCGAACGCGTATAACGACGCGATCATGCTCCAGTTGCGGAAGGGCGTCGGGTCCAAACCGAAGAATTCCACGTTCGTGAAGATCGTCGCCGCGGTAAAGGCCGCCGGCGCGCCGACGATGGACGTTAAATAAAAAGCTTTGGACATTCTCATACTACGGGCTCCCGGGGTTTGCGGAGTTTCCTGATAGCGTTCAGGTTCTTCCGGTCCCAACCCTCCCGTTGCGGCGTCTCGAGCACCATGGGGACGTCACGCAGGGCCGGGTGGTTTACGATACGGCGGAAGCCCTCCCGGCCTATCGTCCCGTGGCCTATGTTCTCGTGGCGGTCGAGGCCCGCGCCGGCCTCGGCCCGGGCGTCGTTGAGGTGGAGGAGGCGAATCGCCCCCGGGCCGAAACCGTTTTCCGCCTCGTCGAGCAGGCGGTCCAGGCCATCGCCGGCGGGGGAGAGGTCGTAGGCCATGACGTGCGCGTGGCAGGTATCGACGCACAGCGCGACCCGCTCCCGTACTCGTTTCCCCATCGATTTATATATGGTCCCGAGTTCGGCGAAACCCGTACCCACGGCGTTCCCCTTCCCGACGGCGTTTTCCAGCAGGACCGTGACGCCGGCCGTGGCCTTGACGGCCCGCGATATCGCCCGGGCCACGCGGCGCCGCCCCGCCGCGGCGCCCGCGCCGAGGTGGCTTCCCATATGCGTGACGAGATAGTGGCCGCCCAGCCGGCCGGTCCTTTCCAGCGCGTCGGTCAACGCGGCCGCGGACTTCTCGTACGTTTCGTCGTCGGGCGAGGCGAGGTTGGGGAGGTAGGGCATATGGACGAAGAAGTCGTCGAAGCCGAGCCGCGCCGCCTCGTCGCGGAAACGCGCCGCGTCCTCGTCCGTGAGGGTTTTTTGGCGCCAGCCTCGGGGTTGGACGGGAATATCTGGAAGGTCGTACAGGCCAGGTCGGCGGCCCGGCCCGGCGCGCGGTATATGGCCCCCGCGATGGAGACGTGGACGCCCAGTTTGAATTCGTCGTCCGGCACTCGGCCTCGATAAAATAAAAGCCGCCCGGGGGGCGGCTGATTAGGTTTCGCGTCGTTATTCGGGAGCCGGGGCGGGTTCCTCGGCCGGTTCGGCCGTGGTTCCCGCCGGCGCCTCGGCCGGCGCCGTTCCCTCGGCTGGTTTCGCCGGGGTTTTGGCCGGAGCCTTGGGCTTGGCGGGCGTCGTTTCCTCGGTCTTCTTGCCGTCCATAATGGAGCGGCCGCCCCGCGGCATGGACGACAGCTTGGCCAGCACGAGCGACGTCACCATGAACATGATGGCCGCGACGGTCGTCATTTTCGCCAGGAAGGTCCCGGGGCCGCGGCCGCCGAAGAACGACTCCGAAGCGGCGCCGCCGCCGCCGAAGACGCCCGAGAGGCCGGCGCCCTTGCCCGTTTGAAGCAGGACCACGGCGATCATCGCCACCGCGAAAATTATATGCGCGACTATCATAATAATATGTATTATTCCCATTTCTGACTCCTTCGCCGGGAATATAACATATTCCCGGGGCCGCCGTCAAGTTCGGCCGTTAATCCTGAAACCTGATTATCGGTACGAACGCCTCGGCCTTCAGGCTCGCGCCGCCCACCAACGCGCCGTCGATGTCCTCTTGTGCCATGAGGTCCCGCACGTTGTCCGGTTTGACGCTGCCGCCGTAGAGGATCCGAGTCGCCGCGGCCACGTCGCCGCCGTACAGCTCGTCCAGCTTTTCCCGGATAATGGCGTGGGCTTCCCCGGCGGTCTCGGGCGTGGCGGTCTTGCCGGTGCCGATGGCCCAGACGGGCTCGTACGCCACCGTGACGGAGGCCATTTCGCCCGCGGCCACGCCGTCCAGCCCCGCGGCCACCTGGCCGCAAACGAGGTCTTTCCACCCGTCGCCGGCCTCGCGCTCTTCGAGCTTCTCGCCCACGCATAGAACGGCCTTGAGGCCGAAGGCGAGGGCGGCCCGCACCTTTTTATTTACCACGTCGTCCGTGTCGCCGAAGAACTGGCGGCGTTCGGAGTGGCCCGCGAGTACGTATTCCACGCCGGCCGCGACCAGCATCGGCGGCGATATTTCGCCCGTGAACGCGCCCTTCTCTTCGTAGAAGACGTTCTGGGCGCCCAGCTTGACGGGCGAGCCCGAAAGCTCTTCGGCCAGGGCGACCAGGCCGGTGTAGGGCGGGCAAAGCAGAACGTCGACGCCTTCGGCGCCCGCCGCGCCGTCGCGTATCGCGGCGGCGAGGGCCCGGCCTTCGTCCGCGGTGGTGTGCATTTTCCAGTTGCCTGCAATGAGTGGGGTCCTGGGCATTTATCGGCTCTCCAATCCAATTGCGCGGGGAAACCCGCGCCGGCTCACATTAGCCGCGTATCATAATGAGTAACATTTTAAACCGGTCCACCGCGCGCAGGGCGTGCGGCCTGCCGGCGGGCATGACGATGAAGTCCCCGGCGGCCAGGTGGTAGGGTTTGCCGTCGATGCTTATTTCGACCTCGCCCTCCGGGATGTATACCAGCGCGTCGAAGGGGGCCGTATGTTCGCTGAGGCCCTGGTCCCGGTCGAACGCGAAGAGCGTCACGGTGCCGGGGTCCTTTTTTATCAGCGTCCGGCTTACGACCGCGCCTTCCTGGTAGTCGACCAGTTCGGCGAGGCGTAAACCTTCGCGAGTATAATCGGCAATTTTATCGGCGTCCAAAACCTACCCCTTTTTTATAAGATAAAGTTAATCAAATCCCCGGAAAACGGCCCCGCGGGCCGGCAGTAATATAATTAAAACGCGCCCCGTTTTCAAGTTAAAAACCGAATACGCTTTATTTTATTCCCAAACGCGGCGATATGGGTTATATTCCCACTTTAACCGACGCTCGTTGCCCGACCCGCCGCAGATGGTTTTTTACCCCAAAATAGAGATTCCGGGCCGTAACCTCCAGGCCGAACTCGAACTCGCGGACGCGCTGACGGTCGACCCGGCGCTGGCGCAGGTCCTGTACGTCCGGGGCGTGCGCGACGCCGACGCCGCCCGGGATTTCCTCTACCCGGACGGCGGGGCGGTTACGCCTCCCGAAGATTTCGAGGATTTGGGAAAGGCCGCCGACCTGATACTGCGCGTATGCGGGAAAGCCGGGGCCAGGGTCTTCGTCGCCGGCGACTACGACGTCGACGGCCTTACGGCTACCGCACTCCTGGTCCTGGTCCTGCGGCAGCTCGGCGCCGACGTCGAGTACTACATCCCCAACCGGCTGACGGAAGGGTACGACCTTACGGCCGACACCGTCGCCCGGGCCGAGGCCGCCGGAACGGAACTGTTGATAACCGCGGATTGCGGCAGTCGCGCGAGCGAGGCCGTGGCGGAATGCCGCCGCGCCGGGATGGCCGTCGTCGTGACCGACCACCACCGCCTGGCCGAGACGCTCCCTCCCGCGGACGCGGTGGTCAGCTCCCAGCGATTGCCGCAGGGCCACCCGGCCCGGGACTTCGCCGGCGTCGGCGTGGCGTACAAGCTGGCGGAGGAGGTCATCCGCCGGGGCGGCCTGGACCTCGAGCCGCGGACGCTGCTTCCGCTGTTCGCGCTGGGGACCGTGTGCGACGTCGTCCCGCTCGGCGGGGAGAACCGCACGCTCGTCGCCGCCGGCCTGCGGGAATTTCCGGGGAAACCTTTCCGGGGCCTGGCGGCGCTTATGGCCGAGACCGGTACCGAGACGCCCTTGCGGTCGTGGCACCTGGCCTTCGTAATAGGGCCGCGGCTCAACGCGGCCGGCCGGCTGGGCCACGCCGATTACGCCCTCGAGCTGCTTCTGGCCGAGGACGAGGGCCGGGCGCCCGGCCTGGCCCGAAAGCTGGAGGAGTTCAACCGAAAGCGGCGCAAACTCGAGGACGAGGTGGCCGGCCCGGCCCGCGAGGAGGGGGCCGCCCGCGTGGCGGCCGGGAGGCGGGCGATAGTGCTCGCCGGTTCCGGGTGGCACCCCGGCGTCATCGGCATCGTGGCCTCGCGCGTTGTGGAATCCTTCAACCGACCCACGGTCCTCATCGCCGTCGACGGCGAGACGGGGCGGGGTTCGTGCCGGAGCATTCCCACCTTCGATATCCACCGGGCCCTCGACGCCGCGAGCGATTACTTGATCCGCTACGGCGGCCACCGCCTGGCGGCGGGTTTCGAGATAGCGACCGAGAATATCCCGGCGTTCGCGTCGGCGCTGGAGGACTACGCCGCGGAGCATCTCGACGACGAGGCCTTGCGGCCCGTCGTCCGCGTAGACGGGGCGTTCCCGCTTAACGGCGTCAACGCCGGCCTGGCCCGCGACCTCGATTTATTGGAGCCCGTGGGCCGGGACAACCCCCGCCCCAGCTTCTATACGGAGACCTACGTCGACGAACAGATGCAGCGCGTTTTCAAGAACGCCCACCTCGAGATATCGGCGCGGGCGGGAGCGGCCAAGGTCCGGGCGGTGGGGTTCAACCTCGTGAACGGCGGCAACGGCCTGGACGCGGGCGAGTACGGCCTGGTGCATACGCCCCTCATCGAGCGATGGCAGGGGCGGGAGCGGGTGGAATTGCGGCTGGACTGCGTCGTTCCGGCGGGGGCCGGCGGCCCTGCCCGGGCCGAGCAGGTCGCCGTATTCGACCGGCGCGGCGAAAAGCCGGCCGACGTCCTGCGGGAGTTCAAACCGGACACGGACGCGCTCTACGGCTTGCCCGAGCAGGAGGCATTGGCCGGCGGCGGCGCGTACCTGGAATATATGGGGAGCGTGGCCCCCCGGCGGCGGTGGTTCCGCGTCTGGCTGGCCGCCCCTCCCGGGGACCCGCACCGCCTGGCGGCGTTGTGCGCCGCCGCGGAGGAACTGGTCTTCGCGTTCGGCGAGGCCGAGGCGCTGGCGGCCAAGGAATTCCTGGGCCGCTATTACCCGGGCCGGGAGCGTCTGGCCCACGTGTTCCGTGACCTGCGCGAAAACGGGCCGCGGGAAATCGAGGGGATGGAACGGGGCGACCGGCGGGCCGTCGAGATATTCCGGGAGCTGGGCCTGGCCGACGTGAGCGGGGGAGAGGTCACGGTGTGCGACGCCCCGCCGTCGGAAGGGGGGCCGGGCCGCGTCAGCCTGGACGAGTCTTCCCTCTTCGGCCGGTGCGAACGCCGCCGGGACGCGGCCGAGGAGTTTATCTCCGGCCTGTGCCGCTGGTCGGAGGCGACGCTCCGGGAGCTTATGAGGGACGTCTCGGCCTCGGCAGGGGTCTTGACATTGCCTCCCGAAATTAATTAAAATATCGACCCTTAATTTATAAGCGCCCGCGCGGCGCGGGCGGTAAAACGACTATGATACGCATCGCATCCGTTCATCCCGATATTATCGCCGAGGCGCGATTGAAACTCGGCGCCCCGCGATACAACGCCGAGTGGATTGAACTCTTCAACGCCGGTGGCAAGGCCGCCGACGTGTATCGCTACTTCGTCGTGAACGGCCGGGGCGACGGCTTCACTATAAGCCTTCCCCGCAGGAAGTCCCTTATCCTCGGGCCTTATCAATCGCTCGTAATATTCTCCGGGCACCCCGACAACCCGGCGGACCCGGCGCTTTGTTACCTGGCGAACCAGGCGACGAGACTCTTCCTCAGCAGGGACTCCTATTTCTGGGACCCGGACGAGGATACCGCCGCCCTGTATTCCTCCCGCGAAGTGTATAACGATAACCCGGACAATTACGTCGACCTCTACGCCTACAAGCGCCGGTCGGCGAAGGTCGTGATTAAGCGTAATCCATAATGGAGGTTCGTACGTGTCTATAAATTTACCGGAGGGGTTAGAAGACGTCGAGGCCGTGCGCCGTCGTCTGTACCGCGAGAAACGCGCGCAACTGGAACAGCATCTGGAGGTCCCCGTCCTCCTGTACTGGGGCAAATGGGAAGGGCCGAACATCCGGGCGCTCACGCTGGCCGAGGATTTCACCCGGCCCACGTTCCTTCTGTGTATTCCCGGCGGCGAGACGGTCGCCTTCGCGCAGCAGATTGAAACGGACGAATTGCGGCCGCTGGCGGAGGAACTGGATATCCACGCCTACGGGCCGGTATCGGAACTCAAGGAACTCTTGACGGCGCACGTCGGGAAATTCGACGAGGTGGCCGTCGAGGCGTCCCGGGACTTCTTCGGCCTGGACCGGCTCCCGCCCCACTACTACGAGTTCGTTTCGTCGCTCGCCGCGGTCCGCTCGGCCGACGATATACTCCTGCCGTTCCGTTCGGTGAAATCGCCGACCGAATTGGCGCTTATGAAAGCGGCGTGCCTCGTCACGATGCCCGTTTTCGACGAACTCGAACGCAAGGTCGTCCCCGGCGTCGCCGAGGCGGAGTTGTTGGATTTCCTGTTGCACCACACCATAGACGTCGCCGACGGGACGGCGTTCCCTCCCTTCGTCGCCTCGGGGCCGCGTTCCCAGCACCCCCATCCCCAACGGCGTAGCACGCGCAAGGTGGGGGCGGGCGATCGGGTGATCGTGGACTACGGCGTTAGTTACCGCGGCTACAAATCTGACGTGACGCGGACCTTCATCGCCGGCGGCGACCCCGAAGGCGATCCGTACTACGAGATAAGCGTCAAATTAATCGAGATCCTGCGGGGCATGGATTTATCGGAGGCGACGCCGTACGACGTGGGCCGGGAAGTGGCCGCGGCGGTCCGGGACGCCGGCCTGAGCGACCGCGAACGGCACGGCTACGGCCACGGCCTGGGCGTGGAGACCCACGATCCCCATCCGTATATCGTGGGCGTCCCGATGCCCTGGACCGACCGGCGTTTCGAGGACGGGATGGTGTTCACCTTCGAACCGGGGTTCTACGACGATACGGGAGGGTTCCGCCTCGAGGATGATTACGTCGTGTCGGGCGGGCGCGCGGTGCCT
Organism: Candidatus Zixiibacteriota bacterium; assembly: GCA_050117845.1. GTDB lineage: Bacteria > RBG-13-66-14 > B26-G2 > WVWN01 > WVWN01 > WVWN01. The sequence continues at coordinate 22,114 of JASFLY010000020.1, forward strand.
ATGCAGGAGTTCGAGCTGCCGACGTAGTGGCTATCCTTCCGGCCCGGGCTGAAGTCGGGGAGGAGTAGGCGTGTTGCCGTCCTGCGGTAATACCTTACAACCGTTACTTATAGCCGTTATCGCCGGCGCGTCGGCCGGCGTCTGCGCCTGGAGATTGAAGCGCGTATCCCCGGGCGACGGAAAAACCCCCTCCCGGCTGGCGTGGACGCTGGCCGGGGTTTTCTTCGCCGTTTTTGTGGCGTGCGCGCTGGCGCGTTTTTACAACCTGGGTTACTGGTGTACGGACCTGGGGGAGTACGGCAACCTGGCTTATAACACCGGCCACGGCCGGTTATTCATCCACTCGTACAACGGCGTCGAGATTCGTTTCGCCCATTGCGCGCCGATGCTGTTCCTCCTGGCCCCGCTGGCGTACGTATTCCCCGAACCCGTCTACGTCGTGGTTATCGTCGTCGCGTCGTCGGCCGCGATTATCCCACTCATATATTATTTCGGGGCGACCCGCGGCGCCCGCTGGGCGGCGCTGGCGCTGGCTGCCTCGTATGCGTTGTCCACGTACGTCCACGGCGCGACGCTGTACGAGAACCCGTTCCGGCCCGTCGGGGCGGTTCTCCTTATGGGCGCGCTGCTGCTGTTCACGCGGCGCCGTTTCGCGTGGGGGGCCGCGTGCACCGTCCTGGCCGCCACGGCCTCGGAGGAGATAGCGGTATACGCCGTCGTCGTCGCGGCCCTGAGTATTTGGCTGACTCGGCGGCGCCTCGCCGGCGTAATACTTACGGCCGTTCTCGCCGTATATGCCGCCGTCGTTTGTTTTTACCTCTACCCGAAACTGGCGTTCGGGTACGCCGTCTTGCCCAACCTCTCGTCCTACGTCCGCGGCGTCCGGGAAGCGGGTTTGACGACCCTCGTCGAGGCCAAGGGCGTAATCCCTCTTTCCCCGCGCCTCTGGTATTTCGTGACGGCGCTCGCCCCCGTGGCGTGGTTTTTGCCGTTCGCCGGGTTGGCCCTCGCGCTGCTGCCCGCCCCCGCGGCGGTATTCGCGACCCACGATAACGCGAGCATAGTGCGCCACGGCTTCGGCTTCTCTTTCCAGTTTCTGCCGTTCGCGTACGCGGCGGCGGCTTTCGGCCTGCACCGCGTTTGCGCCCCGCTCCGCGTTTCGGCGCGCCGCTTCGTCCTGGTCGCCGGGAGCGTGACGGCCGTCGTCTTCCAGGTAGCGTTGATAGCCGGGCCCTACCGGCCCTGGTACGTCGGCATGTATCGGGAGGCGCGGCCGTCGTACCACCGCCTCGGCGTGCTCGCCGGGATCCGCCGGTTGCCGCCGGACGTATCGTTGTCGGTGGACCGGGTGGCGTTCGCGATGGTGGCCCACCGGCCCGTCGCGACGCTGTTCCCGCACGGCCTGGGATTGGGCGGCCTGGCGCCGGTCGAGGGGATTTTCCTCGACCGCGACTTCCACCGGGCCCGGATGATGCCCTGCGACCTGGGCCGCCTCCGGGCCGCCGGGTATTACCCGGCCGAGGTGACGCGGGACTACGCCTATTTCACGCGACGGCCGGGGCCCTTCACGTACGAGGACGTTTGGGACTCGTGGTACGGGTCCATCAGCGAGTCCAACTTCCTCGATGCCGACGGGTACCGTCGGCCCCGCCGCGACGCCGCGGCTCCTTTGGACGGCGTCGTTTTGCCCGTACGCCGGGAGGCCTTCCTTTTGGATCACGGCCGTTACTTTTTCCCGCGGGGCTGGTACCGTCTCGACTTCGTCATGGCCGCCGCCGAGGAGGACGTAAAAACCCGGGCCACGTTCGTCGTCGAGGACCCGGACACCGGGGAAGTCCGGCGCTCGGTGGAGCGCCGGTGGGACGTCGGGGCCGGGGACGGTTACGGCGATTACATGGTGCGCTTCCGGCTGGGCCGGCCGTCGGCGCTGCGGATTACGGTCGACGGGACCGGCCCGTTTTTATTGGACGGCGTCCGCGTCTACAGCGGGGCGTATACGCTGGCGAGGGCCGAACGTCACCTGCCGTGGCCGTGGGGCACGGAGCTTTTCCGGGAAGACGGGCGGCGTGCCGGGTCCGGCTCGGACTGAGCCCGCGATGTGCCGATTCCGCCCCGGGCCTTTCGTGAACCGAGGCCGGGGAGGGGGGTCTCGACGGGGTCACCGTCCTCGGGCCGCCCGTGCGTATGCGGCGATACGGCGTAATATTGGGTCGGGATATAATATTAAATAAATAGTGAGCAGTCATTTCGGGCGAAACCCGCGGACCTCGGCGTCTCCCGCGTGGCGTGACTGCTCCGACTTTAAACTTTTCGCTTGACATAAACTGCTCGTTGGGTTAGGTTTACATAGATTTAAGGCTCCCCAAGGACGGAACGAACGTCTAACCCATCCGGGAGGTACACGAATGCCGTTCTACCAGCGCAAAGGCAGCAATACATTCCACACGCAACTTAAATGCTCGAAGGTTCCGAAGAACGTAAAGACGAACGCGGACTGGACCACGCGCGCGTCGAAGCCTAAGGGTAAAATGTGCGTGGAGTGCGCGGCGAAGGAAAAACCGCCGGCCAAGCCGAAGAAGAAGGCTCCGAAGAAAAAGGCCGCGCCGAAGAAGAAAGCCGCGCCGAAGAAGAAAGCAAAGGCCAAGGGGAAGAGAAAATAAGCCACAGTCTTTCTGATTACGTTTTTTAGCCGAGGCCTTCCGCCTCGGCTTTTTTGGGGGAAACGGGTTTGGGATTTTCGCTTGATTCGACGGCGACGCTGTGCTATAAGTACAGGGAAGGGCCTATAGCTCAGTTGCGGTTAGAGCGCGCGCCTGATAAGCGCGAGGTCACAGGTTCGACTCCTGTTAGGCCCAAAACAAGGCCCGCCTCCGGCGGGCTTTATTGATTGTTAAGCGGATTGCGGCCCTTCACTGGTACGACGGCAACGGGGGCGGCTCGACGGTATGAAAACCGGGAATCTTATAAAGGTAACGGCGCTCGTGGCGGCCGCGTTCGTGGCGGGGCCGGCGGCGGCTCCTCCCGCCCGCGCCCAGGACGGCGCCACGACCGTAATAATCGCCGCCGCTACCGCCGGCGCCACGGCGCTGGCGACCCTCCTCGTCAAGGATTATTTCGACAATAAAAAGGAAGAGGAGGAGATCCAGCGCAACACCAAGGAAATCCTCGAGGAAGTCAAGCGGACGGAAACGCGGGCCGAAGCCATAGAGAACGAAAACGCCGAACTGCAGGCGAGAACCGAAGCCGCGGGAGGCGTCGCGGAATTCTGGGCCGTGCTCCTGCGGGAGGACGAGGAATTCTTCAAACCGGGCGCGATAACCGAACGCGTAATGGAGTACGACGCCGGCCTGGAGTTATTGTTCGTGCGGAATCCGAGCCTGGTTGAGAAGGTCCACGCCGGGATGTCGAATCCCGGTGGCGATTGGGAGAGGACCATTCTGGTCCGCGCGTACGGCGCCGGCATCCCCGGGGCCGACATGTGGGAAATCCGCAAACGTATAGACATGGGCCTCGAGGGCGGCGTCGTTTCGGTGGCCGGCGAGCGGACGGCGCGGTACGTTTCGGGCGCCGAGAACATCATGGCCGTGATGGAATACGTGCGGCGCGTGGGCGGCGAAGAGAACTACGAGGAGACGTTGGGACGGCTGTGGGGTTGCACGCCGGAAGAAGTGGACGAAGTGTTGGCCGTGTTCCCGAAGGCCGAATAGGCCGGCCGCCGTGCCGGGAGAGTTAACGCTAGGTTACCGGAGGAAAGATGCCGGAAGATAAATTGAACGATTTGGAACGCCGGGTGGACGCGCTGGAACAACGCGTCGCCATGGTCGAGGACGGATACACGGTGGACGACCGGAAGAACCGGCGCGCCCGCGCGATGAACATGTGGCTGCGCATAGCGGTCTACGTGATGTTTTTGTTGCTGATGGTCCTCTTCCTCGTAGTGTTCAAAGGCAGGTTCTAGGCAATGGGCCGCGCTATAACGCTCGCGTTCGTGGCGTTGTTGCCGTTGGCGTGCTCGACCGACGGGCCGCCCTCGCCGCGCAACGTGACGGCCACGAGCGCCGGCGGCGGCGTGGAGCTCCACTGGGATTGCGGCTCGTGGGAGGGCTACGCCCCTACCAGGTTCCTCGTCGAGAAGTCCGAGGGCGGTAACTACAATTTTTACGACTACGTGTGGGTGAAGGGCAACACCCGCTTCCTGCGCGACGACGCGGTCTCGCCGAACGATTCGTATTACTATCGCGTATCCGGATGGTGGGAAGAGCCCGAAGAGGAACTGGGGCCGGCGTCGGTCGAGGTGGGCGTGGAAGTGGACTGACGATGGCCGGTGGCGGACAATGACCCGGGCGGACCTCAGAATCGCGGCCGCCCTTTTTTTAACCCTCGTCGGGTTGTACGGCCTCTTCGCGCCGGGGCACATGTACCTCCTCGACGCGTCGTTCAAGCTGACCTGGGCCGAGAACGTCCTGCACCGCGGCCAGCTTCACTTCGACCACGATCAGATAGGCAAAGAGTCCCGCATCGGCTCGTACTTCTACCCGGGCCGCGACGGCCAACTCTACATCCACTTTCCGCTCGGCGGCCTTTTCTGTATGTTGCCGCCGGCGGCCCTCGGCGCCGTGCTGGAGGCGGCGTTCCCCACGAGCGCCTACGACCTGACGTACTCCGTCGGCGCGGCGAACAACGTCCCGTGGGCGGCGGCGACGGTCGTCCTGCTGTTCTGGCTCGCCCGGCGGCTCGGAAGGCCCCGCCGGGAGGCCGGCGTCGCGGCGCTCATCTTCGGCCTCGCCACGCCCCTCTTCCCGTACGCTACCTTCGACTTCAACGAGGTCGTGGCCGGCTTCTTCCTCCTGCTCGCGACGGCGCTTGTCGTCGACCGCTGGGAGGAGCGGAGCGCCCGGTGGTCGCTGGCCGCCGGCCTGGCGCTCGGCTTCGCGTTCACTATCCGATACGAGCTCCTGGCGTTCGCGGCCACGGCCGGGGCGTTGTGGTTCGCGTTCGCCATTCGCGACCGGTCGAGGTGGAAGGGCCTCGCGGCCTTCGTCGTCGGCTTCGCGGCCGTCGCGGCGGTGGTCCCGCTCTACAACTGGTACGCCCGCGGCGACGCCGGCGACTTCGCGTACAACAAGCTGCCGTTTTTCACCAACCTCATCAAGGCCCGCTTCGAGCCGCTAGAGGGCGGTGGCCCCTTCGCCTTCGTAGGCCGCTTCGCCTGGATATACTTCCTCTCGCCCAACATGCACAACGTACTGATCTATTGCCCGCTCGCCGTCTTCGGCGCGGCGTCGGTCCTGTCGCTCGTGCGGGCGTACGGCCGGAGGGCGTTCTTTTTAGTGGTCCCGGCGCTCGGCCTCGCCGCGGCGGTCCTCTTCACGACATACTCCAGTTGGGCCTGGGGCCTGCGTTACGCTTACCTCTTCTGGATAATACTGGCGGGGGCCGCCGTGCTCGCGCCGCGCCGGCGCAAGTGGGTGCGCGTCGCCTTCGCGCTGTGCGTGGCGTGGGGGATAGGGCTCGGCGTTCTGGCCGTCGTCGCGGACTACCAGCTGACGCAGAACGACATCGCCGTCGACGTCCTGGGCGACTCGACGAAGGTGAACTTCCGGGGCTGGCTGCCCGAAGGCCGGGAGAACCCGCGGTACTCGCAGATAATCTGGCAGACGAAATACGCGGGGCTGGCCGTGGCGCGGACTTTCGATTACTACGTTCACGGCGGCGAGATAGCGTGGCTCGACCGGCCCCCGCCCGGCATGAGGGGGGACACGCGGGCGCTGTTGGACATCTGGCCGATATACGCCACCGTGCGTTGCGACGCGCCGGCCGCGGCGGCCTGGCCGCCGTATTTCCTACTATTAATAGGTACAATCGCGGCGGCGCGCTGGCTCAAGCGCTCGTTGGCCGAGGCGTCGTAACGGGGGAGGCAGACAGGAATGTCTGCCGCACCGGAAGAAGTAGGGGCCGACCTTCAGGTCGGCGCCAGGTTCGGATGCCCGGCCCCGAGGGATACCGGCCGCTCCGGCGGCCTTCGGCAGACAAGAATGTCTGCCCCACCACGAGCCGGGCGCCTTGACCGGCCTCGTTATAGATAGTAGAATTACGTGCGATGGGGGCGTAGCTCAGTTGGCAGAGCGGCGGCTTTGCAAGCCGTAGGTCGGCGGTTCGAATCCGCTCGCCTCCACATCAATATGGAAACGGCGGCCTCCGGGCCGCCGTGTTTCTATTCTCGGGGTAAGACCTTCGGGAATTCTTCTTGGGCCATCTCGTCCGGCACCGCCGCCTCGATTTCCGCCCATTCGACTAAATTGCGGTTGATTACTTCCATATCAAATTCAACGGGATCGTTAAGGAATATGTGGAGTTTCTTCTCGCGGTTCGCTAAGGCCAATCGGTTTATCTTGGCCGGGCTGGGGAAAGGTTGGGTACCCGTGGCAATTATGATTTCTTCCCCCGCTTCGGTTTCGAATTTAAAATGCTGAAGGAAAATGCGCGACACGCCTACAAATCCCGTGAAATACAATCGGTCCGTACCGGCGTAGTAGGACGCTTTATCGTAGCAGGCATCGAAACCATTAAAGGCACTAGGTAGACCTTTCCCCCCAGGAGCAGCATTTAAGCACCAAAACGTCTGTCCGCCTACCGAACCGCGTTTACATTCTTCGGAAAAACCTTTTTCTCGAAATTCCTCAAGCGTTTCCCTTATTTCGTTCACTAATATCCTCTCGCCATTATTTATCCGAGTAATAAATTTGTTAAACTCCCGGGCCCTTTTCTTGTTCCTACCGTTATAATAGGTTATTTGATAACCAACCGGAATACCCGATAAATGTCTAAGGACTAGTGGTTCGCATATAACGTAAGGGGGGTCGCCTTGTGGGCCCTTTGCCATCGCCGCTTTTACGGCCATCAACGGCGTAACCTCTTTATAGTCGCAAAACCGTTCTTCGACGTCCGGGTAATACGGATACGTGGAATCGGCGAACGTAGTAGCCGCCACGAGCGTAATTAGTATCAACGAGAACCTCTTCACGCTTACCCTCCTAGTCAAAACCTCGGTGCAAACCCAATCCCCGGGCGATTTCCTTCACGGCCTCGACCTCGGCCGCCGTCGTCGGCCGCGTCAAATCGGGAACCTCGTCGGCCCGGTAGCAAGGCCGGTACTGCGCCATTATATTGACGTACGTGTCCGGCGAGAGGTCGGCCAGGAAACGCAGGACCGGCTCGCCGTCGGCTAGGCCGGCCGGCAGGACGAGGTGCCGAACGAGCAACCCCCGCCGCGCGACGCCGCGGCCGTCCACGTCCAGGTCGCCCACCTGCCGGTGCATCTCGCCCAGCGCCTCCGTCATCCGGCCGTAATAATCCGGGACACCCGAGAGTCGTTCGGCCGGGTTATTGGGGGGGGGTGGGGCCGTACTTCGCGTCGGGCATGTATATGTCCACGTAGCCGTCGAGGAGCCGCAACGTTTCGACGGCGTCGTAGCCGCCGGAGTTGTAGACGATGGGGACGGTGAGGCCCTGCGCCCGGGCGGCCTCTACGGCGGCCGCGACCGCCGGCGCGAAATGCGTCGGCGTCACGAAATTGATATTCTCGCAGCCCTGCCGCTCGAGGCCCAGCATCATCTCTGCCACCCGCTCCACCGAGACCTTCCGGCCGTCGCGGAGGTGGCTTATGTCGTAATTCTGGCAGAAGACGCAGGCCAGGTTGCAGCCGGCGAAGAAGATGGTCCCGGAGCCGCCGCGGCCCACGAGTTCGGCCTCCTCGCCGAAGTGCGGCCCGGCCGACGATACGACGGGTATGAGGCCCACGCCGCATTCGCCGACGTCGCCGTCGCCGCGCAACGCGCCGCACTCCCGGGGGCAGAGGCGGCAGGGCGACGCGAGTTCGTACAGCTCCCGGGCGGCGTTACCGGTGGGCACCATGGTATTAATCTAACATAAGGCTCCCGCGGCCGGTACTATTCTATCCCGGGCCGTCGGGTTTATTAATAAGAAGCGGCTGGTTCCGGGCCCGCCGTTCCGGAATAGGGAAACGCCGTCCTTTGCGCGTCGATATCCCGGGGCCTTGCCGATTGTGAAATCCGCGGAGCTGTGGTATTTTATTTACTAAATTTCCGTTCCAATATAAATAACGGCGATGAAGAGCTTAAATATATGGTGTAGTATCGTCCTGTGTACGCTGGCCCTCGCGGCCTCGGCCTCGGCCGGCGTGACTATTTGGGCCACCGGGAACACCGTCAAGGTGGGGCCGAAGGACCCGCGGCCGGCGGAGACGTCGGTGTGGGACGGCGAGCGCGTCTCGCTCAAGGCCGCCCGGCGCGAGTGGGAATCCTTTCAGGTCGTAATAAATTCGGACCAGGCCCGCCTCGTCTCCTATCAGGTATTCGACCTCGAGGGTTTGCGCGGTTCCATACGCGGCGCCAACGTGGACGTCTACCGCGAGGTGTACCTGCCCGTGGCGACGCCCTCCACCGACCGCGCCACCGGCTTCACCGTCGGCGAGGGGCCCGGCCGCTATCCCGACCCGCTGGTCCCGACGGTGGGCCACACCAACGTGGCGGCGGGGGAGAACACCGTCCTCTGGTTCGACTTCTTCGTGCCGCCGGATACCGCGGCCGGGAAGTACGAGGGCCGCGTGCTATTCAAATGGTCGGGCGGCGAGTACGAGGTCCCGCTCGACCTCACTGTCTGGGACTTCGAACTCGTGCCGCCGGACCCGGCTCCCTTTGTCGCCGCCGTCTACGTCGAGGGGGTATGCGATTTATACGACGTGAAGGCGGACTCGGGCGAAGGCCGGGCGCTGGTCGAAAAGTACAACCGCCTCCTCCGGGACCACGGCTTCGAGCCGACTACGCGGGAGGCGTTCCTGTCGACCTACGAAGGAGCCACTTTCTACGAGGGCATGGCGTACCGCGATTACTACGCCGGCCAACGGGGCTGCGGCGACGCGGTGGCCTTCTTGCCCGGCGGCCCGGCCGAGGACATCGACCGCCCCGCCGCCGACCATCGCCTCGTCGGATGGGCGCTGTGGCGGCTGGGGGGCGGCGTGGCCGGCTTCGACCGCGTTTCCTATTTCCCCCGTAAAAACGCCGAACCTCTGGCGGACGACCCGCGCAACGAAACGGCCAACGGCGCCGGGGCCCTGATATATCCCGTCGCCGATCCGGGGGGCGGCAACAGGCCCGCGCCGAGTCTGCGCTTGAAGATGCTGCGCGAGGCCGCCGAGGATTACGCTTATCTGGCGCTGCTTCGGGACACGGAAATGGCGGCCTACGCGGACGAACTCGCGGCGGGCGTCGTCCCTGTAATGCCGGCGCCGGGCGAGGCGGCCCCGGACGCGGCGACGTTCGACGAGGGCCGGAACGCCGCGGCCGTGGCGCTCGTGAAGAGCCGCTGGGGCCAGGGCATCGCGGAGAACGTCGTGCAAGGGAAGGCCGTGAGCGACGAGGGCACGCCCGTCGCCGGGGCCACGGTGCGCGTGGGGCCGACGGCGGCGGTGACCGGCCGCGACGGCGAGTACGAATTGCGGCACGTCCCCCGGGGCCGGTCGCTCGTGGCGACGGCGCCCGGATACGAGCGGGCCGGGTCCTCCGGGGCGGGGGGCCGCGGCGACTTCTACATGAAGAGGATCCTACGGCGGGGCGTCCTCAACGTCGACGGTTCCGACGTTGACGTGGACGAGAAGAGCGTGAAGCTCGCGCCCCGGGCGGACGGCAACGTCGCGGGTGGGCCGGCGCTCGTCGGTCGGGTGGAAGCTAATAAATCCGGCGTACTGAAGTTCAGGCCGCCCTTGTCCGACTGGCGGACGTTCGGCGTTTTCGCGCTCGAGTTGTACGGCGGCCCGGGGACGCGCGTCCGCGCAATAATCCGCGTCGAAGACGACGGGGGAGCGTTTTACGAGGAATTGTTCTTCGTCGCCCCCGAGACGTGGACGACGGCCCGGGTGGACGTGGCGGCCGCCGGGGGACGGCGCTACCTCGAGCCGAAGGGGAAGGGCGACGGCCTTTCCTTCCGGGAAACGCCGGCCGTCGACTTCTCCCACGTGAAGGAAATAGAAGTGGAACTCGCGAGCGCGGCGAGCGGCGAGGTGCGTCTGGGCCGGGTTTGGCTCGAGGCCGCCGGGGAATAAAATCGGCTTTGGGTTAACCGAACTTTCGAGGCCGTTTAATAAAACTGAAGAGGCGAATCGATTATGAGGATAACGAAAATCGCAGCAGGGGTGTTATCTCTCTCGGTCGCAATGGGCTCCGCTTCGTGGGCCGCGATAACGATGGGGGCCGACCCGGCCTGGGAGTCGCAGGACGACGATTACGCCACCGGCGGCATGTTGTGGGACCTCGACGCCGACGGCTTCGTCGATCTGGTAGTGGGCAACGGCAACGACATGGACGAAGAATACGACGCGGTGTTCTACAACCACGACGGCGAGCTCGAAACGGACGCGTCGTGGCGCAGCGCCGATCGCGGTTACGACGGCCATATCGATATGGGGGACGTGGACCGGGACGGCGACCTGGACGTCGTCATCACCGGATTCCTTGCGCCCCGGCTCGAGCAGTTGTACCGCAACGACGAGGGTACATTGACGGCGACGCCGGTGTGGAACAACGCCGAAATCGACGACAGCTTCTCGTGCGCCCTGGGCGACGTTGACGGCGACGGCGACCTGGACCTCGCGACCATTTCGGGTTATTTCGACTCGGCGCCCGTGCGGGTCTACACCAACAACGGCGGAACGCTCGAGACCCGCGCCTCGTGGCGGACGCCCGTCGAGTACGACTTCAACGATGTCGGCTGGTGCGACGTGGACGACGACGGCGACCTCGACCTCTTCACCGCGGGGCACGACGAACCCTGCCGCATGTTCGAGAACGACGGCGGAACGCTGCGGACCGACCCCGCCTGGACCTCGGCCGCCACGGGGGAGTACAATCAGCTCACCTTCGGCGACGTGGACGGCGACGGCTGGCGCGACATGGTCGTGTCGGATAACGCCGGCGGCCTGGTCGAGTTTTACCGCAACGTCGGGGGTATGCTGGACACGAACTATTCCTGGTCGGCCCCGCTTCATTACGCGTCCTGCGTGAAGCTGGCGGACGCCGACGCCGACGGCGACCCGGACCTCGCGGTCGGGGGCTGGTGGTCCCCGATACAGATTTTCGAGAACGTTAACGGCGCGTTCGGGGCGGCGCCCGTTTGGTCCTACTACCCGGCGGGCGCGGCGCTAGTGTGCGAACAGGCCATATGGGGCGACGTGGACAACGACGGCCTGCAGTTCGTCCCTGCCGAGTGCTACGACGGCGACGGGAGCAGGACGCTCTGGTACCTGGCGCACGCCCCCCTCCACGAGTTCGCCGGCGTTCGAGTGAACGGCAGGACGCTGGGGCCTGAGGAGTACTGCTTCCACCCCGAGGACGCCTGGGTCTCCTTCGCCCGGCCTCCCGCGGCGGGGAGCGGCAACGTCGAGTTCTCGTACGTTTATTCGACCGATCTCGACCTCGTCGTGACGAATTGGGACGAGCCCGCGGGCAGTTACCTCTTCGAGAATACGCAGGGCGGCACGGTCAACCTCGCCCGCTGGACTATCCTTCCCGCGGACGGCGGCCTGGCCCTGCGATGGGACGTTGCCGGCGCCACGTCCGGACTATTGGGGTTCAACGTGCTTCGCCGCCGGGCGAACGTTCCCGCCGGGTCGCAACCCGTCGTGCAGGTCAACGACGCGTTGATAACGTCGGGGGGCGCGTCGTTTAACTACGTCGACCGCGAGGTGGCGGGCGAGGCCGCGTACGATTACTGGCTGGAGGCCGTCCTGGACGGCGGCGCGAGCGAAACCTTCGGGCCGCGGCGCGGCTGGACGCGCAAGGCCGCGCTGGCCCTGTACCAGAGTTATCCCAACCCGGCGGCCTCGGCGACGACCATAGAGTTCTCGCTGGCCGCGGCGGGCGATGCCACGCTCGAGTTGTACGATTTCGCGGGGCGTCGAGTGGACGTACTGTGTCAGGGTTACCTCCGGTCCGGCGGCCACGAGATAAACCTCGACGTTACGTCTTTGCCGCCCGGGGTGTACGTTTACTGCCTGCGGGCCGGCGGCGAAAGGGCCGCCCGGAAAATGGTCGTTACGAATTAAAAACGCGTTCCTTGACATAGCGGGGCGGCCGTCGTATAGTGGCGTGTTCCGATCCTAAAAATCGTTCTTTACAAAAGGAGTTTACGTGAAAGAGTTGGATTTTCATACCATCGCCGTTCAGGGCGCGTCGCCCTACGACGAAAATACCGGGGCAGTCGCGACGCCCATTTACCAGACGTCGACCTTCTCGTACTTCACAGCGGACAGGGGCGCCGCCCTTTTCGCGAAGGAAGACAAGGGTTATATTTATACCAGGCTGTCGAATCCGACCAACGAGAAATTAGAGAAGAACATGGCGCTGCTCGAAGCCACCGAGGCCGGCCTTACTTTCGCCTCCGGCCTGGCCGCCATCAACGCGCTGGCGCTGTATCACTGCTCGGCGGGGGACCATTTCCTCGTTCAGAAGGAACTCTACGGCGGCACGTACGAACTCTTCACCAAGCACTTCCCCCGGCTCGGCATCGAGATAACGTACCTCACCGACATGACGGCCGACGCGGTCCGGGAGCACATTCGCGACAACACGAAACTTATATTCCTGGAGACGCCGTCGAATCCGCTTCTCCATATAGTCGACATCGAGGCCGTAGCGGGAATCGCCCGCGAGGCCGGCGTGCCGCTGGCGGTGGACAACACCTTCGCGACGTCGTACCTGACCCAGCCCGTCAAACTCGGAGCCACATTCGCCGTCCACTCCGCCACGAAGTACATCGGCGGCCACGGCGACTGTATCGGCGGCATCGTCACCGGCCCCCGGGAGGCCATCGACGGAATGCGGGCGAGCACCTACAAGGACCTCGGCGCCACGACGTCGCCGTTCAACGCCTTCCTCTTCCTGCGCGGCCTGAAGACGCTGCCGCTCCGCGTCGACCGGCACTGCGCGACGGCGGGCCGTATCGCCGAATTCCTGGCGGCGCACGACAAGGTTAAAAAGGTCTATTACCCCGGCCTCCAGGATCACCCGGGCCACGAACTCGCGCGGAAGCAGATGCGCCTCTTCGGCGGCATGGTGGGCTTCGAGGTCGCGGGGTTCGACGACGCGAAGAAGTTCCTGGACTCCCTCCAGCTCTGCGTGCAGGCGGTGAGCCTGGGCGACGTCATCACGCTCATAGAACACCCGGCGTCGACGACGCACCACGCCTACCCGAAGGAGGAACTCGGCGACGTGGGCCTGAGCGAGGGTTACATCCGCATCTCGGTGGGTCTGGAGGACGCGGACGACCTGATAGACGACATCGCGGAAGGGCTGAAGAAGATTTAAATAACGTTCACGACGCAAACAAGAAGCCGCCCCCGAGGGCGGCTTTTTTCTTAGGTGTTATAAATATTCCGGTATTAATCCTTTAAACGTAAGATTAACCGGTCGAGGCTTGGCGCGTTACTCGCGGCTGCGTTGATATCCCAGTTATAATGGACGAATGCTTTTAAACATTCGTTATATGAAGGGCCGACTCTGGCGGTACTACCTTTTCCCGGTACTAAATCCGCTTTGATAATTTTCGACCTAGACCTTCGCGCTAGGGAAACGATGAACTCTTTAGGGTTTTCTACGCTTTCCGGGTGGGTGGGTATTCGTTGTAACGGGACTTGTAAGAATTCGGAAAAATTCCTTGGGTCAGCTAGTAACCAAGCTTCAATCTCTCTGACGGCTACATTGAACAGCATGAAATTGGGTGAGGGGAGCCATTCGTCCGCTAAAGCCGGAGCGCACTCGGCAGTATTATTCAAATCGACTAATACTAACCATTTATTATTACGAGCCGCGTTATTATAACCGTTTAGGTTTTTTTTAATGCTTTCTTTTCCCCTTTTACCGTAACAATCGAGGACTCTGACCCCGAGATAGGCGGTGACTCTACGAAGTACGTATTCGTCGAGGGGGCCTTCTACCGCGATATACATAACTGATAGTATAGGATGTTAATTAAAGCAATCAAATAACGTTTCTTGTTGTAAGATTTCGGGTTCGGTTTGTGGTAGTACGGCGTTTGCGGCCGTTATACCTCCCTCTAGAAGCGATCTAATAACGGCGTTTTCCTTGCCGGTTTCAATGTCGGTCCCGTTATCGGTCGGTTTTAGGACTAGTACTTCTTCTCCGCCGATTCCGGGGTCGTCGAGTAAATCAAAGCTGTGGGTACTAACAATTACTTGCCTGGGGCTTTTACCTCCAACCCGTTGAGCTTTATAAAGCAACGCCGCGAGTCTTCTAACAATTGCCGTATGTAGAGAGAGTTCCGGTTCCTCTAGGAGGAGTGGCCCTTGACCATCCATAACCGCCCATAAAAAGCCGATTAACCGTAAGGTCCCGTCCGAGAATTGGTCTTCCCGTTGGTGCGCTCCGTGCGTCCGCCAGTGGCGGTATTTAACCTGCAAGTGCTTTTCTCCGGTTATATCGTCGGTTTCCAACGTTAAATCTTCGAATTGGGGGACGACCGTACGGAGGGCGGCTTCGATTTTCCGGAGCCGCGAGGTTAACGTTTTCTTATTAGTTTTAGCGATTCTTTTTATAAAATCTGACCCAAAGGGGTCTCGGTCACGGGGGATTACCCTATCCGGTTCCCTTATTAATTGGGGTACGATATGGAGGTATTGCACCGTTTTAAAAAACTCTACCAGTTCACGAAAGCGCTTATTCTGAGTGCTTTGCTCGAGCCACGTTTGGCGTAATAATTCGTCGTCTTTTATTTCTTCTTCTTTGGGCCGTTTGAATAAAAAACGATTACCTTTCTTTAGAATCTCTTCTTTGATTATCGGCCGTCGATTATTATCCTGGCCAAAAGATATAACGTAATTCCACGGAGGGTCGTTTTTTTCAAGGTTGGCTTTTCCGATCTCGACTTCTATTCGTATGCTTTCTCTCCGCGCGTTTAGGAATTTTAATTTCCCGACGCCGCCCCTAATGTTATGCACCGCGGTCTCGAACCCGCCCCCAGGCTTTACTATATCCCGTAGGAATCGGAATACGTCGAGGAAATTGGATTTCCCGGTTGCGTTAGCCCCTACGATAAAAACGCGTGGGACTAGATCTACGTCAACTTGACGAAAATTGCGCCAATTCCTAAGTCTTATATGTCGAAAAATCATCCTAATCCTTTTATCCGATATTACGAAATAGCCGATTTCGAGTCAACAAGATTAATCAGGATGATTTCCCATTATTCCGTACCTCGCAGTCCGGCGGGAGGTCGCCGGCGTCTTCCGGGAGGGAGCAGTCCGTTATCGACTTGCCGTGGGGGCAGTTCGAGCAGTACGAAGCCCCTCTCCGAATCTGCCGGCGGATTATAAATACCAACGCCCCGGCGCCGATGAGTATGGCGGCGGCGATGATTGCGATTTCACCTAACATGTCACCACCTTATCCCAGGCCGAGCAACAAGCCGCCCTGGTAGGCGAGCGTTGCGAGAAGCCACCCCAGCACCAGCGTGTAACCGACCGCGAACAGCGTCCAGGGCCACGAGCCCGTCTCCCGGCGGATGACCGCTATGGTCGCGGCGCAGGGTATATAGATGAGCGTCATGACCATGAAGGCGAAGGCCGAGAGGGGCGTGAAGTTCTCCCGAATTACGCTAACCAAACCCTCCTCGCCGACGCCGTACAGGACTCCCAGCGTCGAGATGACGGCCTCCTTGGCGCCGACGCCGGCGATGAGCGCCACCGCGGCTTTCCATTCGCCGAAGCCGGCGGGCGCGAGCAGCGGCGCGATGTACGCGCCCACGGTCCCGAGGATGCTGTCCCGGCCGGCGTACTCGACGCCCGGCGGGAGGTTGGCGAGGCCCCACAGGAGTATCGAGGCCGCGAAGATGATGCCGCCGGCACGTTTGATAAATTCCCAGCTCCGCTCCCAGGCGTGCAGGGCGATCCCCCGGACGGTGGGCAGGCGGTACGGCGGGAGTTCCATCACGAAGTGCGCCGATTCCCCCCGGAACAGCAGCGTGCTGAAGACCTTGGCCGCGCCGATGGCCAGGACGATACCCAGCAGGTAGAGCGACCACACGATCAGGCCGCGGTGGCCGGCGAACAGGGCCGCGGCGAACAGCACGTATATCGGCAGCCGGGCGGAGCACGACATCAGCGGAATGACCATTATCGTTACCATCCGCTCCCGCCGCGTGTCCAGCGTCCGCGTGGCCATTATCGCCGGGACGTTGCAGCCAAATCCGAGAACGAGCGGGATGAAACTCCGGCCGTGAAGGCTCAGCTTGTGCATGAACTCGTCCATGACGAAGGCGACGCGCGCCATGTACCCCGAGTCCTCCAGCACGGCGATGGCGAGGAAGAGCAGGAAGATGTTGGGGACGAACACGAGGACGCTGCCGACGCCGCCGAGGGCGCCGTCTACGAGGAAGCTCGTGACCAGGGGCGGGGCCCCGGCGGTCCAGCTTTCGACGGCGGCGCTGAGTCGGCCCAGGCCGACGCCGAGGACGTTGACCGCCGGTTCGGCGATACGGAACGTGAGCTCGAAGAGGCCGTACGCGACGGCGAGGAAGAGCGGTACCCCCAAAAAGCGGTTGGTTACCACCTTATCGATTTTGTCCGAGATGGTGAGCCGCGTGGCCGAGGGGCCGCGGGGCCGGACGGCGTCGCGCAGAAGGCCGCGGATGAAGCCGTAGCGGTAGTCGGCCATGGCCACTTCCGCGTCGTCGCCGATTACGCGTTTCAAGTGGGCCGCGACGGCCGAGGCCTCGTCGACGATGGCGCCGCCGCCCGGCAGGCCGCGCACGAGCGCCGTTACGTTCTCGTCTCCCTCCAGGAGTTTGAGGGCCGTCCAGCGGGGCTGGAGGGTCGGGTCGAAGCCGCGTACGTTCGACAGGTCGGCGGTCAGTTCTTCCAGGTGGGGTTCTATCTCGGATCCGTAGCGGAGGCCCGCCGGGTAGGCGTGGCCGCCGTCGCGCGCCGCGACGGCGATGGCCCGGCGGAGTTCGTCGATTCCCTTCCCGGTGGTGCCGACGGTCGTGACCACCGGGACGCCCAATAGCTGGGACAATTGGGCCGGGTCGAGCGAGTACATCTTCTCGGCCACGTCGTACATGTTGAGGACGATGACGACGTTGGCGCCAATCTCGAGGAGCTGGGTGCTGAGGTATAGGTTTCGCTCGAGGTTCGAGGCGTCGACGACGTTGACTACAACGTCGGCCTCGCCCGAGAGCACGAAGTCGCGGGCGACGACCTCGTCGAGCGAGTAGGCCCCGAGCGAGTAGGTCCCGGGGAGGTCCACCACCCGCACGGCCGCGCCCTCGTATTCGTACGACCCCTCTTTCTTCTCCACCGTGACGCCGGGCCAGTTCCCGACGTGCTGGCGGCCGCCGGTGAGGTGGTTGAAGATGGAGGTTTTGCCGGCGTTGGGGTTGCCGGCAAGGCCTATGGTTATGTCGCAGGACGCCATATTTTTTCTTGTTAGGACCGCCTAACTCGGGCCCAAAATTTTTTTACTTGCGGGGGCAGGTCTCCTCGACTATGCATTCGGGGCAAACTTCTTCCTTAACCGGGGATGCCAGGACCTTCGCGGCGACGCCCCGGCCGAGGGCGATGCGGGAGCTGTTGAAGCAGAGCTTGACCGGGCCGTGGCGATTCTCGACCAGGAAGAGGTCCGCGCCGGGGACCAAGCCCAGCGCCAGAAGCCGTTGTTTGAGGCCGCGGCCGGCGTCGATTCTTACGACGCGAAGCGTCGTGCCGACGTCGTATTCGAGCAGCGATTTCGTATCAGACAATTGTCCGTGCTCCTGCCGGCGGGGCCGGCGGTAAACGAATTAGCTTTTCGAACGGGCGCGTTCTTTAAGGAGCGTCGCGACGTAGTCGCTCAAGCGGGCGGCGGTCTCGGCGCTGAGGCCGTGTTCGAGGACGCAGGCGTCGCGGTCGGCGGTCTCGTGCGGCACGCCCAGGATGTCTTCCAGAAAGGTCAGGAGTACGCTGTGCCGGGCCCGTACCCTTTGAGCGGCTTTCAGGCCGGCGGCCGTCAGGCTAACGCGGCCGTAACGGGCCGACTCCACCAGGCCCTTCTCCGTGAGGCGCCCGAGGGCCTGCGTCACCGAGGCCTTGGCGACTCCCAGGTGAGCCGCGATGGCCGAGACCCGCGTCGGCGGGTCCAGCTCGAGCACGGCCTCCAGGTAGTCCTCGAGGGAGGGGGTCAATTCAACGCGGTCAGATTTCGTGGCCTTGTCGCCCATTTGTTAGGAGAGCCTAACATATGTCCGGGCCGTTGTCAAGTAAAATTACCGTACTGGGGAGATTAAAAGCGGGCGGGCGAGGATGCCGTTTTATTGATGAAGGTCGTGGACGCGGACGTCGATGCCGGCGGGGCCGCCGCTCAGGTGCACGGGCCCCAGGCCGAAGGGCAGGTGTCGCCGATCGACCAACGGTTCGATCTGGGAATTGAGGTAACGCACGAGGCCCGACGGCACCGGGATACGGGCGACGGTGAGTCGGGAGGCCACGACGCGGACGCTCCGGCCGTCGTCGCGGAACGTTACTCGCGCGGTCACGGGTAGGCCCTTGTAGGTGCCCCCTACGCCCAGGGCCTCGCCCTCAACGGCGACTGTCGTTCCCGAAAGGCCGGGGCACTCCCTCTCAAGCCGCTTCGCGACCGCCGGCCCGGCGACCCGGAAGCCGAGCGATAACGAGTCCAGCCGAAGGAGCTGGGCTTCGCCCGGCGGAGCCCAGGGATTGACGACGACGCCGTGGAAGCGGACGTCGAGGGCCGTAACCGGCGCGCCGAGTACGCGGGCGCGACGGGCCCGGAAGTGGATGCCGTCGTAATAACCCCGTGCGGCGTCCGCGCCTTCCGTCGAGATGGTGGTTCCCCAAAGGCCCCTTAACAACTTCGGGTACGCGGCCGCGAGTACGGATTTCATTTTATCGCCGTCCGGCGAGAACTCGGGTAGGGGCGTTACCTCCCGCCGGTAGAGCGTGGCCGTCGAGCCGTCGGCCAGGGGGTAGCTACCCGCCGCGACGTACGCGCCGGTGAACCATTCGGGATCTTTCCTGATTTTATCGAACGTGGCCCATCCCGGATCGTCGCCCTGGTCGCCGTCCTTCGAGACGACGAAGTCGCAGAAGTTGGGGAAGTCGTCCCGGGGCCGGAATACGCGGACCGGCAACCCGTCCCGGGTGGCGTAGTACCGGAACGTGACCTCGGCGAAGGTGGCGCAGTTCGGGATAACGCAGAGATTGATCGGCCCGTCCCGGCCTTTCGCGCCGGCCGCCACTTCGTTCAATATGGGGACGAGGCCCCAGTCCTCCCGGCGGGGGATCTCGCTGTCGTATACTATCAAGCGTGTGCGAAGCGGTTTCCAGACGAGATGTCCGGGGAGGTCGCCGATGCCGAAACTCCCGACGAAGAATATGGACAGGGCGTACGCCCCGGCGGCCGAGGCCGCCGAAATGCGAAGCCACTTCTTCGGGAGGTCGGCGAACGCCACGCCGAAGGCGACGGCGAAGGCCGGCAGCATCGGCGCGGTGAACCGGTAATCCTTGTTGCGCAAAAGCGTCAGGATAAGGTACGAGCCGAGGACCCAGAAGAGGAGGTACGCGGTCCCGGGGCGGCGGCGCACCGCGCAATAGACGAGCGCCGCGGCGCCGACGACGAGCATGGCGATGCCGAATTGATAGACGCCCGCGGATAGGTAATGGGTGAAGGAGGCCGCGGTGAAGACCGCCGGGTCGCCCTGGGCCACGGCTTCGACGGCGGTGTGGCGGGCCGCCCGCACGAAGTGGAAAAGGTGCCGCAGGTACCACGGCGACGCGACTAGGAAGGCGGGGAGGGCGGCCAGGCCGGCGTTCAGGAAGCGCCGACTTCGCGATACGGCCTCGCCCGGGCCGCGCCCCGGCGACAGCAGGGCCCACAGTAGCGGCGGTAGGACGAAGGCCGCGACACTCCATTTGACGAGGACCGCGAGGCCCAGCGTCACGCCGAATAGAAAGGACCGTCCCGGGCGCCGGAAGCCGTCGGTGGACAGGAGGGCCCAAAGGGCCGCGGCCGCGGCGGCCGTGCCGGGAACGACCAGCGCGTAAAAACGCGTGTAGTTATACAGGAAGGGCGTGAAGGCGGCGAAGAGGGCGGCGGCGGCGCCGGCGCGCCGGTCTCCCAGTCGCCGGCCCAGGCCGTACGTCGCGGCCACGAGGATGACGAACCAGGCGAAGTTGGCCGATACGCCTACGGCCTCGGTCCGGCCGAAAAGCGGATACGCTAGCACCGCGGGAAGACGGCCTAACGGCGGGTAGTAATTATCGACGTCCGCGAGTTCGGCCCACCGGCCCGAGAAGAGCGCGTCGGCGTACTCCAGCGATTTCGTGAGGTGTACGGCGAAGTCCCACGAGGGCGGCACGTCGTATTGGGAGAACCAGACGAGGTTGGCGACGAAGTGGAACGCGAGGGCGGCGGCGACGAGTACGAGTCCCCACCTGATACGCGCCCGGATCGGCCTTTTGATATCTGCGGCGTATTCGGTCATAAAATTAGCGGCGGGCCGGTCGCGATTGACGCCTTATCAGCCCGGCCGCGTTTCAATTAATTAACAAAAACGCTCGGATAAGTAAACCGAAATCTCCCGGCGCGACCTTTTCGTAAATATTATTGCCTCCGGGCCGAACCGGCGTTATAGTGGCCGTTGGAATGAAAGCCGGTTGAACGGTTATGCGAGCGCCGACGGTCGATAGCGGCTATCCCGCGAGAGGAGAAGGGCCGATGAAGATAGATATTAAAGGGACGTATAGACGGGCGGGTAAAGTTTCGGCAGTGGCCGCCGTGGCGGCGGCCTCGTTCGCGGCCGCGGCGACGGCCGCTGGCGAGGTCGTATTCGTGGCCGGGCCGCGCGAGGAGGCGGAGTTGTACGCTATCGCGGCCGACGGGACCGGCCTCGTTCGTCTCACCGATAACGACGTCTACGACGGCGGGCCGGTGGTCTCGACCGACGGACGTTATATCGCGTTCGAGTCGGAGCGGGACGGGAACCTGGATATCTATATAATGAACGCCGACGGGACCGGCGTCCGGCGACTTACCGACGACGAATCGTACGACGACCAGGCCGCGTTCTCGCCGGACGGGACGCGCGTCGCCTTCATGTCGTTCCGCGACGAGAACTGGGAAGTCTATACCGTGGGCGTCGACGGCTCGGGACTGACGCGTCTGACCGACAACGATTCGGTGGAAGGGGGGCCGACGTACGCCCCCGACGGCCGGAGTCTGGCCTTCGTCTCTAACCGCGAAGGCAACCGCGAGCTTTACCTGATGGACGCCGGCGGCGGCGACTGGGTCCGCTTGACCGACAACGAGGCGAGCGACCGCGCGCCGGCCTTCTCCCCGGACGGCGAGCGCATCGCCTTCATGTCCGACCGCGACGGGAACTGGGAAGTATACGTGATGAACGTCGACGGTTCGGGCCAGACGCGGCTGACGGAGAACGATTGCTACGACGGCGAACCGTCCTTCTCGGCGGACGGCGGCGGCATCGCCTTCGATACGGTTCGGGACGGCTCGGCCCAGGTATACGTGATGAACGCCGACGGTTCCGCGCCGGAGCGCCTCACGGCCGACGGCGGGTATTACCCCGCCTTCGGCCCGACGGCGGCCGGAGAATAGTGGGCACGGCCTTTTTCCCTTGCGGCTCGGCGCCAGCCTCTAGTATATTAATAATCCGGCTGTTTGGGCACAGGTTTGCCTGAAGGGCATATTATTCCGGCGACGCCGGTATTCGCAATGTGGGATAAAACTATAACCTTAAAGCGCGTGAGTTGTCCGGCCTCCGCCGCGACGGGACTATGGCCGTAGGGGCGCTCAAAAGATACGGCGTCTTCGCCGGCCAGGTCTTCGGGGCCGCCTGTCTCGGCGGCGTTCTGGCCGCGGTGCTGGAGTATGTCTACGGCGCGGTCGGGGGCCACGGGCCGTTCTGGGGCCAGCCGCGTTTTGCGTACCAGCTCGTATTGGGCGCGGAGGCGTTATGGGCGGCGTTTTGGAGCGGCCTCGTCTTCGTCGCCGGCGGATCGATATATTACCTGGCGGCGGTGAAAAGGGGACCCGTCCGGCTGGAGTCGCCGCCGCTTCTCATCCTCGCGGTCGCCGTGAGCGGCGCTTCTTTTTTCTATTTCCTAACGACCGGTAATTACATGTCTTTTTGGCTCAAGCCGTTGCCGGTCGTATTGGGCACCTATCTGCTTGCGCTCGCCGTGTGGTTCCTGGCCGGGGGCCTGATTTACGCGTTGGCCAACGCCCTCCGGCGTCGCCTGGCGGCGGGTAACGCGATGGCGAGGATACTCCTTCTGGTGGTTGCGGCGGGTCTTTTGGCGCCGTTCATCGCCGCGGAGGGGTGGGCGATGTGGAACGCCCGCGAGCCGTCCCCCCGGCGGCCGGACATATACCTAGTCGTCATGGACGCCTTCCGGGCGGACCGACTGAGTTATTACGACGCGCCCCGCTACCTGGCGCCGACCATGGAAATGTACGGCGTGGGGGCGACGGTGTTCACGGAGGCGTACGGCGTGTCGTCGTGGACGAAGCCGTCGGTGGCGTCGCTATTTACCGGCGTTTACCCGGGGGCCCACGGCGTCACCGGGAATATTTACCCCCTGCCGGACGAGGCCGTGACGCTGGCGGAGGTGATGCGGGACGGGGGCTACCGGACGATTTGCGTGTCGGCGAACCCGAACGTAACGCGGTCGGGACATATGGACGCCGGGTTCGACATCATGGACGACGTGATGCACGGGCCGGTCTTCAACGCCGTCGGCCCGCCGACGTCGTGCATGCGGCCCTTGTTGGGGTTCGTGGCGCTCAGGCCCTTGCTGGGGCCGCTCTTCGTCCTTTCCACGGACGGCGTCAAGGTTAACGCGCGATTGGCGTTCTGGTCCCGCTTCGTCGGGGACCGGCCGGTTTTTTATTACGTGCATTATATGGAGCCGCACATCCCCAATTTGCCCCGCCCCGAATACTATTACGAATACCAACCGTATATGGTCAAAGTCGACCCGGCGCGATTGGAGACGGTCGCCTCGGGGCCGTTTTACTGGGACGAATTTTTAAAGGACCCGGATTTTAAGGTGCCGTTGACGCCCGACGAGGTGGCGCTCGCGAAGGCCCTGTACGACGCGGACATCCGGCGCATGGACGTGGTCATAGAGGGCCTTCTGGAGAACATCGTGGGTGGTTCGGACGGCGAGGCCGAATCGATAGTCGTCATTACGGCCGACCACGGCGAGGAGTTCCTGGAACACCGCCGGTGGATGCACGGCGCCGGCATGCACCACGAGGTGGCGCGGATACCGTTAATCGTCAAGGCCCCGGACGGTCGGCCCGGGCGGGTCGACGGTCTGGTGAACCTCCTCGATATCCCGGTAACGCTGGCCTCGTACGCGGGCCTCGACGCCCCCGCCGCATGGGAGGGATTGGATCTGCGGCCCTTTATTGCGGCCGGCGGCGAGTTGCCGCGGCGAGAATTGCTGCTGGAGGGCCTCCATACGATACTCCCGCCGTCCGAAGCAGATGGCCTTAACGCCGACATCGAGTTGAACGGCCTGGTGTCCGGCGATTACTATTACCTGCGGGACGAGAACGCCGGCGTCGAATACCTGTACAATCGGCGCCGGGACCGTTGGGAACGCGAGAACCTCGCGGCCGGTGGCCCCGGCGAGGAGGCGGCGGCGATACTGACGAGGAGCCGGGACGCGGTGGATCGTTCCAAAGCGGAAGTCGCGGAGAGCGCGTTCGGCCGGGAGGAAATGGAACTCACGCCGGCGCTCAAAAGACAGCTCAAGAGTATCGGTTACCTGAAGTAGGGAACGCGCCGGCCGGCACGGGCGGCTTGCAAAATACCGTCAATGATAGTAAAATGTTAACGGATAGTAGGGGACGGAGTTTAAATGACGAAACTGCGGGGGCGGAGCTGCTACTGGTGGGCAGGCCGGACTTCAAATCCGTGCGGCGGCACTAATCATGTCGTCGGTGGGTTCGATTCCCACCCGCTCCCCCCAAAGTATTACGCCCGGCGCATAGCCGGGCGTTTCTTTTCGGCGCGGTACAGTCCCCGCCGTTCTTGACTGTCGGCCCGCGGTAATATATAGTGTAACGCCAATCCCGGCGCCGGGCGGCTAAGCCGGCCGCCTTTTCCGAAGTCGAGGTCCCTTATGCTATACGACCTTTTAAGCCACGAGATTTGCGAAAACGCCGTATCCGATTACCTTATCGTCCTGGGGGCGATAATCGGCGGCGTTATATTGCTGCGGATTATCAAGTTCTTCGTGGTGCGCCGTATCGCCGCCTGGGCGAAGAAAACGGACGCGCCCCTCGACGACGTCCTCGTAAAGAGCGTCTCCAAGCCCCTCCTCCGCCTCCTATACCTCGGCGCGGTATACGCCGCCGTGCAGACCTTAACGATGCCGGAGGCTACGGCCCGGGGCGTCGATATCGCCGGGAAAATACTGCTGGCCCTGTTCGGCATCCGGTTCGTTATCGCCGTTCTCGTGAACGTGATTAAATATTACTGGCTTCCCAAAGAGGCCGACGACGGCCGGGAGAAGACGGTTAGGGCTTTAATGCCCATCATCAAAATCGCCGTTTGGATCGTGGGCCTTATTTTCCTTATCGATAATCTGGGTTTCCAGATAGGGACCGTCGTGGCGGGCCTCGGGATCGGCGGCGTCGCGGTGGCGCTGGCCGGCCAGGCTATACTCAAAGACCTGTTTAGCTACTTCGCAATTCTCTTCGACAGGCCGTTCGAAATCGGCGACAACATCGCCGTCGGCGATCAAATGGGGACGGTCGAGAAGGTGGGCGTTAAGACGACGCGGATCCGCAGCATCGGCGGCGAACAGTTAATATTCTCGAACGCCGACCTCACCGATTCCCGCGTCCAGAACTACAAGCGGATGGACCGGCGGCGGATTAGCTTCGAAATCGGCGTTACGTACCAGACGCCCGCGGCCCAGCTGCAGCGTATCCCCGCCATGATCGAGGAAGTAATCGGTCCCGTGGCGAGAACCGATTTCGACCGGGCCCATTTCGCCTCTTTCGGCGACTCGGCCCTGATATTCGAAGTCGTGTATTTCGTGCAAGGGAACGACTATAAATCCTATATGGACGTTCAACAGCAAATAAACCTCGCGCTCTTCGAACGTTTCGAGGCCGAAGGTATCGAGTTCGCCTATCCGACACAGACGGTATTCTTGGAACAGGAAGGAACACCTAACGCATGAAAACGGTCGAGGTAAATAAAAACATCCGCTGGCTTGGCGTTAAAGACGCCGGCGCGCAATCGTTCGAGGCCGTATTGCCCACTCCGTGGGGTACTACGTACAACTCGTACCTGATTAGCGCCGAGAAGCCGACCCTCGTGGAAACCGTCAAGGTTAATTTCCGCGACGAATACGTCGAGAAGCTGAAATCGCTTATCAACCCGCTCGATATAGCATACGTGATACTCAACCACACCGAGGCCGACCATACCGGCGCCCTGCCCTGGGTCGTCGAGGTCGCGCCCAACGCCCGCGTCGTTACCTCCGAAGCGGCGGGCCGCCATACCCATCAACTCTTCCACCTCGAAAAGGACGCCCTGACGGTGGGCGACGGCGACGTTCTGGACCTGGGCGACCGGGAACTCCGGTTCATAAGCGCCCCGTACCTCCACTGGCCCGATACGATGTTTACGTATTCGCCGGCCGACCGGGCGCTCTTTACCTGCGACGCCTTCGGCGTGCACTTCGATCCCAAGGACGGCATCTTCGACGACGAGGCCGGGGACTTCGCCGACGCGTACCGGTACTACTTCGATAATATTATGCGGCCCTTCCGCGATAAGGTCCTTGCGGCCCTGGATAAGATAGAGGGCCTTGACGTGGACGTAATTTGTACCGGCCACGGGCCGATATTGCGTTCCGACCCGCGGAAGTACCTGGAATTATACCGCGCGTGGAGCCGGGAGGACGAAACGGATGAGGGTCGGCCGTTGGTCGCGGTCTTTTACGCCGGCGGCGAGGGCAACATCGCGCAGATGGCGGACCAGATAGCCCGGGGCCTTATCGCCGGCGGAACCACGCCGGTCGTCCGCAACGTCGACGATATCGCGCCCGCCGACGCGCAGGCTTTACTCAAGGCCGCGGCCGGCGTCATGTTCGGCGTCCGGGCCTCGGGCGACCTCGGCGAACGCACGAAGGGCATCCTGGAGGGTTTGGCCGAGGAGAGCGTTCGGGGGAAGGTAGCCGGGGCGTTCGGGCCGTACGGGACGAGCGGGCCGGCGGTCGCCGAGGTCGAGGTTCGCCTGCGCGGGGTGGGCGCCGTGCTGAGGGAACCGACGCTCGCCGTGGATTTCGCGCCCGACGAGGAAGTCTTCCAGAAATGTCGCCAATTCGGCCTCGCTTTCGCCGGAGCCTTATAGGCGGCGTTAACCGTAAATATTAAAAGGAAAACCCGGCTACGGCCGGGTTTCTTATTGGCGGGCGTTCGGGGAAGACGGGTTAGAACCATATGGCCAGCGTTAAGTACGGCCCCCGGATCTCGACGTCGATATCCAGCCGGGACGAGGCCTCTTCGTCGGCGGGGAGGTCGGATACTTCCCAGTCCGACAGGTGGGCGTCCACGTACGCGTCCATCATGGAATACGCCAGCGTGCCGACGAAGAGCCAACCCCAGAATTCGGTCTCGACGATATAATCCTGGTGCTTGGCGTATTTTGCTTCCCTGACCGCTTCGTCCTCGGCCTCGCGGGCCTCCCGCAGGTAGCGCCGGGCCGTAATGTAGTTGTCGATGGCCATATAGAGCGTTCCGGCCTCGGCGGCCATAATACAGCCGCTTTTTACGTACTTGCCGTTGTATATCTGACCCCAACCGGGGACGGCGAACGAACGCCAAAGCGCCCCGGTGGGCGAGCGGCGTTCCCGGGCCAGCGCCAGTTCGGCCAGGGCGGCGGAGTCGTAATACCCTTCGCCCTCGAGGGGGGTCAGGATGACGGCCTCGGCCTTTTTCGCCTCGTCCTCGGCAACGTTGATGTCCACCGCGCCGGCGGCGCCGGCCACCAGGCAGGCCGCAAGTATCGAGCGTATTAACATCGCGGCGATAATACCCCAAGGCGCCGCGGCGGTCAAGCCGTTAAAGGTTCTCGGGTCCATAATTTACGCCGCCGCCGTTGATTAGTAATTTCGTTTATGGTAGTATAAATGAAAACGCTGGAGTATACATGGACAAAGAATACTTCCCGGAGTTGAGTAAACGACGCCGGGCCAAACGAAAGGCGAAGCGCTCGCGGGTTTCCCGCGTAACGCGCATCGTCTTCTGGGTTCTATACTGGGGTTGCCTCGTCGGCGTCGGCGCCGGCTTCGGCCTTATGACCGTGCTATCCCGCGGCCTCCCGCCGGTGTCGGGCCTCGAGGACTACGAGCCCTCGCTCCCCACCAAAATTTACGACCGGAACGGCGTTCTTATTAACCAGTTCCAGGTCGAGCGGCGCTACATACGGCCCTATTCGGCTTTCCCCGAGGATCTCATACACGCGACCGTATCCATCGAGGATGAGCGCTTTTACAAACATAACGGCGCCGATTACGAGGGGATGATGCGGGCGATGTGGGCCAACATCAAGGCCGGCCGGGTCGTCCAGGGCGGATCGACGCTCACCCAGCAGCTCGCGCGCGAGCTCTTCCTTACGCGCGAGCGTACGTACGGTCGTAAAATCCGGGAGGTCCTGCTCGCCCAGAAGATAGAGAAGTCGTATACCAAAGAAGAAATACTGTGGTTTTACCTGAACCAGACTTATTACGGCCACAACGCGTACGGCGTTGAAGCCGCCGCCCGGGTGTATTTCAATAAACACGTCGAGGAATTAACGGTGGAGGAGTGCGCGCTTCTCGCGGGACTTCCCCGTTCGACCGGCCGCTACTCGCCGTATTTCGATCCCGATATGGCTCTGGAGCGTCGCAACACCGTCATCGACAAGATGCACGAACTTGGGTACCTCGACGACGAGCGTTACGAGAAGGCCCGGTCGACGCCGATAAAGACCGCCCCCGTGGAACGGGAACCGGACAGGGCGCCTTATTTCTCCGAATACATCCGGCGCACGCTCGTTCGTCGCTACGGCTCCGAACAGGTCTTCCGCGCCGGCCTGAACGTTTATACGACGCTGGACCTGAGATACCAGAAGATAGCCGACGATAAGGTGGAATGGGGCCTGGCCCGGCTCGAGAAGAACCACGGCAAGAAGGTAGCCAAGTACAACCCGAACCTTTCCTGGAAGAAGCTCGAGAACGGCCAGGTGCGATACGTTCGGGTTACGGAGATGACCAAGGCCGTGGCCATATGCGACCTCGGCGGCGGCATTACCGGCACCATGGATATCTCGCCGGCGGTGTGGTCCTTCCCGTTCAAGGCGTCGGACGTCATCAAGGTCGGGGAGGAAATCCCGGCGAAGGTTACGGGCGTTTACCGCAAGAAGGAGAAAGTCCTCCTGGCCTTCGAAGAGGAGCCCTTCCTCCAGTGTTCCATGCTGGTAATGGACGCGGCCACCGGCGACATCCTGGCGATGATCGGCGGGGCCGACTTCGACGAGTCCAAGTTCAACCGCTCCGTGCAGTCGAAGCGTCAGCCCGGGTCGTCGTTCAAGGTTTTCCTTTACACCGCGGCCATCGACAACGGCTTCACGCCGGCCGACGTCATTCTGGACTCGCCGTTCCGCATCGAGGCCGACGGCGTGGTATGGCAGCCCCATAACTATAGCCGCAATACCTCCGGCCCCATGACCATCCGCCGGGCCATAGAGCAGTCCATCAACATCGTGGCCGCCCGCGTCATAGACGAGGTGGGCGTGGAGACGGTTATCGACTACGCCCATCGCATGGGCGTCAAGAGCGAACTCGTCCCGGTGTATTCGCTTGCGCTCGGCTCGAGCGACGTCACGCTTCTCGATATGGTCAGCGGGTTCTCGACGCTCGCCAATATGGGAGTGCGGACGGAGCCCCGGACCATAACCCGCGTCGAGGACCGCTACGGCAACGTCATAGAGGAATTCCCGATCCAGCGGGAGGTCGTGGTCGAGGAGAACACCTGCGCCATTATGATAAATATGATGGAGGGCGTAATCGACCGCGGGACGGCCGGCCTGGCCCGGCGTTTCGGCTTCAAGGGACGGGGGGCCGGCAAGACCGGCACCACGGACGGCGAGGCGGATACCTGGTTCATCGGTTTCGTTCCCGAGGGCCTGGTGGCCGGCGTGTGGGTAGGCCGCGACGACCACGAGTCGCTGGGCCACACGGCCACCGGCGAATCGTACGCCGTCCCGATCTGGGCGTCCTTTATGGCCGAGGCCCTGGGCGACCGGGGCGAAGCGAAGTTCGAGGGCGCGCCCAACGTCGTCAGCGCCCGCATCTGCGAAGAGTCGGGCTTGCTGGCGACGAGTAAATGCACCCGGGTCATCAGCGAATCGTTCCTTCCCGGTACCGTGCCGACCAAATTCTGCGACATGCACGAAGCGGCCGACTTCGCCCTGCGCGACGCCGGGGGTGCGGAGGGTGGAAGCGGAGAGCCGGGCGGAACGCCGCCGCCACCCGATTTCTAAAAAAGCCGAACTCGTAAACGGCATTGACTCGCGACGAGAGGATGATGGCCGAGTCCCTCCGGCTCGGCCGATTGCGTAAGGGGCGCACCGGCCCGAATCCGGCCGTGGGATGCGTTATCGCCCGGGGCGACGAGGTAGTGGGCCGCGGGTACCACGAGAGGGCCGGGGAGGCGCACGCCGAAGTCGTGGCCCTGCGGGAAGCGGGCCCCAGGGCGCGGGGCGCCACCCTCTACGTGACCCTCGAGCCCTGCTGTACCGTCGGGAGGACGCCGGCCTGCGCGCCGGGCATCGTGGAGGCGGGCGTGGGCCGGGTCGTCATAGGGACGCTCGACCCCCATCCGAAGGTCTCGGGCCGCGGGGCGCGGATCCTGCGGAAGGCCGGCCTGGAGGTCGAGGTCGGCGTGAAACAGGCGGAATGCCGCCACCTCGTTGAGGATTTCGCGAAGGCCGTCGTCCGGGGAAGGCCCTGGGTAACCGCCAAGTTCGCGACGTCGCTCGACGGGAAGATTGCGACCCGCGAGGGCGACGCGACGTGGATTACCGGGCCGGCGGCCCGCCGACGGGCCCACGCTTTGCGGCGAGAGCACGCGGCCGTCGCCGTCGGGGCCGGGACGGCCCGGGCCGACGATCCCCGGTTGACCGTGCGATTGGGCCGGAGAGAGTTGACGGAAGGCCCCGTACGTATAGTGATCTCTTCCCGGGCGGCGGTCCCGCCCGGCGCTCGCATTTTGGAAACGGCGCCGCATCCGCCGATTTGGGTGGCGTGCACGCGGCGGGCGAGCGAACGCAACATAGGCCGGTTGACCGCGAGGGGCGCGGAAATTATAATATGTCGGGAAGCCGGAGGCCGCGTTTCGCTGCCGGATCTCCTCCGGCGCCTGGCCGGCCGGGGGATAACGAGCCTTCTGGTCGAGGGCGGCGAGGAGCTTTTGGGCGCCTTTTTCGACGCGCGGCTCGTCGACCGGGTCGAGGCCTTCGTGGCGCCGAAGGTAATCGGCGGCGCCCGGGCCAAGGGTCCCGTGGGCGGCCGTGGAATAGGCCGGCTCCGCGACGCCCCGGAACTCCGCGAAGTCAAGACCCGGCGCGCTGGCGAGGACGTTTGGATTTCGGGTTACGTTACGGACGTGGACGAACTTTTCGCCCGGGTCCCGGTTCGAATATAGGACGGGTTAATCGGAAGATATGTTTACGGGGATAGTGGCGGAAATCGGCGCGGTTGCGGCGCTGGAACGGGAGTCGGCGGGCGCGCGGATTTCCGTTCGGGCCGAGCGGACGGCCGGCGGCCTTGCGGTCGGGGACAGCGTGGCCGTGGAGGGCGTTTGCCTGACGGCGACGGCCGTACAGGGCGGCGAGTTCCGGGCGGACGTCTCCGGCGAGACGCTGGCGGCCTCGACGCTGGGCGACTTGCGGCCGGGCGACCCCGTAAATCTCGAGGCCGCGATGGCCCTGGGCGCGCCGCTGGGCGGCCACCTGGTCCAGGGCCACGTGGACGGCGTCGGGACGGTGCGTGAACTCCGGCGGGCCGAGGGTGGTTATTATCTTCGCGTGGAAGTGCCGCCGGGGATAGGCCGGTACGTCGTCGAGAAAGGTTCGGTCGCCGTTTCGGGCGTCAGCCTGACGGCGATAGACGTTTCGGCGGAGGCTTTCGGCGTCGCGTTAATCCCCCACACGTACGAGCGAACGACGCTGCAACGCCTGCGGCCGGGGAGCCGGGTCAACGTCGAGGCGGACTTGATAGCCAAATACGTCGAGCGCTTCGTGAGCGGCGGCGCCGCCGAAGGCTTGAGCGCGGAGAGGTTGGCCGAACTGGGATACGGTACTTAAGGCGGCCCTTTATGGCGAAAGAAAAAAGTAAAGAGGAAAAAGACAACGTCTTCATGACCGCAAAGGAAGCCGTCGAGGCTTTCCGGCGCGGCGACGTGATAATTTGCACCGACGACGAGGACCGCGAGAACGAGGGCGACTTCATCGCCGCGGCCCAGTCGATGACGCCGGAAATAATCAACTTCATGGCGACGCACGGCCGGGGGATGATCTGCGCCCCGCTGTCCGAGGAACGGGCGGAAGTGCTGGGCCTCTCCCCGATGACCGCCGAGAATACCGGCCTTATGGGGACGCCGTTCACGGTTACGGTCGACGCGGTGGAGGGGACGTCGACCGGCATCTCCGCGGCCGACCGCGCGAGGACCGTCGTCCTCCTCTCCGACGAGGACGCCCGTCCCCACCAGTTCGCCCGGCCGGGCCACATCTTCCCGCTGCGGGCGAAACCGGGCGGCGTGCTCGAGCGGGCGGGCCACACCGAGGCCGTGGTGGACCTGGCTCGCCTCGCCGGCCTGGCGCCCGTGGGCGTCCTGTGCGAGATAATGAACGAGGACGGCACGATGGCCCGGATGCCGGAGCTTCAGGAGGTGGCCCGTCGCCACGGCCTCGGCATCGTCACCATCCACGACATCATCGAGTACCGCCGCCGGCACGAGAAGCTGGTGCGGGACATCCTTACCGCGCCCCTGCCCACCGTACACGGCGAATTCACCCTGCACGTGTATCAGTCCCGAATAAACCCGGACGAACACCACCTGGCCCTCGTCATGGGCGACGTAGCGGGGAAGCAGAACGTTTTGGTTCGGGTCCACTCTCAGTGCCTGACGGGCGACGTCTTCCACTCGCTCCGATGCGATTGCGGCGACCAGGTGCAACTCGCGATGGAGAGGATTGCGGACGCCGGCGAGGGCGTGCTGCTTTATATGCGGCAGGAGGGCCGAGGGATCGGCCTCCTCAATAAAATAAAAACGTACGTATTGCAGGACGAGGGCGTCGACACGGTGGACGCCAACGTCCTGTTGGGCTTCAAGCCCGACGAACGGCATTACGGCATCGGGGCGCAGATCCTGGCCGACCTGGGCCTGTCCACCATTCGCCTCATGACCAACAACCCGACCAAGAAGGTGGGCCTCGAGGCCTACGGCCTGACTATCGTGGAACAACTTCCCATCCAGGTCGGGGCCACGAAGGTAAATTACGAGTATCTCAGGACCAAAAAGGAACGGATGGGTCACCTGCTCGACCTGGACGAATGCGAGAATAAGGACGGCTAGGGGCGGCCCGGGCACGGCCCGGGGCGCGAACGAAGACGACCAATCTTCAGAAAAAGCCGGA
>JASFLY010000021.1:0-49382 GCA_050117845.1 Candidatus Zixiibacteriota bacterium
CGACCCGCGGGCCGCCCTTCGGGATATAATGTGGGGGCCGACCTTCGGGTCGGCCCGTTTTTTCGTTGACGGGAGGGTGGGGCCGGCATTCCTGCCGGCCGTTTAAATAAAGCGCCAACCGTAGGGCTACACAACCGTACGGCCTTGCGCTTTCCCGAGGCCGTACCGTTTACGGTACGGTCGGTCAGCCGTTCACCTACAACGCCGCGTTAACGCGGCGTTATAGGCCCGCGGCGTTTGACGAACCTCGGCGTGAACGCCGAGGTCTCCCGTTTAAGGGGCGACCCGCGGGCCGCCCTTCGGGATATAATGTGGGGGCCGACCTTCGGGTCGGCCCGTTTTTTCGTTGACGGGAGGGTGGGGCCGGCATTCCTGCCGGCGGTTTAAAATAACGCGCCAAACATAGGGCTACACAACAGTACAGCCTTACGCTTTCCCGAGGCCGTACCGTTTACGGTGCGGTCGGTCAGCCGTTCACCTACGACGCCGCGTTAACGCGGCGTTATAGGCCCGCGGTCATATGACGGACCTCGGCGTGAACGCCGAGGCCTCCGGCCGTAAGGGCGTAACGCGTTACGCCCCTACCGCACATGCGTTCCTACCCGGCCGCTGGCGCTTTCCTGCGGAACAGCGCCTTTGCCGACAATCCGGCCAGCACCAACGACAATGCCATTAATACGGCCGATATTACGAGCAATACGACGTTCGACTCGACGAACAGGTAATGATATATCTTGAGGCCGAGCGCCGAGAGCGTAATAACGAACATTAGCACCATGGGGATGAGGACGAAGATGCGCTTCCGGCCCCGGGCCGAAAGCCACACCGTAACCGCCAGTAGCGCCAGCGCCGCCATCATCTGGTTGGCCGAACCGAAGATGGGCCAGACCGTCTTGGCGCCGTAGAAGGCGAGGAACGCCCCGCCGGCGACCGTGACGGCCGTGGCCGTGAAGCGGTTGCGGAGGACGCCGAAACGCTCCGGCCTGCCCTTCACGCTAAATAATTCCTGGAAGGAGAAACGGGCCAGCCTTGTCGCCGTGTCAAGGGAGGTGAGGCAGAAGGCCGAGACCGCCAGCGCGCAGAAGACTCCCGCCGCCTCGGGCGCAAGATGGAGGCCCGGCAACGCCGACAGGAGTCGGCCCGCTCCGGCGGCGAATACCGCTACCGGCGTCCCTTCCCGTTCTCCCGCCGTAAGCAGCCCCACCGCCACGACCGTAGCGACCGCGAGAACTCCCTCGACTAGCATGGCGCCGTAAGCCACGCGCCGGGCGTCGCGTTCGTTGTTGAGTTGTTTGGACGTCGTGCCCGAGGCCACTAGCGCGTGAAAGCCGGAGATAGCGCCGCACGCCACGATGACGAAGAGGAAGGGGAAGGCGGGTTCGGCCACGTCCGGCCCGAAGAGCGGCCCCACCGCCGGGACGTTCACCGTGGGATTGAAGAAGAAGACGCCCAGGACGATGCCGCCGAGTAGCGCCCATAGGAGGAAGGAACTCAGGAAGTCGCGCGGCTGGAGGAGGACCCATACGGGCGTAACAGAGGCTACGAAGACGTAGGCGATCAGGATAAACACCCAGACGTTGTAGGATAGCGCCAGCGGGAAGGAGAAGCCGGCCCAGATGCAGGCCGCGACGCCGACCACGCCGAGGATCGATGACAGCGCGAGCGGCATCTTGAGGCGGTAGACGGCGAAACCGAAAGCGATCGCGAGTAGCATGAAGAGCCCCGAGGCCGTCGCCACCGCCGGCGTCCCCACGAAGGTCTTGGCGACGATGTCGACGAAGACGGCGACGACGAGGAGGAGCGTCGCCCACGAGAAGAGGAGCAGAAGGTACTTGCCCGCCGGCCCGACGTACGCCTCCAACAACTCGCCGAGGGACTTCCCGCGGTGCCGGACCGACGCCATGAGCGCCGCGAAATCGTGGACGCCTCCCACGAAGACGACGCCCAACAGGACCCAAAGCAGCACGGGCAACCAGCCGTACTTGATCGCGATTATCGGCCCGACGATGGGGCCGGCGCCGGCGATGGAGGCGAAGTGATGCCCCATGACCACGGGCGCTTTCGCCGGTACGTAATCCACGCCGTCGTGGTGCTGGTGGGCGGGCGTGGGCCGGGACGGGTCGACGCCCAGCCGCCGGCTCACGAAACGGCCGTAAACGACGTAGCCTAATCCCAGAAGCGCGAGCGATATTATTATAAGGACGATGCCGGACATGGAGGCTCCTTACTATCAGGGAACTTTTAAATGTAAAATAACGTCGTACGATTATCAAGTCGGGGCTAACGGAAAGATATAGGGCCGCGCGGCTGCGCGGCCTTGCCTCATATCGAGGCCGTACCGTTTACGGTACGGTAGATCAAACGTTCGCCAACAACGCCGCGTTAACGCGGCGTTATAGGCCGGGGGGCGTGTGATTGACCCCGGCGTAAACGCCGAGGACTCAGGGCCGTAGGGGTGCGACGCGTTGCGCCCCTATCACCGGCGGTTCCGGAACGCGGCAGGTGGTAACACCTGCCGCCACGTTAAAGGCCGCTTAATTCCGAATCGGGTTGAGATAATAAGGCATTTTTGCTAATATTTACGTCCCCGCGACGGGGGTGTGCTATGGACGGAATTTACCTAGATTACAACGCCACCACGCCGACGGCCCCGGAGGTCTTCGAGGCCATGGCGCCCTTCTTTTCGGATAATTTCGCCAACCCGTCGAACCTCCACGCATTCGGCCTGCGGGCCAATAAACCCGTAACCGCGGCCCGACGGAAAGTGGCGGAACTCCTCGGCGCCGCATCCCCGGAGGAGATAGTCTTCACTGGCGGCGGCTCCGAGGCGGACAACCTTGCCGTCAAAGGCGTGGCCTTCGCGCGACGGGACGCCGGTCGGCACGTCGTAACGTCGGCGGTGGAGCACCCGGCCGTACTCGTTACCTGCGAATGGCTGGCCTCGGAGGGCTACGACGTAAGTTTCCTCGCCCCCGACGAACGCGGCGTGATCTCGCCGGAGACCTTGGCGGCCGTCCTGCGCGACGATACTATCCTGGCTTCGATAATGCATACCAACAACGAGGTAGGGACCGTCGAGCCGATAGCCGAGCTGGCCGCCGTCGCCCGGGAGCGGGGCGTCCTCTTCCATACCGACGCCGTACAATCCGTCGGCAAGGTCCCGGTGAACGTAAAGGACCTGGGCGTCGACCTCCTCTCCATCTCCGCCCACAAGTTCTACGGCCCCAAGGGCGTGGGCGTGCTGTACGTGCGCGAGGGCGTCGACCTGGTTCCCGTGATACTCGGCGGCCACCAGGAAGAGGGCCGGCGGGCGGGGACCCACAATACGCCGGGGATCG
Source organism: Candidatus Zixiibacteriota bacterium (assembly GCA_050117845.1). Lineage (GTDB taxonomy): Bacteria > RBG-13-66-14 > B26-G2 > WVWN01 > WVWN01 > WVWN01. The sequence continues at coordinate 3,339 of JASFLY010000021.1, forward strand.
TCGGCCTGGCCCGGGCGCTTGAGCTCGCGGTGGAGAACTTGAGTACGGAAGGTCCGCGCCTCGCCGCGCTTCGCGACGAACTCCGCGACGGCGTAATGGCCATGGCGGGCTCGGTAGTAATAATGACGCCGGAACGGGGCGTCGTCCCCAATACGCTGAACGTGTGCTTCCCGGGGATCGACGGCGAGTCGCTCATGCTCGCGCTCGACATGGAGGGCGTCTCGGCCGCGACGGGTTCGGCCTGCGCCAGCGGTTCGGACGAACCTTCCCACGTCCTGACGGCGATGGGCTGCCGCCCCGAGATAGCCCGGGGTTCCATTCGCTTCAGCCTGGGGAAATATACCCGTCCCGAGGACGTACGCCGGGTGTTGGAGGTCCTGCCGGCGGTTGTCGAGAAGCTCCGGGCCGTATCGCCCGCTTTCGATTAGGGGAGAGAAAGAAGGGATTTATGACCGCGGTTGACGGCGTATATTGGGCCCTCGCGTTGGCGATAGTGCTTATCGCCGGGGCTCTCACTTGGCTTATCGTCCGCTTCGCCGGGACGGTCGGGCGGTTGAATCAGGTCATTGGCGACGTGCGGAAAGAGGTTCCCGCCGGCGCCGAGAGTGTCCGGAAAATCCTGGGGAACGCCGAGCAGGTGACGTCGGACCTGGCCGAGTCGACGTCGGTCCTGCGGGACGCCGCCTCGACGATACGGATGATAGTGGATCGCGTCGGCGACGCGGTGCGGTTTCTGGACGACAACGTGTTCTCGAAATTTTCCGCTCTCGCGCCGTTCTTCGTGACGGTCGGTACTTGGGTAGAGCGCCTGACGCGCTCGAAGGCCAAGAAAACCGCTTCCGAGCGCGAGGGGGCGGACGAACCGGATGAAAAGGTAGACGATTAGGAGGATAGCGTAATGACGGATAGAGGTAGTAGCGCCGGATTGGTATTGTTATCGTTCCTCGTCGGCGGCATCGCCGGCGGCGTACTGGGTATCCTCTTCGCGCCGAAAGCGGGCAAGGAGACCCGCGAGGATATCGCCGAAGCTGCGGCCGAAATGAAAAAAGAGGCCGAGAAATTCGCGCGCGAAGCGAAAGATAAGGTTGACGGCTTCGTCGAGGAATCCCGTAGCGTTATCTCGAAGCTTTCGTCCAAGGAAAAGGCGAAAGCGTAACGAGCGTGCCGGGAGCGGGGCGTGAAACGTAGCTAAAAAAAATATGACCGCTTCGGGGGCGGTCATATTGTTTTAAAAGCCGGGGCCGGCGGGGTCAAAACCGACTTTTTTAACCGCCGCCTTCCTCGCCGGCATCCTCGACGTCGGGGGCTTTAAACATGTCGCCGGTTTTAATCTCGCCGAGGGAGTCATCTACGGGGACGCGCCGGTAATACCGCAACTGGTATTCTTCGGGCAAATAGGACGAGGGCTCGTTGTTGTAAATCGTGAAGGGCATCTGGTCGAAGTTGGGTTTGGTCCGGGGGATTATTATCTCTACCGGCCGCGAGAGTTCGGGTAATATCTCTAGTTCCGGAAACTCTATAACTTTCTCGTATTCGACCTTGCCGGTTCCGAAGTTGATGACCTTCTCTTCCCGAACGACGTAGCCCGGGTCTGTGGCCTCTTCGCCCGTTTCCGGCGCCGTCTCGACGGCATCGGCCGCGTACGCGGGGCCCAGTGTCGCCGCCGCGAGGGATATGTAGATTAGTATTCTCATCACCACCACCCATATAATTATAACCCGAAACCGATACGCAGTCAATTTGTATGGGTAACTTTAAGACGGCGCGAGATATTATCGAGGGCCACGCCGTGGGGGACGCCGGAGACGGTAAGCGCGCGCTCCGGCCCGACGCGTTGATATTGGCCGGGGACGCCGTTCTGGCGGCGCTCGAAGGGGAGCGGCCTCCGATCGGGACCGGCGGCGCCTTCGACGCGGACCGCGTGCTGTTCTTCGCCGGCGATTGCCGGGGCGGCGGGTCCGCCGCCTCGCGGGATCAGGCCCAGGTGCTGGCCGAAACGTACGGCTTTCACCTCGTTCACCCGGCGGCCGGGTGCGCCGTAACGGTGGTGGAAGAGCGAGCGCTCGCAGGGCCCGGAGGCCTGGTCGCGTCGGTAGGTTTACCGAGGGGAGAATATACGGGGGACGGTTCGTTGTTGTGGCCGTTGGCGTCCACCGACCTGCCGGCGCTGTTGGAGGACGGCGTATTCGAGGCCGCTCCGCCCGACGTCCACCGCGTCCTGTGCCGGGGGAACCTGGGGCCCGGCGTCCTCGATACCGACGTCGGCCTATACGTCGCGGGGCAGTTCGGCCCGGGCGGGGCCGGGGGCGCCGTATTGGAGTTCGCGGGCGACGTTTGGAACGCCGGGACCTTTTCTCGCGGCGGGGGCGTGGCGGGAGCCGCGGCGTTGTGTGGCCCCGTCAGCGCGCTTTACGCCCCCGGGACTTCGGCTACGGAGTACGCGGCCGGCTACGAGTACGATTTCTCCGAGTTGGCGCCCCGATGCGCGGCCGGCAAGGCGGGGGGCTTGTACCAGGAGGGGCCGGTGCTCGAGGAAGCGGGGGCGGCCGTGGAACGCGTCGTCATCGGGCCGGCGGCGGCCGCGGCGGAACTCGCGGCGGCGGCTCGCGTACTGGATGGCCGCCGGATACATTCCGACGTATCGTTGTGGGTCTCGCCGGCTTCCCGCCGAGAGCATTTCTCGGCGCTGGCGGCGGGGTCCCTCGTCAAGCTGATAGATGCCGGCGCGACCGTCCTTCCCTCCTGCGTTTTGCCGTGGGAGGACGAACTGGCCGGTGACGGGCCGGTCGCGGTGACCGGGTTTTGCGCGTTCGCCGTTTGTTTCCGGCGCGGCGTCGACGTCCACTACGTAAATGCGATTTCGGCCGCGGCCGCGGCCCTGGCAGGAGAGATATGCGATCCGGTGCCTTTATGCAAAAAAACAGATTCGGAATAATACTCGCCCTCGGCCTTATCCTCGCCACGACTGCCGCCGCCTTGACGCCGGCCGTGAGCGCCGAATACCCTCTACGGGCGCCTCGCGCCCAGGTATTGTCGGTCGCGGCGTCGCCGTCCTCCGGGGACGGCGGCCTGGCGGTTTTCTCCTGGTCTGTTTTCCAGGGCGAGCCTTTGGCGGGAACGGTAGCGTACGTGCACGGCGACGATGCGCCCTTCGAGTTGAGCGGCGTGTGGTCCGTCGCGCTTGACGCCGAAGCTGAAAGGGTCGTCGTCGGCGAACAACTCGAGGTTATTGATAATACGGTCGACCCGCCGTTCGAACGGACGACGACGTTGTGCCGGGAACTCGGCGTGGGGGCCGACGAACTGCGCGGGGCTCTTTATTACGACGGCGTCACGGGGAACGCGTACATCACCAGGCCGGTAGTCTACGAGTTGTCCTCCGGCGAACGGGAGGCTCTGCCCGTCGTCGGCGGCGATTTCCTGGACTGGGCCGGCGAGGACCGGTTGATAATCGGTCAAGAGCAGAGCGGCAGCAAGGACCCGGGCCAGGAAGGCCTGGCTCTCTTTGGCTACAACCTCGACAACGAGGCCGTGACCCCCCTCGCCGAGGCGGGCGAGGCCGTTGCTAAACTCGGGGATAAAATGTCGGCCGACGTGCGGCGCTCGCCGTATCTGGCCGCGTCCTGGCGTCTGGTCTACAAGACGTCGAGTGCGGACACGGAGCCGCTTCTCGCGGCCGCGCCGCCGGGCGCGTCGGGCTCCTTCGAGAACGCCGGCAACAAGTTCTTCTGGCACGGGGAGGGCCGGGACGCCGTTTACGTCGGCGAGGGCCGCGCCCTGGCCGTCAGCGGGGACGGCGGCTGGTTAATAACGTACCGCGCCGACGCCGCGAGGCCGCTGACAGCGGTCCGCCTGGAGTGGCGCTAACGGGTCCCCCTCTCGCAAGCATTATAATATGTACAAAAAAGGCCGGCGCGAAGCCGGCCTTTCGCGTAACGCTAGTCGTGGGGGGGTACTAATAAAGACGTAATTTGAGAAAGGCGACAAGGCCGGCACCGTGTGGCGAATTCTTTTAATAATTACACTACTATTTACCTTCGCCGCGTGCGAAAATCCGTATGGAAATACGGATTTTGAGGTGCGACCTAGTATAGCCGGCCCGGTAGAAATCGACGGTTATATATATTTATACTGGGAGGGGTTCGCCCCGGTAAACAAACTAACCCGTTGTAGATTGGATAAAGGAAAACGGTCGTGGGAGATAGAATGGGCAAAAGAGGTAGAGCGCCTGGATTACTTCGACAGCGAGAACCTGGTGGCCGGCACGACTTACGGGTACGTAGTCTCGGATGAACTCGGTTCGCGGTCTGATATAGCGTTTATTACTTACGGCGAGTCGGTAATTTACGGCGACGGAGAGAGCGTAACGCGACGTACGGAATAGGTCGAGCTGATTATAAAAAAGGCCGGCGCTAAGCCGGCCTTTTTGGTCGTAATATCGAATAGGGCTATCCGCCCAAGGCTTCGATTATCGCCCGGCAGAAGGCCGGCAGGTCGGCCGGCGCGCGGCTGGTAATGACGCCGCCGTCGACGATGACCTCGGCGTCCACGTAGTCCGCGCCGGCGTTCATCACGTCGTCCCGGATGCTCTCGAAGCAGGTCGCCTGTTTTCCGGCGAGCGCCCCGGCCGAGATGAGCACCTGGGGGCCGTGGCAAATAGCGGCCACCGGCTTGCGCGCCCGGGTCATCTCCTTCACGATGGCGAGCGCGGTTCGCGAACGCCGGATGCGGTCGGGCGCGTGGCCGCCGGGGATGACGAGGCCGTCGTAGGCCGAGGCGTCCACGTCGCCGTAGGTCAGGTCCGCGACGGCCGGGTAGCCGTACTTACCACGGTAGACCTGTCGGCCCGCCGCTGCTACATCCATGACCGCGCCCTCTTCCTCGAGGCGGATCTTGGGATACCAGAACTCGAGGTCCTCGTACCCCTCGTCCACGAATATCAAAACGCGGTTGCCTGCCAGCGTCATCTTGCCCCCTTTAATTATTTATTACGAACTTCCGGGCGCTGCTCTCGCCGCCGGCCTCCAGCCGGTAGACGTAGACGCCCGGGGCGAACGGTAGCGTCGCCGCTATCTCGTTGGCGCCCGCCGTGAACGTCCCCTCGTGCCGCCAGACGCGCCGGCCCGCCAGGTCGTAAACGGCGAGGGTCGCGGGGCCGTTCTCGGCCAGCGAGAAAGTGAAGGTCGTGGCGCCGGCGGTCGGGTTGGGCGTGTTTTGGTAGAGCGCGAAGGCAGGCCGCTCGACCGGCAAGTTGGCGACGGCCGGCCCGTAGGTTTCCCGGGCGCCGGTGGTATCGACAACTTCGAGCCAGTACTCGTAGGCCCCGGCTTCCTCTACCTGGTCGTCCTCGAAGCGGAAGGGCGGCCGGCCGGTGATGAGTTCGCCGTTGAGCTTGACGCGGCCGGCGTCGGCCGGGGCCTCCCGATAGAGGTTGAAGCCGGCGAGGCCTTCCCACCTGCCGGACCAGGATACGCGGACCGAATCCCCGGCGGCGCGGGCGACGAAGTTGTCGGGGCCGGTGACCGGGACGTCGTTGGCGACGTGCACGCAGTAGATGTCGCCGCCGCGACCCATCGTGTTGAAATGAACGTTCTTACCGCCGGCGGTGGCGTAGGCGTTACTGCCGGCGACGACGATGTCGCAGGCCCCCATCGAGCCGGGCGAGTCGACGCCGAAGAGGTAATCGCCGGTCCGGGCGTTGAAGATTTCTAATTCGGGATTGAGGTTACTCTCGTTGCCCCAAGAGGCGGCGGCCAGGTAGTCTCCGTCTTCGGTGACCGCGAGGTCAACGATGAGTTCCTGGTTGCTGCCGGCCACGACCTGGTAGTCGAAGGTCCACGTCGGCGTGGAACTTGGGAGGGTGTGGCAGACGATACTCGGTTTCTTGTAGTCGCTCCGGTACCACGACGTGTAGAGGCGGCCTTCGGCGTCGAAGGTGGCGTTGCGGGCGTACGACCCGGATACGACGTGCGTGAAGAGCGGCGCGTACGCCGAGCCGTTCCATTCCCGGACGGACATCGACGAGAAGCCGTACGCCAGGTACTTGCCGTCGGGCGAGAGGCCGTGGCAGTCGGTGGACGCGCCGACGTTGACACTTTCCCGAAGGGTCAACGTAGTCCCGTTGAACGCGTACACGTGGAGGACGGAGCTGTTGCGGTACATTATATATTTCCCGTCGGGGCTCACGATTATCTTGGCGCGCTGGTACGGATTGGTGGTCGTGGCCTCGTCGATGACCGCGCCGTTAGTTGCGTTAAGGACCCTTAGTTTCGTGTTGCTGCCGTCGTTGAAAGTAGTCACGACGAAGCTGCCGTCCGCCGGGAACGCCAGCGGCCCGTCGGCGACTTCCCCCGAGGGCGGCGTATAGGTCCACACCGGCGTCGAGGAGGCGGAAGTGAAGAAACGGACGTCGCCCGGCGTGCCGGTAAAGGTAGCGGCGAAGGCGTCGGCGTCCCGGGCGCCGGCGGTGTATACCTCCTCGCCGGAGGCGCCCTCGACCTGCCAGGTGTAGGCGCCGTTGCCCGTAAGGGAGAACATCTGAGCGCGGCATACGCCGTTCTTGGTCCCGGCGAAGATATGCTGGCCGCTGTCCCCGAAGGCCGTCGTTAAATAGATGTTGATGAGTTCGTTATGCGTCCATAACTGCTCGGGCGGAGCGTCCGAGGCGGGCGGAGCGTACAGCACCGGTTCGCTCGAGCCCGTCTCCGTATAGGGGAAGGCGCCCTCGGCAGTCGTTTCCCAAACCGTTCTTTCGGATACTACTCCCGTAGCGAATCCGGCCGCCGTTAATAATAACGCGGTCGTGATAGCGCACAGTATCTTCATAATGCTCCCTTCTAGCGGTTAACGGACTCCATTAACGAGTTAGGACCATTTTACGGGATGCGCCATTGTCGCCGGCTTCCAGTCGATATACGTAAACTCCCGGCGCCAACTCGAGCGTCGTTGCTACCTCGTTGTCGCCCGCGGCGTACGTTCCCTCGCGGCGCCAGACGCGCCGGCCCGCCAGGTCGTAGACCGTGAGGGCCGCGGGGCCCGCCGCCGGCAGCGAGAACGCGAACGTCGTCGCGCCGGTCGTCGGGTTGGGGGCGTTCTGGTAGAGCGCGAAGGCCGCCGGCTTGACCGGCGTCCGGACTTCGGCCGGGCCGTAGATTTCCCGGGCGCCGCTTACGTCCACCGCCTCGAGCCAGTATTTATACGTCGCTCCCGCCATCGTGTCGGCGTCGACGAAGCGGTAGGGTGAACTACCCGTTATCAGTTCGTCGTTAAGTTGGACGCGGCCGGCGTCGGCGGCGTCCTCGTCGCCGCTTTCGCGGTAGAGGTTGAAGCCGGCGAGGTCCTCCTGGGCCAGCGTGGCCCACGAGGCCGCCACGCCCTTCTCGTTGGCCGCGGCGCGGAAGTAGTCGAGCGTGATCCCGATATTCACGGTGTTTTTGTGGAGCAACCAGGTGTCCTTGTCGAAATACACCCAGTAAATCGATTCCGGGAAGCTGAATTCAAAGGTATGTGACCGGCCGTCGACCCATACGGTCTCGACGTATTCGGCGTCGCTCGTAGAGGTGAAGGTCAAGTCCACCGGACACCGGAATAGCGGCGTTACGGTCGTCTCCTCCTGCACCTGTTCGATTGTGAGTTCGACGGTTTTACCCTCGTTGGACGTAACCCAGGAGTATTTGAATTCCGGATACCCGGCTTTGTAAACCCATTGCTCGAAGAACCAATCCAGGTCCGCGCCGTACTCGGCCTCGAACTCGGCCTGGAGGTCGTCGGTGACGGCTGTGCCGTATTTGTACTTCGCGCCGTAGTTGTTCCACGCGGCGTAAAAGTCCTCGTCGCCCATCAGGTGACGGAGCATGTGGAGGACCCATGCGCCCTTCTGGTAGACGGTCGCGCTCCATCGGTATTGTGGGTCGTAAACCGGGAAACGACGGCCGGCGTCTTCCTGGAAATAGCTGTTGGCGTATGATGTCATGTGTTGCCGGAAGGCGGTGTCGCCGTAGGCGTACTCGGTGTAAAGGGCGTCGCAGTAGGTGGCCTGGCCCTCGTTGAGCCAGAGGTCCTTCCACGTCCCGCAAGTTACCATGTCGCCCCACCAGGAGTGTGCGAGTTCGTGGGCCAGGAGGCTGTCGCCGTTGTGATTGGGTTCGACGTAATTCGCGGCGATGAAGGTGCAGGTCTGGTTTTCCATGCCGCCGAAGTGCGTCATGTCGCAGGCGGCGACGCCGTAGCGTTCGCTCTTGAAGGGGTAGTCGCCGAACTTCGCGGCGAAGCAGTCCAACATATCCTTCTGATGCTCGAAGAATATGGGGGCGTCGTTCTTCTGGTCCTCGTAAACGTAGTAGTTGACCGGCATACTCTGCCAGGTTTGATTGAAGTCGGTGTAGTACTCGGCGCACGCGATAGCCACCAGGTAGGTCGCGATGGGGTAGTTGTGGACCCAGTGGAAAAGGTGACTATCCGTACCGGCCGGCCCGTCGTAGGCGAGTAAGCCGTTGGACGTAACGTACCAGTCGTCCCGCACCGTTACGTAAAGCTCGACGCCCTCGTCGGCCTTGTCGCCCGGGTCGTCGTAGCACGGGAACCAGTTGCGCGAGTAGCTGCATTCCGTTGACGTGAAGACGCCGCCCGACGTGAAGAAGAAACCGTAACCCGGCGTACCGTTGTACTCGACCGTTACGTCGAAGGTCTCGTTCATGTTCATGGGGCGGTCGAGCGTGACTGAAAGGACGTCGTCTTGATGCGAATAGGACAGCGAGGTCGTGCCCCGCGCCACCCGGGTTATGGTGAGGTCGTCCGTGAAGTCGAGTTCGAACGTGGTCATCGACGCTTCCAAGCTCTCCAACCTTACGGTCGTTTCCGCGGTTACGGTCTGGGCCTGGTCGTCGATATCCACGCGTATGGTGTACTTCTGTATATCGTAATTATGGGCCGCGTCAGAGGGGAGGGGGGCGCCGGCCTTGCCCTCGAATATGTGATCGTAGAATAGTCCGGCCTGGCCGGGCGACCACGTCGGTTGGGTTTCGGCCGCGAACGCCGTCCCGGCGACCACGAGTAACAGCAGGTACGGTAATTTCCTAATCATATTATCTCGTCCTTTTCGGGGTAATTATCTACACTATCCCATTTTCGTGTTAACGCTTAATTATACGCTATACCGGCGGTATATTCCATTGTTTAATCCGCCGCCGGCGGTATGCCGGATGTCGTGACATAATGACAAAATAAAATTAGACTATGGGCGCTCCCGCCCGCCAGCGCTCGTTTTTACGAGGCGTAACAGGACGGCCGCCGTCGCGTGAATGGCGAGGTAAAGGACGGCCAGCGCCGGGGCCGCCCGCCAGAGGGGCGTCGCCAACGCGGCCACGACCATTACGGCCGTGCGTGTGCCCTTACTTGCGAGGGTGGGCCGTGGCGGCAGCGTGAGGCCCAGTTCGCCGGCCCTGGCCCCGCTGTAACTTACGAGGTTCGAACTAATCATCGCCGCGGCTCCCAGGACGACGAGCGCGGGGACGTACCAGTCATAGGGGAGGGGATCGCGTAAGAGGTAAACCAGCGTCCCCAACATAAGCGCGCCGTCCGCGACGCGGTCCAGGACGGAATCGAGGAAGGCCCCGCGCTTCGACTCGCGTCCCGTGAGCCGGGCCAGTTGGCCGTCGACGCCGTCCATGATTTGGCCGACCGCCGCCACGATGCCTGCCTGCCACGCGTAGCCCAGCGCCAGCGTTACGCCGGCGGCCGTTCCGAGTACCGCGGCCGTGGCCGTTACCGCCGCCGGCCTTACGGCCGGTACGCGAACCAAAAGCCGCGTCACGGGCGCGCTGAGGTAACACTTAATCCACCTCAGGACGAAGCGGTCCGTAGCCTTGTTGCGCCAGTCGAGCGGTTTCCCGTCCCAAGATTTCAGCTCTTCGGCCATATTCCCCGAACGATCTCGCCGTACGCCGGTTCCCGGCCTGCTACGTATGCTTCCACGGCTTGGGTGGCGGCGGGGACCGCGAATTCCTTGAAGAAGCGCCCGACGGCGTCGCCGTCGTAGTTAACCTCTCCCGCGGCGTCGCCGTAATTGCCGCTCAGGACGCATTCCAATTGACCCTCGCCCTCGCGCCATCCAGGCCCCACGATTTCTTCTATCTCTCTCCCCGACGTAACGTCGCGGAGAGGAAGGTGCAACTCGACGCCGAAGCGGCCCGCGAATTCAACGTACGCGTCGAGGGCTTCGGCGATCTGGTTCAATTTAACCCGGCCGTCGTGGCTCTCACGTTCCCCCGCGATTACCGTCCGGCAGCCGAGTTCGAGGGCTAACGGTACGCGTATCGCGTGTAGGTAGAGGTGGCACCCGGGGCATGGGGTATAAAAGCCGAAACGCATATACATCTCGTATACGTAACGGCCGCAGAGGAAGCGCCACAGCCGCGGGGCGCCCACCAATACCGGCGGTAGAACCTCGGCCTCTACCCCGGCCGCGGTGAGGAGTCCGGGGAGAAGTTCAAGTTTTTCGAAAGGGATACTCCGGTCGCCGAATTCCGTTCCGGTGAAAGCGATGGTGGGGAGGAGGACGTCGTAACCGCGTTCGGCGCAGGCCCGGAGGGCCGCGGCCACGCTATCCCTCCCGGCGATCTCGACGAGGGCGGGCCGGCCGGCGCCGCGGATACGTGCCCGGGCCTCGTCGCTCAACATCCAGCGGGGGAAAGAACGTACGAGTTCGTCACCGGTTATAAGGATGTCTCGAAAGCGTGGATCCAAAGGTGTTCCCTCCGAAGCCGCGTTCGGCGTGAACCTCAACGGCGAACCGTTCCCCGACTCGAGAGGCCGTTCGGTTCTCTTACCGCGCGGCCGATCACCACGTTAGAATGAACTTTACCAGAACGTGGCCGGCCAGGCCGGGCCAGATGCTGCCGGTCCGTCGCCGCAACGTCAGGCTGAGGAAGTTCACGGCGAGCGCCACGGCCAGGAAACCGGCCCGGTCGTAAGGCCGGAGCGCCGGGATAACCGGCGCGTACCAGGCCATGCCGGCGAGGGCCAGAATTATTACCAGGCCGTTGCGAACGGCCGGCGGCGCGTTCTCTCCGGCCAGGGCCGATGCGAAACCGTATATAAAGCCGGCCCACGTCAATTCCCACGACAGCGGCCCCAGCGTGAAGAAAAGGGGTCCCCGTCCCAGAAAAGGGTTGCTAAAGAACGGTCGGATATGGTTGGCGACGACGGCGGCCGTGGCCGTGCCGGCCAGCGCAACGTAAGCCCACGTCGCCCAGCCGCTTTTCTTTATTTCCGGGACGCCTACTCCCGCGTATCGCGGTATCGTAAATAACAGGACGGTTAGAAGACAGAGGTGCACGCCGTCCCGTAAAGCGTCGACGGTGATTACGGGCGACTTGTAGAAACGCAGGCCTACGGCCCAAGCGTAATCTGACACCCGCCATACCACGTAGTGGTAGGCGAACGCCAGAACCAGGAGGCCGACGAGGCCGAGAACCCGGCCGATGATGGGTAGTAGGCGCCGGCGGCCACCCGTTGCGTCGAATCCGTCCTGCATACCGCTCTCTTATAATATATTAGGCGGGTTTTTACAAATGTTTCGTAACGCCGTCGACGGGGTCCTCGGATAAGGATACGGTATTCCAAGATGGGTATAGTTACCGACCCGAATTCGTAATGTATATCATTACTTTCTGCATTGGTCATTTATTTTATTGATATCGTCGGTAACGGGTGCTATTATGAGGCGGGAATAGTTCTTTTGGGGCGAACCATTAACCAGGGGAGAACGAAGATGAAGAAAGTCGCGATAGTGGCGGCCTTGACGGTCGCCGTGGGGGCATCCGCTTTTGCCGCGTTGGGGGACGTCGTTTCGTCGTTTGCGTCTCCCTCGAGTTCACCGTACGCCGTCGCCTGCTGTACGAGTTACATCTACGTTTACTGCAATACGTCCCCTTACAACGTTTACACTTGTACGCCCTCCGGTTCGGTCGTTAGTTCGTGGGCCTCGCCTTTCGGGAGTCATACCCGGGGCCTAGGTTACGAATACGGCGACTACCTGTGGTTGGGGTACTACGGCTCGAACGCTTTCGTCGCTAAAGTGAACGCGGCCAACGGCAGCGTTATCTCAAGTTTCGAAGTGCACGGCGTTCATACGATGTACGGCGGCGTCGCGTGTCAGGGGAACCCCGGTTCGCCGGGTATTGCGTCCGTCATCTGCAACGATTACCTCCCATACCGGGCGTGCCGCAGTACGACCTCCGGAAGCCTGATCAACTCCTTCGAATACCCCAGCAGTACGTCTTTCCGTGACCCCGGGTGGGACTACGGCAACGACGTCATCTGGTGGGGGCACAATACGAGTACCAACCCATACATGTACGCCTATACTACGATGGGGTCGTTAAAGGCGTCTTTCGCGGCTCCGGGGAGTTATCCCTACGGCTGTGATTACTACGACGGGTATCTTTGGATTTGTCGGAACGCTTCCCCCTACTACGTCTATCAAGTGGATTGTCCCGGCACCGTCACGATTGTGCCGGCGTCGCTGGGCCGCGTTAAGGCGATGTACAGGTAACGACGGCTCGATAGGATCATACCGGGCCGCCCGAGAGGGCGGCCTTTTTTTAAAGGATTGCGGGGGCGACGTGCGATAATACCTAGGCGCGGTTGTCCCCTTACGCGGATTATAAAACCGAGAGTTTTGTTTTGACATCGCCGTTAAAATATGGTAATAAATACCTCTCAAGCCGCGGTAGCTCAGCTGGTAGAGCACTGGACTGAAAATCCAGGTGTCGGCGGTTCAACTCCGCCCTGCGGCAAATTAAGGGGTCCGTAGGAAATACTCGGAAAGCGGGAATTGCGGCCGTGGTTGCTTGGGCGGCCTTCGCCGGCGTCAGTTCTGCCGGGGCCGAAGCCGTCGATTTTTCCGGGTACCTTTATGACGATAATACCGAGGCCCGCTTTGACGTATACGCCGAATCGGCGGTACTCGAGGTAACTTTCACTTTCCCCCCGACGTCCGAATTCCACGTGCGTGTCCTGGGCCAAACGGGCAACGAACTCGGCGACTTCGACCTTTCGGAAGGGCCGCTTATCCAGCTAACGGGCGGGGGTAAATTCACCTTCATCGTTTATACTAAATCGGGCGGTGGCGCTTGGACCGCCTTCTACGAACGTTAACTTATAACGGAAGGAACGGCGACATGAAGAAATTGCTGTTGGCCCTGGCTGTTTCGACGCTGGTATCGGTGGCGGCGGCGTCCGCGTTCGACGGTTACGTCTCGGGCTATATTACGGATAACGCCGACACGGACGAATTCGCCCTCCTCGCGGATTCGAGAGATATCGACGTCACCTTCGATTGGGAATCGGGCGACTTCTACGTCACCGTCTTCGGCCGGGACCACAACGAACTCGGCGAGTTCTACCTCAACGAGGGCGAGACGATCAACCTGACCGGCGGCGGCCTCTTCTATCTCCGCGTCTGGTCTACGTCCGGATACGGCGAATGGTCGGCGGATTGGGTCGATACGGACTAATCCTTAACGCTAGTTCGCCAGGATAGCTCAGTCGGTCAGAGCGGTTGATTCGTAATCAACAGGTCCCGGGTTCGAATCCCGGTCCTGGCTAGATGTATACCCCCCGAGACATCGGGGGGTTTTAATATGCGTATTGACAACTACCCGGACCTATTGCAATATGTAGCGGCGTTTACGCTGGGGAATAGATAAAGAACGCGAGGGAACAATTCCGTTAAAAGAAGCGAGGGCAGTGCGATAACCGAACGATTCGACGGACGTCGGGGATAGATACCCGGGTGGGCCTGTTGGGCCTTCCCGGGGATTATTGTAATGGCGGGGATGCGCCGTATATTACCGGGAGGGTATAATGGTAAGATACGTATAAAGTCGGCCGACGGTTGTTAGTAGGGACGTTGGGAGGTACCCCTATGAATAAACACATCGCGATAATATCAGCTCTCCTCCTCCTCGCCACGGCCGCCTTCGCCGACTTCGGCGACGTCCTCTGCTCGTGGGATGCCCCGGGCGAAGGATATTGCGCCGGCGTAGCATGGGACGGCGAATATATATGGTGCAATAAACATTCCACTACATACCAGGATATGATGTATCGGTGCGTAGCGTCGAACGGTAGCGTCGTTTCCTCTTTCGAAACGGTCTTCGGGAACTATTTCCGCGCTAGCGGGATATGTTACCGCCTTTGGAGCGGTAGCCCTTGTATTGAAGCCGCCGTGGCGGATACATTAGCCGACGAATATTTCCTATACCGGCATAACTTTAACGGATCGGTTGTTAACAGGTTGCAAGTCCATCTACCCGGCGGCGTAGGCTTCAGTAGCGTGTTCTACGACGGTCAGAACGATTGGGTTTGCGAACCGAACGCTCCACGGAGTAACGCGTATAAGATTAACGGAGGCGGGTCCGCGGTTTCCTCTTTTACGGTGAATCAACCGGGCGCCACCTACGGCATTACTAAACAGGGTGATTATTTTTGGTTTCCTACTGATTCCGCTGATGTTTATAAAACCCGTCCGAACGGTTCCGTCGTGGCCTCGTTTAAAACTATAGCGTCTCTCCACGATTGTACGTATGCGAATAAAAAACTATGGGTGAGTTTCGGTGATGAGATTTTTTGCTTCGACGTCTCCAACGCCCCCGCTGTGGCGCCAGCGTCGATCGGTAAGATAAAGGCATTGTACAGGTAAGACCTTGACGCGCTGAGTTAAGCCCCGGGAGGGGCTTTTACTTTATATGAGGTTGTTGACGGTTAGCCTTCTCTTGTTCGTGGCAGTGGCGCCAGCCTTCGCGGGCCATATCCACTTCTCCGGCGGCATATCGCTCTTCACGCCGCCGGAACCGGGCGCCGACTCGACGCCCCTCTACAAGCTCGGCGTGTCGTACTGGTTCACCAAACGCGCGTCGGCCAACGTCGAGTTCGCCTACGCCGGATACCGCATCGAGGGCGTGAAGTATTACTACGTACCGTCCAAGCTTCGCCTGATAGGCCACCCGCGGGCAGGCCGCCTCCTAGACCCCTATTGCGGCGGCGGCTTCATCTACTCCAAGAAGAAGAACGACCATACTGGATGGAACGCGAAGTTCGGCTACACCGGCCTACTCGGCTTCAACTTCCTTATCCTGCACGACACGACGGTCGGCGGCTACGGCGAGTACGTCGTGCCCGATTGGCACACAACCGACGGCTACTGGGAATACGGCTTCAACTTCTCGGGCCTGGCGTTCTGAGCCGGCCGGCGCGCCCTCCTTATTGGGCCCCCCAATGTTGAATATCTATGTTAATATTCTGGCTAGCAATATAAGCGTGCGGGGTAATTTTAGTAATAAACGGTCGATCTTGAGGAGGTAGAGACGTGAGAAAAGGAGCGTGGGCATTAATAGTTACGGTCGTTTTACCGGCGGCGGTTTTCCCTGGTTACGAGTACGAGGGAGAATGGACTTCGTTCATACGGTATATAGCGACGGCCCCCAACGGCAACGTTTACGGCACGGAGGGTTCCGAACACCAGGTCCTGTATTATGATTCTACCGGCTCTTTCCTGGGCCAGTGGGGTGAGTGGGGAGTGCGCAAAGGCCGGTTCTGGAATCCGTTGGATATCGACGTGGCGGCGAACGGCCACGTTTACGTCTGCGATTGGCAGAACTACCGGGTACAATACTTCACGTCAACGGGTTCGTTTCTGGGAAAGTGGGGTTCGGAAGGCACCGGGAATAACGAATTCACCTTCCCGCATTACTTATCGATAGGCCCCGGTAACACCGTATACGTTATGGACGGGACGCCCACGAGGTGTATAAAATATTTCACCGCTACGGGATCATTTCTCGGGAAGTGGGATCTCGACTACGTGGAGTATCCCAACGGTTTGGGCGTATCGCCGGTAACAGGCCGGGTATACGTTACCGACGGGGATTACGATCGGGTCGTTTACTATTCGTCCACGGGGAGTTTGCTCGGAGAATGGGGCCATCGGGGCACTCGTCCGGGGGAATTCGACGAACCGTCCGGCATTTCCGTAGGCCGGGATGGCCGCGTTTTCGTGGTGGATGAGGCGAACGACCGGATACAGTTCTTCACCTCGTCCGGCTCGATTATAGGGATAATCGCCGAAATGGGGAACTTCAACCTCCCGGTAGACGTCGCGGTTTCCTGGACCGGCGCCCGCTTTTACGTGAAGGACGGTCACTATAGCCGCATAAAATATTTCAAGCGTAATACGCCGGCGGTGGAACCGACTTCCCTGGGAAGAGTGAAGACGTTGTTCAATTAAAGGCGGGGCCGGCCTTTGACGATATCCTATGATCGCGAAAGGCGCCCGTTATGCGGGCGCCTTCGTCGTAAAGTATGGGGTCGGGGTTACGCCCCCAGTATGGCGTCGACCTCCTCGCGGTCAACGTCGGTGACGTACGGCAGGCCGGTGATGGCCGCCGCCTCGGGCGTCAACGCCGCCAGGTCGTCGCGCTCAATGTACTCCAGGGCGAACTCGCGACTGCCACACATCAGCTGCCGCAAACCCTGGCCCAGGCGCTCGTAGTAGGTATACAAACCTATGGCTCCCGGCGGCAACTTTTCGAACCCTTCCTCGCCCAGCTCGTGGCGCAGGTCGGCCGCGGTTACGAATATTTCGTCGACCGTCGTGCCGAAGCGCTCGACGTACACCGGAAGCTGGTGTTCCGCTATGGCCCGTCCTATTGTCTTGCCGACCATCGCCGCGGCGATGGGACCGCGGGCCATGCCGACCAGCTTGACGTACGGGGCGCCGAGCGCGATGGCCTTGAATATTTGATCCTCGAAGGTGAATCCGCCGGCCGCGACCAGCGGCGCCACGTACTCGCCCTTGTCCGCCAGCCGTTTCGTGTACTCGTACATTAGCGAGTGGATCTCGAGCGGCGGGATTCCCCACTCGTTCATCATCCGCCACGGGCTCATGCCGGTCCCGCCGCCCGCGCCGTCCACCGTCAACAGGTCTAACTTGTATTTGGACGCGAACTTTACGGCCCGGGCGAGGTCCGCCGGCCGGTACGCACCCGTCTTGAGGAAGACGTACTTGGCGCCGGCCTTGCGGAGTTCCTCGACGCGCGCGGCGAACGACTCCTCCGTCACCATGCCGACGCGCGAGTGACGCTCGAACTCCTTGAACGACCCGCGTTCGAACGCCTTGATGACGTTCGGGTCGGTGGGGTTCGGGAGGACGACGTAACCGCGCTCGTATAGCAGTTGAGCTTTTTTGAGGTCGCGTATTTTAACCTCGCCGCCGATGTCCTTGGCGCCCTGGCCCCATTTGAGTTCGACGCATTGTGCGCCCAACTTCTCTATGGCGTATTCCTGGGTGCCGAGGCGAGTGTCCTCGATGTTGGCCTGAACGACGATGGCGCCGTAGCCGTCCCGCTGGTGGTCGGTGAACAGCGTTACCCGCCGCTTGAGGTCCACGGTGTCGACGACGCGGCCTTTCTCGATTTTACTCTCGGGGTCCATCCCGACGACGTTCTCGCCGATGGTGAGGCCCGTTCCGGCCAGCGCCGTTCCGATGGCCAGCCCTTCCCAGTTGTTCTTGGCGATGTTGGTCGAGCCGATGCCCGGGATCATTATGGGCAACCGGAACTTGAGGCCCTGGTCGTGGCCCAACCGGACCTCGGTGTTGACTGCCGGGAAAATCGCCTTGTCGCTGTCGGCCTCGACCCCGTGCGCGCCCACGGCCGTACCCATGATGTTCAAGTGCGAATAGTCGACCGGGTAAACCTTTTCGGCCGCGGTGGTAATTACCCCGAACGGTTGGGGGTAAATAACCTCGTGGCCGCGGTAGGCCGACTTGCCGATTTCGCACATGCCGATGCAGCCGTCCACGCACGTGACGCACATCCCGGATTGCGGAACGATTGAGTCTTCGGTCCGGTTCTTGGTCAGCGTAGCGGCCGAGGCATTAACCCTGGACAATGACATAATCCGTATACTCCTTTCGCGTGATTACTTGTTATCTATCTCGCAGGCGACGCATGGGTCCATATAGCACATCATATCGTGGAACTGTTCCTTCTCGACGCAGGGCGGCGCGAGATTGGCGCAGCCGCCGCATACGGCCTTTTCTGGCTCCGTGTACGTGCAACGGAGTTGGCAGGCCGGACAAATATAAATGCACCCTCCACATAAGCGGCATTCGTCCGACTTGATGTCGAACGGGGTGCCGATGCTGCGGTTCTCGCCGCGGTTGCGGAAGCCGATGGCCTTGGCCATCATCTGCTCCTCGCACATCCGGACGCAGAGGCCGCACATGATGCAGTCCTCGTACTCCTGCTTGAAGCGCTGCTGCCGCACGTCGTGGGCCGAGGCGATATCCTGGATTACCTTCGATTGAGGGCAGGAGGCGAGCAGCAACTCTATTACCATCCGGCGGGCCCGCATGACCCGCTCGGAGGCGGTCCGCACTGTCAGCCCCTCCTCGGCCGGGTAGGTGCAGGAGGAGACGAGCTTCGCCCGCGCCCCTTCGCCTATTTCCACGACGCAAAGCCGGCACGCGCCGTAGGGTGAAAGGCCCTCGTTGTAACAGAGCGTCGGGATGGGGAAGCCGTAAAACTTGGCCGCTTCCAGAAGGGTCGTACCTTCTTCCACTTCGACTTCTAGGCCGTTGAGCTTGAATTTAATCATGCTTTCTCTTCTCCTACCGCGACGGCTTCTCCGGTCTCGCCTGCGGATTGCGTGAACTCGAGGTCGCAACGCAAGCACCGGCGCGCTTCACGTCGCGCCGCGTCTTCGGTCAAACCCAGTTCGACTTCGACGAAATTCCCGGTCCGCTTCGCGCTCTCCAGGCGAGGCATTGTCGCCCGAGCGGGGACGGGAGCTTCCGTTTCCGCCTCTTGCGCCGGCGGTACGTAAATTTCGGGTAAACGCGTTTGAGCCGGGACCGTCAACTCCTCGCCCCGGAGGTAGCGACCGATGACCGTCGCGGCGTTCTTGCCGTCCGCCAGCGCCTCTACTACCGTGTTCGGGCCCCGCACGACGTCGCCCCCGGCGAATACGGCCTTTTTGGCGGTCTCGAACGTTTCGGGATTCGTTGCCACCGTTCCCCATTCGGTAACGGCGACTTCCGGCCCGACCCCTTCGGTCTCGGGCGCCTCGCTAATGGCCACCACCAGCGTATCCAGCGGTACGACGTACTCGCTGCCGGATACGGCGACCGGCTTACGGCGGCCCGACGCGTCGCGGGCGCCGAGCTCGTTTTTAATAAATTCCACGCCCGTCAAGCGCCCTTTCGTTTGCTTCACCGCCGCCGGCGAAACGAGCGTAACGAGTTCAACGCCCTCGTCCAACGCCGCTTCGATTTCCTCTTCGTAGGCGGGCATCTCGTCGCGCGTCCGGCGATAATAAATGGTTACGCTTTCGACGCCTTCCTGGCGTATGGCTACCCGGGCGGCGTCCACGGCCGAATTGCCGCCGCCGACGATGCCGACGCGTCCCCGCGCCAGGCTCTCGCCGTGCAGGTTGAACACCTTAAGGAAATGCATGGAGGGATATACCCCCTGCGCTTCCTCGCCTGGAACGTCCAGCTTTCGGCTGCGGTGGGCCCCCAGCGCGAGGAGGACGGCGTCGTATCCGTTCTCCAACAGGCCGTCGACCGTTATATCGCGGCCGAGGGCCTTGTTCAACTCGAGCGTGACGTTCTCGTCGAGGAGCGCGTCGATTTCGGCCTCCAGTACGTCGCGCGGGAGCCGGTACGCGGGGATGGCGGCGACCAGCATACCGCCCGGTTTCCCCTCGGCCTCGTATATCGTAACGCGGTGGCCGGCGAGCGAAAGGTAATGGGCGGCGGCCAGGCCCGCGGGCCCTGCGCCCACGACGGCCACGCGTTTCCCCCCACCTTCCTCCGCGCGCGCCGGTTCATAGGCCGCCGGGTCGGCGCGGTCGGTTACGAATCGTTTCAACGCCCGGATGGCTACCGGGTCGTCGCCGGTCGCGCCGAGTTTGCACTTCTCCTCGCAGGGGTGGTTGCAGACCCGCGCGCACACGGACGGTAGGGGGTTGGGCTCCCGCAGCACCCGGTAGGCGCCGTCGTAATCCCCTTGTTCGACGAGCGCCACGTAGCGCCAGGCTTCCGTCCCCAGCGGACAGGCCGCCTGACACGGCGCGCCGACGAGTTCCTTACAAACGAAAGCGTCGCATCGCTTATCGTAGATGTGCCGCTCGTATTCGTGGCGGTAATAACGGAGCGTCGTCAATACCGGGTTGGGCGCCGAATGCCCCAGGCCGCACATGGTCGTATCCGCGACCGTACTCGCCAACTCTTCCAGCAAATCCAGGTGTTCCGGCGTGCCCTTTCCCTTCGTTATGTCGTCAAGCAACTCGTACATCCGTTGCGTCCCCTTGCGGCAGGTGAAACATTTGCCACAGGACTCGTCCTTCAGAAAAGACATGAAGTACTTGGCGACGTCCACCATACAGGTGGTCTCGTCCATGACTATCATGCCGCCCGAGCCCATCATTGCGCCGGCCTCGCGGAGGCTGTCGTAATCTACGGCGAGGTCGAACATGGAGGCCGGGATGCAGCCGCCGGAGGGGCCCCCGGTCTGAACCGCTTTAATTTTCGCCCGGCCCGAAGGCCCGCCGCCGATGTCGTAAACTATTTCGCCTATGCTGATTCCCATCGGGACTTCGACCAGGCCGGTGTTTTTTATCTTGCCGACCAGCGAGAATATCTTGGTGCCGGTGCTGCCCGGGACGCCGACGCGGGCGTACTCCTCCGCGCCGCGGCTGATTATCACCGGGACGTTGGCCCATGTCTCCACGTTGTTTACGCAGGTGGGGTGGCCCCATATGCCCTTCTCGATAGGGTAGGGGGGCCGCTGGCGGGGTTCGCCCGCTTTGCCCTCGATGGATTTGATTAGGGCCGTCTCCTCGCCGCACACGAACGCTCCGGCGCCGCGGACGACTTCCACTTCGAACGACAACCCCGTGCCCAGGATATCCTCGCCCAACAGGCCGAGTTCGCGAGCCTGGCGCAGCGCGATTATGAGGTGCTTGATGGCCAGCGGGTACTCGCTGCGTACGTATACGTAACCGCGGGTGGCGCCGATGGCCACGCCGCCGATTATCATGCCTTCCAGTATCAGGTGCGGATTTCCCTCGAGCAGGCTGCGGTCCATATAGGCGCCCGGGTCGCCCTCGTCGGCGTTGCATACGATGAATTTCTGCTCGCCGGCCTTCCCGGCCTCCCGGGCCATGGCCCACTTCCGGCCCGTGGGGAAGCCGCCGCCGCCCCGGCCGCGCAGGCCCGACTTGAGGATCTCTTCTATAATCCGCCCCGGGTCCGGTTTCGACAGGACCTTCTCCAGCGCCCCGTACCCTCCGCGCTCGATATAGTCGAAGATGCGGATCGGGTCGAGCGTCTGGTTGTTTCCGAGGATGGTACGGGTTTGTTTTTGGAAGAACGGGATGTCGGCCTGCGAGTGGAAACCGCGCCGCTCGCCGGGCTCGCGGTAGATTAACTCCTCCTCCACGTATCCGCCCAACGCCGCCTCGATGACCCGGGGGACGTCCTCCATGTTGAGTTTGGGGTACAGGTGCTGACCCGGCTCCACCAGGATGAACGGGTCCATCTCGCAGAAACCCTGACATCCGGTAATCCGCAGGTGTACCTTTTCGTGTAGGCCGTGGTCGAGGATGTAACGTTTTATTACCCGTATAACGTCGTTGGATCCGCTGGCTTGGCCTCCGGTCCCGGCGCAGACGACCAGCGTTAATTCGCCGGTCTGGTCGGCGGCATCCTCTATTATCCGGCGACGAAATTCCGCTAGCTCGTCCACGGATAGCAGTTTTTCCATTAAGTCAGATCTCCTTGTAACGCCGGTGAATCCCGGCTTTTATGCCACTACCGACCCGCTCACGTCCAGCATGTGACCCTTACAACCGCGGCGCGAGCATATCTGAACCACGCCGCCGCCCCGTACGATCATGGGGACCATCGGCGCTCCGCATTCCAGACACGCCGCGGCCCCGCGCAACTCGGCGTGGCAATGGGGGCAGAAGAAATTGACGACGGCGTCTTTAGGAATGTCGTGTTCGGACTCAACGTTATAGCTGCCGTACAGGCTGGAGAGCCTTAGCCACCCGTGTTCCCGGCCGAAGGACATCGTTACCCGAATCGACGGGTTCCCGTCGATTTCGAAGTCCGGGTCCATCAAGCCGTGATTGCAGCGCGGGCAACTGACCTGAATCGGGAAAACGCGGCGGTCGCCCTTAACTTCCACGCGGTCGAGGCCCTCGCGAGTGCGGGCGAGGATACCGTCTACGTCCCTCGTCCCGACGTGCGGGAAATAGTGGCCGTCGACTACCACGACCGGCCCCAGCGCGCACGCGCCGAGACAGTTCACCGTCTCGAGCGTGAATTCGTGGTCGTCCGTGGTCTCGCCGGCTTTGATGCCGAGTTGCCGTTCGAGCTCCTTCGCGATGCCGGGGCCTCCCCGGACGTGGCACGCCGTTCCTAAACACACGGAGACTAGATGTTTACCGCGCGGTTTAAGGCTGAACGCCCTGTAAAAAGTGGCGACGGCGTAGACGTCGACCATCGACGCCCCCGTGTTTTCGGCCACCACCTGGAGGGCCCGAGGCGGGAGGTATCCGTACTTCGCCTGGATTTCCTCCAACATGGCTATGACCGCGCCGCGCCGGCCGCCGTGCCTTTCCACGACCTCGCCGAGGGTCGGCGTCTCGTAACTCTCGAAAAGGTCGCATTCCCAGATGGCGACGCCGGTGTTCTGTACGCGATAAGAACAGTGGGGTGCGTGGATGCACGTCGAACATATCCCCCGGTACTTCTCCGGGGAGGCCGTGGCGGCCTTACCCCCACCACCCGCCGCTGACGGCGTTGTATTGACTACCATTCCGTCTCCTAGTTGGATTATCGAAACGTCTCGTTTAATGCGTTGGCCGGAGGCCGTTCGGGTTTAGCAGTATTCCTCGCAGTTCCATACGCCGCCGGCGGGCCGGGCGATATTGCAAGTGTCGCGGTTTTCGCAATTGCGGCAAAGGCCCTTGTACTCGATGGCGTCGAACTCGGCCCGCCGCGATTTGCGGGGCTTCGGAAGGATTTCGGAAAGGCCGCCGTTGAACTCGACGCCGCTGAGCGAAACGTGGTCGTCGTAATTTTCGCAATCCCAGATCGGCGTATTGGCATTTCGGATGCGGTGGGCACAGTCCGGCGCGTGATTGCAAGTCGAACAGATGCCCAGATACTCGGCCGTGGTCGTACGTACAGTCCGAGTAACAACGCCGGCCTTGGCTTTCATCTTCGCACGAGCCATAACGGTCTCCTTGTTTTGCGTTCCGGGGATAGTCGTGGTATTACTCCGTACGTATTAAGTGCAAAAGCTGTACCACTTTTCACAAAATCGCTTCCCGCCCCGGAAAATTCCGTGCAAGATATTGTTTATCAGCAAGTTACGGCGACAGGCCGAAACGTAAAAACGGCGACCTTTGGGGGTCGCCGGGTACATTATTACAAAACCCGACGGGTAATTTTAGGCCGCCGGGTATTTTTTACTCATCAACTTTTCCGCTTCAGGATCAAGGTTCGCTTTCTTTGAGCTTCTTGGCCAATGTCTTCCGGTTAATGTCTAGTATCCTGGCGGCCTCGGTCTTATTGCCGCCGACGGACGCCAGGACGTTTTGTATGTACTCCACTTCCACCTCATCCAGCGTCCGGTTCAGGTTGGCTTCCTTCACCGTGCGCTGTCTCATCAGCGACGGGAGGTCGGGCGTGTCTATTGCCTCGGCGTCGGTCATCGCGACGAGGCGGTGAATGACGTTCTCGAGTTCCCGTACGTTGCCCGGCCAGTAGTATTCCCGGAATATATTGATAACGTTGTCCGAAAGGCGGGGGGCGTCCTTTCCCATCTCTTCGGTATATTTTTTTAGGAAGAAATTCACGAGCAGGAGAATGTCGTCCCCGCGGTCCCGGAGCGGCGGGATTTCAATGGTGAGGACGGCGAGGCGGTAATAGAGGTCGTCGCGGAACGCCCGCTTGTCCACCAGATGCAGCAGGTCCTTGTTGGAGGCGGCGATGACGCGAACGTCGGCGCGGTGGGGCCGCCGCGAGCCCACCATGTATATTTCCTTGTCCTGCAGAACCCGGAGGAGTTTGACCTGCATCGAAAGGTTGGTCTCGCCGATTTCGTCGAGGAAGATGGTCCCACCGTCGGCGGTCTGGAAGAAGCCGGCCCTGGTTTCCCGGGCGCCGGTGAAGGCCCCCTTGACGTGGCCGAACAGCTCGCTCTCCAGCAGTTCCTCCGGGACGGCGCCGCAGTTGACCGGAACGAAGGGCGCCGACGCCCGAGCGCTGGCGTAATGGATCGCCCGGGCGACGAGTTCCTTGCCGGTCCCGCTTTCGCCGGTTATCAGGACCGTCGCGTTGGCGGCCGCGGCCTTCTCGACCTCGCCGAAGACCTTCCGCATTACCGCCGACGTGCCGACGATGCCGTATCGGGAGAGGTCCCCGGCCGCAGGCTTACGTTCCGTCATGCGCCGGGCTTCCAGCTTCTCGAGGACCCGCGCCACCGCGGCGTAGAGTTCGCCGTCCGTGAACGGCTTCGCCAGGTATTCCTCCGCTCCCGTCTTCACCGCCTCGACCGCGTCCGGTACGGAAGCGTAGCCGGTTATCATCATCACCTCGGTGTCGGGGAGATTCTCGCGGACGTACCGTATAAGCTCCAGGCCCGAGACTCGCGGCATCTTCATATCCGTTATCACGACGTCGACGGCCGCCTGGCCCAGCAGCCTTATGGCCTCCGGCACGCCGGGCGCCGTGAACACGGCGTAGCCCTGGCCGCCGAGTTTGCGCTGGAGAGCCTCGAGTATCTCGGGCACGTCGTCGACTATTAACAAGCGGGGTCTATCCTCATTTGCCGTAGACACGGCGACCTTCCTTTCGGGCGGGCGGGCGAAGGGGGATGCGGACTTCGAAACGGGAGCCTTTCCCTGGTTCGCTGTCGGCCGTCACCGTCCCGCCGTGGGCCGTTACGATGCCGTGGACGACCGGCAACCCCAGGCCCGTGCCCTTGCCTACTTCCTTGGTGGTAAAGAACGGGAGGAAGATACTGCGTATCGTTTCCTCAGTCATGCCGATGCCGGTATCTTCCACTTCCAAACGAACGAATTCGCCGTCGGCGCGCGTCCGCACCGTGAGCGTACCACCCTCCGGCATGGCCTGGACCGCGTTGACCACGAGATTAACGATGACTTGGTTGAGCTGTCCCGGGTCGGCCGTGACGGTCGGTAAGTTCGGCGCGAGTTCCCTTACGCACCTGACGTTATCCTTGTCGAAGCGGGACTCGAGGAACGCCAGCGCTTCCGCGGCGATATCGCTGAGGTCAACCGTACTCTCGATGGTCGGCATCTGCCGCGCGAAGATAAGGAGGTTCTTAACTATTTCCCGAGCGTGTAACGAGGCCGTTAATATCTTTTCGAGGTCGCGTACTATCTGTTCCGGTGCGTCCGGGTTCTCGTTTACGAGTTCGGAAAAGGCGAGGATGATCTCCAGCGGCTCGTTGAGTTCATGGGCAACGCCGGCGGCGAGCTGACCGATGGTGGCCAGCCGGTCGGCGTGTCGTAGTTGCCCCTGGAGCCGCGCCCGCTCCTCTTCAGCCATGCGGTTCTCAATAATCAGCCCTATCTGCCGGGCGATAGCGTCGAGGAGCGTTTGTTCCTCCCGAAGGAAAATCCCCGGCTCATAATCCGACTTCGCTTCCTTGTACTGGGCTTCGACGACGCCGTGTCTTCGGCCTTCTACGAGGACGTCGGCGGATAGTTTGTACGGCGTGTCATCCAATTCCTCGGTGGAGTACACGTCGCCGTCGATGACTATCTTCCCGACCGTGATGTCCGGGTATTGCATTGCCGGCGGCAGAAGGCGGACCACTTCGGCGTAGACTTCCTCCGCCGATATCCCGGGACGCGACGCTATTTCGGCAATCCCGTACAGGCAGGTCATTTCCTTCACGCGCTCGCGGAGTTCCCAGTGGGTACGTCGGTCGGCGATAGCGACGCCGACGTTTCGCGCGATACCCTCGAAGAACTCGGCGCTCCGGCGGGAGAAGAAATCCTCCCGGCGCGATTTCAGTAGCAGGAGGCCCACGTCGTCGTCTCCCACCGCGAACGGCGCCGCGAGTAACGAGGGGTACCGGCCGGAAAGTTCGACCGCGGGGAGGGGAGCGTCTCCCCCGGCCGCGCCGTCCGATGAAGGCGTCCAAAGGCCGTTCGAAGTCATGAACGTTCCGCGCTCGGTGAAGTGGCGTTCCGCGGCGTCGGCCGCGCCGCGCAGGAGTTCGTGGCACAGGCGCTCGAGCGGCGTTCCGTCGTCCGCGCACGGAAGGGGCCGGCCGGCGTCGTCGAGGCCGCCGTTGATTATACCGAAACGGAAATTAGGATCCACGCCGCCGAGCATCTCAGCGTAGTAATTGAAATCGCCGTCCCGCAGCCGTAACTCGGCCGCATCGCAACCCGAGAAATCGAGTATTACGGCGAACAGCGTTCTCAGGAATTCGCCCCGGGGCAGCCCGCGATTCCCCAACCGGAGTATTCGGTGCGATAATTCGTAATACTCGTCAACCCGCAGGCGATCCCGGGGAGAGAGGGCCATAAAATTGTCGTTATTATTTCCCATGGCGGCCGCCGGGGCGCAAGCGCCGCCAGCGAAGGCTTCTACGTTATATAAACCCGGGCCTGATGTCAATAGTGTACGTTACCGTACCCCTTAAGCTGCGCGGCCGGTGTTTTCCCATCGTCGGCGGAGTTCGATTATAAAAGGTGTGCCCCCGGTTGCCCGGGGGCCTTTATAGGGGAAAGGGGGTGGGGAATGGGTTATTTAAAGGTGGTGCTTTAACGTTCCGTTTACTCGGCCTCTTTGCGTCCGGCGGCCTTTGCCGCGGTTTCAGTTTAGCACCCCCGTATGTCAGAAAACGTCAGTTGGGTTGTCGGGAAGAGCAAAGAAGAACGCCCGGCCGGGACGGGCCGGGCGTAATTGGCTAGGACGATCTTTAAACGCGGAGCGCGATTTAGCCCCGCGTCATTTCACTCCGTACAAACAAACGGCGTTCTTCAAGAGCTCTTTCGCTTCGGCTTCGTCGACGGCGTCGTTTTCGGCGTAACGAATCGAGCCGTCCCCGGCCTTGCACGCTATTTGGAAGATCTTTTCGTTCTTGGCCTGGCGCATGGCCTGGTGCACGCCGCAATAAGCGCTTACCCAGACGGTTCCGAATTGTGGCGCTTGCGAGGCGACTTCGGAGATAGCGGCCGGTACGTCAAGGCCTATGGCCTTGTATACTTCCACCGTATCGGCGAACGGGCACTTCTTCTGAACGAAAATGCCGGGTTTAATCTCTTCGGACGGTCCCTGCAATTCGTCGAGGTCGCTTTTTGCCTGGCCCAACGCTTTGCCCACGTCGCTCAACAAGCGGGCGGTCGACGTTCCCAGAAGGTCGTTTGTCTTCTGTATCATCGTAATAAACGAAATGCACGGAAGCGGGAATATATCGGCCATTCTTATCCTCCTACTCAATACCCATTGTCCTCGGGCCGAGGACCTTAGACTATTTTCTTTAACTCTTTAACCGTATTGCGCATGTCGAGGAATATCATACCTAACTTCGCGTCGGCCCGGCACAAGCCCCCGAGAACGGCGTCCCCGGCGCCCATCAGAACGAGGTAACCGTTCTCGCCCTTAACGTAAACTTCGCTCAAACCGCCGCGGTCGAGTTCCGCCGCACTCCGCTCGCCGAGCGCGAGCAGGGCCGCCGACATCGCGGCCACCCGGTCCTCGTCCACGTCCGTACGGAGAGCGCTGGCCATAACCAGGCCGTCGGCCGAGACGACGACGCTGCCCTCGATATCGGGCGTGCCGGCCTCGAGGTCTTCAAGCAATTCTTTGAGAATTTCTCCACGAGATTTTGCCATGTTAGCTTCTCCTTTTTTCGTTATTATTGCGGTATTTTCGAATGACGGGGTATAGTGTTTATAATTATAACCAATTTGGTTATATTAAGTCAAACCAACAACAACTTTTTTCGCCCTTTGGGGAAACTGCTCCCATATTACTACGGTGGTTAATATATCATAAAAACGGCCTCGTCGGCGTTGAATTCGAAGTAAAACGGCCGTTTTTATTTCCGGCGGAGGATAATCCTAATAACTTCGGGAACTTCCGGCGCCCGAAATAGGCGTGCCAGAAGGACGTACGCCGGGACGGCGGCCGCGATGGCGGCCAGAAGGGCGGCGGCTTGGGGGAGAGTCCCGGCGGGGACGTAGTACTCAAGGGCCAGCCGGGCAGGGACGAGCAGAGCCGCAAGCAACACGCTCGCGCCGCCGAAGCGAAGGCCGGCGGCGGCGATGCGCCGGAAACCGATGGGGCCTACGGCCCGGCGGAACCGGTATATAAGGTACGCCAGGGAGCACGTTGTTGAAATCGATATCGCCAGCGCGATGCCCGGGCCGCCTATCAGAAGCGCCAGTATTACCGTGAATACGAGGTTGGAAACCAGCGCCACGACGCCACCGCGAATCGGCTCCCGGGGGAGTTTGAGGGCGTAGAAGGCGGGGGTAATTATTTGCATGCCGACGAAGGCGAAGAGGCCGAGAGCGAACGCGCCGAGGATTACCGCCGTAGAAGCGCTGTCGGCCGCGGTGAAGGCGCCCCGTTCGTAGATGACGCGAACCAGCGGCTCGCCCAGGATTACGAGGCCGACGGTCGCCGGCAACGATATAAAGAGCGACGCTCGTAACGCGAAGGAGACGAGGTCTTTAAACGTCTCCATCTCGCCGCGCGCCGCGTGACGGCTGATACGGGGGAGGAGGGCGTTGGCCAGAGAGAAACCGAAAACGCCCATCGGGAATTGCAGCAACCGCTCGGCGTACATTATAAAGGACACGACGCCCACGCCGACGAGGGACGCCGCGGCGGTATTAATTAAAAGGTTGATGCGGACGACGCCGATGGAGAACAGCGCCGGGACCATTAAAAGGCCAACCTTTTTCAGCGCCGGATGGCGGAGGTTGAAGCGGGGCCGGAATCGGAATCCCAGGCGGTAGAGGCTGGGCACCTGGATGAGGACCTGCGCCGCGCCGCCGGCCAAAACCCCTACCGTAAGGGCGTATATCTGCTCCTCGGGGGTATCGCCCCACAGCGGAACCAGGATAAAAAGGGAGGCCAGCGCGAAGACGTTCATTACCACCGGGGCGCAGGCGGGGACCGCGAACTTGTAAAAAGAATTCAGGATGCCCATCGCCAGCGCCGACGTCATCATGAAAAGCATATAGGGGAGCATGATGCGGGCAAGACGTAGCGTCAGGTCGAAAGTGGCCGCTTCTTTCACGAAACCGGGTGCGATGACGGCCACGACGCCGGGCATGGCGAAGATTCCCAGTATTACCAAGACGGCGACGACGGCGAAGAACAGCGTGTACAGCGATTGCATGAAACGGAACGCGCCGTCCCGGCCTTCGAGTTCTAGCTGCTCCGTAAATACGGGAACGACGAAGGCCGACATCGCCCCCTCGCCCAGAAGCCGCCGCAGGACGTACGGTATGACGAACGCGATGCGGAATGCGTCCGTCACCCAGTTGGCGCCGAATATGGCCGCGAACGCCACTTCCCGGGCCAACCCCAGGATGCGGCTCGCGACCGTCGCCGCGCCGATAACGCCGGCGGCCCGGAAAAAACTCCCCCGACCGTCGCCGTCTTTTACGCTTGCCTCTTGCCCTTGCGCCACGGTTATCGTACGATGCCTCTATGGTAAAAGTGGTGTTCTTGGACCGGGATGGCGTCCTCAACCAGGATAGCCCGGATTATATCAAAAACGAGGCCGAGTTGGAGCTTTTCCCGTTCGCCCGGGAGGCGGTCGCGACTTTCCGCCGGGCGGGATGGGTCGTCTACGTAGCCTCCAATCAATCGGTCGTAGGCCGGGGCCTTTCCACTATGGCGGAAGTAGAGGCCGTTCGGGAGAAGCTCGTTCGCCTCGCCGGCCCCTTCGACGGGATATACTATTGCTACCATACCCCCGAGGATCGTTGTGAATGCCGCAAACCGGAACCGGGCCTACTTCTTCGGGGCCTGGCCGACGCCGAGGAAAAGGGGCCGGTGGAGGAGTGTTGGATGGTCGGCGACAGCGCTCGGGACGTAGAGGCCGGCCGGCGGGCCGGCTGCAAAACCGCGGCGGTACTAAGCGGCCGTCTGACGGCCGAGGCCGCCCGTGAAATCTCGCCCCCACCCGACCTTATCGTCGCCGACGTATTGGAGGCGGCGCTTGTGATTACCGGGGGAGGGGTCGGAAACGACGGCCGGTAATGCATAAAAAAACGGCGGGGCGCGGGCCCCGCCGTTGTCTACGTATTAACCTCGGCGCCTACCAGGCGCCCTCTTCTTTTTGAACTTCCAGGTTGAAGACGGTGATATTAGCGGCCTGTAGTTCTTTCATCACCGCTAATATAATACCGTATTCGACGCTTTCCTCAGCCCGTACGTTGGTGATGATTTTTTCGAACGGGACGCCGTTATTGAGGGCCTCGATACGGGCCTTCTTAACGCGTTCGGTTATATCGCCCTGCTGCTCGATGGGGACGTTATTGACGTAAACCACGCCCGCCCCGTCAACGACGACCGAAACGATGTCGACGTCCTTGGGGATCTTCACGCCGGCGGCCGCGGAGGGGAGGGTAACTTCCACCGCGTCCGGTTGTTTGAAGGACGCCGTCATGAAGAAGAAGATAAGCAGGAGGATAATGACGTCGACCATCGGCGTCATGTCGATACGGATTGAAACCCGCCGTTGCATCTTCCGTAGCATATCCGCTAAAACCCTTTCACGCGTCTAACCGCCGGCCTCGGCGGTCGCCGCGGACTCCGTTACTTCTTCGAGTCGAAGCGAGATCTTCTTGACGCCGGTTTGTTCCGAAGCCATCTTGAACTCGTCGAGGACGTCCATCATGTCCGAATACGTGGCTTCGGGTGAAACGTCGATAATGGTAATGAGTTCCGGATTCTCGCTCTGTCGGGAGCCGATGTATTCGCCGAGTTCATCGAGGGTTACGATTTTGCCGTCACGATTACGGGTATCGACGACCGATATCACCCCGTCGGCGTCCACTTCCACCGTAAGGACGTTGGATTCCTTAACGTTTACGGTTTTTTCCCCGATGCCCGGTTGAGGTAGGCGAATTTCGACTGCGGCCGGTTCCTTGAACTGAGACGTCATGAAGAAGAAGATAAGCAGAAGGATAATGACGTCGACCATCGGCGTCATATCGATGTAGATGCTTATCCTTCTCCCGCCTTTACCGCCGCTCGCGGGAACGTCTGCGCCGGCCATCTCTTAATCCTCCTTAGTAACGAGGAGGGTTAACAGTTCGTTCGAAGATTCCTCGAAGGTGAAGTTGAACTTATCTATCTTATTGAGATAGAAGTTATACGCGACGATAGAGATAATAGCGACCGTAAGACCGCCGGCGGTATTGATAAGGGCTTCCGAGATACCGGTAGCTAGCTTGTTCGGGTCGGGACGGCCTTTGGCCGCGAGAGCCGCGAACGCCCGGATCATCCCGATGACCGTTCCCAACAGGCCGGTCATCGTCCCGATGGAGGCGATGGTCGCAATGAAGATTAGGTTCCGCTCGAGGAGCGAAGCTTCCATCGCGTTCGTCTCGGAAATGGATTGCTGGATTTCGGCCCGCATCGTAGCGGCGTCGTATTGGCCCTTGACAAGGCCGTATTTTTCGAGGCCGGCCTTCAATATCCGACCCACGACGCCCTTTTGGTCATCGCAGGCTTTAATTGCCCCCGGGATGTCGCCCTTTTTGAGATGCTCTTTAATCATCCCCATGAGGCGGATATGGTTATATTTGCCTTTGGCGCTTCTGTAAGCGGTAGCTCGTTCCACGATGTAGAACGTCGTCAATAATAGCAGGAAGAACAGCATATCGACGAGGCCGCCGCCTCGGGCCACTACGGCTCCGCCCTTCCCCAGGACGTTGGCGTTCTCGGTATTATATACGTTCTCTTCCATTCGCTCCGCGCCGCCGATACTCGCCATGGTATCGAATACGAACGAAAGGTTCTTGCCCATGATAAAGAACCAGGTGACCCACCAGGCGAGGTAGACTACGAACAACACGAAGAAAATCGTAAGTATTATCTTTCTCATTCTTTTCCGTCCTCTCCTAACGCGTTGATAGGATCAGGCTGAACCGTAGAGGATTAACGTTTTCTTTCCGATAACACGCAAAGCTCAAGCAGGTTCGACGCCGCGTCTTCCATCGAAAACACCAGAACGTCGATCCGACTGAGGAAATAATTATAAAAGATAACCGCCATTATAGCGACTATCAGGCCCCCGGCGGCGTTGATAAGCGCCGTCGCGATGCCCTGGGCCAGTTTGGCCGCGGCGATTTTCTCCGCGGCGCCCGTGGCCGATATAGCGGCGAAAGACTGGATCATCCCCACGACCGTCCCCAAAAGACCTATGAGGTTGGCGATGGAGCCAATAGTCGCTATCGGGATGATATTCCGTTCCAGGAGAGCCCCTTCCAGCGCGTTGGCTTCCTGCAACGCCAGGCTGAGTTCGCCCCGCAGGCCCCGCTCCGAAAGCTTCCCGGTTAGCCCCCGGTATTTTTTTATGCCGGCGGCTACTATTCGGCCCACAGATCCCATCTGGGCCTCGGCGTGTCCTTCCGCAGCTTCCAGATCGCCCTTCTCTATAGCTTCCTTGACCTTGGGGAATACTTTATTATACGGGATTTGACCCCGCGCGAGCTTCAAGGCCCAGATGCGCTCGAGGGCGAAAGCTATCGTAAGAATCGAAACAAAAAACAGGACAATGACCAGCGGGCCGGCCTTGTAGATCATCTCCATGCGGCGTTTCTCCTTCCGTTTCGGAAAAATTAGGATAAACCGGCCGGCGTGTCAAGTGTTTTTTTCCGGCGTCTCCTCGGGCGTTCCCTAGAACGATATCTCGAAGTCCCCCCGGACGCCCACGGTAACGTAATCCTGGCCCGTCATCGTCAGGTTGGAGTAGCGGATGATGGAGCCGCTCACGTCGGCCCGGAGGTTCGTCGTTATGGTGTAGCCGCCGGAAAGCGTGTAGTCCCACTGGTCGGTGTCGTCCTGCTCGGCCTCGATGCCGCGCGTCCGCGTAAGCGCCACCCCGGCGGAGAGGTTAAGCTCGTTGCGCCAGCGCAGCGTCCCCAGCAGCGGCAATTTGAAACCCTTCGGGTTGGCGAGGTCGTAGTAGACGGTCAGCGACGGGTTCTCCTGTTTTAGAATACGTTCGACGTCGGTCGGGAGGTCCGTGTCGGGGTCGAGTTCCTGGGTGGTGGTATGGGTGTAATCGTAATCGGCCCGGGTGCGGAAATTGCGCGACCAGGTCGCCCGCCAGGATATCCCGGGGCGCTGTTGTATTACGATGTCGCTACGTTCCCGATAGTTCTTTCTCCGGGTGTAACTTACGACTACGGTCGAACGTTCGAGATAGGCCGCCACCAGCGGGAAGTTCTTGGTCCCGTAAAGCTGGCACGTCACGTCCGGGAAGGTGGTGCTGGTCAGTTTGTAGGGCGAACCGGAATCCGCGAGTTCGTTGGAATACGAGAAGTCGAAGTCCGTTTGAATGAAGTCCCAGTTCTCCCACTGCGTGCCGGTCCGGTAGCTCATGAATTCGAGAGGCCGGAAACGGTTATTCACCGATACGGTGTAGCGCCGTCGGGAGTTTACGAATCGGTCCGTGAATTCCGGCAATATGAAATCCCGCCCCAGGCGGTACCAACTCGGCGCCCGGATCGTCATGCCCGTGTAGCTGGACGAGCGAACGAGGTCGTAAGAGGGGGTGATGGACCACTTATTGATGCCGTGCGCCCTCTCGTCCGTCAGCTTGCCGATGTCCACCGGGACCGTGAAATTATAGTTCGTGGAGAGCGACAGGTCGAGCGTCTGGCCCGCGGCGAGCGTGGGCCCGTCCGCGCCGCCGCCCCCTCCGGTGCTGCCGAGCACGGCTATCTCGCGATAGCTGCTGGTATACGAGGTCCCCGGCCTCAGGCCCTTGACCCGGAAGTAGTTCACCTTCATCCCGTACGATTCGTCGAACGATTCCTCGGTCCGGTCGACGCGATCCCGGGTGTAGGAGTAGTCGTACGACGGCGTTATTTCGAGGTCCTCGATCGGTTCGAACTTTATCGAGCTCCGGCTGTCGTCCGTAACCCAGTCGGTCCCGGTGTCCTCTTTCCCCTTTTCGTCGTAGCGGGTTTTGCGGAAGCGCCGGTCGAAGTTACTGCGGACGTTGACCGGGAGGTAGCGTTTGCGCGGATAAATGTCGTAATCCATACCGCCGCTGTAGGTATCGGCCTCGTAGGTCCGGGCGTATTTATAGTTCACGGAGTCGGAGTTGGCGAATTTGAAGTTTAAGCTCGGTAGTTTGTATTTGCTGAAGGATATGCCGATATTTCGGGAAATGGCTATCGTCTTCCCCTGGCTGTAAATGGAGCGTTGGGGGTCGTACTTTTCTTCGGTTATCGTCTCCATCTTGCTCAATCCCCCGGAGAGCGGCATGCGGACGTTCCACAGGTCCGGCATGAATTTCGATAACTCCACGGTGGTGTCGGCGTTCTTGCTGGTCGTCGTGGAGGTGGCGACGGAGGTCGTGCCTATCTCCTCGAAGCCGGCGCCCATGTCGCGCGCGCCGACGTTCACCTTGACGAAATTGCCGAAATCGAGGCTGGTACTCGCCCGCCACGCCTGGCCCAACTGCTTATCGGGGTCGAGCAGCATGATATCGTTTATCCAGACTTCCCGGTAGTCCAGGAAGCCGCCGGACCCGCCTTCTTCAGGTACTTTCGTTCGCATCCCCACCCGGATCTCGACTATATTTAAAAGCGACGGGTCGCCGACGATGCGATAGTGGCCGTTGTGGATGGGCAGGTCGGCGCTAATGAACGGCTGGCCTTTTTGCTGGATTCTCAGGAACTCCTCCAGGTCGACGGATACCACTATCCAGCGGTCGTCGTCCGGTTGCATCTGGACCGAGTACTCGTAGTAGTTGTCCTCGTCCGCGCCGAAGCGGAGGAATACGATGTCGTTGATGGAGTTGACGTGCGTGGCGTCGCGCGGCGTACGGTTGAAATAATAGAAGTCCAATTGTTTATATTTCGAATAATCGTCGCCGCTGTAATTGGTGTAGCGGGTAGACGCCTCCGGCGCCGGTTCCTCGTCGAGCAGGCCGTTGCCGGCGCCGACGCCGTAGGGGCCGACGCCTATGTCCTCGCCCGGGTCCAGCACGCCGTTATGGTTGGCGTCCTCGGTATCGTACCGGTCGTTCCCGGCGCCCCAGGTGCGGCCGATTGCGGTGCCGTTTTCCTCTTGGCCTAGTTTCTCGAAGACCCCGACGTCCTCCCAATCCGTGAGGACGTACTCCATCACCAGGGCCTGCTCGCGCTCCGTCGTCCCGGTCTCCGTATCTTCAACCGGTCGGAGCGGGACGTAGTCGGCGTCGTGGCGGCTGTCCTTGGTGGATATCTTCATCTCGTTCAAGCCCGTAGCGGGCGAAACCACCGGCTGCTCCCACTTCATCGCCGAGAACGATACCGTTCCCAGAAGGATCATGGAGCCCGCCGGGAAGTCGTCGTCGTCCTCGGCTTCCAGCCAGAGCCGCAGGACCTGGACGCTGGTGGCGTCCGGGTTCCCCTCGGCCTCCGCGGAATCGAGTTCGAGCGGGACGCGCAGGATGTACCACCCCGCGTTGAGCGGGGCCTTCGGGTCGGCCGGGCCGCGCGTGAGGTACGGCGACGAGCCGTCCAAGACCTCGTTTAAATCAATGGTGTACTTGAAATAGTCGTCGTCGGTATCGAGGACGAGGTTGCGGTTGTTGTCCTCGGTGTCGATGACGTTTTTATTGTCGATACGTTGAAAGATATAGCCTTGGGGGACCGGTGGTGAGGACTCCGGTTCCGTTTGGTTATCGGTATTATTAAAATCATAACCGACGTCGTTATCGGTAGTCAGGTTGCCGTTGTCGGTAAGCTTCTCCGTTCCCAGGACGTGGTTGCCGTCGGCGTCCTCGCTAATCGTGCCCAGGTTGAGGTGCAGCAGGCCGCCGTTGACGTCGTCGTCGGTCGATAGCGTCTGGCCGTTTAGGTTCAGCATTATCTCGACGTACTCGAAACGCGTCTCGGTGAAGTCGACGCCGGAGGGGGAGAGGACGCGGTGGATGGCGCCCCAACGCGAAGGCCGCGGCGGGTTCGGATTCGTGTCGTTCGGATTGTCGGGAAGGTCGTATACCCGCAGGAGGTCGAGCGTATCGGCGGGCCAGTCCGGGTCGACTTCGGATAATCTGTGTTCCGGTTCCTCTTCCAAACCAAGGAGGCGGCCGCCGCGGTTGGAATGGTCAATGCCGGCCGCTATGGGGGCGCTGGAGTATTTCCAGGCCTCCTTGCTCATCGGTATCGTCGATAGCTGGCGGGCGCCCTCCATGTCGTCTATGAGCGCCTTATCGACCGTATTGACGTCCTTGTAGGATTTGGCGAACTCGGCCTCGACTTCCAGCGAGGAGCCTTCGCTGGTGTGGGCCCCCGGGACCGCGTCGGCTATTTTGGTCATTATCTCCGGGTAGAAACGGTACTTGGCGTCGGCGTCGAAGATGTAGTGGTTGACCGGCGCCTCCTCGATTTTGGGGATATCGTCGCCGGGCGGTTTGGACGAGAATTCGGCGATGAGCGTCGTTCCCAGGTATCGGTCGTCGTCCGGGCCGAACTGGAAGCGCGTTCCCACCAGCGACTTCGTGAGGAGCGCGAAGAGCGGCTTGTATTCGTACGTGACCTCGAGGACGGACGTCGGGTCGTCCGCGCCCTCTATAAGAAGCGAGAGGATGCCGGAGTCGTAATCCAGCCAGTAGTCCTGGTTGGGCACCAGGACCTGGCCGTTGAGCTTGACCGTCTCCGAGCCCGGGATGATGTTGAGGCTCAGGAAGTAGGACGGCTTGAGCGACTCGTACTCCACGTAGAACTTTCGTTTGCTTTCCGTTTCGGGCGGGTACGCATCCTTGAATTCGACGGTTCCGCTGCCGTCGTAGTCGAACGGCAGGTAGTCAAGGTAGCCGTCGTTGTTGCGGTCGCGGCGGGCGAAGCCGTTTTTATAGTCCACGTCCGGGACGATGAGGTAGCCGTAGGTGTTGTCGATGAAGTCGCCGTCGACGCGGCCGTCGC
This sequence comes from Candidatus Zixiibacteriota bacterium, assembly GCA_050117845.1. Classification (GTDB taxonomy): domain Bacteria; phylum RBG-13-66-14; class B26-G2; order WVWN01; family WVWN01; genus WVWN01. Next base: position 40,572 of record JASFLY010000021.1, read on the forward strand.
CGTCCGGGGACGGGCTCTGGTCGAGGCCCAGCGTGTAGAGGTACGTCCTGCCCTCCGTCTCCGGGTCGTTCTCGCTGTCGTTGTTATCCAGGACCTTTACGACGAGCGACGTGCTGCGGATGTTTGCGCTCCCCAAATAATAGTAGTTCTTCAGTTCGTACCGCTGCAGGTCGCCGCCCTTGCCGCTCTTTTTAATACATTTCAGGTCTTCCTGGAATACGTTGCTTTCGTTGTAGTTGAGGACGTACACCTCACTCCCCGGCTCGGTTTCGCTATACCCTATATCGTAGATGGGGCGGTTGTCCGCGTTCGCAATAACGTAAGCCACGGCCAAGTAATCGGTTTCTTCGATATTCGTATTGAACGTTATGACGCCGGAATCGACGTCGACCAGGTACTGTTCGCCCCGCGTTAGTTTCCTCCATTTATATGTTTTCGAATTCGGTATTATCTCCTCTCCTTTTTCTTCTTGCGGGGTCGCGTTATCGTCGAACTCGTATGCGCCTAGTTTATAATCGGTGATCCCCTGGGGAAAATAGGTCGGCTGATATAGGAATATTTCGACCTTGGGGATGCCCTGCGTGTCGGTGAAGATTTTATTTCCGGCCTCGAAGAACGTGACGTCACTCCCGGCGTCGTAGGCCGCATTCAGGAGGTAGAACTTGCGTTGGGAATAGCCGGTATCGGAGACGGTGGTGCTCGTGAGTTCCGTCCCACCGGTGAACGAGGCCCGCTTGGTCTCGCCCTTCTCCCGGGAGGCGATGGCCATCATCCGGGCCCACTTGTATTTCAAGTCCACCTTGGCGCCGAAGACCGCGCGGCTCGACGAGTAGGAGACGAATTCGGTGGAGGGGAGCGAGAGGATGATGTCGCCGAACGCGGCCTCCTGGACCAGCTCGTCCGGGTCCCCCTTGTATACGACCGAGACCTGGTTGCGCGTATCGTTCTCGCGGGTGTCGTCGTAGTCGACGTAGACGTGGGTCTTGCGGAGGACCGTCCCCTCGATGCGGAGCTGGAGTTCTCCCTCCATCGTGATGTCGCCGGCCGGCTGGCCTTCGGAGTAGAGGGGGTTGCCGCCGGCGTAGGTCGTCTTGGAGTAGCCGGCGGAGAAGAGCTTGCGGCCCTCGAACTTTATGTCGGAATCGTGGCCCAGCTCGATGTCGGGAATGAGGCCCCGCTCCTGCTCCCACGCGTAGAACTCCTCCTCCTCCCGCATCGCTTTGTAGGAGTCCACCATAAGCTGGCGGTCAAAGGGCTTCTCGTAATCGGAGACGTAGTAGTAGCGGGCCTCGCGGGCGACGTCGCGCCAGTCGCCGAGCCAGGGGCCGGGGTCCAGCCCTTCCCACAGGGCCCAGTTCTCGAAATGGAAGGGGAGTACTTCGTTGTCCTCGGGCAGGAGCTCGATGGTGCCGGCGTCGAGCCAGGCGTCGCGATTGCGATAGGGTACGAACGGGGGCGGCCCCGCCGGTCCCTCCTCCGACGGTTCCTCGCCTGGTACGACCTCCGTGCTAGGGGTCTCCTCGGGCGGCGGTTCCTCGTATTCCACCGGCCCGACGAATTCCTCAACCGCGGCGGCCAGTACCGGCCAAATCATATAGGCCGCGAGGGCTGCGGTTACGGCCCACGCCGCCTTGTTTTTTAGTTTGCGGTACACTTCTAGAGTGTGATTTTAACATACCGTAAAAAAATCTAACAGCACGAACTTGCGGGGGAGCCACGGTTATTATTGCCTTGATTTGAACGCGGGAGCGGTTATAATCTAATTAGTAAACCTAACCTAAAAAACGAAACGAGGTTATTAATGTATACGAGGCTAATATGCGTCACGTCGGCCCTTGCGGTTCTGGCCGCGGCGGCCTTCGCCACGCCGCCGACCTTCGAGTACGCCGGCCAGTGGGGCGAGGAAGGTTCGCGCGACGGCGAGTTCCAGCTGCCGACCGCGGCCGCGTTGTCGTCGGGCGGCCTGGTGTACGTCGTCGACAACGGCAATAGCCGCGTCCAGTATTTCACCGGAACCGGGAACTTCTGCGGGAAGTGGGGCTCGGCCGGTTCCGGGGAGGGCGAGTTCGCCAACCCCGTCGGCATCGCCATCAATTCCGAGGGCACCGTTTACGTCGTCGATTCCTATAACAACCGTATCCAATACTTCACGTCGAGCGGGAGCTTCGTCGGCGAGTGGGGCACGGCCGGCAGCGGGGACGGCGAGTTCAATTATCCCGAGGGTATAGCGGTCGCGTCCACCGGCAACGTATACGTCGTCGACTCCGGCAACAACCGCGTCCAGTACTTCGACGCCACCGGCAGCTTCCTCGGCAAGTGGGGCTCGGCCGGAACGGCCAACGGCGAGTTCTCCTATCCCCGGGGCGTGGGCATCGCCTCCGGAGGCCGGGTCTTCGTCACCGATTCCAGCAACCGCCGCGTACAATACTTCACCGCCGCCGGCGTTTACCGCGGCCAGTGGGGAGTGTACGGCAGCGGTCAGGGCGAGTTCACCCTTCCCATCGGCGTGGCCGTGGCGCCGAACCGGAACGTCTTCGTCACGGACCGGCACCGCATCCAGGTCTTCGACACCAACGGCGGCTTTATCACGGAATGGGGCTCCCGGGGTTCCGGCAACGGCCAGTTCGTGGACCCGGAGGATATCGCGATGAACTCCAACTCGCGGGTCTACGTCGTCGATCGCCGAAATAGCCGAATGCAATATTTCGATTACGTGAACCCGGCGGTCGAGCCCACGTCTTTCGGAAAAGTGCGTGCACTCTTTAGATAGCAATTACCCGCAAATGGTTGAATGCGAAAGCCGCCCTGACGGGCGGCTTTCGGTTGAAAGGAGGGAGGAGGCTGGTATCCGTTCTACTCGGCCACGCAGGAGCCGAAGGTGAACGCGAAGATGGAGACGCCCGGGCCGGCCGGGTGCAGCGAGAATTCGGCCGAACCGTACTCCTCGGCGTCGAGCAGCCGGTACATCCGGCCCGCGGACGCGGCGACGTACGAGCCGCGCTCGTCGAACGCCACGTCGGCGCCGGCCTCGTTCTCGGCCAGGGGCCGGCCGTCTTTTTCCAGATAAACGCGGACTTCCTCGCCCCGCGGGGCCGAAATCACCGCGTTTATCTCGTTGCCCTGGAATTGCAATAACATATATGTGTCGGCCGGGGACGAACCCTCGGCCGTCGCCTGCTCCTCGCCCACGCGCCATTCGCCGTGGAGGTAGAGTACGTTCCGGGCGCGGCCGGTGGCCCGGTCGTCGTGATACTGTTTCGTCTCGTCGCGACCTATCTTATCGTCGTTGCCGTAGCGGCCTCGGCCGTAACCACAGTACAATTCCGGCGTCCGCGGGTAACAAACGGCCCCGGCGGCGTCGGCCTCGCGGACAGGCGTCATTACGGACGGCAGTTCGGCGGCCGGGTCCTCCTCCAGGATGAGCCGTTGGAGGAGCGCTTCGGTCTCGGCGTAACCGCCCTCGCCGGCGTGGTCGTATATTATCTTGCCGTTCCGGTCGACGATATATTTACGCGGCCAGTACCGGTTGGCGTACAAGTCCCATATCTCGTAGTCGTTATCCAGTACGACTGGATATTCTATGCCGAAGTCCTCTACCGCCCGGGCGACGTTGGCCCGCTCCCGGCCGAAGGTGAATTCCGGCGTATGGACACCTATTATCACCACGCCGTGGTCGGCGTAACGGCGGTGCCACTCCGTGACGTACGGGAGGGTCCGGATGCAATTGACGCAGGTATATTCCCAGAAATCTATAACGACGATCTGGCCGCGAAGGCTCTCCATCGTCTGCGGTTCGGCGTTTATCCAGCGGTCCGCCGGGTAGGTCGGGAACTCCGGCGCCCGGACGCCGACGGCGTTGTCGGATAGCATGCTTCTCCCTTTGCAGGACGTTGCCCCGGCCACGAGCGCCGCGGCGATTACTATGGCCAGCGTGTTTTTCCATCTCATATATGTTATAATATCATATATAATTAAACGCGTCAAGTATAATAAAAACCGATCGGCCGGCCGTTTTCTATTGCCGCGTCGGGCCGAGTGTGCTAGTTTACTCGAAAACGACGCGGCCTAATGCCAACAATTTCAAATAAATACGACGGAGCGCGCGGAATGAAGCACTACATATTAATTAGCGTAATAATACTCGCGGCGGCGGCTTCGGCCTTGGCCTCCGAAGGTTTCGTGTATAGGGGCCAGTGGGGCGAATCCGGTACCGGGAACGGCCAGTTCAAACTCCCGGTGGACGTGGTCGCCGGCCCCGGCGGGAACGTTTACGTCCTGGATTCCGATAACTTCCGCATCCAGTATTTCACGTCGACGGGCAGTTACCTCGGGAAATGGGGCAGCGCGGGTACGGGCGCCGGCCTGTTCCTGTATCCGACGGCCATCGCGGCCGACCCCGGGACCGGCAATATCTACGTCGCCGATACCGGCCGGGACGACGTGCAGTACTTCACGCCGGCCGGAAGTTTCCTGGGGTCCTTCGGGTCCTCGGGCACCGGCAACGGCCAGTTCATGTCTCCCCACGGCGTCGCCGTGAACGCGCCGCTCGGGTACATTTACGTATCCGACACGAACCTAAACCGCGTGCAGTACTTCACGCCGTCGGGCAGTTTCCTCGGCGTCTGGGGTTCGACCGGCACGGGCAACGGTGAGTTCGTTCGGGCTTATAACGTCGCCGTGGCCGCGAGTACGGGTAACGTGTACGTCGTCGATTTCGGCAACGACCGCGTCCAGTATTTCACGTCTACCGGCAGTTTCCTCGGCAAGTGGGGTTCGACGGGAACGGGCGACGGCGAGTTCAACCGGCCGATGGGGGTAGCCTGCGACGCCGGCGGAAGGGTATTCGTCGTCGACTACGCGAATTTCCGGGTCCAGTATTTCGACGCGGCCGGGAGTTTCGCCGGGAAGTGGGGCAAGGCCGGGACGACCAACGGCGAGTTTAACGAACCGGTCGGCATCAGCCTTACCGACGGCGGCGTGGCGTACGTCGCGGATATGGGGAACCGGCGGATCCAGTACTTCAGCGAGGCCGGCCCGGCCGTAACGCCGACGTCGCTCGGGAGGGTCCGGGCGCTGTTCCGGTAGCGGCATACTTACGCGCAAACTACGATGCGTAATTTAGGCCGTCATCCGCGCTACGGCCAGCTTTCGTTATTTAAGTGCGTATCAACTTGCTGTGTTTATTTTTTACTTGACTTTGCGGCCGGGATATTATACTTAGTTAGTATGTGGCGGGGTTAAGGTGTAATACGAACATTGGGGGTCGGTGGAAATGGAAGAAGAAGGCGGGGCCCGGGGCTTTTTCGCGAAGCTATGGGCGGGGATTAAACGGGTCTTTACGCTAGGCCTTTCGGACGTCAAATCACCGGCGGAAGTTCCTTCCACTACGGAGGAACTCCGCCGGTTGATTATTAGTTAGGGAAGGTGGGGGCGATATCGTAAAACGCTGATAGTTATTCTAATCGACCCGAAGGGATTAATAGATAGTAGATAAGGAGTGTTACGATGAACGGGGAGACCGGACTTACGCCCATTAAACTCATTGAAGAATTCCGAAAAGTACGGAATTATATTGGAAAAGCGGCTTTACAAGAGTTCGAGAAGTTGCCACCTCAGGAACGCCAGGAGTATTTTAATCCGACGATAGAATTCCTGAAAACGGAGACGAATGATCGCGTACGTAGTTGGGGAACTAGTGTATTAAGGATTATCGGCGGAGAAAAGGCTTTTATGTTCCTTGCCGATTTATTGCGAAGGGCGGACGCGGAGGAAAAGAAGCGGTATCCTCGTACGCGTTTATTCGCGTTAAAAACGCTCACCGTTACGGCAATCACAGAAAGGCAAAAGGACCAACTTTCACAAATAATAAATGAGATTTCGAAAGATAACGACGAACGTGGGTTTGTTTCGGCAGCGTCTAAGATACTTTTAGCTAAACAAGGGAAGGCGCCGGTATTCGAGAAAGAGCTTAGGGATACTTTAAGGGATTACGACGATTATAAGGCTTTTAGGAGTATCACACGCATTTTGCGTGCTCTACGGGAATTCCCGTGTGCTAGGCTAACGGGCGAGATACTTATGGTAATTAGGAACTGCGAATACACCGAACATAGAAGGCAAGCTATTAAAACCCTAAGCAGCGTTGAATACGTAGGTAATAATGAGGTAATTCGGGTTCTAGGAGGCGTCGTCGTTAACTGCGACGATACTTATTCACGATTGGAGGCTGTTAAATCACTAGCGGTACTGGGCGACCCGGAAGCGGAGGGTGATCTACTTAAAGCGCTTAAGGATATTGACGCCGAAGTTCGAGTACAAGCTTCGAACTCGTTAGTATCATTGTTGGGTAAAGAGGGGGCGTTACCGGCGGTTATTCAACAGGCATTGAGAGAAGAGGAGGAAAAGGGTAGAGACCGTTTAATAGAAGCGATTAGGCGGATGGATCCCGACCGGAGGATTTCGGTAGATATACTTAGTAAGGAATTGGGTGGAGAAGATAGAAAACGCTCACAAACGGCCGAAAAGGTATTGTTAGAACTCGGAGGAGCGGCGGCGGTACAAAGATTAAGTCAATTACGGAAAACCTTAGACTACCTCGACAACCTATTGTCGAAATCGGAAGATGTTATCAAATCTACCTTTAAAGATACTATACGCCAAGCCAGGTTGAATTTCTACTTCGCGATGGTCATAAACGCGCTCGTCGTTGGCATTGGAATCGCGCTAATTGTTTTAGCGATGATACATATGGCGGGGGATCCCACACGATTCGAATCGTGGGTTATCCCCGGCGCGGCGGGCGTTTTGGGTATTATCACAAACCTCTTTTACAATAGCCCGCGCCGTAACGCCCGGCAGGACATGGCTACCCTAATGAACGTAAATATTATTTTCCTCGGATATCTCCGGCAATTGAACGAGATAGACGCTACGTTCAAACATGAGTTCATAGAAGTCGAGGATTTCGGCATCGGTACTATGGAAAAGACGGTACAACAGATTGAGAAAGCGATGTGTCGGACTTTAGAAATGGCCGCTTTTAACCTCCGGGACCCTAGGCGACGCGAACAAGGTAATGTCCCGGTTATCCCCACGAACGTTGATGGGAACGGTGCCGGTACTCAAACGCTTACTACGGTGCAGCAAGAAGAACCTGTGACGTCTTAGACATTGGTAGACTCGTCGCACAACCAACTTTCGACAAAGGTATTGTAGTTTTGTCCCCAACGTCTTTATAATGTAACATCGGTCTCCTTTTGAGTTACGCGAGTCTACCCGCCCCCCGGGGCGGTTTTTCGTTATTGAACGGCCGGGTACGCTTACGAATAAAATCGGCTCGGGCCGGCCGGCGTCCCGCTACGGGCGTGCGGCCTTGCGCCCCCACTATGCCGCGGCCTTTGACGTTTACGAGGCCGCGCTTTTATTGTATACTGTGCAGTTAGGCGCAATATATGAAAATCCTCTACCGTTACGTCCTGGCCGAACACGTCGGACCGTTCGTCTTCGCCGTATTTACGGCCACGCTGGTGCTCCTACTCGCTCGCATCTTCAAGATGATGGAACTCATCATCTCGAAGGGCGTCAGCGTGTTGACCGTGGGCGAACTCTTCTCGTACTTCCTGCCGTCGCTACTCGCGATGACTGTCCCCATGGGCGTGATGGTGGCGGCCCTCATGGCCTTCGGCCGCCTCTCCTCCGACAACGAGATAACCGCGCTAAAAAGCGCCGGCGTGAGCTTCTACCGGCTGGTGTGGCCGGTCATCGTGGCGGGGTTGGTCCTGGCCGTCGGCATGTACCTGTTCATCGACCGCGTCGTGCCCGAGTCGAACCTCCGCTTTAAGGACCTCATGCTCTCCATCGGCATGAAGCGCCCCGACCTCGAGCTCAAGGAGCGCGTCTTCATTCAGGACTTCCCGGGCTACGAGTTGTACATCGAGGAGATGGACGACCGCACAGCCGAGATGAAGAACGTGACCATCTTCCAGATGGAGGGAGGCCGCCTCAAGAGTACCATTGTCGCCGACCGGGGCCGCGTGGCCTCCACCAACGTCCGCGGCCTCGTCGTCCTGGAGCTCTTCGACGGCGAGATGCACGAGGTCTCGCCCGACAATCCGGACACCTATCGCCGCCTGCGTTTCGACAAGCAGGTCGTTAACCTCGAGTTCGATTCGGAGCTGGTGCGCTCGGCGCACGCCGCTAAGGGCGACCGGGAGATGACCACCAAGGAGATGCGCGCCGCGGTGGCCAAACTCTCCGAAGGCATCGCCATGACCGAGGCCCAGCCCGCCAGCACCTTCATCGAGGAGAAGTACGAGCGCCAGCATTTGGAAATGCTCCAGCGCCGTAAGAACGAGTACCTGGTGGAGATATACAAGAAGACGGCGATACCGTTCGCGTGCGCGGCGCTAATTCTGGTGGGGGCGCCGTTGGGCGTCGTCGTACGGCGCGCCGGCAAGGGGGCGGGATTCAGCTTCTCCATCGGCTTTTTCCTTATATACTATATAATGCTGCTCGCCGGCGAGGCCTTCGGCGACCGGAACATGATGCCGCCCTTCCTCGCGATGTGGCTGCCCAACATCCTCTTGACGGCGCTGGGGGCGTGGCTGCTCACGCGCGCCGCCCGCGGCATGTTCACGGCGCCCTCGTTCAAGTTCCTTGACGTGCGGCGCTGGCCGGTTATCCGCGTGCTTTTGAAAAAACGTAAACCCCGGTGGGCTCGCGAGGAAGAGGCCCGCTCCACGACGGACGGTGGCCGGTGAGGCTGACGCCCCGCATCCTCGACCGGTACATGGCCGTCGAGTTCTTCCGTAT
>JASFLY010000022.1:0-48287 GCA_050117845.1 Candidatus Zixiibacteriota bacterium
CCGCGTCAGGCCGCCGAAGTACCGACTGTGGGGCATCACGGGGAAGGGCGCGACGTAGACCAGAGCGTCCCTGGGCACGAGCGCCGCCAACGCCAACCCGGCGCGGTAGTCGGCGTTGGCCTGAGGGTCGGACCGGCCGCGGATGCCGTCACGCCAGTTGACGTTCGCTATCCCCAACCACGCGAGCCCGAACGCGGCGAGCGAAACCACGTACCAGCGCCGTCCCCGGCCGGACGCAGCGACCGCGACGCCGCCGACGAGACAAGCCGCCGGCACGAGCCAATAAGAGACGTACGTCGGTAGCCACCAAATAGTAAAGCCGGCGTACAACAGGAACGGAACGCCGAAGATTAACAACGCCCGGCGGCCGGGGCCGCGCCAGAGCCATAATCCCAGATTGGATGCGCCAAAAACGATAACGAGCCAGAGGGGGAGCGCTACGCGCAAGTGTCGCGGATCCCCTTTAATGAAGGGTACCGCGACGTTATCCCAGAACGCGTTGACGTAAATTGCCTTACGGAACGCCTCAACGCCGTCCCGGATAGTCCCGGCCGCGAATGCGCCCCAGCGGTTCATTCTGGAAAAATGGAAAAACCAGTCGCAGTACGCGGCGAACGAGGTTAGTTTCAGGAAGGCGACGGGCATTAACACGTACGCGACGGCGATAACGGCCGCGTAACCTCCGACGAAAGCGAGGACCCGGGTAACCCGCCGGCCGCCGGCCGTTAAATAGTATAATAAGGCGGCCGGGAACAGCAGCAGGTTCAATTGGTGAAACAAGGCCGCCGCGGCGAAGGCCACGCCCCCGAGCGCCGCGCTTTTCGGTTCCGGCTCCGGCCTGCGGGCGGCAACGTATAGGGCGGCCAGGGCGGAGGCCGCCGCCGGCGCATAAACCTCGACGCCGGCCGCGTTCGCCCAGAAGTCGGCCGCGGTGGCGAGGAATGCCGCGGCGAGGAAAGCCATCGCCCGGGTCGCCCCGGTCCGGCGGCACAGAAGGAACATTAACGCCACGGCGGCTGCACCGGCGACCGCGTCGACGACGTGCATCGGCCCCAGCGCCCGGCCGCCATAACCGAATAGGCCGGCAACGGCGTACGCTAACCAGCATACGGGATTATATAGGAGATGTGCCGGGTGGAGGAGGCTATCGGCGGTGCCGAGCTCCACTCGCTCGGCGTAGTAGAGGGCGTCGAAATTGTAAAAGGCGTTACGGGCGGTAAGGTATAACGTTACGGCGACGACGGCGAGTGCAACGGCCCCTGACCGGTCGTCCCGTAGTACCCTCATGACGCGGCCTTGTCGGCCGCGTATTCTCTCCCTGATACTCATTTATAGGTTTTTGTTAACGGCCGGAGAATATAACACACGCCGGCCACGCGTGCAACGCCGATATAAAAAGCCGCCCCGTGGGGCGGCTTGTCGCTTATTAATATTAACGTTGGCGGGGCGTTATTTCTCCTTCTCCCCCTCGCCGCCTTCGTGGCGGTAGGGGATGGGGACGAACTGCACCGACGATTCCTTGCGCTTGGCCTGGGGGAAGTGCTTCATGAAATCGTATATCTCGGCCGGCATGTCCTCCGAGACCGGGAATCCCAGTTCCTCCGCCTCTTCGCACGTTATGGGGTAGTCGTGGGTCCACGTGCCCTTGGTGAGTTTGACCGCCAGCTCGTCGGCGGCGTGGATCTCCATGCGGCGCGCCAGGATATTTTTAACGCGCTCCCGAAGCTGTTTTAGCGCTTTCCCGGCGATGTCGGCCATGATGAGGGTTTGGTCCTCGTTTTGGCCCGGCCTCTTGAGTTCGGTCGCTTTGATAATGGAGGCCGCCGGCAGGCCGCCTATTTGCGGGTCGATGGGCCCCAACACCGCGTTGGGCGCCATCACTATCTCGTCCGCGGCGAGCGCTATTAGCGTCCCGCCCGACATGGCGTAATGCGGCACGAAGACGGTGACCTTGGCCGGGTGGCGCAGGAGGGCCTGGGCTATCTGGTCGGTCGCGAGTATCAGGCCGCCGGGGGTGTGCAGTATAAAATCTATCGGGACGTTGTCGTCGGTGAGCCGGACCGCCCGCATCACGTCCTCGGAGTCGTTGATGTCGATGTAGCGCATTATGGGGAAGCCCAACAGGCTCATCGTCTCCTGCCGGTGGACCATGGCGATGACGCGGCTCTTGCGCTTCTTCTCGATGGCGCGCATCGCGCCCAGCCGCCGGCTCTCCATGAAACGTTTCTGGAGTATCGGCAGGACGAGCGCGATTACGAGGAATATCCAGAATATATCGGTGAAACCCATATGATCCTCCGCCGGGTCGCGGCCTTGCCCGTGGGGCCGGGCGCTAGGGCGCGACCTCGTAACGGTGACTGCGGCATTTCGGGAATACACAAACGAGTATCAGGCCCACGACGAAGCCGCCGAGGTGCGCCCACCACGCGACGCCGCTGCCGGCGCCGGCCAGGTCGAGTAGGCCGGTGAACAGCTGAATAATGATCCACACGCCCAGGTATATCCAGGCCGGGACGTTTATCATCCACGGATAGAAGACGACCGGTATCAGCGTGAGCACCTTCGCCTTGGGGTACATTACGAGGTAGGCCCCCATCACGCCGGCGATGGCGCCGGATGCGCCGATGGTCGGAATGACCGACGGACCGGAGATAACCGTCGTCAGTACGGCGTGGGCGAGGCCCGCGCCGATCCCCGCCAACAAGTAGAAGATGAAGTAGCCGACGTGGCCCAGCCGGTCCTCAACGTTGTCGCCGAATATCCACAGGAATAACAGGTTCCCGGCGATGTGGATCCAACCGGCGTGGATGAACATCGACGTGAACAGCGGAATCGCGCCGGCCACGATGGACCACGGCGCCGAGAAGTCCACGGCGAAGAGGCGCGCCGGCACCAGGCCGAACTTGTAGATAAACGCCTCCAGCCGCGCCGCCCCCATCGTCAGCTCGAAGTAGAAGACGATGGCGTTGACGATTATCAGGCCGATGTTGACGAAGGGGAACCGGTGGGCCCGGGGGCTGTCCTTGATGGGGATCATAACCGCGTCTATCTTAGCAGAAAACGCTTGTCGGATTAAAGGAAAAACGGCCGGGATGCCCGGCCGCCGTCGAATTGGTACGGAGGTTGCGATTACCACCGCTCGCGGAATTCCTCCGATACCACCTTGCCGCCGTCCAGCCTCATCCTCAATATGTGCAACAGGACCGACGCCGTGAAGGCGTAGCTCAGGTCGCGCCACCACAACTCCGTGCTGTCCGGGGAGAATTCCGTGAACGGGAGGATGGCGTTGGCCAGGAACGACCGCACGGCTTCCCGCTTCGACGTCGCCGCCACTATATCCGCGGCCGCGGGGGAGTGGTCCACCGCCGGCGCGGCCTCGCCGCGTTTCAAGTCCACCCGGGACGTGCGGTACGCGTCCCCCGCCTTCGCCACGGCCAGCCAGAGATTGCCGGAGAAGTCGGCCGGGAAGACGTCGACGCCGGCCCCCAGGGCTTCCCGGGCGATTCGGCCCGCCCGGCCCTTCGCGACGGCGCGGTACAGGACGAGGAGCAGGACGGCGGCGAAACCCGCAGCGCACACGTAGCGCCGCCAGGGGAAGGCCGCCGCCGCTAGTATCGCCGTCGCGGCGAAGAGGAAGAAGACGCGGTTGAAGAGGAGGCTGTGGGCCTGGCAGCGCAGGCATACGGTGAGTTTGCGTTCGCCGCAGCGCGCCGAGGACGTTTGGGGGTTAAGGCCGATGAATAACCCGCCGCGGAACATGCCTTGGCTGAAGGGCCACGCCAGCATAAGGCCGTTGTTGTGGAGGATGTAGTCGAGGCCCAGGTGCGTAAGGGCCCCCAGGCCGGCGAAGGGCGCGAGCGCCAACCACGGTACCCCGGATACGAGGGAGACGACGCCCGCCCACGCCGCGGCCAACAACGCCGACCCCAGGACCGAGTGCGTTAGCGTGTGGTGCCAGCGTAACAGCGCGGTATGGCCGAAGCGGCGCGTGATGAAATCCGCGTCGGGGGCCAGGGCCGCGCCGGCGGCCGCGGTCAGGGCCCACGGCTCGATGCCCGCGGGGCCGAGTATTTCGGCGGCGGTGACCGCCGCCAGAACGTGGGTAGCGGGGTCCATCAGATTCGGGTGGTGATCGTCGGACTATCCGGGAGTGCCCGGGAATTAGTGGAAGCGCTAATATATTAACAGAACCGGGCCGCGTTGTTAATAAAAGAACGGCCGGAGTGACCGGCCGTTTGTAAGCCCCCCGTTTTCGGGGAATATTTTATCGCCCTGATTATTTCAAGTCCGCCAGGCCTTCGGCGAAGAACTCGACGTACGCGTTCGCCAGCCGCGCCAGCGCGTCGGCGGCCGCCGTCTCCTCGTCGTCGCCGAATCCGGCGTACTCGCCCAACCCGGCCTGATGCTCGGCCAGTATCCGGCCGGACGACGTGTCCACCGCGCGGACGTTCCCGCAGGCGTTGGCGACCAGCAGGCCGGCGAGGGGGTTCTCCTCCACGTACGGCAGATAGGTCGAGAGGACTCCGGCGTCGCGCGTCGTTATCTCGCCGTAGATTATGACCCGGGCCAGAAGGCGCCGGCCCAGCAGCTGAAGTTCCTCCCCCGAAAGCTCGTCCGCCCGGGCGACCTCTTCGCCCGCCCCGTCGCCGCGGATATACGACGCGTCGAGGCAGTTGAAACCATTGGCCACCAATCCCCCGCGGATAATGCCCTCGACGAGGCGCACGTCCGCCGCTTCGGCGTCGGCGATCCGTACGCTGACGACGATGGCGTTTTTAAGGCGGTCGAGCTCCGCCGCGAGGCCCAAATCCTCCACGTCGCAACTCATCGTGACCTCGTAAAAGCCGTCCACCTCGCGCTCGCCGGTAACGACCTCGTTCGTAACCAGGCCCTTCGACTTGGTATATACCGCGTCCTCGATGAGCAGCTGGTTCTCGAGGCGGACCGTAGAGTCGACGATGACGCCCACCGCCTCCTCGACGGCGCGCCGTCGGGCGACGGAGAGCGCCGCTTCCCGGTCGGCCTCGGCGTCACCCGTCGCCGGGACGCGCCCCGTAACGACGACGGCCTGGGCCGCGGCGGCGAGGGCGAGCGCGGCCGCGAGTACCGATATCCGCGCGCGCATTACTCTAGCCCCCTGGTCATGATGACTACGGGGCCGGCGTCCAGAATCCCTCTATCCTGTTGGAGCTGGAAGAGGATGTCCACCAGGTCCGAGGGGAGCACCAGGTCGCAGGCGTACTCGCCGACGCTTTTTAGCGCCTTGATGACGAATGGCTTGGCGCCGGCGCCCTTTTCCTTCGCCTGTTCCAGCGTCTTGGCGTAGCGGGCGACTCCCAGCGACGAGATGCGTTCCGCCCCCAGCGTCTCGGCGCCGTATACGACGAAGCCGTCCTCGGTGAGGAGGGTGGGGCTGAGGGCCGGGTTAGCCTCGAGGCCGGTGGCGTCTATAATAACGCCGGTGTAGTCGGCATCTACGGGCGGGTCGACGCCTCCGCCCACGAACCTGGGCGCGTCGGCGTTCGCGGCCGGCGTTTCGGCGGCGACGGCGGCCAGGCCCCGGGCGGTGGTCATCGGTACCGCCATGGTTACGGCGCACAACAACGAGCCGTCGTTCATTACCTCGTGCGAGACCTTGACCTCATGGGCGTCGCGCACCAGGCCCTGCGTCTGCGTTACCAGCGAGTCGGAGGTCGCGACGGCGCCGCTGACGGTCGTCCGGGAATTGACCTGGACGCCGTAGATCTTCTCCGAGAGCTTGCGGTAGGCGAGGGCCCGGGCCGTCTCCTCGGCCTGGCTCAGCGCGTGGGCCTTGCTCTGGGCGAGGGCGAGGTTGACCGCGCCGATGGCGGTCACCTCGACGTAGCCGTCGGTCCAGTTGGTGACGGCGACGCCGTCTTTATCCGCGTCCACGGCGGCCACTTTATCCTGGGCCACCTCGGCCGCGGCCTCGACGGCCTCCTCCAGTATTTCGGCGGACGCGAGGGACGTAAATAATAGTATAATGGAGACGAGCGCAAACGGTTTTCTCATAATTTATTGGCCTCCGGGAAAGGAGCCGCTTTATTGTAATGACGCGTTATAGCGCCGTACGGTTTAACGGGCGGCCCCGGCGAAAACGCGTTTAAACTATTATCAATGGGTGGCGGTCATATAGATAAACAGGACTCGCCGGCCTTTGAATCCCGTAAGTCGGAATAATAAATAATACGGAAAAGCAGAGGAGTGGACCATGAAAAACGCATTAATATTAATTTTAGGTATAGCGTGCGGCGCGGCCTCCCTCGCCGGGGCCCTGGAGCCGCCCCCGTCGGTCGCGGCGGAGGCGCCGAAGGACTACAAGGACGCCGCTATCGCCGTGCTCCCCTTCGTCAACGAATCCAACTCCACCCGCCTCGACTATCTCGAGACCGCGCTGGCCAAGATGCTAATTACGGACCTGAAGCAGGCCGGCCACCTGACGGTCGTGACGCGGGACAACCTCGACGACGTACTGGCCGAACTTAAGTTGGACCGTTCCGCTTTGGTCGACCCGACGAACGCCCAGAAGATAGGCAAGATCCTGGGCGCCGACCTCATCGTGGCGGGGTCGCTGGTTTCGGTCTCGGGGTCGTTGCGCCTCGACGCCCACGTCATCGACGTCGCGACCGCGGAGATAGTCGCGGCCAGCAAGGTCGAGGGCGCCGGCGAGAACGAGGCCCTGAAGATGGTGGACACGCTCGCGATGTCGGTGATATCCGACCTGACCGGCGAGACCATAGTCCTCAACTCCTACGACCCGCTCCACGGCCGGTTCGACCCGGCGCACACGAGCGAGGCCCTGACTTTCTGGCCCATCCTGGGCAACGAGTACGGCCTGGTGGGCACCGCGGCTACGGCGTACCTGGAACTCAAGTTCCGCGCCGCCGATATCCCGGTGGAGGTCGCGAAGGACAGGCCGCCCCTCAACCTGTGCCTGGTCATTGACCGCTCAGGCTCGATGGGGAGCTCGGGCAAGCTGGACTACGTGAAAGAGGCCGCGAAGTACGTGGTCGACAACCTGGGTCCCCAGGACCGCATCAGCATCGTCGCCTTCGACTCCGACGTCAAGGTCGTGCATAAGAACAGCAAGGTCGAGAATAAGAGTATGCTCAACTCCAAAATCGACGAGCTGTTCGCGGGAACCAACACCAACCTCTCCGGCGGCCTGGAGGAAGGCTACTCTCAGGCCAAAAAAGGCAAGAAAAAGAACTACCTCAACCGCGTCGTTCTGCTCTCCGACGGCCTGGCCAACGAGGGCATTACCGACCTCGAGAAACTCTCGTCCATCGCCCGTAATTGGCAGAAGAAGGATATATACACCACCGCAATGGGCGTGGGCACCGACTACGACGATCACCTGTTGACTCTCATCGCCACCGGCGGCGCCGGCAATTACTACTACATCGACCAGCCGAACACGATCCCGAATATCTTCGCCCGGGAACTCTCCGGCATCGTCAACGTCGCCGCGAGCGGCATAGCGGTCGACGTCATGCTCGAGCCGGGCGTTAAAATCGCCAAGGTCCACGGTTACCAGTACACCGATATGGGCAACGGCCGTTACGAGATAGCGGTGGGCGACATCGCCTCCGGCCAGGAGTACACCGTCTTCATAGAACTCTCCCTGCCGGCGGTCGAGGAAGAGAAGACCGTGTCCCTCGGGACCGTGGCCGTTCGCTACGAGGACCAGATTAAAAAGAAAGCCGTTTCGTCCACGGCTACGCGGCTCGCGATGCACTTCGTGCCGCAGGAGGAAGTGGTGGCGGCGAACGAGGTTGCCGAAGTCGTCAATACCGCCTACGTGATGGAGAACGCCGCGGTTATGGAAGAAGCCCGGCGGATGGTCTCCGAGGGCAAACGCGACGAGGCCAAGGGCCTACTCGAAGAGCAGAAGAAGAAGAGCCGCGATCGGGCGGCCGACGGCCTGAGCCAGGAACTCATAAACAGCGCGAACGAACTCGAGGAACTCGAAGTCCAGGCCGACGACGAGGACGAATACTCCGACGCCGCGCTGATGAAGGCGGCGGGAGCGGCGGCCAACGAAACCCAGTACCATTAAGAACCGATAACGGCATTCCCAAAGCGACAGCCCCGCGGCCCGAGCCGCGGGGTTGATTTTTCCGGGGTGCTGTGATACGCTTCGAGTGCTTGAGTTTGGTGCGTTAAACAAGCCCACTCGCCGTGCGTGCGTACCGGCGGTCTCTTTTTTTCGACAGCGATGGTAACTCCGGTTGTAGGTATACGCCGAGAAGACGTTAATCGGTGGGAACGGCGCGCGCCGCTGACGCCGCGGGAAGTGGAACGGCTGGTCCGCGACGAGGGCGTGCGGGTCATCGTGCAACCTTCCGATATCCGGGTCTTCGACGCCGCGTCTTACGAGGCGGCCGGGGCCACGATATCCGAAGACCTAAGCCCCTGCCATTTCGTCTTCGCCGTCAAGGAAGTCCCCCCGGATCTAATCCTCCCCGATACGGTTTACATGTACTTCGCCCATGTGGTCAAGGGCCAAACCGCCAATATGCCCATGCTGCGGCGCCTCGTCGAGACCGGCTGTTCGTTAATAGATTACGAGCGCATCGTCGACGAGGCCGGCCGGCGGCTCGTCTTTTTCGGCCGCTTCGCCGGCCTGGCCGGGATGATCGACTCGCTGTGGGCTTTGGGGAAACGCCTGGCCCACGAGGGGCGGCCCAACCCCTTCGCCGACCTCAAAGCGGCGTGGCAATACGGGAGTTTGGACGCGGCCCGGCAGGCGATGGCGGAGGTGGGGGAGAAGATAGGCCGGCACGGCCTCGGCGCCGACCTCGCCCCCTTTATTATCGGGATCGCCGGCTACGGCAACGTCTCCCTCGGCGCCCAGGAAATCCTGGACCTGTTTCCCGTGAAGGAAATCGGGCCGGACGAGGTCGCCTGGGTCGCCGGGCGGCCGGACCCTTCCGACAAGACCGTCTATAAGGTGGTATTTAAGGAAAGGGACATGGTCACGCCGCGGGCGGAGGGCGCCGCGTTCGACCTGAAGGACTATTACGATTTCCCGGCGAAGTACGCGCCGGTGCTTTCGGGATACCTGCCGCATCTTACCGTACTCGTTAATTGCATTTACTGGGACGACCGGTATCCCCACTTCGTGTCGCGCGCCGACCTGGCGGACCTCTACTCCGGCCCCGAGTCGCCCTGGCTCCGCGTCATAGGCGACATAAGTTGCGACGTGGGGGGCGGCGTCGAGGCCACCGTCAAGGCCACGACGCCCGAGGCGCCCGTTTACGTTTACGACGTGGGCCGCGGCCGGGCCATCGACGGCGTGGCGGGTAAGGGCCCGGTCATCCTCGCCGTGTACAACCTCCCGGCCGAACTGCCGTACGACTCCTCGGTGTACTTCGGTTCTAAACTCGAGCCGTACGCCGCCCCCATAGCGTACGCTCGGTGGGACGCTAATTTCGGGGAAGCGGGACTACCGGCGGCCGTCCGGGCCGCGACGATACTCTACCGCGGCGAATTCACGCCGCCCTACCAATACTTGGAAAGGTATATCGGGTAAGGTCGGGATCGTGGCTAAACGGATACTGATGCTCGGGGCCGGCATGGTCGCGGGGCCCCTCGTCGATTACATATTAACCCGCACCGATTTCGAGCTGAATATCTCGAGCCTCGACGTCGATCGGGCCAAAAGCCTCATCGGAGGCCGGCCGCGGGGGACGTGCCGCTTGCTCGACGTCGACGACGAGGATACGTTAGCGGCGAAAGTGGCCGAGGCCGACCTCGTCATCAGCCTTCTCCCCTATATCTATCACGTTCGCGTCGCCGAGCACTGCCTTACCCACGGCAGGCCGCTGGTCACGACGTCGTACGTTAGCGCCTCCATGGCGGCGCTGGACGGCCGGGCCCGCGAGGCGGGGCTCCTTTTCCTCAACGAAATCGGGTTCGACCCCGGGGTCGACCATATGTCCGCAATGCGGATTATCGACCGCGCCCGGGCCCGGGGCGGCCGGGTCACCGGCTTCCGTTCTTATTGCGGCGGCCTGCCGGCGCCCGAGGCCAATACCAATCCCTGGGGATACAAATTCTCCTGGAGCCCCCGGGCCGTCATTTTGGCGTCGGGCAACGCCGCGACGTACTTGGAGGAGGGCCGGGAAGTCACCATCTCGGGCGAGGAACTCTTCTCGGATTGCCGGACGGTTGACGTGCCCGGCGCCGGGGAGTTCGAGCGTTATCCGAACCGCGACTCCCTGCCCTATATCGAGACCTACGGCCTGGAGGGCGTCGAGACGATGTTCCGGGGCACGCTGCGGAACCCGGGTTGGTGCCGAACCTGGCTCGCCCTGTCGAGACTCGGCTTCCTCGCCGCCGACCGGCGCGACTTAGGCGAAATATCTTACCGGGAGTTCTGCGCCCGGGTAATGGGGACGGCGGGGGAGAACGTGAAGGCCGAATTCGCGGCCCGGGCCGGCCTGCCCGAGGATTCGGACGTCGTCGGCCGGCTGGAGTGGCTGGGCTTTTTCTCGGATGAGCCGCTGCCCTGTCCGCGAGCCGCGCCCCTGGACGTACTCGCGACGCGGCTCGAGGAGAAATGCGCGTACGAACCGGGCGAGCGCGATATGATCGTTCTGTATCACGACTTCGAGATATCGTACGAAGGCGCACGCCGCGAACACGTCACGTCCACCCTCGTGGATTACGGCGTGCCGGGCGGCGACTCGGCCATGGCCCGGACCGTGAGTCTTCCCGCCGCGATCGCCTCCCGTCTGATACTCGAGGGGCGGCTGGCCCTCGCCGGCGTCCGGGTCCCCGTGATGCCGGAGATATACGAGCCCGTAATGGACGAACTCGAAACCCTCGGCATCAAGTGCCATGAAAGGACTGAGGCCGCTTAAAGGGTAACGCCTAAAAATCGCAAGTAAAAAAGCCGGCCCTCGGGGCCGGCTATTCTTCTACCGTTCGGTTGGCCGACTAGCCGCCGCAGCAGCTACAGCCGCCGCTCTTCTCGCCGCCCAGGTATTTTTCCGGGTCGGCGTCGAAAGCGCTTTTGCATCCCGGAGCGCAGAAGTAATACGTTTCGCCTTTGTAATCGGAAGTAGCGGCGGGGTTCGACTCGTCGACTTCCATGCCGCATACCGGGTCTTTCGCCATCGAAGATACCTCCTTAACGCTTTTAATATTCCGGCAATAGGCCGCCGGTTCGATTTCTATATATATTATAAGTTAATAGGTAATATTTGTCAATAGCGCCGGGCCGGCCCGGTCCCCGGCGCGCCGACGTTATTCGTAGGCCGTCTGTTGGACGTCGACCTTATCCACGTAGACGATGGCGCCGCCGTGGTACTTGACCTTATACTCGCACTTCGTTTTTTCGGTGAGGGTGAAGTCCAGCGTGAACTTCTGGTATCCGGGAGAGCCCGCCAGCGTCCCCGCGCTGATGGTCTTGGAGGCCGTCGTGCTGGGGATGCTGCCCTCTTCGATCGACGCGGTCGCGACGCTGATGGTCGCCGCCGGTTTGGTATAGCCGGGGTCGCCTTCCGCCCGGAGGTAGAAGTGGGCCTGGTATTCGCCCCGCTCGAGGGTTTGGTAAGGGCCCCACAAAACGGCGTCGGCTTCTACGCCGTCCGCGAGTGACACGGCGAGGGCCGAACCTTCGGACGCGCCGGCGTCATCCACGACGTTCCCGATGTGGGACATGTGCTCTTCGTCCTCGGCCTGCCATGTCCACCAGCGGCCCACCCAACTCGGCTCGAGCCACGGGTAGGGATAGACGCACGCTTCGGCCACGTTCAACGCCGTCGCGCCGTCGTACGTCAGCGCGACGTTCCACTCTTCCGGGTCGGCCTCGAAATTGAGTGTTACCTCCCGTTCGCCCGGCGCGGTCTCGGCGGCCGCGACCACCTCGTCCCCCGACGTCACTTTAATCCTACCGGCTTCGGCCGCCGTCGCCTTGACGCGGACGGCGTAGTCGTCGAACTCCGCGTTAAGGGGCGCCGGGAGAGGCAGCCGTTCCCCGGGTGCGAGGTCCTCGCCCGACTCATCCAACGCGAGCCATTCGCCGCGCGCCACCCAAATCGGCGTCGCGAACGCCACATGGCCGTCTTCGGACGTAACGCGCACGTAGTAGTAGGTCGGCTCGCCGTCGTACCAATAGTCGCGCCAGTAGAACTCGACGTGGGGGCTGCCCCCGACGTTCATCACGTCGAGTACCGTCTCGCCGCCGCGGATCACCTCTATCGATTTTAAGCGGCCCTCGGTCGCGGCCTCGCCCTCGATTATCGGTTCATCTTTAACCGGGATAACACTCGCCATGGGAGCGTCGTTCACGGTGAAGTCGAGGAAGTCGCGGTTGCCGGAGGTGGCGTAGACCCGGCGCTCGTACAGGGCATCGAATACTCCGGGGCGCGTGTTCTCCTCCATGAGGCAGGCCGTGATTCCGCCGTAGTAAGGCATGTGGCGCATCCGGCTTGGGCCGTGGTTCTGGCCCGGGGCGCCGTTGTGGTTGTCGCCGCCGCCCACGAATCCCAGGATGTAGTACGAATCGAGCGCGCTGACCACGTCGCCGCCCCGCCAGACCTGGTTGGTCCAAAGCGAGTTGCCCTCGTATTCGGATGATCCCCAGTGTGATACGATTTCCACGCAGCGGTCGAAGGCGGGGTCGAAGCTACTCCAACGGAAGCCGGCCAACGTGTGGTGGGGTATCATCACCACTTCGCCGGGGCGGTACTTGGACCACAGCTTCAAGGGCGTGTCCGTGTCCTCGACGAACGAGCTGTAGTAGGGGCCGCCGTCGCCCCGGTAGAAAACGCAGCGGTGGCCATAGCCGCCCGACCACGCGTCGCTGGTCCACTCGTACGCCACGAGCGTCACGAAGGCCGGCGGGTCGTTTTTGGCGTTGGCGATCTCGACGAAGGTGGGCCACTCGTCCTCGTAGATATTCTCGGCGTGGTCGGTAAGGAGGACGTCGTCGAGCAGGGCCACGTAGCGGCCGTAGTCGAAGTACTCGTCCGGCTGCCGCATGCCGTCCGAGAACGCCGAGTGGCCCTGTTCGTCGCACCAGTATATCCGGCGGTCCCAGTTCTCGCGGCAGACTATCGGGTTGCTCCGGCCGGAGAGGCCGCCGCCGCGGACTTCCACCCGGTATACCCCGGGCTCGGCGACCGTGAAGCCCTCGACTT
Organism: Candidatus Zixiibacteriota bacterium; assembly: GCA_050117845.1. Classification (GTDB taxonomy): domain Bacteria; phylum RBG-13-66-14; class B26-G2; order WVWN01; family WVWN01; genus WVWN01. The sequence goes on from JASFLY010000022.1 coordinate 13,173, forward strand.
CCAGGTAGTTCGCGTCCTTCTTCGTCAGCGACGCCGCCGCGGGGCCGGAGACGCCGTCGCCGGCGAGCGTGACGTCTCCCTTCCAGGGCTTGGGCGGGGGGTTGTTGTTCTCGTCCAGGACGGCGGCCTTGACGGCGAAGGGTTCGCCCGGCGTCACGCAGGTCGGCGCCACGACGCGGAAACGCGCCGGCGGCCCCCCCGGAATGTGGATGACGGTCGTCCGGCCTTCGGCGAGCACGGGGCCCTCGTCTTCGCCTTCGGCCCGGGGGCCTTTGACGTACGTGAGGAGAGCTTTTTCGTCCTGGTTAAAGGGGTGGGTGTGCTCGCGTTTTAACAGCAGCTTGAATTTCTTGCCCCGTTTTAACTTGCCGCTCTTTACGACCGCTCGGATAAAATAGCTCCGGGCGCTCGCCTCTTCGGCCTCAAGGTCAAACTCGACGCCGCGCGGCGGTTTGCCGGTGAAGTAGTTGTCGGCGTCGGCGTTTTCGGTCTGCGGGAAGCCGAAGTGGTAAGGGATTTCTATCTCGACCGCCGAACCGACCGGCGCGTCGACCGGCATCTTCACCTCGAACTTGATTTCCCGGACGACCGACCCCGCCGTCAAGACGTCGGGTTTTACTTTTACCCAGGGCTTGTCTTCGGCTGCCCCCGTACCGGTCGCCAGTACGAAGCTAATACAAATTAGAGCCGGGATGCTACGCGGCATAAGGAGAACCCCCTTGCGTTTATTCATATTATCCTAGTATAACTTTACGGCGCAACAATAAAACGTAGGTTTCCCGTTGCGGGCGGGCCCGGCCTTGCCGAAAGGCACTGCGGGTATTATAATCGGGGAGGGCTACGAGTGTACGACGTATGGATAAACAAACCGAAAACGGGAACGACGTTCGCCTTGTCGTCGAGGCCGAGGCCGTCGGCGAGCGGCTGGACTCCTACCTGGGCGCTCTGCTCAGGCCGTACTCGCGGTCGCGGCTGAAGGGTTTCATCGTCGCCGGCGACCTGACCGTGAACGGCGGCGCGGTAAAGGCCTCGTATCGCCTGCGCGAGGGCGACGTTATCGCCGGGACGATAAGGCCGCCGACGGACCCCCTGCCCGAGGCCGAGGATATCCCCCTTACCATATATTACGAGGACGAGCACGTCGTCGTTATCGAGAAACCCGCCGGTATGTTGACGCACCCGGCGGGCGGCGTCAATTCCGGGACGCTCGTCAATGCGCTACTCCATCACGTGGGGAATCTCGCGCCGGTGGGCGGCCCCCTGCGGCCGGGGATAGTGCACCGGCTGGACAAGGGCACGTCGGGCGTGCTGGTTACGGCCCGCTCGGAGTTGGGGCACCGAAAGCTGGTCGAGCAGTTCTCGCAGCGGACCACCGGCCGGACCTACGTCGCGCTGGCCCGCGGGGCCCTGCCGCTCGACGCCGGCGTGGTCGAAGCGCCCATAGGCCGCTCGAGCCGGGACCCCAAACTCTTCGCCGTCAGCCCCCTCGCGGCCAAGGACGCGAAGACGACGTACGCGGTCGTCGAGCGCTTCGGCGAGGAGGCGACGCTCCTGCGCCTCCGCCTCCATACCGGCCGGACTCATCAGATCCGCGTCCACCTCGCGTATCTGGACCACCCGATTTTGGGCGACGGGACCTACGGGTCCGCGAGCGAGCTGATAGGCCGGCCCGCGCTGCACGCGCAATCGCTTTCCTTCGACCACCCGGCCTCCGGCGAGCGGATGCGTTTTCTGTCGCCGCTACCGGCCGATTTCCTCGCTGCCGTAAATGAACTAAAAAAGTAGGGGCCGACCTTCAGGTCGGCCCGAGTTTGGTTTGGCCTCCACGGAAAATACCGGTTGACGGCCGCGGCCGTTTCGGTTATAATTATGCATAGTAAGCCTTTGAGCTAATCCCCACCCCTCGACCTTTTCTCCACAATTTCCATTCCATGTCATTAAACTTAGCCGAATTAACGACTAAAACGACGGCGGAGCTAACGTCGCTCGCCAAAGAAATGGGTTTGACCGGCGCGTCCGGCCTGCGTAAGCAACAGCTTATTTTTAAGTTACTCGAGACGCAGGCGACGAAGAACGGCCTTATCTTCGCGGAAGGCGTTCTGGAGACCATGCCCGACGGCTACGGTTTCCTCCGTTCGCCCGCGAACAACTATCTTCCGGGGCCCGACGACATATACGTTTCGCCGTCGCAGATCCGGAGGTTCTGCCTCCGTAAGGGAGACACCGTCTCCGGCCAGGTCCGGGCGCCCAAGGACAACGAAAAGTACTTCGCTCTCCTCAAGGTGGACGCCGTCAACACGGTCGACCCGGAGGAAGCCGTCGACCGGAACCTCTTCGACAACCTGACGCCGGTCTATCCGGACGAACGTCTGCGCCTCGAGTCCGGCGACGGGAACATGACGCTTCGCGTCCTCGACCTTATAACGCCGGTGGGCAAGGGCCAGCGGGCTCTCATCGTATCGCCGCCGCGGGCCGGCAAGACGACTATACTGCAAGACTTCGCCCACGCCATCGCCGAGAACCATCCGGACGTCCTCCTTATCGTTCTCCTTATCGACGAGCGGCCGGAGGAAGTCACGGACATGGAGCGCTCGGTCCACGGCGAGGTCATCTCGTCGACCTTCGACGAACCCGCGGACCGGCACGTCCACGTCGCCGAGATGGTCCTGGCGAAGGCCAAGCGATTGGTCGAGGCCGGCCACGACGTCGTCGTCCTGCTCGACTCCATCACCCGCCTCGCCCGGGCGTACAACACCGTGACGCCGCACTCGGGCCGCGTCATGACCGGCGGCATCGACGCCTCCACGTTGCAGAAGCCCAAGCGCTTCTTCGGCGCCGCCCGCAACATCGAGGAGGGAGGCTCGCTCTCGGTCATCGCCACCGCGCTGGTGGACACCGGCTCCAAGATGGACGATATCATCTTCGAGGAGTTCAAGGGCACCGGCAATATGGAGTGCATCCTCGACCGGCGGTTGGTGGACCGGCGCACCTGGCCCGCCATTGACGTAGCGCGCTCCAGCACGCGCAAGGAAGAGCTGCTGTTGACCGAGGAGGAACTCAACAAGGTCCGCCTCATTCGCAAGGTCCTGGCCGATTTGAACGGCGTGGACGCTACCGAGACGCTCCTCTCCAAGATGCGCAAGACGAAGGACAACGCGGAGTTCCTCGCGAATTTGGAGAACTTATAGCGCGGCGAGGGGAGAGGGTACCAATATAGATGACGACAGGGCGCCCGGCCTCGGGCGCCCGTTTTAACCGGGTCGGTCGTTACGGAGGGTAACCGATGCGGAAGTGGATGCTGATAGGTATTACGTTGGCGGCGGCGTTCGCGGCTTACGCGGACCAAACGACCGTGACGCGCGACGAATACGTCGTTTGGGTCGAAGCCTTATATTTGCGGGAACACCCGTCTGGGGGGGCCGAGATAATCAAGACGCTGGCGCGAGACGATGAATTGATCGACCTGGGCGAAGCGCCCGTGGAGAGCGGTGGTTTCTGGTGGCGGCACGTTCGCGCCGGCGAGAACGAGGGATGGGTCGCCGATTGGTACACATTGCCCCGTGCTTATTACGACGCCTTCCGGGAGGCCGACGAGCTGGGGAAAGCCGGCGACGCGGAGGCGATGGTGGCCGCGGTTATTGAAACGGCCGTGAGCGTCGGCATCGGAGAAATGGAATCGTACGAACCTTTTTACGCCGTATCGCCGGACGGGAAGAGGATTATTATTAAGGGGGGGATAGTATCGGAAGAAGCCGATTATTGGGGAGGCCGGTACGAGGATATGGGAAGGGTTTCTTCGCCGTTTCCGGTTCTGGCTTTCGCATCGGGCAAGGGTTTAATAGATTACTTCCGGTCGTACGAGGAAATATTAGGCGAATGGTCTCCCGACTCGCGATATTACGCTTACTCGGCGAGTCCGGTGGTGACACATTTTGCTACGGGTTATTTCGGCCTTATAAATACCGATAGCGGGAAGCGCGTTTTAGTGGGCCGCATGGTGCCGGTGCCCAGGTCGGAGGAAGTGATGTTCGGTGATTTCGAATTCGCCGACGGTTATTTGTTGTGGGTTGACGAGGAGCCGGTCGAAGAATCGGTATCGCCACTCCTTTACGGCGATTCCTCGACGCCGGTGCTGTACGCGCGCGAACTCGCGACCGGCCGGGAATTGAAACTCCTGGAAGCGGACTTGAGTACGATAGGCGGCGAGGATACCCGGACGAATTGGGCCCGGAGTCCGTGCTACCCCGTGAAAATGAAAACCGCCGATCCCTGTCCCGAGGGCGTAGAACACTCCAAACTCTATATCAAGTACTACGAGGATTCGGGGTACGCGATTAACCGGACGCATCAATTCGAATAATAACCGGCGCCCGTTTTTACCGGAAGGGAAACGTTATGACCCGGAGAACCGTATCAATTATAATTATCACCTTGGCGCTGCTGGCGGCGCTCGCGTGTTCTCCCGGCGGTAAAGGCGACGGCGCGAAAACGGGTAACGACGACATCGGCCGCGGCGAGTCCGGCGCCGGCGACGACGCCAAACCCTCCCCGGACGAATATGTCGTTTACGTCGAGAAGTCGAGTCTGCGTAACAAGGCCGGGGCCGAGGGTGACGTCGTCGCTCTCCTAACCCGCGGCGACCCGGTGACATACGTGAAGGGAGACGTTTGGATCGCGGAGACGGCCGGTTCGCCCTCCGACCCCTGGTTCAACGTCGAGACCAACGGCGGGAAGGGCTGGGTCGCCGGCCGTTGGGTCGTTTCCCGGGAACTCTACGAGGATTACCGGCGCGCCGACGAACTCGGCAAGGCGGGCAAGGCCGACGAGATGCTGGAGGAGCTGGCCAACGTAACGATAGCCAGGGAGGTCCCGGGCTCGCCGCCGGAGTCCAACGTCCACGTATCGCCGGACCACCGCAAGGCCGTGTGCTGGGCCGGATTCTCGGAGGGGGAAGGCGACGAGGCCGTCGTGTGCCCCCATTTATATTTCGAGGCGGGGAAAGGGCTGGCCGACGTATTTTACGGTTTAACCCCCGAAAGCTGGAGCGACGATTCCCGGTACCTTCACTTTAGCACTACCGTCAAACCCGTATTCTACGATACGAGTTCGGGCCGGTTACTATACGGAGAGGATTAACACCGAGGTAGCGGTTATGAAGGGGATAATTGCGGGATTGTTATTGGCGGTCCTGGCCTGCCAGGCGACGGGGGCGGCCCAATCTATCGTGTACCACGATTACCACGTCGTATACGTCGAACAACTGAATATGCGTGCGGCCCCCGGGACCTCGGCGGACGTCGTCGCCGTCCTCGGCGAGGGGACGCGCGTTGACGAGTCTACCAGCAAAGGCGTCGAGGCCGACGGGTATCATTGGGTCCACGTCCGGGTGGATGGTAAAGAAGGTTGGCTCGCTAACAGGTTCATCGTCCCGGTCGAGATATACGAGGCGACGCGTAGGGCCGACGAGCTGGGCCGGAGCGGCGACGCCGCGGCGATGGTCGCCGAAATAAAGCGGGTGGCGGCGGAACGCGGTACGGCCGAGGAGGTGTCGGTCTCGCCGGACGGTAAGAAGATGTTGTGTCGCCTCCTCGCGGATCCCGACTCCAGGGCTTTAGGGACGGACTTATACTTCGCCGCCGGCCGGGGATTAGTCGAAAAGGTTGCGGAAAGCCTGTTCTTCGGAAACGTTAAATGGTCGGCCGACAGCCAATACTTCGTCCGGGCGGGCAACGTCGTCATTAAATACAGCCTCCATATCTACGACGCCGAACGTTGCGAAGTTGTCTTCGAAGGCGCGTCGTACCATGATAACTTCGAGTTCGTGGACGGTTACCTTGTCGTCCTCACGACCGAACCTTCCGACGTCGTAAAGGAAGCCGAACTCCCGGCGATGTACTGCGTTAGCCTGCCGGCCGCCAAGATGAGTAAGGTGCTGGAGGCCGACGCCGGCGACGCCCGCGGCGAAGGCCTCGGGCCCCGAGAGTACCGCTTGCGCCCCGTAGGGAAGGCGCCGGAGGCCGTCGCTTCCTCTTCCCTCTACCGCAAATATTTAAACAATTACGCGCCGAGTTACGTCTCCGAGGCTTAATCGTTACGAAAGGGAAAAGGCCGGTTTTATGAAGATGAAAATAATAACGATAGTCCTCGCGGCTGCGGCCGTGGCGGCGTTGCTGCCGGCCGGTACGTTTGCGGACAACGGCGGCCTGGTAGTCTACGTTGACGCGTTGAACATGCGCGCGGAGCCAGGGACCTCGGCGGACGTCGTGGCGGAGTTGCCGCGGGGGACTTCCCTCATCGCTTCAATCGACGACGGCAAAACCGTCGACGGTTGCTACTGGATACCGGTCAAGGCGGGTAGTAAAAGCGGATGGGTAGTCGCCGAGTACACCGTTCCCGAGGACGCGTTCGACGCGTTGGCCGAGGCAGACGCCGCCGGCCGGGTCGGCGACGCGGGCCGAATGATGAAGGAGATTCGTCTCGCGTGCGAGGGGAGCGAGTGGGGCGATTACCGGTTGGACGTGTCGCCGGACGGCCGGAAGGTCGTATGCGCGGCTTTCGGGCCGGCGCTCTACTTCGAAGCGGGGAAAGGCCTGGCGTATAACCTGGGCGATACCTGGAGCGGCGGCGGCACGAGCGAGTGGTCCGCCGACTCGCGCTACCTTGGCTACTACGTCTTGCCGGAAATAAGGTCGGCGGTAATACTCTACGATACGGCGAAGGCGGAAGTCGTGGCCGTCGTCGACGTCGCGTCGTCGTACGCTTTCGTCCCGGGATATATGGTCTGGCTCGGGACCGAGGAGGTCGAACCCCCGGCCGGCGGCCCCGACTATGACGGCCGCCTCCCGGCCGTTATGGCGTGGGACCTCGCCGCCGCCGAAGAGCTGCGTCTCCTCGCCGTCGACTCGTCAACCGGCCGAGAGGGGGACGGGGGTTACGAGGTCAAGGTCGTCGAGGTCGGCGACGCGCCGCCGGCGGTGGCCGAATCCCGGATTTATAAAGCTTACCGGGGGAAGTACGTGGCGTGGGAGTTCGAACCGTACGACGAGTAACGGCAACCTACGAGAGAGGACTCTATGCGTAACCGTTTACTATTCTGGGTTGTTTTATTGACGAGCGCTTCGGCCGCCTTCGCCGGGTTCAACGGTACGCCGGCCGATATGAACATTTACGTCACCAGTTGCCAGGGCATCCCGTACGACGGGGCCCGGGCCGTACTCGTCGGCGAGGCCGTGGCCGAGGACCTTGGAGACGGCAGCTACCGTCTTGACGGTGTATACCCTGGGCCGCATCGCCTCCTGGTTTATGATACTATGGGCGAGGTATACGATTCGCCCTTCACGACGAACGCGGCGGTGTCGCGGGTCGATATGGAGGTAATCATATGCCTCTGTATCGAGACGCAGTGCACGCCCGTAAAGGGCCGCGTCGAGAACGACGCTGGGAAGGCAGCCTCCGGGGCCCGCGTAGCTGTGGAGGACCTCTTCCTCGAGACGACGGCGGACAAGAAGGGCCGCTACGAACTCGTCCTTCCGCCGGGCGAGTGGGAGATCCACGCCACCGGAAGAGGCTTGGACGTTGCCAAAACAATTATGCTGCCCGTGCCGCCGGAGCCGGGGGACGACGTGGAGCCGGTGGAGTTAAACCTTCCTTGACTTTTGGATCGGGAGTGCGGGAATGAATTCGTTGCGGTTGTCGAACCCGAGGCTTAGGCCGTGGCCGACGGCCGCGGTCGTGTGGGCGCTCCTCTTGGCCCCGGCCGCGTTCGCCGACTACAACGGCCCGACGGCCGAATTAACCGTAAACGTCACCGGTTGCCAGGGCCACCCGCTCGAGGGCGTACGAGTCCTCTTGGTCGGCGAGCAGTTGGGAAAGAAATTAGGGGGAGGCCGGTATCGGCTCGAGGGCGTATCGCCGGACGTACACCGCCTTATGGTCTACGGCGATTGCGGCGACGTCTACGACGACGCGTACGTTCCGGCGGTAATATCGTCCGCGGCGAACCTCGACGTTATGCTATGCTTGTGTATTAATACGCGGTTGACGCGCGTAACCGGTACGGTGCGGGACGAAAACGACGTCCCTATCGAGCGCGCCGACGTGGCGGTTTCCGATCTCTTCCTCTCCACGACTACCGACGCGAAGGGGCGTTACGAACTCAAGCTCCCCCCCGGCACGTGGGAGATTACGGCTCGGCCCGTTTATACCGATATGGAGGGCTGCGCCTCGATAACGCTCGAGAAACCGGGCGACGAGGTCGAGGAGATGCCGATCGTAGGGTTGGATATAAAAGTAGAATAGGGGCTGCGATGCAATATCGGGATTTCGGTAATTTGGATTACAAGGTAAGCGCGCTGGGCTTCGGCGCCATGCGCCTGCCGGTGGACGAGAAGGACGACGTCCGCCGGGAGGATGCGATAACGCTTATCCGCGACGGCATCGACGCCGGCATCAACTACGTCGATACCGCGCCGCTTTACAACCGCGGCCAATCGGAGGAGGTCGTGGGCGAGGCGCTCGGGGACGGCTACCGCGAGAAGGTGTGGCTCTCGACCAAGAACCAGCGCGTCAACGACGACCCGGACGATTGGCGCCGGCGCCTCGAGGCGTCGATGCAAAAACTCCGCGTCGATTACCTCGACATCTACCACATGTGGGGCATAAGCTGGAAGGAGTTCGAGGAGCACATCTCGATAAAGAACGGCCCGCTCGCCGCGGCCCGCAAAGCCCAGGACGACGGCCTCTTCCGGCACCTCTTCTTCTCGTTCCACGCCCCGGCGGAGGACTTGCCCAAGATCATCGATACCGGCGAGTTCGTCGGCTGCACGGTCCAGTACAATCTCATCGACCGCAGCAACGAGGCCGGCATCGCGTACGCCGCCGAGAAGGGCCTCGCCGTCGTGATAATGGGCCCCGTCGCCGGCGGCCGCTTGGCCGGGCCGTCCCGCGTCTTCGAGGGGATACCCGTGGCCTCGACCAATACGCCGGAGTTGGCCATCCGCTACGTCCTCGCCAACCCGTATGTGGATTGCGCACTCTCCGGGATGACTACGGTTTTACATCTGCGGGAGAATGTCGCCGCGGCCTCGCGGCCCGAACCCCTGACGGCGGACGAACTCCGGACCGTCGAGGATAATCTGTCCGAGTACCGCAAACTCTCCGACCTGTACTGCACCGGCTGTAATTACTGCATACCCTGCCCCGAGAAGATACCCATCTCGCGGGTCCTGTCGCTGTACAACCTGGCCAGGGTGTACGATTTTACCGATAGCGCCCGGGAGTTGTACAAAGAGATAGGTCGGACCGGTTTCTTTGCCCGTCTGAATAACGCGGCCGCGTGCACGGCCTGCGGCCAGTGTATAGAGAAGTGCCCGCAGGACCTGGACATCCCGGCCGAACTCGCCAAAGCTCACGGCCTTTTGGGAAATGAGGACGACTAGTTCCGCCGACAAGGCCAATCTTGGCGTTACCCGTCTGGCCGTCATCTCCAACGCCGTACTGACGATAGGGAAAGTCGTCGCCGGCGTTATGATGTCCTCAGCCGCCGTACTGGCGGAGGGCTTCCATTCCGGCGTGGACCTTCTGGCCGCGCTCATGGCGTTCTGGGCGGTGCGCAAGGCCCGCCAGCCGGCGGACGGCGACCATGCCTTCGGCCACGGCAAGTACGACGCGCTGTCGGGGGCCGTGGAGGGCCTATTGATTTTTGCGGCGGCGTTCTTTATAATCGCCGAGGCCGTCCGGAAGATAATCGTCGGGGGCGAGGTCGAGCAGTTCGGCGTGGGGGTTTTGGTGATGGCTGCTTCGGCCGCGATGAACTTTTTCGTGTCGAGCCGCTTGTTCGCCGTCGCCCGCCGTACGGGCTCGGTCGCCGTGGAGGCCGACGGCCACCACCTCCGCACCGACGTCTGGACGTCCCTCGGCGTGTTGGCCGGAATAGTCCTGATCCGCTTCACGGGGATACATATTCTCGACCCCATCGCGGCTATCGTCGTGGCGGCGCTCATCCTCGTCACGGCGTGGCGAATAACGCGGAAAGCCTGCCGCGACCTCCTGGACCGGCGGTTGCCGCCCGAAGAGGAACGGCGCATCGCGGAGATCGTAAAGGACGGCCACCCCCACTGGCTCGAGTTCCACAATCTCCGTACCCGGCGCGCCGGCGGCCAGCGCCATATAGACCTTCACCTCGTCACATGCCGGGATATGCCCGTCGAGGTGGCGCACCGCCTGACCGAGGATCTGGAGGACGACATCCGCCGGGAATTCCCGGGCGCCGTAATCCTGACGCACGTGGAAGCGTGCGAACGGCCCGAAGAGGAATGCGACGACGCCTGCCCCATGTACGAAGTTAAAAGGCAATTTGCCCGCCCCGCCGCGGAGGCATAAATGACCGTTCCCGATTATCAGGTATTCGCCCGGCGCTTCCGGCCCCTCACCTTCGACCAGGTCGTGGGGCAGGAGGCCGTTACGCGTACGCTGGCCAACGCCGTCGCCGGCGGCCGCGTGGCCCAGGCCTACCTCTTCGCCGGCCCGCGCGGCGTGGGGAAGACCTCCATCGCCCGTATTCTGGCCAAGGCGCTCAACTGCTCCCGGGGCCCGACGGTGACGCCCTGCGGAGAGTGCGACAACTGCCGGACGATAGCCGCCGGGAACGATACCGACGTCCTCGAGATCGACGGCGCCTCCAACCGCGGCATCGACGACGTGCGCGAACTCCGCGAGCGCGTGCGGTTCGCGCCCGGCCACAGCCCGTATAAAATCTATATAATCGACGAAGTCCACATGCTGACGCAGGAGGCGTTCAACGCCCTCCTCAAGACGCTCGAAGAGCCGCCCTCCCACGTCATCTTTATCTTCGCGACCACCCGACTCGACAAGGTCCCGACGACTATAGTGTCCCGGTGCCAGCGCTTCATCTTCCGCCGCATCGGCACCTCGTCGATTGAGGATAAACTATCGGGCATAGCCGCGCAGGAGGGCCTCACCGTCGACGACCGGGCGCTGTCTCTCATTAGCCGCCGGGCGGCGGGTAGCATGCGCGACGCGGAGTCGCTCTTCGATCAGGTAATCGCCTTCGCCGGAGAGGAAGTTACGGCCCGGGACGTGGAACAGACGCTGGGTCTGGTAGCCGGGGAGGCGGTCGAGGGATTGGCCGGGGCGGTACTCGCCGGGGACGGCGCCGCCGGCCTCCGGGCGGTCGACGCCCTCGTGCGGGACGGTGCGGACCTGGCGCAGGCGGCGCAGCAGACGGTGGAATACCTGCGCGACCTGCTGGTATTGGCCGCGGCCCCTGAGGACCCTAGCCTGGTCGACGCGGCGGGGGAGGAGCGCGAGAAGCTCCGCGCCCTCGCGGCAGAGTACTCGCCGGCCACGCTGTTGAACCTCATCAACGTCTTCCTGGACGCCACCGGCCCCATGACGCGTGTCCTGTCACCCCGCCTGGTATTGGAATACGCGGTCCTCAAGGCGGCCCGTATCCGTAAACTACTACCGGTCGAGAAACTGCTCGAGATGGCGGGGGACGAGGAATTCGAGATGCCCCCGCCCCCGGCGGTGGAGCCGGCGGCCGAGGGCGAAGCCGCCGCGGCCCCCGCGCCGGAGAGGCCGAAGAGCCTGACGGAAACCTGGCAACGTGTCCTAGCCGAACTGACCCGGTCGGACCGGGCGCTGCACGCGTTACTCGCGCCGGCTCGGCTTATCTCGTTCGACGGGGACGAGTTCCGGCTGGGATTCCCGGAGAAGTACCGGGTGAGCGCGGAGAAAATGAACGAGGCCCACCGGCGGGAAGCCTTCGGCGAAGCCGTAAAGGCGGCCGTAGGCAGGCCGGTAACAGTGAAAGTCGAAGTCGAGGCCGGGGCGCCGGAAGCGGCCGCGCCGGCCGATACGTTGTTCGAAGACATGCCCCTCGTAGCCGAGATCCAGGAACGGTACGGCGCCGAGGTGGTGGATGAGAAGGAAGTTAAGGCCCAGGGCGAACAGGACCCATAGCGATTCGGCCGCCCGGGCGGAGGTAAAGCATGTTCGGTAATTTGGGAAACCTTACCCAGCTTTTGCGCCAGGCGAAGGACGTGCAACGCAAGCTGGGCGAGGTCCAGCAGAAGTTGGCCGGTATGAGAGTGGAAGCGAGTTCGGGCGGCGGGATGGTAACGGTCGTCGCTAACGGCCACCAGGAAATACTATCCGTTAAAATCGACCCGTCCGTGGTTAAGGCCGAAGAAGTCGAACTACTGGAGGAGCTCGTCCTGGCCGCGGTCAACGCGGCGAAGAAAAAGGCCGAAGCGCTGGCCCGGGACGAGATGTCCGGCATTACCCGCGGTATGGATTTGCCGGAAGGTTTCGACCTTCCGGATATAAGCCCCTGACGCGATTATTGAGAGTCCGCTTCCGAAAGGGCCCCGGTGACGGGCCCTTTCGCTATTTGACCCGGGCGGCGAGCCAGGAGGCCAGCGTGTCCTCGAACGAGGGTTCGGCTTCGAAAATGCGGGTGCCGTGGCCGGCATTATTGAACAGCTTGAACTCGGCTCCGCCCGCCACCTCGTGGAGTTTGCCGATCGATTCCGCGGCGTAAGTATCTTCCTCGCTCGCGACGAGGTAGGCCGGCCGGCCGCCGTACGCGGCCATGGCGTCGAGCGTCTTCACGCCGTGGTAGTCGAGGCCCGGCGACAGCAGGACAACGGCCCGAACGTCCTCGTCCCCGGCGGCGTGGATGATAGCGAAGTTCGCGCCGATGGAAGCGCCTATAATGACCAGCCGGGACGTATCCGCGCCCCGTTCGGCCAGAAAGGCCTTGGCGGCGGCGACGTCCTCCACCGACGATCGGTGGTCGTCGTCCGAGAAGTCCTGGTACTTCCGGGTCTTCCCGTCGTGTTGCAGGCTCTCGCCGTGGCCGCGCGAATCTATAGCCAGGACGTTGAACCCGGCGCCGGCCAACCGGGCGCCGAAGTCGTCGTACGAGCGGCGGTCGGCGGGCAGCATGTGTAACAGGATGGCGGCCGGGTCCCCGGCTCTCCCGGCCCGGTAGGTCCCGACGATCTCCCATCCGTCCGAAGTCGCGAACTTCACCGTCTCCGCGCCGCTTTCCCCCTCGGCCGTTTCCGCGGGTTCGGCGTCGTCGCTAACTTCCTCGGCGCTCTCTTTGGCCTGACATCCGGAGAAGACTACCATCGTACTCAGCGCCATAATCAGAACGGCTAACATCTTCATGGCGGCCCTCCTTGAGTGGGGCCCCGCGGCCCCCCTTTGGTATAAGGATATATTGACGGCGGTTTTTCCTCTGTGTTATTATAGGTTAAACATGGGGGGACGGCAAGGAGGCGGGGTTTCTCGGCGTCTCGGCCCCTCCGAGGCGCGGCCGGAGTTTGACGGCCGGGATTATGGATAAAGCTCGCACGCCCCAAGAGTGGCTCGATTTCCTGCCCGGGAGGTTGGAACAAACCCTCCTCGGGTACGACGTATCGCGGGAACAAATCGCGTCGTTGTGCGAGGTGGCCGTCCGCGAGGGTTTCTTCGGCGTCGTAGTCAATCCTACCAACGTCCGGTTCGCCGCGGAGCGTCTGGCCGGAACTAACGTAAAAACGATCACGGTCGTCGGCTTCCCGATGGGTTCGAATACCAAGGCCGTCAAGGTCTACGAGGCCCGCGACGCGGTCGCCCGCGGGGCCGACGAGATAGACATGGTCATGAACGTCTCCGCGCTTTGCCACGGGTACGACGACTTCGTCGAGGGCGAGATTCGCGGCGTCGTGACGGCGGCAGACGGGCGGGCCGTGAAGGTGATAATCGAGTGCGGCGCTCTCACGGCTGAGGAGAAGGCCGCCGCGGCCGAAATAATCGTTCGGGCCGGCGCGCAGTTCGTCAAGACCTCCACCGGCTACGGCCCGGGCGGCGCCACCGAGGGCGACATCAGACTTCTGCGCCGAGCCGTGGGCGACGCCCTCGGTATCAAAGCGTCGGGCGGCATCCGTTCGTACGAGCGGGCCGTCAACCTTGTAGAAGCGGGCGCGGACCGCATCGGAACGTCGAGCGGCGTCGTCATCATGGAAGGGTTGCGCTACGCCGTTAAGGCCGGGCGCTTGGGCGACGCCGTCGTGACGAGGTGAGCCTACGTGGGGATACCGGCGTGATCCGTTGCCCGGTTTGCGCTTCCCCCAAATTTAAGCCTTTGCTTTCAGGCCGAGACTGGGAGTTCGGCAGTCCCGGCCTGTTTTACGTGTTGCGATGCCTGTCTTGTGGGACGTGTTGGACCCGGCCGTCGATGTCGCCGGAAGAACTCGCGGCCCGGTATCCTACCGACGATTACTACGCGTATCGCGGCGCCCCGGCGGGAGGAACCGGCCTCGGCGATACGCTGATAAGGCTCAATCGGGGTTACGCGGCCGTGCGGCCCGCCGGGCCGATACTCCGCGCGCTGGCGCGGGCCTTCCGCCCCTGGCTCGACCGCCGATACTACGGCGTCCCGCGCTACGTCCCGGCCGGGAGGCTGTTGGACGTGGGGGCCGGGGCCGGCGATTTCCTGACGCTGGCCCGCCGGCTCGGTTGGGAGGGCGCGGGGCTCGAGGCCGACGCGGGGGCGGCGGCGCGGGCGCGCGAGGCCGGCCTGAACGTTATAACCGGCGACGCCGACGAGGTCCTAGGCCGGGGGAACCTGGGCGAGCCGTTCGACCTGGTACGTTTCCACCATTCGCTGGAGCACCTGGGCGACCCGGCGGGCGCCTTGCGGGCGGCCGCTGTATTAACCCGGCCCGGCGGGAAGCTACTCGTGGCGGTGCCGAATTGCACAGGCGCAGCGGCGCGTCTATTCGGCCGGTACTGGTACCATTGGTCGCTGCCGTTCCACCGTTTTCATTTCGACGCCCGGACGCTGGGGGAAGCGCTGAGGGCGGCCGGGTGGGTGCCGACTCGATATTATTGCGTATCGTACCCTCCCGCCCTGGCGTGGACTTTCCTGCGTTGGTTGCGGCACGGTATGGCGTGGCGCTTCGCCCCGTGTGAAAAAGCCGGGCGGCTCTTGGGGAAGGTGCTGCGGCCTGTAATGTTTTTATTCGATTTTATGAAGGCCGGGGATAACCTGGTCGTCGAAGCGACGCTGAAAGACAATACGGGTGACCGGGCCCGTCGCTTATGAAGAGAAGACGATTCATAAAGATAACTGGTGCCGCGGCCGGGCTGGCGGCCGCTGGCGGGGCGGGATCGCTGTTGGCGTCGTGCGGCCGGGGACCGGCCGAAAGGAGGCCGGCGGCTCGGCGTGTTATAGTCCTGGGCGTCGGCGGCCTGGACGCCACTACGCTGGAGCGTCTTATGGCCGAGGGGAAAATGCCCAACCTGGCTGCCATGGCCCGGCGGGGTACCTTCGCGCCTCTCCGCACGACGACGCCGGCCGAAGGGGAAGTGGCCTGGGCCGCGTTCGCGAGCGGAAAATCGCCCGGCGCGAACGGCATATTCGGCCACTACGGCCGGGACGCCGAGAGCTACCGCCCATTTGTCGCGGACGTCGATTACGAACCGGGACGTTACCTGGGGAGCCGCCTGTTGTTGCGGCCCCATTACAAGCCTTACCTCGCCGGGGAACCTTTCTGGCGTCAAGCGGCCGCCGCGGGTATAACGACCGCCGCCATGTGGGCCCCGGCCGACTTCTCTCCGGAGGAGGTCGACGGTGGCCTTTTCCTGGCCGGCGGGAACGTCCCCGACGCGGACCTCGGCTCGTACCGATATCACTTCCTCGCCTCCGATGCCTCCCTGCCCGAGGGTGACAAGGCAGGCGGTGGAACGTGGCGCCGCATCGAGATGCGCGACGGCCGCGGCCACGTCACTTTCGAGGCGCCGTCCTGGCTCGGGGCCAAGTCCTTCGACGTCGAGTTCGAACCGCGGGGTGCCATCGACCTGTTAATAACGGTCGCCGGCCAAACGCAGGCGGTTTCCAAGTCGGCGTTCAGTAATTATTTTACGTTGCCGGTGGGCGGGGGTTTGTCGGGCCGGGGGCGTTTACTGGCGCGCTTTTTCGTAGCGCTCGTCGCGCCCGAGGTCCGCGTGTGGCTTCTTCCGCTCGAGGTTGACCCTCGGGCGCCGCTGTTCGACATCGCCGCGCCCGATTCATTCGGCGATAATCTGGCCTTCGAGGAGCCCTTTAGCACCCGCGGCCGACCTCTCGACATTGGCGCTTTGCACGACGGCGCCGCCCGCCCCGGCTCTCTGGCCGGGCAGTTCGCCGCTCAGACAGAAGAGAAACGCCGGCTGGGCCGCCTGGTTTGGAGGGAACACGCGCCCGACCTCTTCCTCCAGTTCGATTACGGCCTCGGCGAAGTGTCCCGGATATTCTGGCGCTTCTTCGACCCGGGCCACCCGGCGTACAGCGAGGAGCGGTTTTACTCGTACGGCGACGCCTTCGAGGGCGCGTACCGATACCTGGACGATACCGTGGGGAAATACCTTAGCGAACCGGGTGCCAAGGACGCCGCGGTCTTCGTCGTTTCCGCCTACGGCTGTCGGCCCTTCCGCCGTAGTTTCGACCTCAACCGGTGGCTGCTCGAGAACGGATATTTGAAGTTGCCGCCGGGCGCCCGGACCATGGGCGTCGATACGCCCGCGCCGGACGCCGCGCTTCGCCGGGGCAAGTATCGTCCCGCCATCGCCTGGGACGAAACCCGGGCACACGCGCAGGGCTACGGCCAGATATATCTGAACCTCCGAGGCCGGGACGGCCGCGGCGTCGTCGCCCCCGGCGAGGTGGCGGCCCTCAAAGCCGAAATAACGAAGAAACTGCTCGCGGTGCGGGATGGCGGCCTGAGGCCGGTCGTGGCGGTGGACGACGGCGGGACGCTTTTCGACGGGCCGCGGGGCCATATTGCGCCCGATCTCGTCGTCTCTTTGGCCGACGGTTACCGCGTATCCGCCGAATCGGTCCTCGGCGGCCTGGCTCCCCGAACCTTCGCGGACAACCTGGGCGTCGTCTCCGGCGACCACGCGTCGGTGGAGGCCGGGGCCGTGCCGGGGTTGGTCTTGTCGAATTTACAATTGGAAAGCGAAGGGGCCGGCGTGGAGGACATCGGGCCGACCGTTTTGAACGTCCTGGGTTTGGACGCGTCGGCCGGCTTGGACGGTCGGACGCTCGGGTGGGCTCCCGGTGAGGATTAGAAAATTAAAGGGTGTCTTGCCGGCGGGAAAGAAGGCACTCGGCCCGGGCCAGGTCCGAGGGGTACGTTATCTTGAAGTTGTCGGCTTCGCCCTCGACCGTTACGACCCGGCCGCCGGCTTTTTCCATGACCGCCGCGTCGTCGGTTACTTCCCACTTCTCGCCGACCGCCTTTTTATAGGCTTCCGTAATGCGGGCCAGCGGAAAGGCCTGCGGCGTCTGTACGGCCCGTAGCTCGTCCCGGGCCAACGTCGTAACGATTTCGTCGCCGGGTGCGGCGACTTTTTTTATGGTGTCGGTAGGCGGGAGGGCCGGGACCGCGCCGTCCGCGACGTCGAGCGCGCCCAAGAGACGCCGGACGAGTGGGCAGTCGGCGAAGGGTCGGGCGGCGTCGTGGATTAGTACCGCGGCGTCGCACGGGACGAAAAACGCCGCGGTGAGGAGGCCGATGGCGGCGGAGTCACGCCGCTCCTTACCTCCGGCGACGACACCCTTGAACTTCTCGCACCCCATATCCTCGGCCAGGGTTCGGACGTTTCCCTCCTTACCCGGGGGCGACACTACGACGACCGCGGTCACCGCCGGGCATTCCTCGAACAGCGTCAGGCTGTAGGATATCAAAGGGCGCCCGGCGAGGGGCGCGAATATTTTATCGGTACCGTTCATTCGGCGGGACGACCCGGCCCCCAGGATGACGGCCGCGGCTACTTTATCACAATGCCCGTTTCCGCTCACGATTGGCTGGACCCTCCGCTTACGTAGTCCTCGTTGCCGGGGATTTTCCCGAAGATCATGCGGCCGGCCGCGGTTTGAAGTACGCTGGTGACCAGGACGTCCAGCGCTTCGCCGATGTGGGCCCGGCCGTCTTCCACCACGACCATCGTTCCGTCGTCGAGGTACCCGACGCCCTGGCCGGCCTCCTTGCCCTCCTTGACCACCTGGACGGGAAGCATCTCGCCCGGGAGGACGACGGCCTTCAGCGCGTTGGCCAGGTTGTTGAGGTTGAGAATCTTTACGCCCTGCAGTTCGGCCACCTGGTTGAGGTTGTAATCGTTCGTGACGAGGAAGGCGTCGAGTTCCTTGGAGAGTTGGAGGAGTTTCTCGTCGACGGTACTGATCTCCGGGTAATCCTTCTCGACGATTTCTACCCGGGCCAGCGCGGACTTTTGGATTTTATTTAATATCTCGAGGCCCCGGCGGCCGCGGTTTCGTTTGAGAGGGTTGGAGGAGTCGGCTATAAGCTGCAATTCTTTCAATACGAATCGAGGGATAATTACCGCTCCCGGCAGGAAGCCGGCTTCGATGACGTCGGCGATGCGGCCGTCTATGATGACGCTGGAGTCGAGGACGTTGAGGTTGGCCCCGCCCCCCGGCCGGGGCCCCATGGCCGCGAAGAACGGCAGATCCCGCAGTTTGGCCGCGCCGAGCATAGTGCCCGTGTAACCGCAAATAAGGACTATCAGCACGTAGAGGTATTCGGGGGCTTCGACCGTTTTGGACAAAGCGTACGCGAAGAGGTTGCCGCCGATGAGGCCCGCGATAAGGCCCACCGTCGCGGCGATGAGCGTTTGCGCCGAGTAGCGTTCCAGCAATATTTCGACGAGGACTATTATGCAACCGACGGCGAAACCGAATATGACGCCCCACAACGGCGCCGTCTCCGCTTTCGAGATGAACGGCGCGAAGTAATACCCGACGATGGACGTCGCGGCGATTAAGAGGAATCGAAATACGTGTAACATTATTAAACTCGATCGGACGGGAAAATCTCTTCGGCCAGGCGTCTGGCCAGCGCCACGTCGAAGCCGCGCCGCCCCAGAAAAGAGATAACGGTTCTCCGTCCCTTATCGTCGCCCCGTTCCCGCGTGGCTGCGAGGCGCGGCTCGAGCGCCCGCCGGGCGAGTTCCTCCTCCGTTTCGATTACGTTTTCGGCGAGCGACTCTTCAATCAATTCCGCCGGGACTCTTTTTGCGACCAGTTCGGCGCGCAGGGCCCGGCGGCCTTTCGGCTTCAGGCGTACCCGGTCGCGAATCCACGCCCCGGCGAATTCGGCGTCGTCCACGTATCTTAACTCGACCAGCCGTCTCACGACGGAGTCGATGATCGTTCCATCGTAACCGTAGCGGCCGAGACGCTCGCGGACCTCAAATTCGCTGCGCCGGCGGCTCCGTAGATAGGCAAGGGCGCGGTGGTAAGCCCGGTCGGCCTCGCTCGCTGCGCCCAACCTTTCGACGTCGCCGTCGCCGAGCTCCTGGCCCACGCTCAGGCCCAGGTCCTTCACGGCCGCCGCGCCCAGGCCCACGGCGAATTCCCCGTCGACGAAAACCGATATCCGATCGGCGCGGCGCTTTTGTGTCTCTAGGGCCGTTATCCGAGGCACGCCGCTTTACGCGTCCGCTTTATCTTCCTGCGGCTCGGCGTCGGGGCCGTCGGCTGCGGGCGATGCCTTCCCGCCCAGGAGCCCCAGTTCGGTCCGCACGGCCGTTTCTATTTGTCGGGCGACTTCCGGGTTTTCGGTCATGAATTTTACGGCGTTGACTCGCCCCTGGCCCAGCCTTTCCTCGCCGTACGAGAACCAGGTCCCGGCCTTGTCCACTATTTTGCGCGCGACGCCCAGGTCCAGCAGGTCGCCGAGGGCCGAGATGCCCTGGCCGTAAACGATATCGAATTCGGCCTGGCGGAACGGCGGCGCCACCTTATTCTTTACGACTTTTACCCGCACCCGGTTGCCGACGGCGTTCTCTCCCTCTTTGATCGTCGCGATGCGGCGGATGTCCAGCCGGACCGACGCGTAGAACTTCAGCGCGTTCCCACCCGAGGTCGTTTCCGGGTTGCCGAACATTACGCCTATTTTCATGCGGATTTGATTTATGAAGACGACTATGGACTTGGTTTTGGAGATGATGCCGGTCAGCTTGCGGAGGGCCTGAGACATCAGGCGAGCTTGAAGGCCGACGTGGGCGTCCCCCATCTCCCCTTCGAGTTCGGCGCGCGGGACGAGCGCGGCCACAGAGTCGATGACGACCACGTCCATGGCGTTCGAGCGTACGAGCTGTTCCACGATGTCGAGGGCCTGTTCGCCGGAGTCGGGCTGGGATACCCATAGTTCGTCGACGTCCACGCCGAGGGTGCGGGCGTACTCCAGCGGGAAAGCGTACTCGAGGTCGACGAGCGCGGCGTTGCCTCCCAGGCGTTGCGTTTCGGCGATGAGGTGCAGGGCTAGAGTCGTTTTGCCGGACGATTCGGGGCCGTAAATCTCGACGATGCGGCCACGGGGGACCCCGCCGACGCCGAGTGCCGCGTCTAAACTCAGGCACCCCGTGGGTATTACTTCGACTTGCGCCCGCGATTGCTCGTCGCCCACGCGCATCAGGACCGTTTCGCCGTACTTCTTTTTGATGCCGTCTATGGCTTGCTTAAGCGATGAGCCGCGATCCTCACCCGTTTTTGCCATTATTACTCCCGTACGTTATTTTAGAATTAGTTTATTATCTATACTAACATAAAACGTCGTCTTCGTTAAACGCTTTAATCGCCGCCAAGCGGAAAGCTCGCCACCTCTTCGTATATCGCCCCGTCCGGCGTTAGCGTCGACTTCATCAGCGCCAGCGCTTCGGCCCGGCCGGCCGCCGCGGCGAAGTTTTTAAGTTGTTTGGTTTTAACGGTTATGGTGTCCCGGCCTTCCCGGTTGTCACGGGTCCGGCCTATGGTGAGGTGCGGTTTGAAGGGGCGTTTCTCTTTTTTAAAGCCGAGCGGTGCCACGGCTTCATCCACGGCCGCGGCGAGTTCCACCGCCGCTTCGGCCCCGGCCTCGACGCCTATCCATATGACCGCCGGCGTGCGAGGATTCGGAAAACAGCCGCTTCCGGCGAGTGATATGTCGAACGGCTTCGTACCGACGGCCACGCCGCCTAGGGCCGTTTTCAAGTCCGGAGTGAGGTCTTCGTCGACCTCCCCCAAAAACTTCAACGTCAAGTGGACGTTCTCCGCCGGGACCCATCTTACGCCGCTCCGTTTGCCCCGTTCGCACACGGCGGCCAGGGCTCCCCGATGGTCCTCCGGCAACTCGAGCGTTACGAATAACCTCACGACGGACCTCCTTGTTCGCCGAGGTACAACCTCAGCAGGTCGAGCGCGTGCTGTGACGCCCGCACGCGCACCCAATCGCGTCCCCCACCAAAAGTCTTCTTGTCGCTACGCGTAACTCCTTCGGCCGCCAGGCCGAAGCAGGTCGTCCCCACCGGTTTCTCGCGCGTCCCCCCCGAGGGCCCCGCGACGCCCGTCACCGCCACCGCGTAGGTCGCGCCGAAGCGCTCGCGCGCCCCCTCGGCCATCTCCAGCGCCGTTTTCTCGCTCACCGCGCCGAACTCGACGAGCGTCGCCTCCCGGACGCCCAACAGGCTTTGCTTGGCCTCGTTCGAGTAGCAGACGACGCCGCCCGCGAACCACGTCGACGCGCCCGATACGTCGGTGACTCTCTTGGCTACGAGGCCGCCGGTGCAGGATTCGGCCAGCGCCAGCGTGGCGCCGCGGGCCGCGAGCGCCTCTCCCACCACGCGCTCGAGCGGTACCCGGTCTTCGCCGAAGACGTACGACCCGAGGGCTTTCCGTATGGCCGCGGCCGCAGGTTCCGACCAATCCCGGAACGTCGCCTCGTCCGGCGCCGGCCCCCAGAACCGGAGGTCCAGCTGTTCGGTCTGCGGCAGGTAGGCCAGGTGGATCCCGGGCGGGACCTCTATGCCCGCCAGCTTCTCAGCCGCCGCTGACTCCGGCAAACCCGTCACGTGGATGTGCCTCTCGAAGACGCGTTCGCCGACGTAGCCCTGTTTCTCTAGATAGGGCACGAAGCCGTGCTCGAATATGTATTCCATCTCCGCCGGGACGCCGGGCAAGAGGCACGCCACGAAGCCGCCGTCCTCGATGATTATGCCCGGGGCCGTGCCGAGGGCGTTGGCGAGGACCCGCGAACCCGCCGGGACCCGCGCTTGGCCCACGTTGACTGCGGGCATCTTGAGGCCCCGCCGCGCGAAGCGCCGTTCGATTTCCCGAAGCGTCGGCTGATGCAGAACGAAGTCGAGGCCGAGGTGCCCCGCGATGGCGGCCAACGTACGGTCGTCGTCGGTGGGGCCGAGGCCGCCGGTGGTGACGACGAGCGGCGCCGCCGCCCGGGCCTCGTCCAGCGCGGCCGTGATGTCGGCGTCGACGTCGCCCACGACCACCTGCCGCCGGACCCCTATGCCCAGGCCGGCGAAGCGGCGGGATAGGAACGCCGCGTTATTGTTTACCGTTTTACCCAGAAGCAGTTCGTCGCCGATGGCGATTATAGTAGCGTCCATGCACTCACCCTGTTTTTTACCTCAATCCGAAGTCCGTCGGCGCGGCCGCGAGGAAGCGACGCATCTCGGCCTCTTCCGCGGCCCGTATTCCTTTCTTCCGTACCGCCCCGACCCGCCGGAACGCTCGCTCCAGCGAGAGCGTCGGGGCCTCGACGTATATGTAATCCAGCGACAGGTCGCCGTTTCCGGTGCCGTACGCGTGGAATTCGTATCGTTTATCGCCGTCGCATTCGAAGGCGAGCGCGACCCGGCCGTAGCCGCCGTCCGCCGGTAGTTCGCTCGCGGGGACGGACTTTCCGGCGACCGGCACGACGACGTCGTCGCGGCGCTCGGCGACGGCGAGAAGTGCGGCCGGTTGGAAGGGCTCCGTCACGTCTTCCACCGCCAGCGCGTACGTGACCTTGACGACGCCGGGCGGCCAGTACGCCGGGCCGGCCCGCGACAGAGCGCCCAGGGGCCCTACGGCCGCGGGGCAATAAAGGGTCCGGCCGTTCCGAGCGCGGTCGTCGAACACGCGGACGCCCACGTCGTCGTTGAACCGGGTTTCTTCTATAGTTTGAAACGTCCACTCGAAGGCCTTATCCGCCGGTATTGCCGGCGTAGCGCCGCGCCGTAGGAGTATGAAATCGCCGTCGGCGAACACGCAGCCGTAACGGCGGTCCCGCAGGAGCCCTGCCAGCGTAGCCCGCACCTGACCCTCGCTCCCGGGAGCGGGCATGAGCCAGTTTTCTTCCAGGCGCGTCGTCTCCGCCAAAACATCCGCCGGGAACAGGTACTTTTGATACGAAAATTTATGGGGCAACAAATATACGCGCCACCGTTCGGAGAAGTGGGGCAGTAGGTACATCGTCGCGGCCAGCGACCGCTCCGCCGAAACGTAGCGCGCTACGCGGGGCAGCTTCTCCAGTTCCGGCGGGGCCGCGAACCATTCGGGCCTGTAACGAGCGCCCAGCGGCCCGAAGGCCGCGCTCGAGGCCAAACCTACGGCCAGCAAATACGTCGTGGCGGCTGGGACGGCCCGCCGGCGGAAGGCCGGCCGGCTACTCACCCGCCGCTCGACCCATCCCCACGCCCGAACCGCGAAGTAGGCTAGAAAGGGCAACAACGGCATCGCGTATTGGTAACCCAAAGCGTAGTGGCTGGGGACCTTCGAGAAAAGCGCGTAGGTCGCGGGGGTCAGGTATGCCAGCCATCCCCACCCCGCCGCGAGCGGTAAGAAAGCCCACGGCCCCACCCAGTGAAGGAGGTACGCGAGGCGCGCCGGGTCGGCCGCCCGGGCCAGGAATTCGCCGGGGTGGCCTGCTGCGTAGGCGACGAGGCCCAACGGCGACGTCGCGACGCCGAAGGTGTTGAGGATGGGATTGGAACCCAGATCGCTCACGTCCATGAGCTGGGGGTAAACGACGTACGTACAAACCAGGAAGTGGAAAGCGGCCGCCGCGGCCACCGTCCAGCCGAGTCTCGCTTGTTTAAGGCCCAGCGCCACGAAGACGCCGGCGGCGCACGCGTAGAGCGCGAGTTCCTCCAGGCCGAGTATCGCCAGGAAAAAGAACAGCAACGAAACCCGCGGCCTCCCAGCCTCCGCGCCCCACAGCGCCCAGAGGAAAAGCGCCGGGGCGAACGTCCGGGGGTGGAAGTCGTAGAGGCTCACCCATTGGGTGGACGCGAACAGAAGCGGCGACAGCGCGAACGCGAGGGCGAGGTAACGCGAGGCCGTATGGCGCCGGGCGATGAGGAAGGCCGGCATCGCGGCCGACGCCAGCGCCGCGGCCTGTAACACCAAAAGGAAAGTCGGCCCGGAGAAAATGCGCGAGGCCGGCGATATAAGCTGGGTGAGTAGGGCTACGTGATTGAGGTGGGGTCGGGAGAAGAGGACCGTCTGATACAAAAACGCGCCCCGGCCTCCCGCCCAGAAGACGTGATGCTGAACGCCCAGGTCGACGGCGGGCGCGGCCAATACGCCGTATTTGCGGACGGCGAGGGCCGCGAAGGTAACGGCGAACGCCACCATCGCGGCGCCGAGGAGGAGCGCCGTGCGCCCCCGGCTCTTCCCGGGAGAGGCCGCCCGGCCTCCCGGCGCGAACGCCGCCACGACCCCGGCGACGGCGGCCGCCCCCAGGACGATTCCGAGCTGGGTGATTATGTCGCTAAGCGCCGGCGACAAGTCTCCCCCTTGCTTCTAAGAGAACACCGCCCCGAGCCACCCGACCTTTAAGGCGAGTAGCCGGAGCCCCTGCAGGACCAGATTTGCGTAAACACACGCGATAATGTCGTCCGCCATAATCCCCACGCCGCCGGTCAGCCGCTGCGACCGATTCGCCGGGAACGGCTTCAGGATGTCGAAAACCCGAGAGAGGATGAAGGCCGCCGCGGCGAACGGCAGCGTTTTCGGCAGGAAGGCGACGGCGACGAAGTAACCGGCGAACTCGTCGATGCAGGCCCGCCCCGGGTCCTTCTTGCCCCAGACTTTTTCGGCGACACCCGAGGCCCAGACGCCCACGGCGGTCGATACGGCCGCCACGACCAGGACCCAGTAGCCGGCCGGCACCAGCCACCAGTATACGGCCATGGCGCCCAGCGTGCCCACCGTTCCGGGGGCGATCGGGGAGTAGCCCAGGTACGCGACCGAGGCGATGATAGTGGCGACGCGTTGTTTGAACGTTAAGGCCATTATATCACTACCGGACGAAAACGCTTATGACGACTTGTCGATTCTTCCAGATGTACCAGACGCCCGTGACCAGCGTGAGGATTACCGCCACCCACAGCGTGAGCTGCACCGCGCCGGAAACGAGTGGGTCGAGCGCCCCGGGCCAATCCGTGCCCAGCCAGTGCGCCGCCACCGAATGCATGAGGATGCCGGCGATAGCAGTCATCTGGAAGGCCGTCTTCCATTTGGCGAGGGTGGTCGGATAAATATAAATGCCGCGGGCTCCGGCGAGCGCCCGGAAGCCGGTTATCACGAGTTCCCGGGCGACGATGGCGAGGACCATCCACAGCGGGACGGCGCCGATGCCGGCGAAGCTGACGAGCGCCGATACGACGATGACCTTGTCGGCCAGCGGGTCCATGACCTTGCCGAAGTCGGTAACGCAGTCGAGCTTTCGGGCGAGGTAGCCGTCCAGCAGGTCGGTCGTGATGGCGGCGACGTAGATGCCGAGGGCGATGGTGTGGTGGAGGGGCGAGTTGGACAACAGGAAGATAAGAAAAACCGGCGCCGCCAGTATCCGCGAAACGGTGAGGACGTTGGGCCAGTTAAGCACTTTCCCCCTCCGCTCCCTCGGGGCGCGCGAGCAGCTCGTAGCCCTCGTTCCCGATTATTTCGGCTCGGACGAATTCACCGGCGGTCAGGCCGCCGGCCGGCGAGACTATAGTGACCGGGTCGGCCTCCGGTGCCTGGAAATACGTCCGACCTATGGCGACGTCCTCTTCCAGTACGCCGTCGACGAGTACGTCGAAACTTTGGCCGACCAGCTCGGCGTAGCGGGCGGCGAGTATCTCCTGCTGAAGGAGCATAAGCTCCTCCCGGCGGTAAGCCGTCGTTTCCGCGTCGACCGGGGCCGCCAGCGAAGCGGCCGGCGTGCCCTCCTCCGGCGAAAACTCGAAGACGCCCAGATGGTCGAAGCGGCCTTCCCGGGCGAAGTCCCGCAGGAGGTCGAAGTCCTCGTCCGTCTCCCCCGGGAAGCCGACTATAATACTCGTGCGTATTGCCGCCCCCGGGATGAGCGCGCGTATTTCCTCCAATCGGGCGAGCGTCTTTTCGGGCGGGTCCGCCGGCCGGCCCATGGCCCTGAGGACGGCGGGCGACGCGTGCTGGAGCGGCAGGTCCAGGTAGTTGACGACCGGCTCGAGTTCCGCGAAGGCGCCGGCGAGTTCGTCGGTCAGCCGCGCCGGATGGAGGTAGAGGACGCGTATCCGTGGGATGCCGACGGGCGCGAGGCGCCGAAGGAGGCCCGCGAGGTCGGGGCCGCCGGCGTCCTCACCGTAGCGGCTGCTGTCCTGCGCGAGGAGAACGAGTTCGCGGACGCCGATGGCGGCGGCGACTTCAGCCTCATATACTACGTCGGCCGCGTCACGCGAGCGGAAGCGGCCCCGCAGGCGCGGGATGGTGCAAAAGGTGCAAGGGTGGTCGCAGCCCTCGGCGATTTTTAAGAAAGAGACGTGCCGGGCGGTGAGGCGCGGCCTTTCGGCTATACCGTCGAGGGGCGGCGCCGGCGAACCGGCGTTCACGACGCGCCGGCCGGCCCGGGCTTCGCGTATCGCGTCGGCGAGTTCGGCGGCGGCGTTGACGCCCAGTATAACGCCGGCTACGGGGAACTCCTCGGCCAGCACGTCGGCCGCGAGTTGAGGAAAACAGCCGGTTACGGCCAACGTCGCGTCCGGCGCCATGGCCTCGCTCAGCTCGGCCAGAACCCGTCGGCCCTCCCGGCGGGCCGGTTCAATGAAGGCGCAGGTGTTCACGATTACCACGTCCGCCTCGGCCTCGTCGAACGTGAGTTCGTAACCTTCGTCGAGAAGACGACCCACGGCCGCTTCCGCGTCGACGAGGTTTTTGGGGCACCCGAGGCTGATTACGGCTACTTTACTCGTCACGGCTTTACGGCCCGGCCATGTCCACTATTTCGGCGCCGGCCGGGATCTTGAATACGAAAAGGTCGGCCGACAGGCCCGGGTTCAGGCGGTAATTCGAAAGTCGATAAGAAGTGCAGCTGCCGGCGGCGTCGTAGAAGTCGCATCGCCGGCCCAGGAGGTCGTCGCGGCCCACCCACAGGCGGATTTCCCCGAACGCGGCCGCGGTCCCATTGCGCGCCGTGAGGCGGAGTTCGTAGACTTGCCCCGCGGTCTCGGAGACTAGTTCGACGTCGTAGTCCTCCGACAGCTCGTCCAGCGCGCCGGGCAGGTCGGCCAGGTACGCCACCTCGGCCCCGCGGTAGCGGATGACCTGCTTGCTCCCGGCGACGTGGGCGTACATGCGATCGCCGTCGTAGACGATGAGTTGCTCGAAAGGCTCGTCGAACTCCACGCGGACGAGGTTGGGCATCTTGGCGTAGAGGACGCCGCGGCTCGTCGACGTCTCGCCGAGGTAAGCCGAACTCGTTACGACGGCGACGTCCGAACGGAAGTCGTCCAGCTTCTCGTACTTCGCGGTGATGCGGTCCAGGAGTTCGGCGGCGTCCACGGACGGCGGCTCGTCATACGGCCAAACCGCCGCGCTCGGCGCGGCGGCGTATACGACGAGCGTACACGCGAGGGCGATGTTAAGCGAAGTCCTCTTCATACGATTCCGTTTCGGGGTCGCCCGTCGGATCAAGCGACCTGACGAGAACCTTCCGCGGTTTCGACCCCTCGGCCGGGCCGACGATGCCGCGGCGTTCCATCTGGTCGATAAGGCGGCCCGCCCGGGCGAAGCCGATGCGGAAGCGCCTCTGGAGCATGGAGACCGACGCCGTCTTGCTGCCCACGACGAACGCGGCGGCCTCGTCGAAGAGTTCGTCCTCGCCCTCGTCGGCGTATCCCGCGCCGCCGCCGGCGTCTTCGACGGCCTCGTCCACCGAGGCCAGGCCCTCCGGCGGCGCCTGCCCGGACCAAAACTCGACGACTCGCCGCACCTCGTCCTCGCCGACGTAAGCGCCCTGCACGCGTTCCGGCTCGTGGGCCCCCGAGGGGAGGAAGAGCATGTCGCCCTCCGGCAGGAGGTGCTGGGCGCCGGGGCGGTCCAGGATGGTGCGGGAGTCTATCTGCGAGGACACGCTGAACGCGATGCGGCTCGGGAAGTTGGCTTTGATGACGCCGGTGATGACGTCGACCGAGGGCCGCTGGGTTGCGACGACGAGGTGGATGCCGACGGCCCGGGCCATCTGGGCCAGCCGCACGAGTTGCTCCTCCACCTTGCGCGCCTTCTCGCGGACCATGAGGTCGTTGAGCTCGTCGACGACGACGACCAGATACGGCAGCGGCCGCCCCGCCTCGTCGTCGGCGCCGAGCCGGATTTTCTCCGAGAGTTTTTGGCGGCCTTCGGCCGTGGCGAAGAGGGCGTTGTAAGCGCCGATGTTCCGGGCCCCCACTTTAGAGAGGAGTTGGTAACGGCCTTCCATCCGTCGGACGACCGCCCTCAGGGCCTTAACGGCCTGGTCCAATTCCTTGAACACAACGTCGTCGAAACGCTTGTGCGGAATGTTGTCGAAGACCGAGAGGTCCACTTTCTTGGGGTCGATTATGACGAACTGCACCTCGTCGGGCGTGGCCGTCATCAAGAGCGACGTGATGACGGCGTTCAGGAAGATACTCTTGCCCGAGCCCGTGGCTCCGGCGACAAGGAGGTGCGGCATCTTGGTTAGATCCGCGGTCACGACCTGGCCGTCGTGGCGGCGGCCGAGAGGGACGGTCAATAGCGATTGCTTCGCTTCCTTCTGGAAGGTCTTGGTCGACAGGAGTTCGCGCAGGACGACAGGCGTGGCCGCCGGATTGGGGACGTCCACGGCGACGGCCCCGCGGCTGGCGAGGCTCGTGATGGTAATGCCTGGGACCGCCATCGCCCGGGCCAGGTCGTCCTCGAGCGACTTCATCGCGCCGAACTTCTGGCCGGGCGCGAGTTCGACTTCGAAACGGGAGACGCGGGGGCCGACCTTTATCTCGCGGACGCGACCCTGCACCCGGTAGGCCGCCAGCGCTTCTTCCAGCCGTTTCTTGCAATCGGTGAGGTACCCTTTGGATATCTCCTCGGTCGGCGGTTGGGGGGGCGCGAGTAGGTCTAGTTTCGGCTTTTTATAAGGGCCCGCCACACGCGGCGGCGGGGGAGGGGGAGGCGGCGCGGCCGCCTCGGGACGGGGCTCCGGCGGCGGGGGAGGGACCTCGGCCACCGGCTCCTCGGCCTCTTCCTCGACCGGCGGCGGGGCGGTGCTTATTTCGACGTCGTCGGCTTCTTCGTAGTAGTCTCCCTCTTCCCGTTCGAAGACGGCGCCGACGGTTCGGCCTACCCATTTCCCGAAGGCGATGGCGCTGTTTAGCAGGCGGATGGGCGTTACGCCGGCGACGGCCCAGGCCGCCGCGACGACGAGGGCGACCGTGGCCACGACTAGGCCGAAGACCCGGCCTATGACGCGCGCGAGAGCGTTGCGTAGGAAAAGGCCGACGGCTCCGCCCAGGCGCACGACGTCCGTGAAGGCGTCCTCGCCCTCGCCGCCGACCGTGAGCGCGAGGAACGTGGCTCCGAAGAAGACGGCCAAAAGGAAGACGATGAGGCGGAATTCCCGCTGGAGCGAAACGCCGCCGCGGAACTGAAAATAGGTCCAGAGGCCGAAAAAGACGGGAAGTGCGAACGCGGCGTAACCGAGCGTCTCCAGCATCCAGAATGAGAGGCAGGCGCCGAAGAGGCCCAACTTGTTGTTAACGGCCTCGCCGCCGGCGCCAAGGCCCACCGGGTCCGCGGCGTCGTGGGTCACGAGGCTCGCCGCGCATACCACGGCGACGACGGCCAGGAAGACGCCCAGCGCTTCCCGGCCGTATTTAAACCCTTTCTCCGTCTTCTTTTTCGTGCCGCGGCTTTTAGCCATAGGTTACGGCGCTTCGCAACTGTAGATACTCTCCGCCCTCTCGAACACGATATCGGCGCCGTCGTAGGTGTAGTGCGGGTTGCGATCCTTGTCGGTCCAGACGTCCGAGGACCGCGTTAACCACGTATCGTTGCCGGTGCGGTATTCGTAGGCGAAGAGGCCGTCGCGGTGGGCGGATACCAGATATTTGTCGTCGGTGGAGAGCGTTAGGCCTTCCAGGAAGGGTTTGCTCGTATCCCGGACGACGCGGGGGTAACCGCCGCCGCTGGCGATGACTTCGTAAATGTACTCGCCGTGCGGTATGGAGTTGAACGGGATTTCGCGTTCGATGTAGTAGACTTTGTTCTCACCGGGTTTTTTTACCGGGTCGTAGTGCGCGAAGCCGATGGGGTGTTCGCGCGAGCAGTTAACAATAGTGTCCGTATTGAGGTCGAGACGGTAAATCAAACGATCCGTCACGATAGTGAAGAATACGTACTGGCCGGTCTCGTCGGCCCCGAGGGAAGAGTCCGGGTCGGCTACGGCGTCGTGCTTGGTGATAGTTCCGCCGGTCGCCGGTACGGTCCAGATGTTGCATTCATCGGTCGTTTCGTCTTTCTGGATGAAGGCTATAACGTCGCCCGGCAGCCAGGCCGGTTTCCGAGGACAGTAGTCCATCGAAGGGGCGTCGGGTGTTATTACCGTCTTCGCGTCCGATACCAGGTCGTACACCGTGAGGTGATAGGCTTCGACGAAGACTATCTTCCGGTCGTCGGGCGAGCACGCCGGGTCCCAGGCGTCCGCGGCGACCAGCTCCACCGTGTTTTCCTTCTCCGGTTGGTCCTCGGGCGGCGGGACCTCCTCTTCTTCACTACAGGAGACGTTCGCCAGGAGTCCGCCCAGCGCGATTCCCACCATGAGTAACCACGACCATCTTCTCATCGTTAGACCCCCTTGGATTAAGGAGTTATCGTTCGTATTAGTTATATTAACAGGACCGCGAGGCCGACGACGACGCAATATACGCCGAACCAACCGAACTTGCGGCCGCGAACCGACGCCAGGACGATATATATGGCGGCGAGGCCGGCGGCGAACGCTACCGCCGAGCCGAGGGCCACACCTGCCCAGTCGCCCCCGAAACTTTCTATTTTACGCGACTCCAAAAGCGCCGCGCCCAATATAGCCGGTACGGACATCAAAAACGAGAAGCTGGCGGCCTCGGCCCCGGCGAGGCCCACCGCCAGGCCCGCGACGATGGTCATGCCCGAACGGGACACCCCCGGCGCGATGGCGAGCGCCTGCGCCAGGCCCACCACCAACGCGGCCCAGAAACTCATTTGGGCTATGGTCCCGCCGCGCCGTTTGATCAGCGCGGACGCGAACAGGACGGCCGCCGTGAAAAGCAAAGCGATGCCCACCCCCGTGGTACTTTCGAACAGCGATTCCACTCGGTCCTCGAAGGCCAGCCCCACGACGGCGGCCGGCGCCGAAGCCACGATTACGAGGCCGAGGAATTTAAGCCAGCCGCCGGGCCCCCCGGCCGCGGCCCGGAATATATCGACGAGCCTGCGCCGGAAGTAAATAATAATGGCGAGGGCCGTCGCGACGTGCAACGCGACCTCGAGGACGATACCTGGCGATT
This sequence comes from Candidatus Zixiibacteriota bacterium, assembly GCA_050117845.1. GTDB lineage: Bacteria > RBG-13-66-14 > B26-G2 > WVWN01 > WVWN01 > WVWN01. The sequence goes on from JASFLY010000022.1 coordinate 44,808, forward strand.
CTACCTTGAGGTATTCCTGCGCCAGTACGAGGTGTCCGGACGAGGATACAGGCAGGAATTCGGTCAAGCCCTGGACCAAGCCCAGGATCCCGTAGCATATCAAGTCGTGCGTGGTAATCTCCTTATAATACCGTGTTTATGGGAATACTATCAACTTGGCCCTGCGAAGTCAACAATCAATGAGATATCTTTGTTCCCGAAGGCCCCTATAAACTGCGTCCGGCGTGGATCGTCGGCCGCCTCCGTGGCTGCGGCACTCGTAAAAAAGGGGGCCGCTGGTTTGCCCCCTGGTTCGCCCGGCCGTCGCGTTTTATTGGATGTAGCCTAGCGCCCGGAGGTCGGCCTCCGCTCCCACTTCCATCGGCGTTCGGTCCACCGATTCCCTCTTCTTGGTAAGCCGCTTCCACTGTTGGATGCGGGCCCGAAGGCGAGCGGAAACGTCGTCCTCCGGGAGGGGGTGGAGTTCGCCCGGGTCCTCCTCCAGATCGAAGAATTTCCCCGGCTTGCTCATGTCCTCGTGGAGGACAATTAACTTATAGGGCCAGGAGATGATGGCGTCTTCCCGCCCTTCCGCGGCGACGTGTTTCGTAAATTCGCTGCCGACGAAGATGGGTTTGGGGATGGCTTCCTCGTCCGATAGAGGGAGGGGTTTGCCCTGCATTCCGGGAGGCCGGGGCAGGCTCGCCAGTTCCAAAAGCGTGGCGGCGAGGTCCACCTGGCTGACCGGCGTCGCAACTTCCCCGGCCGGCCGGTTCGGAACCGAGATAAGCATCGGGACGTGAATGACCGGTTCGTAAACCGTTTTGCCGTGCTCCCAGGTGCCGTGCTCCCAGAACTCCTCGCCGTGGTCGCCGGTTATCACGACGATGGTATTGCGGTCGGCCTCGAGGCGGGGGAGAATCCGTTCGCCCAGTAGGTCGTCCATGAACGTGCATTCATTGAGGTAGAGGCGGTGGTGCGGGTCCCGGCGCCAGCGCCAGTGCCGGTAGAACGGCTCGATGTATCTCTCGTCGCTCGGTCGGTAGTAGCCCGGGGGCGGCGTGTACGGCGAGTGCGGGTCCATGTAGTGGACCCAGAGGAAGTAGGGCCGGCGGCGGGGTTCGTCGAGGAAACGTTCGAAGCGGTTTGTGAGCTCAACGCTCGTCTCCCAACCGAGCGGCACCTCTATCGCGGTCCGCACCGCGGGGCCGTACCAGTTGGTGTGGAAGAAATGGAGACGCTGGAGGACGGGCGGCCACGACCAGAAGCTGTAGTCGTCGAATCCCTCGCAGATGGTGTGCTGGCGGTCTATAAGGCGGTTGGCCACCAGCGCCGTCGTGTCGTAGCCGGCGTTTCGGAATACCTGGGCGACCGTCGGACAAACGACGTCCCGGCCCGGGCCGGAACGGTAGCCGTGGGAATCCACGTACATCCCGGTGAAGATGCTGCCCATCGACGGGATGGTCCACGAGGCGCAGGACCGCGCCTGCGTATAACTCACGGCGTTCCGCTCCGCGTACGCGCGGAGTTCGGGCGTTACGGAATCGTTGAACGCGTCCGCCCGCCACGCGTCCAAAATAATAACGACGACGTTCGGGCCGTGGGGAACGGGCCGCGTCGCCCGGGCCACGTTGTACCCCACCAGTACGCCGAAGAAGCCCACGACGCCGGCGACCAGGCCCCAGCGGCCTACGTAACGCCACCATCGGCGGCCGGTGACGAAGCGGCCCAGGAGGAGGGCCAGGGCCGCGGCCGCGACCAGGGCCGCGCCCCAATAGATAAAAAACGGTACGGGTTCGTTTATCTTCGACGCGAGCGCGCCGCCGTAGCCTGCCGCCAGGAACCATCCCAGGCTTGAGGCGAGGACGGCGCCGCCGGCGATAGCCGGCCTCCAGCGCGCCGGCCCGGGCGGTAATAAATCCTTTTTACGTAACAGGCGAAACGCGCCGGCCGCGAGGGCGGCCGCGACGCTCGCGGCCAGGACGACGGCTGTGTAGAAGATAACCCGGCCGTAGGCCGACGCCAGGATGCTGTCCGGTTGCCATACGCCGGCCGGCCTCCAGAAGCGGTTTAAGAGCGCCTCCGAGGTTCCCCATAAAAAAGCCGCGGCGGCAACGAAGGCCGCCCCGATCGAGATTCTTCTAATCGCGCTTAGTATGGTACGCCCCTCCGTTATACGACGGCATCCCCGATCACTGGATGTATCCCAGCGCCCGAAGGTCGGCCTCGCTCGCCACGTCCACCGGCGTCCGATCGACGGCCCTGCGGTTTACGGTGTCCCGTTTCCACTGCTGGATGCGGGCGCGAAGCCGGGCGGCGGTTTCGTCCTCGGGGAGGGGGTTTTCCTCTAAACGGTCCCGACTCAGGTCGTAGAATTCGCCGGGTTGGCTCATGTCTTCGTGGCGGACGATGAGTTTATACGGCCAGGCGATTACGGCGTCTTTCCGCTCCTCGGGGTCGAGGGGCTTGGTGAACATACTCCCGACGAACGTGGGTTTAATTTTGGCTTCGGCGTCCGAGAAAGGGAGGGGTTTGCCCTGCATCGACGGGGGTATTTTCAGGCCGGCCAATTTGAGTATCGTCGGCGCCAGGTCGATTTGGCTGACGGGAGCGTTGACCACCGCCGGCGTCTGGCCCGGTACCGAGATAAGCATCGGGACGCGAATAACCGGTTCGTAAACCGATTTTCCGTGTTCCACGACGCCGTGCTCCCAGAACTCCTCGCCGTGATCGCCCGTGATTATAACGATGGTATTATCGTCCTCGGCCAATTTGGGGAGGATCCTCCACCCCAAAAGGTCGTCCATGTAGGTGCACTCGTTGAGGTAGAGCCGGTGATGGCCGAAACGCCGCCATTTCTTATTGGGTTTATACTTGCGGAGGAAGAACTCGTCCCGCGGCAGGTAATAGCCGGGGGGCGGCGTGTAGGGCGAATGCGGGTCCATGTAGTGGACCCAGAGGAAATAAGGCCGACTCCGCGGCTGGTTCAGGAACCGATCGAACTGGACCGTTAATTCCCGGCTCGTCTCCCAACCGAGCGGTATCTCGGTAACCGTCCGCATGGCGGGCCCGTACCAGTTGGTGTGGAAGAAGTGGAGGCCGCGGAGGAGGGGCGGCCAGGACCAGAAGCGGTAGTCGTCGAAACCCTCGCAAATGGTATGTTGGCGGTCTATGAGACGGTTGGCCACGAGAGCCGTGGTGTCGTAGCCGGCGTTTCGGAACAGCTGGGCGAGCGTCGGGCTTACCTCGTCGCGGCACGGGCCGGAGCGGTAGGCGTGGGAGTCCACGTATTGCCCGGTGAAGATGGAGCTCATGGACGGTACGGTCCACGAGGCGCAGGACCTAGCCTGCTTATAATATACGCAGTTATTCTCCCCGAAGGAGTAGAGGTTGGGCGTCAATGTATCGTAAAAGGCGTCCGCCCGCCACGCGTCCAGTACGATAAATACGACGTTCGGGCCGTGGGGAACGGGCCGCGTCGCCCGGGCGACGTGCTGGCCC
>JASFLY010000023.1:0-46789 GCA_050117845.1 Candidatus Zixiibacteriota bacterium
GGTCTTTATACCGCCAAGCCGAGTGACGGTAATAGGCCGGGAGCTCATGGTCCTGGGGCGTCGCGAGAAGCGTTCGGTAGAGGGCGCGGCGCTTGCGGCATATTTCGGTGTCGTACGTCTTTTCGGCTTTCTCCGCCGCGGCGACCGCTTCGCGGAAGAGATTACCGTAACCGCGAACGCTACGCGCCTCGCGGCCTTTCACGATTTCCTGCGCGGCGGTACTACCCAAAACAGCGAATAATTCTTCGCCGGATGTTGGCGGGCCCCCTTTCCCGTATGGAGATAAAGTTTTAAAAACCTCGTTTTCGTAAAGCGTTGGCCTGGGTACTACCCTTAATCCTGCGTACTTGGCAGGGTCTGCAACCGCGGCCACCTCCGGGGTCGTAGCGTGCCGGGGCGGGGGCAATTTCCGTAACGCCGCAAACGCTCTTTCCCTACGTGCGACGTTGCTTGCCAGTCGGTCGAACGAACCAAAGTGTCCAAGATACACCTTCCGGTAATCGACAATTCCAGCGTCGTCACTCGGCCCCATGAACTCGACGTACGGCGAGTTGAAGCCGGCGAGGGGGCTTTCCTCCGGCCCTATCGCCGCGTCGAGGGCGGCGAGTATTAACGCTTGCATCGTCTCGCTTTCGTCGGATGCGCGAAAGGGGACGTCGTGGAGCCATGTTACCGCACGGTAAAAAGCGGGAAGCCCTACAGCCGGCCTTTCAAAGTACACCGGTTCACTTTCTTCATCTTCGATTCGCTCCGGCTCGCCGCCTTCCATATTGGGCGGAGGGGGTAAATCCCGACGCCATCCCCGATACTCGCCGGCGACGTAAGTTCGGTTCTCCGGTCCGTAACCTAGTTCTTCCGGCAGGCTGTACCCCTTTACGTAAAGGCCGCGCGGTTTGAACTGGCTATAGTCGAGGCGGACCTTTCTCGTGGGAGACATGGCTGGTCCTTCCGCAGCGAGTATCAATTTAACCTCGCGTTTAACCTCGGGCGGGGTGCCTTTTGGGATGGTGCCGTTCCCGTTCATCCCGAGGAGTATTTCGGCTACCAGCAAATAACAGTCGAGGTCTTGGACAGCTTTTAAATAAACCGTATCAACGGCTCCAGGCCGGCGTGTCGCACGTTCTTCCGCGAGTCGGCCGCGAAGTTCTCCTAAAAGATTACGTAGCTTTCCCGCTTGTACTAACTCCAACCGGTAGACGCTCTCTTCCAAATTAATAAAATAGGCGTGGAGTGCCGAATCGGTCGTAATATAAGTAGGACGCTCACTCCGGATATAAAACGTACAAATCTGGCGATAAGTTTTATCGGTTACGACGAAGCCGTGTTCGCGAAGATAACGTAATTTTTCGGGCGTCCAGTCCTTGCCCAGGTACTCGACTTCGTCGAGTTCGTAAGCGAGGGGCGGCGAGTCGGGGAGGCCCTCCAACTCCAGCATTTCGCCGGAACGACACCCCGCCGCGGCCAGCATTAAGAAAATTATAAGCGTTACCCTCCGCACGTCTGCCTCCCGTTCAATTCAGCCCGGCTTAATTCGGACAGTTTATACTTCTCCTGCCATGCGGGCGCTATTAATTCGTCGTTGGCCGCTGACTTGAGCCACCGCTCCTCGGTCATCTTACCTTCGCCCCACGCGGGACCCACCCAATCACGGTAGCTGAGGACGCCCCCCTGGGCGACGAATTTATAACCGCCGTATTCGCAGATGACGTAGATCGCGCGCGGTTTGCCTTGGCCGACTACTCGCTCGTTGCCGGTGTAGAGGTCCACGCCGAGGGGGGTGTGAAAAGCCGTCGGGGGTAGCTTACTGTCGTCACTCCAGCTTTCGCCGTAGAAACCGCAGAGGTCGGCCAAGATTTTGCCGTAATCTAGTAAGCCATAATATTCGAACCTACTTAGGGGTTCGCCCCGGAGTTGACGGGAGGCAATATCGGCGAGGGCCTCGGCGTAAAAGGCGATTTCCCCGAACCGATGGTTCCCTGCGCCGTGGCGGTCGAAGAAGCGGCCGGTCGCTCGGGAGAGCTCGGCCAACGCTTGGAAGAAGGCCACGTTGGGTTCCACTATGTCCGGGTTCGGGGTTAAGTAATTGCAGGCGCGATAATGCTCGGTTATTTTTGAGTGTAGGTTCCAAATGTAACGTTGGTGGGACCACCCGGCGAGACACGTATTTAGGTCTTTATACCGCCAAGCCGAGTGACGGTAATAGGCCGGGAGCTCATGGTCCTGGGGCGTCGCGAGAAGCGTTCGGTAGAGGGCGCGGCGCTTGCGGCATATTTCGGTGTCGTACGTCTTTTCGGCCTTCTCCGCCGCTGTGACCGCCGCGGGGAACAGCTTATCGTAGCCCGGGACGCGACGCGCCTCGCGCCCTTTCACTACCTCTTGAGCCGCGCGGCTCCCCATCGCCGCGAAGAGTTCCTCGCCCGAAGGCATGACCCTTCCCAACCCGAAGGGCCCTAAAGTCCCGAGAATTTCGTTTTCGTATAAAGCCGGCCGCGGTATGAAACGGAATCCCGCGTACAGAGACGGGTCCTTTACAGCCGCCACGTCCGGTATAGTCGTATGGCGCGGGGGGCGTAAATCCCGGACTGCCGCGAAAGCCTTTTTCCGACATTCCTCGTCGCGCGCCAAACGGTCCGACGAGCCGACGTGTGCGAGATATACCTTCCGGTATTCGGACATACCCGGGTCGTCGCCCGGCCCCAGGAACTCCACGTACGGCGCATTGAACGCGGCGACCGGGCTTTCCCCCGGCCCCAGCGCGATATCTATGGCCGCGAGATACAGCGCCTGCAACGTCTCGTTTTCGTCGGATACGCGGAACGGTACCTCACGGAGCCACGTCACGGCGCGGTAGTAGTTTTTTAATCTACGGGTATCGTTTCCGATTTCCTTTACGCGCGTCTCGTACTCGTCCGGTTCTAATAGCGCCAACATGAATCCGGGAATCGCGCTTTTTTTGGCGTAAAGGCCGCGTGGTTTGAAACGACCGTAATCGAGGGGAACCCCTCTCAGGGGGGACACAGCCGGCCCTTGTGCCGCGAGTATTAACTCGATTTCGCCCGCTACCTCGGGCGGGGTACCCTTCGGAATGTTGGATTTCTTATCTACGTAAGTGAGCGCTTCGGCCACTAATAAATAATCGTCGAGGTCGCGAGCCGCCTTTTTCCAAACCCGGTCTCCGAACGCAAGGCGATATTTCGTACTTTCTTTCGCGAGCCGGCGGCGGAGTTTTTTCAAGAGCTCGGGCAATTTCTCGGCTTGCGCCAACTCCAACTCCTGTAGGGCGTATTCCAAATTTATAAAATAGGCGTAAAGAGCGGAATCGGTAGTAATGAACGCGCCGCCAATGCCGACGGTGTAAAATGAAAATATCTGGTTGTAGGTTTCGTCCGTAACGACGAAGCCGTGGTCGCGTAATAGACGGCGTTGTTCCGGCGTTCCCCAGTCGGGGCCGAGGTTTTTTACCGTCGATAAATCGTACCCGAGGGAGGGCGAATCCTCCAACCCGACCAGGCCGGGGACGTCGACCGGCGGCAGTTCCGGATACGCTTCGTCGGCGTTTTTAAACTCGTTCGGAGGCCACGACCCGAAACTCTCCTCCGGCGCACGCTGTTTATGGCACCCCGCCGCGGCCAACGTTATCATAATTACTACCGTTACCCTCTTCACGTTTACCTCCCTGTCTATTCCGCCGGCCCGAGTGTCTCCGGATAGCGGGCCAACGCCTCCCGCGTCTCCTCCGGGACGTCTTTTAGGAACTCGGTCCCGGCGAACGCCGCGTCGACCAGGGCCCGGTTGGCCTCGTACGTGTAGTCGACGAATTTACCCGTCACGTCGCCGCCGCCCGCGGCGTTCATGTCGTAAACCCTAACCGGCGTTGCCGGCGAAAAGTCGAACTCCCCGGCGTTGTACCAGCGTGTTTCCATGTTGTCCCTCGTCCGCCAATAGACCCGGCCCTCCGCGACGTCGTACACGATACGCCATTGGGAGTAGTCCGGTATAGCGACGCCGTCCAGTACGTCGCCGGCGTAGTCCGCCGCGGTCGCCGAGTCCATAAAGTCGATATTGTACCCGGCCGCTCTGAGCGCCGCGCGCGTAAAACGTACGCGCGAGCCGAAACCCGCGATATCTTCCGGCGTCCCCTCCTCTTCGTACAAGTGAAGGAAAGATAGCGAGTCGTAGTACGTGCTATTGGCCAGCGCCCGGAACGGGAGGTCGACGTCTCCGGTGGAGACTACGGCCTTACCGTCCAGGAATTCGACTACCGCACAACCGCCGGCCGCGTCCGCGACGAAGTAGTGTATCCGCGCCGTGTCGCCGGCTATTCTAACGCTTTCCAGCGCCACGACGACCTCCTTCGCGGTGGCGCAGGTGTCGAGCATGTACTGCACCCATTGCAGGCAGTCGAGGGCAGGCCGCTCGTCGGGCGCGGGGTAGGCCGATTCGTCGAGCCATAGCACTTCTAGAACAAGACCCTTTTCGTTTATCCCTCCCACCGGGAGCTCGCGGCCGTACTGGTTGAACGTAACGCTGCCGTACGTCGAGGTCCAACGGGCCGGGTTGTCGTCACCGACCAGGGCCACCTTTTCCATCCCTCGTTTATTAACTACGACGAGGCCCGCGCTCACCGTCCAGTCGTAACCCTTGCCGACGACCGCCTCGTCGCGGCTATGGATAAAGAATGCCGTACACGGCGATGCCCCTGATGCCAGGGCCAGTCCCGCGATTATTAGGGCGAAGGCGAAATTCCGGATTCGCATTCCGATACCTCCTATCCTTTAAACGCCCGCCGGTACCCGGCCAACGGTACGTAATTGAGAACGGCGACGACGAGGGCTATCCAGGAGAATGGGTTAGACCGCATATTTATTACGGCGCCGACGCCCATTAGGATTACGAACCAGGCCGCGATGGTAGCTACGCCGTATCCCCACTTCTCGCCCCGGCCCAGCGCCCGGGCGCTACGGACCGTGAGGATGCCGGCGAGAACCAACACCAGGCCCGCGGCCACGTACATATAAACAAACGCCCGGGCATCCGCCTCCGGGAGTTCGTTCCAACCCTGATCGTAAACGAGGGGCGTCATGCCTACGTGGAGTAGGCCGAGGAGGGTAACCAGTATCCCAGTTATTAAAAGCCACGTACTGCCGATCTTACGTCCGCTTGCCATAAAAACTCACCTTTACCTCATCAGGAAACCGAGTGGATAATATTATTCTATAAAGAAATGGGGGGCCGCGAAACCCCCATTTTAAACAACCGGCGAATATGCGCAACTCCTGTTAGCGGAACTCGCCACAGACGAGGTGGCCGCCTTCGACGACGAAATAAACGGCGTTCTCGGTGGCGGTCAGGCCGGTACTATATTCCCCGGGAATTGGCACCGCGGCGCCCCGGCCCGACCGGATGTCCAATAAGTGGATATCCTTGCCCGACGCCAGGTAAACGTGGCCGTCGCCGAAGGCGACGCCGCCGAACGACGGCGCGTCGTACGTCCATTTAACTTTTCCGTTCCGGGTGGAAAGGCAAACCGCGCGGCCTGCGTTCTCGCTGCTCGGGCCCTCGGTCGTTTCCTCCAGTACGAGGATGGCGTCGAACGCGAAGACGACACGGCCGTCGTGGACGTACGGCTCGACGACCAAACGGTCGTTCCAGACATTCTCCAGGGCCGGGCTCGACCATCGCACCTCGCCGTTCCTTTCGTCCAGCGCCAGGAAGTCCTCGGTAGGAGTCCCGGTTAAAACCTTGCCTCCGTGCACCGCGACCGGGTCGTAATAATTCCCTCCGGCGTACGAGGTCGTCTCGTACGTCCAAAGCTTGTCGCCCGTCCCCGCGTCCAGCGCGAAGACGTGCGTCCCGGCCTGAACGAAAACCCGGCCGTCGTTCACGACGGGTTTCGCCCAGACCTCGGCTCCCTCTTCCAACCGGGTGGACCATACTACCTCGCGCCCGGCGAGGTTTATAGCGTAGACTTTCTCGCCGGCACCGCAGTACAGGACGTCCTCCTCCACGGTCAAGGGCGAGTAAATCCGGTCGGGGATTTCCGTGCGCCACGTTTCTTTTCCGTTCCGGGCGTCCATGGCGAGCAGCAATCCTTCCCAGTTGCCGGCGAGTATCAGGTCATTGTAGAAGCATATCGTGTCGGATGACCCGGCCGCCAGGTCCCGGTCCCAACGGACGGCGCCGTCGGCCGGATCAAGGGAGTAGACGCGGTTGCCGTCGACCATAATCGCGATGCCCGCGGCCCCTTCGATTACGGTGCAGCGACGCACGTCGCCGACGTCGGCCCGCCAACGCTCCTCGAACGTGCGGGGCGTAGGCGCGCCGCAGGAGCCGAGCGCCCCGATAATTAGGACTGCCATGATATATAACCCGCTATTATGGTATTTCGCTTTGGACGGCATATGTCCTTTTCGTATTCGTCGTAACGTATAATAACGGTGGAGGGGATTCGCGGACGGGCGTTCCCTGTAGCCTTTTATTCTTCTTTGAACCGCCACTCGAAGCCGCGGCGGCAGTCTTCGCATAGTAAGATAAGTTTAATGGATATCGGATCAGCTGCCTTATAAGGATTATTGAATTCTACGGCGTACGTTTTTTTCGAACGTATAATTAGTGGCCCTAACCCGGCTTGGTATAAAGCTAGCAAGAGCGCTTCCTCGAACGCGGATTCGCAAAATTCGATTTTAGTGGGGGCGATTTTTTCCCCGTTCGCGTCCAATGATACGTCCCAGTAAACCCGATTCGAAAGCCGGGCATGTCTTTCTTCGTCGGCGAGGACTGTAACAATGAAATATAAGTTATTATTGAAGTTCTCACTCGCTTTTTCCAATTCGGTAGCGAACTCCTCGCAATCTAAGCACCCTCCCACGAGAGAGTCGTAAAGTACGGTATACATAAATTCCCACGATACGTACGTCGCGGTTATCTCGTATATATCATCTCCACGGGACGTACTCCAAGAAAGCGTATACTTTTCGGTGATCCCTGACGGGTCGCCCACTGAGGACGCCGTTTCGTTCCCCGGCGTTAAGTATGTAAGGTCTTTGGCGCGTTTCCATTTAACGTCGTCGCCCGCTCCGGCGGCCGTTGCTATAAATGCGATTAAGATCCACGCTATAGTTAATTGCTTCAATCCTACCTCCCGTCACAACCATTTCTTAACCTTGAAGAATATAAACATCGCGCCGGCGACGCCGAGCATCACAAGCCAAACCACCAGGTAACTCCATTGCCACCCGAGTTCCGGCATATACCTGAAATTCATTCCGTATACGCCGGCGATGAACGTGAGCGGAATGAAGACCGTCGCGATAATCGTCAGGACTTTCATCACTTCGTTCATCTTATTGCTCACGGTTGAGATGTAAAGGTCGAGCATCCCCGAGAGGACGTCGCGGTACGTCTCCACCGCGTCTATCACCTGGATCGTATGGTCGTAAACGTCGCGCAGGAATACGGCGGTGCCTTCGCTAACCAGGGAAATATCGTCTCGGCCGAGGGAATTGACCACTTCCCGGAGGGGCCACACCGATTTCCGCAGGAGGATCATTTCGCGCTTAAGGCTGTGGATCCGGCGTAGCGTTTCGGGCGTGGGGTTTTGCGTCAACTCGTCCTCGAGGTCGGCGACGCGTTCGCCTACCTGTTCGAGGATCACGAAGTAGTTATCGACGACGGCGTCGATTATTGCGTAAGCGAGGTAATCGGCGCCTCGTTTCCTTATGCGTCCCTTGGCGGAACGGAGGCGGCCGCGGATGAGGTCGAAGACGTCGCCCGCGCGTTCCTGGAACGATAATACGTAATCCGGCCCCAGCACCAGGCTGACTTGTTCGGTGCGTATCGCGCCATTATCGAGGTAGAGCATTTTTAGGACGACGAAAAGGTACGAACCGTAATCCTCGATTTTGGGCCGCTGTTCCGTATTGGCGATATCCTCGATGACGAGGTCGTGGAGGTCGAAGCAGGCGCCGAGTTGGGCGAGGACGTCCGTTCGCTCGAGGCCGTCGACGTTGACCCAGGTTACGCTCGGTTTATCGCGGAAGGGGGCACATTCGGCGGCGCTGTCAACCTCGCTTTCGTACAATTCGGCTTCGTTATAATCGATAACCGTTATTTCGGCCGCCCCGGCCGCGGCCTCGTCCGTCAGCGCGAGGGTGCCGGGCGATTGGCCGGCTTTCTTCGACGTCTTTCCGAAAAAGCGCAAACTACCTCTCTACGAAGTAAAAACGCCCGGCCCGCCGCCGTGGTGGCGGTTGGGACCGGGCTCGAATGTACGCCGGACAGGATTCGAACCTGCGACCTACGGCTCCGGAGGCCGTCGCTCTATCCAACTGAGCTACCGGCGCATTATGGGGTGGGCGAGGGGAGTCGAACCCCCAACCTCCAGATCCACAGTCTGGCGCTCTCACCAGCTGAGCTACGCCCACCATTGACTCTATAATATAACTAATTTCGCCCCGCTTGTAAAGAGGTAGCAGCGACGGGGGATAAAAAAGCGCCGCCCCGGGACGGGGGCGGCGCCGGTTAAATCGGCCTTCGCTTATTGGTAAAGGGCTCTAACTTTACCGAGCGAGGCCGGTGCGACGTTAACGTTGGCCGGGCAATCGATGCGATAGATATACCCGTTGGTACAACCGATGAACAACTGCGAATTATAATACGCCATGCCGTACGAAGTCGAAGGCGGCGCCGGGAACGAAGCCACGATCGAAGTAAAACCGTCGGCCGAATAACCGTATATATCGGGTCCGTACGCGCCCCACAGCAAGTCGTTGCGGTGGTCGTACGTTATGTCCCGGTAATCGGAAAGCGGCATAGTAAACGAGGAGAGGACGCTCCCGTTGGTCAAACTGTGCCGCCAGGTATAACTGGGGTCGCTGTCGCTGACAAAGACGGCGGTCGCGCCCGCGCCCCCGTCTCCGGTCTGTTGCGGCGCCAGGCCATAGGGGTCGTGGGAAATAGGGAACGAATGGATTACCGATCCCGTCAGCCAGTTGCAATCGTAGAGGGTGTCGTTGTTGTAGGAGCCTACCCAGATATGGCCGCCGCTGGTATACGCGAGGCCACGATTACTGGACGACGACGGTACGTTCCAGGAACCGTAGACAGAACCATTCGTCGGATGAATGTGGTATACGGCGTTCGGATGGACCAGGACGTGGATGTACGTCCCCGAATGCGCCATGCCGCGTATGTTATTCGTCGGCGCCTGGAAGGAGCTTACGATACTCCCCATGGCGGCGAAGGATACGCCCACCGCACATAACAGCGTTAAGGTTATTAAAAAAGTCCGGTTCATTGCCGCTTCCTTTCCTTGGTAACGTGATTATTATAAGTTTTTCGTCGCTTTCTTTTTCTATGGCCTACAAGGAGGCGCCGGTTATTTCGACCAAGTCGCCGTTTTATGGGGGGGATTCGTCCCGTCATTTAAACGCGACTACATCAAGGAACCAGTCCTCCGAACGATAACGGGAAAAGTCGACGTCCGTCGCCGCTATAACGTTAAGGCGGCTATCCAGTTCGATGGCTTTTTCGAGGAATTTCCGGCATTGCTTGACGTCGTCTCTGGCGGCCCAGTAGCACGCGAAATTGTAGATGTTGCCGGGGATGTCGGGGCCGTATTTTACCGATAGTTTAAATGCCTTCTCCGCCTCCTCCAACCTGCCCATAGCTTGGAAACATACCGCTTGGGCGTTATAAGCGTAGGGGCTATCCGGGTCTCGCCGGGCAATTCGGAAAGCCACCTCAAGGGCTTCGTCGTAACGGCCGAGGCGGGTTAGGGCAACACTACGCCCCAACAAGGCTCGAACCTCGTCGGGGTTAATGTCCGCCGATTCTTCGAACGCCCGTAACGCATTTTGGTATTGGCCGGATCGTAAAAAATCGATTCCAAACATCAACAGCGTTTGAGCCCGTATTAGGCGGAGCTTTTCGTGCCCGGTAATTGGTTCCGTATACATTACCTTTGCTCCTATCGCTATCTATTACGGGGCCTGGCTGACGTCGTAGGTCTGAGCTTCCTGCTTTCGGCGGAAAGGCGTTTATTAAGTTGTTTCCCCTTATTACCGGTCGAATAATAGCCTTACTTCAGTGTAACCCCGATGATCCTAGTTCCATTGTATTTTTCGATAAGAAAACTTCCAACTGAATCCATTTATATATATAATCGATTTTTCCAAGATTAAAGTGCTCAAAAGGGGTCCAGAGCGCCGAATATGAACCATTTTGACCGGATAATTGTAAAAACCGGCACCCGTAAGGTGCCGGCGATATCTTTTCGGTAATCCTGCGCGCTTATTAGGTTATGGATTCTCTTTTGCTACGTCGTTAACTTTACGTGTCGGGAGTTCCGGACGTACTTCAGTTATCATTAATAGGTCCGCGAACGGCTCTCCATCCTCGGTCCTTAATATATTCCCCTTTATTTCACCTACCATTTTTCCGTCGCTTCTCGCCGAAAATAATAAATCGTAGGCGGGGGCGCCATCGCCTCCCATGCGGCGACGGAGTATAGCCATCCCGGTCGTGCGGATCTCTTCTGCTATGGACGTTAAGTCGGCCAGATTCTTCCCGATTATATCTTCCGGTTCATACCCGAACCATTCCCGGACCCGGCCGTTGACGTTCAGAACCGTGCCCTTGGCGTCCAGCACGAAAATAGCGTCGGAGGACAGCTCGAATATCGCCCGGTATTGTTCCCGGCTGGTGCGGAGTCTTTCCTCGGCTTGTTTACGGCCGGTAACGTCCTGGTGGGAACCGGCGGCTCGCAAAGGCCGGCCGTTCTCGTCCCGTTCCACGACTTTACCTTTATCCAGAATCCACTTCCACCCGCCGTCTTTCGCCCGCATCCGATATTCCATTTCGTAATCCGGCGTTTCGCCCGCAAGGTGCTTTTTTATCACGCCGATCACGGCCTCTCGCTCGTCCGGGTGGAGTAAGCTCTCCCACGATTCGACGTGGGGACGGAGTTCTTCCACGGTATATCCTAACTGCGAAGCCCACCGCTCGTCGAATACCAGTTCCTCCGTTACGACGTTGCAATCCCACAGGCCGAGATTACCCGCTTCCGCCGCCAGTTTAAGCCGTTGTTCGCTTTCGCGTAAGGCCTCTTCGACCTGTCTACGCTCCGTTATATCTCGGGCGGAGACGAGTAAGCCCGTAACCTCCCCGGCCGCTCCTATTATCGGGGCCTTTGCAACTTGGAACCACCGCTTCTCGCCGGCCGCGTCGGTGGCTTCTCGGTCCAGAATTGTTAACTTCCCCGAGGCCATAATCCCTACGTCGGATTCGCGGTAAATCTCCGCATCGTCGCGCGCGAAGACGTCGAAATCCGTACAACCTATTAACTCGTGTTCTTGTCTCCCGGAGAATAAACAGAATGCCGGGTTTACGGCCTGATAGACGAGGTCCCGGTCTAAAAGGATAAGGAGGTCCGGCGTCACCGTAAACACCGTCCGTAAGCGATTCCTTTGTTCTTCCAGGTCTTTTTCGGCCCGTTTGCGTTCGGCGATTTCCCGCTCCAGGCCAACGTTGACTTTAATTAACTCGGCCGTGCGTTCTTCTACCAATTCTTCAAGGTGGTCCCGGTGCCGGCGCAATTCCTCCGCGGCTCTCTTCCGGGCGGTGATATCCCGAACTAAAACCACGAAACGGCATTCGGGATTGCGGTGGTCTCCCCGGGCCGCGATCGAAAGTTCGAACCAGCGGGCTCCTTCTTCGAATTCCAGCCGGTATTGTCCGCCGGAGTGGCGGCCGGTTTCTACGGCTTCGGCCAGGGCCTCTTGGGTCACGCGCGCGGCTTCGCGGGGGAGGAATTCTTCCGCTTCCCGGCCCAAAAAAAGCTCGGGCGTTGTATAGAGGCTCGACTCGTCTGGCGCCCTGTAATCGTGAATCCGGCCTTTACAATCCACTTCGAAAAGGAGATCGGGTAACGCGTTCAACGTGGCCCTCAATCGTTCGTGGGCTTCTCGCCGCGCGGCCTCCGCTTGTTCGACCTCCGTAACGTCGCGGCTGACCCCCCGGATACCTACGAAACCGCCGTCCGGGCCGAAGGCGGGTTCCGCGTCGGTCTCCAGCCACCTTTGCGTACCGTCCCGATGCGTAAACCGGCAACGGAATCCTTTTAAAACGGACCCGCGCTGTTTTACGGAGGCCAAGGAGCGTTCGAAATGCTCGACGTCCTCGCGCGCTACCGCGAACTCGGCGGGGGTGAAACCCGTGAAGTCATCCGGGAAATAACCTAGTATTTGATACGAACGGGGATTGGAGTATATGAATCGGCCTTCCGCGTCCGTTTCCCATATCCATACGGGGACTTGTTCGACGAGGCGTTGGTGCTTTTCCTCCGTTGAACGGAGGAGTTGTTGGATTCTCGCGAATTCCGTTTCTTTTACGCCCAACGGGATGACGGCGTAACGATCGCTTCTCGTCCGGCTGCTCAGGTTAGAAAGCGCGGCGGGGAGTTCTTCGCTCCCTACTATGAGCGTTTGGATATCCGCGGGTTCTCGTTCTATAGATTCCGGGCGCGGTTGGGCTTCGAGCCAACGTTTGATGTCCGAAACGTTGGCGCGTACGCTCCCCCCGATCCTGAAAACCGGAAGCCCTTTGTTGCGAGCTTGGCGACGCGCCGTCGACACCGCACACCTCAGGTAGGCCGCTATCTGTTTCCAGCCTATTAGTACTTGCGGTTCCTTTTCTTCCATGTTTTCCATACCCCCGTTCGGGCTGAGACGTATAAAGGGAGACGTCTCCGTCTCCCCTTCGCGCCCGGCAGGATTCGAACCTGCGGCCGGCGGCTTAGAAGGCCGCTGCTCTGTCCGACTGAGCTACGGGCGCCTTCTTTATTATAGCATATTCGTTCAGTACAAATATATAACGTAGACCCCAAGAATAACTCCCAACCGATAGCCGTAGGGAGGGGTTTTAACCTTATCGCCTGTCCCTCCCGCGCTTTCGCGGGGATTTCCTCCCCTCGCGGCGATATCTTCCCAGGAACTCCGCCCACAATAATAGGAACGCGAACGCGGCCAGGCATAGGGCCGCAAGGAGTACGGGCAACCACGACGGAGGCATACCGTCGTTATATTTGCCCGGGTTTTCTCCGTCGACCGGAATACGCGTCGACCCGGCGTTTCCGTCGGTCGTTTTCGCCGCCGTCGTTCCGGTTACGACCGGGGGCCGGGCCGCGGCAATCCCCTCCGCCGCAAGCACTCCGATTATTATAAAAACCAGTAATCGCTTCAACTCGTTAAGCGTCCCCTGCTATTACATCTTCGAAATGTTTTTCGAATTCGCGGCTCCGTATTTCCGTCGCCCGCTCGTAACGCGTTAATCGATCCTCCCATCCGGCTTCGACGCCGAACGCGATACGCGCGAAACCCAGGTTCTTTATGGCTTCGGCCAGTTCTTCCTTCTGGTCGGGACCGAAAACGTCCGCCGGGTCGCCCACCGCGACGGCGTTCGGCGGGATAAAGGCGCCAGCCGGGACGACCGTACCCGCGTGTACGAAAGCGCCGACCGCGACCGCCGCTCCGGGCCGGACGACTGCTCCCTGCAAAACTGTCGCCCCCGTCGCTATGTAAGAACACCGTTCGACCGTACATCCAATGAGCGTCGCGTGGGGACTAACGAATACGTGGTCACCCAGTTTGACCGGGTACTCCCGGTCTCCGACCGCAGAGGCTCTTATTACCGCGTTCTCGCAGATAATGGCACACTCGCCGATTTCTATGGCCGAACCCTCCGAACTGATCGCCGCGCCGAACATGACGCGCGAACGCGGGCCGATCTCCACTCGGCCCGCCAGGACCGCCGTCGGGGCGACGTACGCCGACGCGGCAACTTCCGGTTTCCATCCTCGATGTTCGATTTGCAATGTTTACCTCCTTTATCGGCTCCCGATATCTTCACCGTTCTTTAATCGTTCGACCTCGTCCAATAATTCAAGTAACCGTTCCCGGTCGGCCTCCGTCAGCGGCCCCCGCAATTCGACGAGATAGCGACCTCCCCGGAAGTATTTATTTTCGAGTTCCACTTTCCTTTTCGGCGTTAGCTGTCCGGTATCGCTTTTCGAAAGCGCTTCCTCTAACCGTTCCAGCCGCTCACCCATAAGGGCGATTTCTTCCCGTAACGGCGTCTCTCCCGGCAATTCATCCACCGGCAATAGGAAGTGCGTCGGCGGTACGTCGAAATACAGCGCCAGCCTCCGCACGGTCCGCTCGTGAGGTTTTAACGTGCGCCCCTCGAGTAAATCCAGGACCGTTTGAATCGCGACGCCGGCGCCGTGGGCGATTTCGGAGGCCGAGACGGCCCGCTCCGCCTTCAAGCGCCGTAGTTTTTCGGCGAGAGTCATTATTCCAAATCTCCCTCTTCGGCCCGGGCGTCGTACAGCTCAGCTCCGCAATCGCCGCACGTATCCTCGTACCAGGTAAAGCGCGCGCCACACGACGGGCATTTCCATCGCTCCTCTTGTTCCACCAGCCAGGCATCGGCCCCGCGTTCCCGGATAGTATCCAGGTTTTTCAATACGGCCGAATGGTGGGCGTATTTATCGGCCTGAAACTCCCGAACGTACTCACACGGGTAGTCGCCGCAGTCGGAGCAAAACGCCACGCCGCGTTCTTGTGCGCACGAACGCATCTCGCAGTCGAGGCAGAAAAAGGCGACGACGTCCGTTCGACACCCGCGGCAACTTAACTGTTCGGCGGTATAGGCCGCCGACTCGGCGTCCTCCCGAAGTTTTTCCACCTCGCCCCGTTCGGTAGCAACCAATTCCCAGCAGGCGCCGCAATATAAACCGCAATACGCGCCGTATCCGATTCCCGCCATTTCTCCTCCGCAGCTCTGATCTCGTTGCGATTTAAATATTAACCGGATTCGTTTTTAATCAGCCTTTTTCTCCCAATACCCCCCTTGACTTTTCTATTTTTAATGTTATAGAAGAAACAAGACGAAATTAGAATAAACTCGAGTAATATTAAGCATATTCGGGGCCGTGTTGTCAAGGGATATTTCTCTATTACTCAGGGGTAACGTTTAGCGTTAGGAGGGGACGTACGTGGATGCGGAAAGGATGCACGCTATGCAGTGTCGCGAGGAGTACGCCCGGGGCGTGCGCGAATTCGCCCGGCACTTCGGCCGGGTGGCCGCGGCACTTATTATCGGCTTTATCCAGGGGTTGTTCGTTGCGTGGCTGGCGTGGGTGTTCTGGTTCGCCGCCGTAGAGACGTGGACCGTGCTGACGTCGCCGGCGTTTATAGCCGGGGCCGAGCTGATAGCGATCATAGGGGTAATGAGTATCTGGAAAATCTTCCGGCCCGGGCGCCCGGGCGAAAGGGGGAACGGTGAATACGGTCGAAGCGGGAACTAACGGGACGCTCGTCGGGTGGAAAGAGATAGCGGAATTTTTAGGGGTATCGGTTTCGACGGCCCGGCGCTGGACGCGGACGCTGGACGTCCCGGCCTATAGGCTGGCCGGCCAGGTCCGCGCCTCCAGCGTCGACCTCGATAAATGGGTCCGGGATCGTCGCCGGCGCGTGGGGGGACGGTAGGTCTTTAGGATTAACGATCATCCTCGTAACCGGTAAGGTTATCTAATATTCTCCGTAAATAACCCTCGAAGCGGTCACGCTCTTCCTCGCCGAGGCCGCGGTAGAACAACGCCGTCATCTCCTGGGAGACGGCGTTGTATGCTTTTCTAAGCGCCCGGTCCTTGGCGGTAAGGTTAATTAAAACCTCCCTCCGGTCGGTTTCCGCCGGCGTTCGACGGACGAAGCCGCTCGCCTCCAGGCGGTCGAGCATGGCGGTTAACGTCGACTTAGCGAGCTTGGTCCGGGTCCCCAGTTCCTGGATGGATATGCCGTCCCGTCGCCACAGAGCGAATAGGATACGCCCTTGCGGCGGGTTTATTTGGTCCAGGCCATGCTCTTTCAGTTTGCGGGCGAGTATGCGTTCGCCTATCTGGTGTATCTGGGCGATCAGGTAACCGGCCTCGCGCCGTGGCCCCGACGTCATTCGCCCTCCGCCAACTCTAGCGTCGTAATCTGTAGGCCGTGGTAATAAGTGGCCCGGGTTGGTCGCAACCGGAGGACCGTGTAGTCCGGGTCCTCGAACCCCCCCGGATAATACTTCGTCCACCAGTCGTACCACAGCGCCCGTTTCACCGCGGCGTCTTCTACTATCTCCAACGTCCCCGGGAGCATTAGACCCCGATACTCCTTGGGGTCGCAGTAGTACACGCACGCCTTCGCGTTGGCGCGAACGTGCGCCGCCTTATTCGAAGACGCGTTGGTCCCGAAGAAGACGAAGAAATCCTCGGCATACGGCCCGAGGAAATCGTGCAACTCAGGCCATTGTTCCTTGTTGTGTAAATTGAACATCGCCCGCGTGTGGGGGAATCCGGCCGCGTCTACGGTAGACAAATAGGCCGGCTCGGCCGTCTCTATGAGCTCGACCATTTCCTCCCGACTATGTTTCTCCGCCACGACGAACCTCCTTGGGTAAAGTTTTATATAGTATAGTACTATATAGAACTAATTGCAAGAGAATAAACTCTTCCCGGAGGTGTTGACGCGGGCCGGTTTCCGTTCCATAATATGTAAGAGAATTCGTAAGGAATCACCGCCGCGGAAAAGGAGGCTGTCGTGAGTTATTATTTCGCGAAGACGTTGGATGTCCCTTTCGACGAAGCCGAAACCCGGATCCGGGAAGCGCTCGGCCGGGAAGGGTTCGGCGTTCTGACCGAGATAGACGTCCGGACGACGCTGAAAAAGAAGCTTGACGTCGACTTCCGGCCTTATAAAATACTGGGGGCGTGCCACCCCTCTTCGGCGTACGCCGCCTTGCAAACCGAGGATAAGATAGGCTTAATGCTGCCGTGCAACGTTATCGTCCAGGAGCTTGCGGTCGGAGGGGTGGAAGTCGCCGCTATCGACCCGCTGGCGTCCATGGCCGCGGTCGAAAACCCCTCGCTCGCCGAAGTAGGCGAGGGTGTCCGGGAAAAACTCCGGGCAGTCATCGAAGGGGTATAGCGTTAGTCTTTCACGTAATCCGAGCGTACCCGATTTGAAGCTACCGGCCTATGTCCCTTTGTGCCGGGTTACTCCTGAACCGGAATCGGGTCGGGATAAGTGAAGTTCAAGAAGCAAATCGCCGCGAGCGCCATACCGTAGTTTTTTGTAATATAGGTGACGGCGATATCGTATTCCCGTTCCCCGGTTTGCTTAAGGCCCCGGATTTGGAGGATATGGTCCAGCGATTTATCGAGTTGGGCTTGCGCGTTTTTCCGGGCCGTGGCATCGTCGATTTCCGAGTTGTAAACGTACTCGTATTCCGCGGCGTATCCCCCGACGGGCTTGCCCCCGGCGTCGACCGCCCAAACGCGACCGACGCCGGCTACGGCGGTATCTCCATTGACCCCACCGGCCTTGGCCATGATGGTCTCGAGAACGGCGCCGTGGTGGAAATAACTCTTTAGTTTATCCGTCAGGGGTACCTCGTACGATTCGGGCGGGAGGACCGACGTGTAATACACGACGTTGAAGTCTTTAATACTCGCCGCGTCGAGCGCCAGGTCATAGGAGAAAGTTTCGTACGGGTCGGGGGGTATCCCGTCGTCGGATTGGCCGGTCCCGGTTGTAGTAAAATAAGCCATGGGGATACGCGGGCCGGAGCCCGTTTCGGCCACAGCCACGGAGGCTAACAGGACACCTACCGATAACATCGTAATGCATACGTTTTTTAAATAGTTCATTTCTACTCCTTCCTATTCAATTATAAGGTACGGATTATACGTTTGTCCCAACGCGACATTTAGTATACATAATAATCGGCCGGCGGGCTACAACCGATATCGTTGCGGCGTTATTACTAAATACGCTTTTCGGGGTCCGCCGGATTTTGTTATACTCATCAAGCGAAAGTATAGCTACTAACTAATCGCATCCCTACCTGGAGGTAGCCGATGGACCTCTCCGAACTTACTTATTGCGGCTTGTATTGTGCGATGTGCGCGTCGCGACGTCGCATCCCGGCGCAGGCGGAAGCGCTTCGGAATTCGTTGGTAAAGGAAGGTTACGATTTATTCGGCAAGGAAATCCCCACGTTGGCGGAGGGCTGGGATCACTTCCGGGCCGTACTCGACCACCTCGCGGCGAATCCTTGCCCCGGCTGCCGGGCGGGCGGCGGGTATCCGGCATGTGAGATTCGGACCTGTGTTCGCGATCGAGGAATAACGACTTGTGCGGAATGTGAGGAGTGGCCTTGTAACAAGTCGGCCTTCCTTGTCCGCTATGTGAACCTCCGTGGCGATGTCGAGCGTTTACGGGAAATTGGCCTCGAGCGTTGGATCGCCGAACAGGAGGAACGCGCCGCGACCGGTTTCTGTTACGCGGATATCCGCCACCCCGCCGACGGAAGTTAAATCCGGGCGGCAAGACGACGCCCGGCTATTCGCCCGGCGAAAGGAGTGAGGTTTATGTCCAACGAACCGGTCTTCGCGGATATGATTACCGGTTTACCCGAGGCCGACGTACCTATCCCCGGCGTCCGGGCGTATCTCTTCCAGGGGGAAGATAAGCAACTCGTCTTCATGGAATTCACCGAGGATGTCGACGTCCCCGAACATTCCCACGCCGCTCAGTGGGGCGCGGTTCTGAAAGGGGAGATAACGTTAACTATTGGCGGCGAGACGAAAACGTACCGCCCCGGCGATGCGTACTGCGTTCCTGCCGACGTCCCACACCGTGCCCGTATCGCTGCCGGGTCCTGCCTGCAGGATATGTTCGACCAGCCGGATCGGTACCAATCCAAGTAGAGGAGATCGGATGTTCACCGGGTTTTACCCCGGCCGCCGCAGTTGCCGTCCTCACCGCCACGAGGGACGGAGGTTCCCGGGGCCTCGACCGGATGTGTGGGTACCGGGTTTCCTCGGGACCTAATCGCGGGTATAACTACGGGAGGCCGGTTAGGGACGGGGTTTTACTATTAGTGGAGTAAGTTCGTTTACAAGGACGTCGTTGTTTAATGAGGTCGCGCCGGGAACGGTGGCGGCCTTTAGTATGTCCAGTGCCGACGGTTCATGGGCTTTCGTCCCGTCTGCCGGCTAGACGTTCTCCTTCGCGAAAGGCGGTTGCACCTCGTACCGTTCGTATAGTTAATACGGCCGTAACACGTAACGTAGCAGGGGCGTGGCGTTTCGGGAGGGGGGCGAAGCGGTACGATGACAGTCGTTGTCCAAGCAAAGTCGGCAAGCGGATATTAGCGGCAAGGGGGCAACGCCAATGCCAGGAATTGTCATATACGACGGGTAGGATTCCGAGCGGAGGCTGACGTAGAACGTTGGGTGGAGACCCGTGCCGAACGTTATTAGTATCACGGGCTGTTAAGTTGACGTAACAAGCCGGTTTAGGCGGGAAGAAATTAGGCAACGTTTAAAGATTAGTTGAGACCGGACGCGTGCCGGCCGTCGTTAACGTTCTACTGCGAAAGGAGATTTGTCCGTGAGGAAAACTTTACTGGTGTGCGCAGCGTTATTGGTGACGGTGGCGGTTGTCGGGGGAGCCGATGCCGCCGGGCATAGAAACTTCGTCTCGGCCACCGGAGGTGTGAACACTATATGGGACCCTATAGCCGACGCGATATTAACGGTTCTTGAACACGAGTCCACGGCCGGTTACGGTGGGTCCTTGGGATTCGGGACACGGTTGGGCCATGAGTCACATTTCGTCCTTCACGGGTGTTACGCTTACGATCAACTGCGGTTCGACGATGAAGAATCGGGTACGGACAGCGCTTCTCTCCACCAGGTGCGCGCGAATATCCGTTACTATATCGGTTCCGTTAGCGAAGGTCCCGCCGTTTACGTAGGGCTTGGGCCGGCGGTGATGTTCAGCGAGGATGACGTAGGTTTCAACGCTAACCTGAGCCTCGGCGGCGATTTCCCCGTCAGCGACGGCTGGTCGATTTTAGCCGATGGTACACTCGACCTCGCCGTGGCATATGGCCACGTTGGATTGGCCTACTGGTTCGATTAATGGCGTAGTAACCGCGGGCCGCGGCAAGTTATCCGGAGGCGCGTGAGGCGAGTCGGATTCGATTACGATGAGTCTCGCGCGCCTCGGCGGCTCGTCCTCTTACGGGTTCTGTGGCCGTTTTCATTGCCTTTCTCAACACTTCGAGCCCGTTATTGGGCGAGTGAAGGAACGCGCGTCCCTTAAATGTCGTCGCCCTCCTTTAACTCCATTTGACATCCCATAACGCGTTGACCGGCCGGTTATTGCTGTTACAAATAAAGCGTGCCCGCGGGCACGCCCTTTCCTTTCCGGCTCGCGGTGAACCCGCGCGGGACAAACGCGGCCGCGAGCACCCCTTACGGGGAAAGCTACATTCCACCTTCCCAAAATCCGAAGGCCGAACGTACACCTCCTTCCGCGATACAAGTGGTAGTGGGGGGGCGCGGTAATCGAAACCGCGCGCCTTATTACGCGTGTCGAACGAAAATAAAACAGACGGTTGGGCTGTGGGGCGCAAACGCCTCGACGCCGAACTCCTGACCCGGGCCGAACCGATTTACGCTAAACTTGCCGCACTGGCCGAGGGGGGCGACTTGAAGGCGATGCAGCTTTTCTTTAAAGAGCTCGCGGACGCCGAAAGTCGCATCGCCTCGCTATCCCCGACCGACGGCGACGTCGAAATAATCTACGAAGTTGTCCCCCCAAATCAGAAAAATAAGGGACGCCGCCCTAAAGATAAATCCTAACCAATATGCTATCTACCGGGCATGCGTCCTTCGTCGCAACCGACGCGTCGTCGTCCGCGCCGGCCGTAAATTCGGAAAGACTTTTACGGCCGTGCGTGTGGCTCGCGATTGGGCTATCGATAACCCCGGGGAGTATCTTTTAATCGCGGGGCCCGAATACGCCTACTTGAGAGACCAATCCGTCCCGGAGTTGCGGCGGGCTATTCCCGACGCCGCTTTGCTCGGTGGTAATTGGGGCCGAGCGTATAACGAGACGGCGCACGTTTTGACTTTAGCTAACGGCGCGAAAATAATCCTCCGTTCGATGGACAACGCTGACGCCGTCAGGCCGCTCTCCGTCGCCGGCCTTGTGGCCGAGGAGTTCTCGCTCTGGAGCCGCTACGCCTGGGAGGAGTGCGTTCGCCCGACGTTAATGGCCCGCGAAGCACCGGCCCTATTTATTTTCACGCCCAAGGGGCTTAATCAGGCGCATGAGTTGTGGGCTCGCGCCGCCGCCGGCGAACCCGGGTACGTAGGTTTTCACTACAGCAGCTACGACGGTATCCTCCCCGCGGCCAGCATAGACGCCGAAGCCCACAGCTTTCCCGAGAACGTTTACCGGCAGGAGATCATGGCGGAGTTCCTGGGCGATATGGGCGGCGTTTTCCGCGGCGTCCGCGAATGCGTCGCCGGCGATATGGAGGACCCGGATGACGGCGAGACGTACGTTATCGGCTGTGACCTCGCCAAGACGACCGACTTTACCGTACTGTGCGTACTGAAACGTTCCAGCCGGGCACTCGTTCATTTCGAACGGTTCAACCAACTCGACTGGGAATTCCAGGTGGCGACGGTCCGCGGCGTCTCGCGGCGTTACCACGGCGCGACGGTGTGGCTCGACAGTAGCGGCCTTGGCGACCCGGTTCACGACCGCCTGAAGGCCCTCGGCGTTCCCGTGCGCGGCTACAAGTTCACCGCCGAAACCAAGCGGCGCTTGGTAGAGAACCTGGCGCTCGCTATTGCGGAACGAGACGTACGTTTCCCGGATGTGCCGGTATTAATGAACGAACTCGAAATCTACGCCGCCGAACAACTCCCGGGGGGCGGCATCCGGTACGGCGCGCCCGCCGGTTACCACGACGACGCCGTAACCGCGTTAGCCCTCGCCTGCTGGGGGCTCGGGCGTGGAGGTCCAACCGCCCTGCCGACCGCCGACGGCGGCCGGGTATACCAAAGTAGAGGTATTGACCATGGCGCAGAGTAAAGAACGTACCAGGCCACCGGCGTCGTACCAGGCGCCGTTGACCCGTTTTTACTATCAATACGCCGCTCGGCTCGTCGCCGAACTCGGCGTCTATAATCCCTCGTCAATATCGTTCTCCTCGCTCAAGCGGATGCGCGAGTACCCGCAGATCCACTTCGGCCTGGCGGTCATCAAGATGGCCGTACTCGCCGCCGAGAAGCGCGTCGTTTGCGGCGACGCCGACGTGCGTCGCTTCGTCGAGTCGCAGTACCTCCGGCCGTGGAGCGAGCGCTTCACCAAAATTTGCCTGAACGCGCTCGACTTCGGTTTCGCGCCAGTCGAGCACGTTTGGACGTCGACCGATTACCACGGCGCTACGAAGTGGGTCTATCGGGAACTCCGCGACCCGCACCCTGAGAACTGCCGCTGGCTCGCCGACGAGCGCGGCTCCTACAACGGCTTCCAGCAGTTCGCCGGCGACATCATCAACGTCCCCGCCGACAAGTCCGCCTGGTACGCCCACGACGACGAGTTCGGCAACCTCTACGGCACCCCCGCCACCAAACCCTGCTACCGCGCCTGGTACAACCACGAGATGCTGACGCTCTTCATGCTGCGCGAGGCCGAGCGCTTTGGCACGCCCTTCGTCAAGGTGAAGTACCCGCCCGACACCGGCGACGACGTAACCAACCGCGGCGCCGCCCGGACGCTGGGCCGGGACGTGCGCGACAACTCCTACGTAACGCTGCCCCAGGTCTACGACGAGGGACGCAACGCGCTGTGGGACGTGGAGGTGGTCCCGCCCGCCGGCGACGGCCGCCACTGGGTCGAGAAGCTCGACTATTTCAACGTCGAGATGTTCCGCGCGCTCCGCATCCCGGATCGCGTCGTGACGCAGGGCGAGGTGGGGGCGTACAAGCAGGCCGAGGTCCATTCCAAGTTCTTCACCAAAACCACCGACGGCATCGCCGCCGACGTCCTCCGCGCCGAGAACGAGCACAACGTCAAGAAACTCGTACAATATAACTTCGACGCGCCGCCGACCTGCTACCTCGAAGCCGAACCCTTGAGCGACGATAAACGCGAGTTCATTCTCGAGCTCTGCCGCGATATCCTCTCGAATAACGCCGACCGCCGCACCGTCGAGGCCTGCCGCGACAAGGTGGAGCAGATGGGCCTCAAGATGCCGGAGCCCCCCCTTGCCGCCGGCCCCGCCGCCGCCTCCGCCGAGGACGAAACCATGCCCAAAGGGGAGGGTGATTTGGCGGAAAGCGTCGGGATGACTTAACCGAGGTCAGCGAACCCGGACCGCCCACCATTATTTAGACCGATGAACGAAGAAGTGAAAAACGAACTGAGGAAGATGGGGTTGGACGTGCGTTCCGAGCGGGACCTGCCGCCGCACGTTCGGGAGATGATAGCCCGATACGCGGCGGGGATGCCGGGGCGAGGTCGCGTCGGCGTGGAGGCCGGGCGGCTCGCCGACGAGCAGGTCTTCGTCTACGAGGACGAGCGGTTGAGGTTAACGATGCCCGTCCCGACGCTGGAAGCGTTCGAAGCGGCGGCGCGGGAGCTGGAACGGCTCGGCCCGGACCTTAAAGATGTCCAAGAGTATGTGACGGTACTGGCGCGGGCGTTCTGGTTCCTGTGCCGGCGGCCTGTAGGGCGCGGCCTTTTACGCGGGGGACGGCCGTGGCGCGAGTCGGACGACGACGAAGCCCTGGCGTTACTTGCCCGGACGGTCCCGCACGCCGGGGCGGCGTTGAACTCGGTGCGGGAGGCGTTGTTCGCCCTCGTCGAGTGCGTGACGGGGAAGCGGGGTGGCGGCCGGGCCGCGCGCTATTGCGGCCTCGCGGAGGCCGTAGCAAACGTGGCCGCGCGTTTCGGCGCCCGCCCCAGAGACGTGATGAAGTGGAACGCGGCCGAGTTCTTCGCGACGTGGGCGGCGTTGTGCAACGTCGCCCGGGAGGAGGAGGCCGCGGCCGAGGAGGCGAGAAGGCAATGGCGGAGGAGATAAGCAAGAGGTTCAGGATATTTCGGGGCCGGGCGCGTCGCCCTAGGGTGGAATTCATGGATGGCCCGGAGCGGGTATACGTCTACGAGGACGGCAATTTGAGATTGGAGATTCCCGTCCCGCCGCTCGACGTGTTTGTGGCGTTCGTCCGCGAGTTGGGCAAACTCGGCACCGAGGACGCCGATATCGAAGAATACGTAACGACGTTGGCCCGGGCGTTATGGGTGTTGCGTCAGCAGCCGAGGAAGCGGGGTTTGTTTCGTACCCGGTACGGAATGCCCGAGGTAGATGAAGAGGCCGCGTTAAATTTCCTCAAGGAAAAGGTACGTCGGGCCGATGTGGCTTTTACGTCCCTCGCGCCGGCGCTATTTGGCTTTGTCCAACACGTAATAGGGAGTGAACGGACGGGTAATCAGCCGCCGAACTGACGGTACGGGCCAAACTATGGAATTGACTGATTGCGAAGTAGCGGATATAATGTGGAAGGGGGTCGACGTTTGTAATGGTACAAAGAACGGTTAGGGTGGCTGTCAGGACGACGGCGGGGAACGCGAAAGAGGACGTTGAAAAGGCCGTCGACCAGGCGTTGCGGGTGCAGTATAAGGAGATGATGGGGCCGCTTGGGCCGCCGGTAGCGGCCAAGGTCGGCGAGATAATGGGGCAGAAGGCGGAGGAGGTTTGTAGAGGTTGGTTAACGGGAAGGAACTGCTTTCTTCTTGCTAGTTCCGATCTGGAAGGGACCGACGTTGAGGTGGCTTATAATAAATTACTGGACGCACCCGGAAAGGGATATATAGGTTATATTATAACCTGGACGGGGGACTTCAACCCGGGGTTAATAAGAGACCGCATACTCGATTATTACGAGCAAAAGGGAATAAAACCTGAGAGTATCAGGAAGTGTAATCGCATAGGAATAATGGTACACGGGCATGCGGCCGGAGCAGCTGTAGCGAAGAGATTATTAGGTGGTCCGGTTTACGCCGACGAGATTTTCGACGCTGTGGAACCTTTTATTGAACCGGGAGGCGAATTATGGTTATTCATATGTCGGGGAGAACAATACCTATGGGACGAGGCCATATCGGCAAGCAAACGCGATTTTAAAGTGGTCGTTTGGCCTGGCGAGAATCGGGATTGCATTTTCGAACGTGATATAGAACCGTATATAGGTCCAATGCTGGGACCTTAATATGCTTACTAGTTTCTATAAAACGCTAATAACCGTGGTTTTATTGACGGTTTCCGCTTCCGGATATGCGACCGCTCGCGATGATGCAAAGAGTGGCGGCGAAACCTTCCGAAAAATAGTATTTCTTATTAATGATTTTAAAAACCTACCGGATTATATTAAAGCGGGCGAATGGCGAGTAGATTCTTTACGAGATTGGCACGCGGCACCACCGCCGCCGATAGCCGTTGCCCCGACAGGAGAGGTGTTTTTAGCAACGGAAGGTCAAATGCGGTACTACTCTAATACAGGGTCGTTATTAGGTGAATGGGAGTTACCGGATGCTCCATTCCCTTCCGGTTATTTCGGTTTAGGCGTAACGCCCTACGGCGCCGTTTTCGCGGCCGACCATTCCGCTGGGCGCGTATACGGGTTTACGCCTCAAGGCCGATTAATATCGAAGTGGGAAGCGAAGGTAGGGCCGTTAGCTATAGGGCCTAATGGCGACATCTACGCTTCGACGGGGAAACGTATACAACGGTACGACGCTAACGGCGTTTTACTCGGCGAGTGGGGTTCAAACGGGACACTAGACCGAGATTTCGGCTTAGCGTTATATTTAACCGTTGGTCCTGACGGTGCTGTTTACGTTTTAGATTTCGACTCCGGTCGGGTGCAGTGCTTTACCGCTGAGGGTTCTTACCTGAGAACGTGGGAACCTACCGGGGCTCGACTGGGGGAACGTCAAACGCCTCGCGGGATCGCCGCGGGCCCTGACGGCGACGTTTTTATCTTTAAAAACCCCGGAGTAAAAGTAGGTTGCCGTTTGGAGCGTTTTACGGCCGCCGGTTCGTTCGTAGGGTCTTTCGGTTTGTCGGAAAACCGCGGTACGGTTTATGGCCCGGGTATCGCCGTGGCGCCGGATGGGACGCTATATATTGCGGACCGGGAAGATGGACGCATTCGTTATTATAAACCTAGTAGCATTTTCCATATCGTAAGGTACAGTGTGTTCGGCATCGCTATATTAGTAGTGGTTTTCTTTATTGCCCTTTATACCCGTTTTTTCTTTCGGAAGCGTAAGCGCCAGGTGACGGGTAAATAATTCTAGTGGCCGTCGAGCAGGCGATACAAACTCATTATAAGGAGATGATGGGGCCGCTTGGGCCGCCGGTCGCGGCCAAGGTCGCCGAGATAGTGGGGCAGAAAGCCGAGGAGTTGGTCAGGGAGGAAGAGGAATTCAAGGGGCCTTTAACGTGTGTAATAATGCCTGGGCGCGAGAATGCGCCGCCGCCGTTAGAAGACGTGGGCGACGGTGACATAGATAGTTTGTTTCGGGAGAACGAGTCACCGCAGTTAAACATACAGGTTATTCCTAAAGATAGTTGGTTCAACGTCGATTTTTACCGGGATGAGGGTATAAAATTAATATTAAACGAGTTCGAAGCACGTAGAAGAATGGGAGAAATAATCGCGTACGCAGAATATTACCATTTCAACCCGAGTAGTATTGGCGCGGGGATAGCCGAATGTACGACCCAAAGAGAAGGCGGTTCCGGTACCGGTCCGTTTTGGCCGTTTCTGGAGGAACGGGGTCAACGGTTTGATCGGATAATAATATTTACGCATGCATTTGTATCTCGCGGCCCGGGTCGTGATGCCTGGGATTACCCCGTCGGCGGACCGAATATCTCCGAGTATATACCTCCCGATATTGTCTACAGCGAGGTGGGGCCTTATTTAAAAGAAGGAGGGGAGCTAATCGTTATTTGTTGCGGGCAGTGGCAAGCCGAGTGGGAAGGATACGCGGATTATACGGGTATAAGTTTTTTCGTAACTATATGGCCGGGCGAAGGCCGGTGTGCGGATGCCGGAGAAGTCATAGATATGATTCAAAACAAAATGGAAAGAAGTAAAACGCCATGATATTACTAATTGGTTATTACGAGGGCGAGCGATGGCGATTAACTCCTGTATTATAAAGCGGATATTAAACGCGGTAGTTATAACGGCGATATTCGCCGGTTGCACCGAAACCGCACATAATAAAGGTAATCGCGGAAAAAACGGTGGGTCGCGCCATACAGGAACGACGGCCGACGAGCGGGGGCCTTATTACTATATTGGAGGGGTCCAACTCCCGCGAAAGTGGTACTTTAGGCGTTCGAGTTCCGCACCCCCGCTAGCTGTCGGGCCTTCCGGTTTAGTCTATATTATGGATTTAAAATGCGGTACTTACGTCCGTTGTTTTTCCCGCGGAGGCGTTTTGTTAAGTGAAATTGGAACTCCGCCCGGTTCTGACTTCGCGTTACGAGCCGACGGCGTTATTTACGTTTTTACCGCGTTCGGCAAGACAAGGGAAGTACGGTATTATAACTCCGGCGGTTCGTTTATAGGGAAATGGGATTTAGGGCCTCCCGGTGAAGGTAAAATCGCGACGTTCAATTTCGGTGCCATAGCTACGGCCCCTTCCGGTGGCGTATACGTTGCCGAATGGGGTTATGACCGTTTAAGCCATTTCACAGCATCGGGTTCGTTATTAGGTAGGTGGGGTAAAAGCGGCTCGGGACCTGGAGAATTTTACGGGCCGAACGATATAGCCGTCGCCCCGTCAGGTACGGTGTATGTGTCCGATAGCGGTAACGGCCGGATACAATATTTTACGCCCGACGGTAAATACCTGGGCGAGTGGGGAAGTGGATACGCGCCGGACGGCGGCTTCGGCGGCCTGTTAAGCATCGCCGTTACGCCGGAAGGCGACGTTTTAACGGCCGATATATATAAAAAAGAAATCGAGGTATTTTCGGGCGAAGGTTCTTTGATTGGCAGTTTTACCATACCGGGCTTAAAGGATAGGGAATATTATTTCCGCGACTTGGCGGTAGGTCCCGACGGTACGGTTTATGTTTCCTTCTCCGACCCCGGGTATATCTGGGCCTTCGCACCGAATAAGGAGGGGTAAAATGAACCAGGAACAACATGAAATAATCTGCGAAGTTAAAACCGAGGATACGGGTGACCTTGGCTCCTTCGCCGATCAGTTAAGCCGACTCAAAGAGGATCCCTTGAGAGGGACGGGTGAGGGCGAGAACGAAGAGAAGAAGGACAAGAAAGCCGAAAAGGCCGCGATAGGCCGCGTCTCGGATATGATCGCCGGCGGCCTGGTCCAGGGCCTCAAGTCCGGCGACGTGAGGGGTGCGCTTGGAGGCGTGGGCTTGCAGATGGCCGAAGGGATGGCCTCCGCGCTCGTCTCGAAGGGGATTAATTCCATCCTCAGCGCCATCCCCGGCCTCGGCACGATAACGAGTCTCCTCGGCTTCCAACACGAGGGCCTGGTCCGTAATCCCACCCTCGCGTTGGTCGGCGAGCACGAGCCGGAGTTCATCGTGACGCAGGAGCGGATGAGGGGCCTCATGCAGGGCGGCCGGCCCGGCTACGGTTTCGGCCCGGGCGACTTCGGCGTCCCCAACGTTAACGTCGCCGCGCCCAACGTCGCGGTTGAAGTAAACGTGGCCCCCGGCGTAGACGCCGACATCCAAACGGCCTATCGTTGTCGCGCCGGCGAAGCCCGTCTCTCCCAGCTCGAAGGTTAATCCCACTTTTTAATCTCCCTAAGTTAATCCCACCGTTTACCACCGGCGCCTCGCGCGGCCGGCAAGGTTCCCAATTCAAATTAATTGGAGGGGTTCAATATGCCCGACAAGAAAAAACTCAAACCGCCCGAGGCCGGCCCGGGCGCCCCGCCGGAACTCAACGAGTTGTTGCGCGATGCCTACTTCGCGTGCCTGGCCGACAAGGGCAAGACCGACGAGGCCGCCCAGCGGGAGTGCGCCGAAGTCGCATGGGAGAAGGCCCGTGAGAAGTACGACGAGGCCGACGGCGAGTGGACACTCAAGGCCGAGGCGCGCTTCCGCAAGGAGATAATCCGCCTGGGTCGTTACGTCCTCCCCGACGACCCGGAAGAGACCGTGGATGTCACGGCCGAGCGCCTCCAACGCTGGGTGGACGATACGAGGGCGGCCGGCGTCAAGACCTGGGTCCCGTACCACCACTCCTACCACCCCGCCGACAACGCCGGGTGGGTGGAGGCTTTCGAGATAGCCGACGGCAAACTCTACGGCGTCTTCAACATCACTGACGGCCACACCGCCGCCCGTATCGTCGAAGGCACCATCCAGGACGTGTCCATCGGCGTAGGGCCAATACTCACGGCGTGCGGCAAGCGCTACGACGAGGTCATCCGTCACGTGGCGTTGACGCTCGACCCCCACGTCCGGGAGCAGGACGGCTTCGAGATGGTGATGGAGGCGGGGCATGACGGCGGCTTCTACTTCCGCGCCGGCGATCTCGTCCCCGAAGAAAAAGAGGAGGACGCGCAGGCCGAAGCGCCCGAGGGCGAGTGGGATGCCGCGTACGTCGACGTCCTGCCCGACGAGTGCTTCGCTTATATTGAACCGGGCGGCGAGGCCGACGCGGAAGGCAAAACCGTCCCGCGGGAACTCCGCCACTTCCCGATCCGCGATGCCGAGGGCCACGTCGCACTCCCGCTCTTGGAGAAGGCGCTGACCGGCCTCGACGCCGAAATCATGTCCACCGGCGAGCCTTTGCCCGAGGAAGACCGTAAACGCATACGCGCGGAATTGGAGGCGTTGCTTAAGGAAGTGGCGGTAGAGGAGGAGAAACCCGTGAACACCGGTGAAGCCGCGGTGGAGGCCGAGAGCGGCCGTTCGCGCCGCCTCGCCCGCTTCCTCGGCAGACTCAGCTTTATAGGTGAGAGCGCCCGGCCGAAGGACGTACTCCGGATGGAACGGTGCTTGGAAGAGTTATCCGTCCGGCTTGAAGCCGCGAATGCCGAACTCGCGTCGGTCAAAGCCGAGCGCAACGACCTCCGTCTGGAGAAGCTTGAGCGCGCGGCGCAAGACCGCATGGCTTTGGAGGCTGAGGCCAATCGCTTCGCCGACGCGCTGGCGCGCGCCGGCCGGGCGAAACCGGCTCGCCGGGAGAAATGGCGCGGGTTGTATATGAAGGATAAAGACCTCGCGCTCGAGGCCGCGGCGGCTCTTGAAGTCCGCTTCGACGCTTCTAAGGTCGTAGGCGAACCGCAGGAAAACGGCCGCCCGTCCGAGCTTTCGCCTTTGGTTTGCGAGAATCCGGAGGTAGTGGAAGTCTTAAAAACGATGGGTTACGACGAGGCCGCTATCGAACGCCGTCTCGGCGAACTCTACGGCCAACCGTAACGGCGGACGTTGTTCCCGCCGCCCGACATCTGACTTAAAGGGGGTGAATTGAATGGCGTTTTCCAACCTTACCACGGAGCACGAGTGCAACCCGCGCCGTATTCCCAACGACGATTCTGCTTATACTCATTACGTTGTTAAAAGCGGCGTCACGATCTATAAGGGCTCGCTTGTGGTCTTCGAGTACGACACCACCGCGTTAACCGGGTACGCGACGTACGCTTCCAATACGGCGGACGAGACCTTCGCCGGCGTCGCGGCGCAGACCGTAGCCGGTGACGGCGAAGCCAAGATCAAGGTATGGCGTAAGGGCCTGTTCGAGTTTATCAAGGACGCGCCCGAAATTACCGACGTCGGTACCGAGTTCTACTGCGACGGCGGAGCCACCGGCACCCCGGCCATAGTCCAATCGGCCACGACTACCGGCTGTAAGGTCGGATGTTGTGTGGACAACCTGGATACGACGGTCGTGCTCGCCGTGGATAACTATTGCCCGTAAACAAAGGCTATGGGCCCCTGTACGGGGTCAAAGCCCTTAATCCGAATCCCGATCCAAGGGGGGTGAACTTTAGTGGCAGGACCCAACCTTTCGCCTAGCGATTTCGCGCGCGTGCTGGAGGTGGCGTGTCAGGAGGAGTTCTTCCGTATTTACGAGGACTCGTACTACCAGGACGCCGCCTGGAAAGACGCCGTGATGAACACTACGAGCGACGGCGAGACCGAATACTACGGCTTCGGCGGTCGCTTGCCGGTCCCGGGGCGCATCGACGAGGATGCCCGTATCCACTACGGCCTCGACGACGAGAGTTACTCTTTAACCAACTACACCTACGGCCTCGCCATCGACATCCACCGCAAGATAGTGGAGGACGACCGGCACAACTACATCCGCCAGAAGTTCCAGAGTGCGGCCATAGGTCACCAGGTAAAACTCCAGGAGAACTGGGCCACGTTACTTACGGACGGCACGTCGGCCACGTGCCACGACGGCCAATACTTCTTCGACACCGACCACGCGGGCGCGTCGAACCAGACCAATGCCGACCAGAACAAGGCGGTAGCCGGTTCCGACCTCTCGACCTCGCTCTCGAACGCCATCGACGTCCTCAAGGTAATGCGTGCTTTCACGGATCCGAAGGGTAACCCACTCGACGTCCGGCCCACCCACGTCGTCACCGGCATCGGCGACACCGGCGTGGCGTGGGAGATGCTCATTAATACGCCGGGCGCCGCGGGCACCGAGAACGCCGGTTACAACCCGTTCTACGAGAAGCTCACGCAGATCCAGACGCCCTATATTAGCAGTGCTACCGCCTGGTACTTCCTCGATCTGTCGAAGCCCGTCAAGCCGTTCATATTCCAGAAGCGCATCGACCTCGAGGTCAACGTCTACGAGCCCGACCAGCACACCGACAACTACGTCACCAAGACGTACGAGCGGTACCGCTTCGGTTACGGGCCGTGGTACCTCGCGATTCTAGGCGACGCTTAACGCTTCACGCCACGACCTGAAGAGCCCGGGCCGAATATTCGCGCCCGGGCTCCTACCCTCAATCACCTTCGCTTCTCTTTTCGTGCGGTCGCGCCCCTACCACACCCCCGGCACCAGCCGCCGGCGGACCCGGCGGGCGTAATCCTCGTAGCCTGGCAACTCGCGGCGTAGGGTCCGGTCTTCCAGCGACGTGCGGACGAAGCACGTGATCAGGCCGACCGCCACCGGGACAGCCGCCCAGAACGAACCCAGCATCAGCGGGAGACCCAACATATATACCGCCGCCCCGAGATATCCCGGGTGCCGCACGAGGCGGTACGGGCCGGCCGAGACGACCTCGTGGCCGCGGTCCGTCTGGATGCGTACCGTGGCCGCGAAGAAGCGGTTAGTATACATCGCCCACGCCGTGAAGGCCGAGCCGGCCGCGGCGACGGCGAGGCCGGCTACGTGTATTACCGGCGGGAACGGCGGCGACCAGCCCCACCGGAAGTCGAAGGCCGCGACCAGCGCCGCGATCAACGAGCTGTAAGCCAACAGCGGCGCGAGTACGAGGTCCCAGCGTTTAGTGCCGGCCTTAACGCCTGAGCGTTCGGCGAGGAGTTCCGGCCGGGTAGGGATGAGGAGTATCGCCAGCGTGATGACGTTGGCGGCGGCCAGTGCGACGAACGCCCATCCCCAGCGCCAGCCGAGGCGGCCGGCGGCGAGGAAGAGTACCGCGGTTACGAGCAGGACCGCGAAGCAGTTCTTGACGACCCACCGCGCGACGCCGCGCCGGACGTCGACGGAGTTCCCTTCGCGAGGGTTGTTGACGTTCATAATATTCTCCGGTGCATTTTGCGCGCAGTATATCACGGCGCCGGAGGTCCGGCCAGCGCTTTTGAACGCGAATAGCGTCGCTTGGCCCCTTGATAATTAGGCCGGCGTTGCTACTAATAAGGAGAGGTGTAATCGTATGGCAACCTATGAAGGGAAGCTCACGGGCGCGTACGTCCACACGATAGAGGGCGACGGCGCCGCGTTGATGAAGGCGCGGGGCCGGAATTACGGGAGGGTAAAATTCTTCGGCGACCGCTGGACCGCGTTCGACGAGGCCGAGGCCGACATGGGCCGCATCGAGTACGGCGTGGCGCTGGGGCACCTGGAGATAAGGAAGGTCTCGGCGGCGAAGGTCACCGCGGAGAAGAAGAGCGAACCGGTTAAGAAGGCGGCATCCGGCAAAAGCCGCGGCCGCGGCTCGAGCAAGAGAAGGGGGAAAGAGTAATGGCCTGGACGACTCCCGTTGAAGTGAGCGACGTGCGGACGGAGTATCCGCTGTTGACGAGCGACCTGTGCGCCGACGCGCGCGTGACCGCCAACCGCGACCGCGCGGAGGCGGAGATAGAGGCGGTCTTGAGGGACCGCTACGACCTGACCGACCCCGGCGCCGACAAGTACGTCTGGCGCGTCTGCCTGGCGCTGACGCTCTACCACTGCATCAACTCCGCCTACGGCGAGCAAGGCTGGACCGGGGAGGGGCGTAGCGCGATAAATACCTATTCCCGCGAGTGGGAGGACTTCAAGGGTAACGTGATGAGGAGAAAAATAAAGCTTTCGTTACCGGTGGCGAAGACAATCCCGACGCCGACGGTAGGTAATATAGGATTAAAGAGCAGCAACCATAGCGTGTTCGGCCTCGATATCCCCGGCGGAAGCGGTTTTCCTTTTAAGGACGAAGATTGAAGTTAACTGGTTTACCCGGTGTTGTGGGCCACCGCGACTACGTGAGGAAAGACCACCGGATTTGACTTTATCCGATGGGGGGCGTATAATCTAAATGACGAAAATAACGTTTGTAACCGACGCTCACGAGTATCACAGGATCGACTCAGAGGGGTACACGCTTAAACGTTTACTGGATCTCGTAAAAGATAAGCGGAGGGGGTGTACGGTACGGCTGCTTATACTTGAGGGAGGTATGGATTTTTACGACTTGTTCGAACACATTTACGGCGAGAATATAACAACGATGGACGTTTGTCTCCATGGTCTCACGGCGTCGCGGGAGGAATATCCTAACGAAGCAGAATGGGACAGCGTTAGCTATAAGTTTTACCGCAATGAGTTTAAGGTTAACGACGCTTCGCGTCTAGATATGGAGGGGTTTATCGGGGGACTGATAGAAAACCGTGTTGAGCTTGAAGAACTAGTTTTACGTAGCTGTAACCAATACCCCGACCAATGGGGAGACGCTTTTCTTAGGTACGGGCTAGCCGTAGAAGTTTGGGCCCCTGGGTTAGCGGCTGTAGGTGGGGCTACGACGTTTTACACATGGGACCCTCACGTGCCTTTATGCCAAGGCGAGTTATTGTATAGGTTATACGAGAGTAGAGGTTATCTGCCTAAATTGCTCTATTGGAAGGATTATTAATGGCGACCCGTAGGGTCCCTATATCCGTTTTAACGACATCAGCGTTTTGGGTGATGTTACTAAGTCCCGGTTGCAAGCAGGCGGGTGAGGAAGGCCAAAGCTATCCGCCTATTGAGGTGGAGGAAGAACCCCCTTCCGTCGTAGCGCTTATATCGGAAGCGGAGGCCAGCGGGTCGGCGATCGAGCCGGGATGCTCGCTTTTTTGGCTTGGTACGAAGGACGAGACGAGGACTCCAATCGGCTATTTTAATAACGACGTATTTACGGCCGTGGCGGTGAACGATAGCCGGGACGTAATCGCGGTAGCGGGCATCAGTTATACTCGGCCTTCTTTGACTACTTTCTTCAAGGTATACGAATTGAAAAGAGACGGGGAGTCGCCATATTTGAAATTAACCATTGAAAAGCCCGGGTACGGAGGGGCCCGAGTGGTCTTCAGCGAATATGATAGCGTCTTCTACATCAGCGTGCCGGCGTCAGGTGCGGAAGGGAATCTCGTTTCGGGGGGGGATGGGGTGAAGGAGACAAAGCCGGGAAGCGTGATCCTCGTGTACGATGAGAAGAAGAACGTTTTAGAGGATGTAGTTACCACAAGTCGCTTCGTTGGTTTAAAGGCGGCAATCGGCAAACGTATCCTGTGGGTAGATATTTACGAAGAACCAGATATCCGTCGTTCCGCGATATTGGATTTGGATACGGGCGAATTATCCCCGGCGGGTTACAATTCTTCAGGCGGCCGCGTTCCGCCGCTAGTTTACTATCGTACTTCTCGTAGTGGTAAGCCGCCATACGTAGTGAGGGCATACGTTACGTTTTCGGATTCTAGCCAAACGGGGCCGGATTTGACTTTGGGCGATTACGTTAATTATCCGGTACTATATTCGTTTGGTGAGAATTCGTTTGTATTCTTGGATGATCCGGTAGGTAAAGGGCCGCCGCATTTAAAGGTCAAACGTGTCGAAACAGGGAAAGAGTATTCGTACGAGTTACCGTCTTTAGATTGGCGTAAGAACTACGACCTGTTATACGTCGATTAGCTTCGCCCTCTTTACTCCTCCCCGTGGTCCGTGTCCCATGTCCAATACTTCCGGCCTGTCCCGGCCGGGGATGATTAGCGTTTCGCGTTAGTCCCGCCCGTTCCCATTTCCATTCCAACCGAATAACGACACGCCGCGCAAGCGCCGCGGAGGTATCAGCCCATGGCCGTAACGATAGGAGAGAGCCCGGGCGAGCGCGTTAAGCGCTACCTGGTCCAACTGCTCAAGAACGAGTACGGCGAGGATTACGTCTACGAGAAGGCCGCGCCCATCGGCCGGTTCACCCAACCCACGTTCGAGGTCGAGATGGGTACGGACACGTACGACCGCCTGGGGTGGGCGGTGTGCCACGCCACGGTGCGCTCCTCCCTCCAGCACGGCTCGAAGGAGGACGCGAGCGAGAACGCCGGCGACCTGGCGAGCCACCTGGTGGAGACGGTGCGGGAGGGCGTGCGGCGGGGCCTGCCGGTCATATCGGACGAGGGGCCGCCCTGGTACGACGTGACGGCGAGCGCCACCAAGGTGGTCCAGAAGCCGGAGAACGTATCGGTCGAAGTGCGGTTCGACTTCTCGACCGGCCTGGTCCCGGGCGGCGTCTGAGCTTAGATAACATAAAACCGCTTCATCAACGACAACCCTAAGCAGGGGGGGATGGATTATGGCACTGGCACTCGGTGCGCTGGTGGGCCAGGGGATGGTGTTCGACACCACGAACAAGTACCCGTTCCTGGGCTACGCCGAAATCAACTTCAACGTCGACACCAAGGAGATAGAGATCCCAAAGGGGAACTGGAACAACCAGAACGCTTACCACGCGCTCATCGGCGGCTTCGGCGGGACCATCGGCTGGCACTACTCGGACGCCAACCTGGTGGCGGCGCTGACCGGCGGCTCTACGACGACGAGCCAGGGGATATCGGTGGCCAAGGAGGAGGCGGGTACTATTCCGTCCAGCCCGGACTACGAGGTGACGCTGGACAACTCGGCCGCCTGCATCGACGACTCCATAGGTCACGGCTCGGTGTACACCGGCTCGGGGGCCAACAAGTCGTACTTCCAGGTGGTGACGGACGCGCCGGACGCCGCGGGTGAGGTCCAGGTCTCGAGTGGCGTCCTGACCTTCTACTCCGGCGACGCCGGCAAGGACGTCAAGACGACCTACCTGTATACCAACACCTCGGGCGTCAAGGTGACTATCGGCCCGACGGACACGCCGAACTCGTGGGCGGGTTATCTGGTCATCGAGCGCTTCCTGGAGACGAACACGCTGGGCCGGATGACTATTTACGCCAAGGACATCGTGTGGACCGGGGCGCTGAAGCTGGGCGCGACGCGCGCGGGCCACGACGCCATCACGCGCGAGTTCCGCGTCAACAACGACGCGGCGGGCGACCTCGTCATCTACTTCGACTGATGAGCGGGGAACTGAAGGAGGAACTGCGGCGGCTGGGCGCGGACGTCAGGCCGGGGAGCGAAATGCCAAACGACGTACGAGAGATGATAGAGGCGTACGCCCCCGGCCTACCTCGCGCCGGGCAAGTCGGCGTCGAATTGAAGAGGTTGGCCCGGGACCAGGTCTATACCTACGAGGACCCGTATTTAAAACTCCTTATCCCGGTACCGCCGCTGGATATTTTCGAGGCGGTGGTGCGGGAGTTGGAGCGGCTGGGGCCGGACCTCACGGACATCCACGAGTACGTGACGGTAATAGGCCGGGCGTTCTGGCTCCTGCACCGTAAACCCGAGCGACGTGGCTTTTTGCGGAAGCGCTACGCGCTGCGGGAGCCGACCGACGATGAGGCGCTCAAGTTTTTGGAGGAGAAGGTGAAACGGGCCGACGTCGTTATCAAGTCGCTCGCGCCGGCCCTTTTCGGCCTAATCGAGTTTGTGATGTATAAAAAAAAAGAGGGGGCCGACCCTCAAGATACTGCGGCTTAGCGGAACTCGCCGTCGAGATCGCGACGCGCTTCCGCGTTCCGCCCGAGGTCGTCCTGACCTGGAACGCGGCCAAGTTCTACGGCGTGGTGGAATGCCCGGTTAACTCGGCGCACGAGGCCGAAGTCGCGGCCGAGGAGGAGCGTACGAAATGGCGGACGAACCAGAACAGATCGTTTACGAGGTAAGCGTGGAGGGCGCCGAAGAGGCGATACGCGCGTTGAAGGAAGGCGAAGCGGAAGACGTTAAGTTCATAATCGTCATGATCAGGGAGGTAAGGCCATGGCATGGACTACTCCAGTAAACGTAAGCGACGTGCGAACGGAGTATCCGTTGTTAACCGTCGATCTGTGTTCCGACGAACGCGTGACCGCGAACCGCGACCGCGCGGAGGCGGAGATCGAGGCGGTACTGAGGGACCGCTACGACCTGACGGACCCCGGCGCCGACAAGTACGTCTGGCGCGTCTGCCTGGCGCTGACGCTCTACCACTGCATCAACTCCGCCTACGGCGAGCAGGGCTGGACCGGCGAGGGTAGGAACGCCGCGGCAACGTATTGGCACGAGTGGGAGATGTTCAAGACGGATATTCTCCGGAGTAAGGTGAAACTCTCTTTGGAAGTGTCTAGCAACGTCCCCAAACCTACAGTGGGCAATTTCGACGTGGGGAAAAGCGCCTTCAGTAGTTTTGGCCTCAATAAACATCCGGGCCCGGGATTCCCGTTCGACGATGACGAATAGCTTTTAGTGCCGATACTAACGAGCGAGAAGTCATAGTTGCCGGAAGTAGGTTAATAAAGAGTAGGTTTAAAATGGCGGACCGTACCGAATTCGCGTGTATAGCCACGGCGCTTGGCGGCGATCAAGACACCGACGTAGAAGGTGACAAGGAGGCTTATCTCGATCTGGCAGATGCTAATAACATCGTTTTAGATTTTGCGAAATTCATACCTACCGAACCGAATGATATAGGAAGGGCGGTCCAAGATACATTCGTGTGGCGTATGTATCAGAGTATTAGTGGGTGACGCCGTTTCGACCATATTATTATTTACCATCACGGAGTTTACCCAGGCCCCGGCCTATTGCGGCATTGGCCGCCGGAACTACAGATGATAGATCCCGACGAGGTATTAAAGAATACGTCGCCGTGCCTCGCGGGGGATGGAACACTATACATATGTGCGTGTTACCAGCAATTAAAGGTGTAGCGAGAATGGGCTACTTACTGCGGTTTTAATAAAGGATTACGAGTATGGCCCGGTACCGGTCGGCCTTTTAAATACCCAGAACTTCGGGGTAAATTCATAGTTGAAGAAACCCACCCTAACTTGTTACAATGGTTTAGAAGTATATTTTCAAAATGATACGGCTATTTCCCATAATTTTATTAACCGTTGCTTTGTCTGTAACGTGTAGCCCCAAAGCCGCTGCTCCCCATGGGTACGTCTACGCGGGTAGTTGGGGAGGGGAAGGTATAGGTGACGGGCAATTTCTCGAGTTGACTGCCATAGCCGTCGGGCCGCAGGGGAACGTGTACGCTATAGACGAGGCGGCGCGAAGCGTACAGGTTTTTTCGGGTTCAGGTTCATTTGTAACTAAATGGTATATCGATCTGGAGATCCCCGAAGGAGAGGGGGATCCGCTGGCTTTGGAACCGGTATGTTTAACGACGGATTTGAACGGTTCGGTTTTCGTAGCCGACGCGCGTACCCGGACCGTGAAGAGATTTACCGCTACCGGTTCGTTCGTAAACGAGTGGCCTTACCGCGACTCCATACCTAACGAGGAGTTATACGTTTACGGTATGCCGCCCTCTCTAGCGGCAACCGCCGGCGGGCGGGTTTTAGTCGGTGACGGCGCGTCGCTTTTCGTGACGGGTTATGATGAAACGGGGTCGATAACGTTCAAGTCCCGTCCCGCGGTCGTAGGAGAAAAAAGCCGTCGTTACTACCCTGCTGCTTTGGCGGCCGCTCCCGAAGGCGGGTTTTTAGTGGCGGATACGTACGAATGTGTCGTTAAACGTTTTAATTCTGAAGGCTCGTGTGTTGCATCCTTCGGTCGCCACGGTTCGGAAGCGGGCGAATTCGAATTTCCGAGCGGGGTAGCTGTCGGTTCCGACGGGACCATATTCGTAGCCGACGTCGGCAACGAACGGGTGCAGTACTTTTCCCGCGACGGTTCCTTCCTGGGCCAATTCGGTTCGTACGGTAAGGACGAAGGCGAATTTTCCGGCCCCATTACCGTCGCCGTCGCCGCAGACGGTACTGTATACGTCGCGGATACCGGCAACCACCGCATCCAATACTTCCGGCCGGTCCCGGCCGAGGACAAATAACGTTCCGCTCTAATGCCCGC
Source organism: Candidatus Zixiibacteriota bacterium (assembly GCA_050117845.1). Lineage (GTDB taxonomy): Bacteria > RBG-13-66-14 > B26-G2 > WVWN01 > WVWN01 > WVWN01. Next base: position 39,626 of record JASFLY010000023.1, read on the forward strand.
GCCGGCGAGGCGCGTCTCTCCCAACTCGAGGGGTAAGGGCGCAAGGCCTTGCGCTCTACGTTGACGGGAGTACCTTCCCCCAAAACACCGAATAGGTGAAGAAGGCGTAGTACGAGGCGTCGTTCAGGACGAAATCGGGGGACGTCGGATCGGTGAGGCGTTTGAACTCCGCCCGCTCCTCGGCCGTCAGCTCCTCTTCCACGCCGTACCACCTCATATCGAACAGGCCGAGTAACGCTTGCCTAAACCCGTCGCTTAACGGCGCGCACGCGTCTCCCGCGAAAGTCCTTCCCCGGACATCCTCGAGCCCCAGGTCCCGGAACCACTCGGCCGCGCGCATGAAGTGGCGCGCCGGCGGCATCCCGCGTTCGAAGGGCGCGAGGCCCGCGGCCGTCCCTTTCAAGCGCGCTTCCAACGCGGGGTAGCCCGGCAGCAGTTGTTCCGACGACCACGCCAGGATCGCTACCGTGCCCCCGGGTTTCACGACCCGGGCGAGTTCCCCCAGAGCGGGGAACGGCACCGCGCGGTAATACCCGACGCAATCGGCGCTCCACGCCCAGTCGAACGAGTCGTCGTCGAAGGGGAGGTCGTTAACGTCCCCCTTTTCGAATGTGACCCGTTCGGCCAGGCCGGCTTCCCGTACTAACTCCTCTCCCCTAGCGAGTAGTGGTTCTGATAAATCCAGGCCGACGACCCGGCCTTCGGGGCCGACGGCCTCCGCTAACGTAATCGCCGCCAGGCCGTTGCCGCAACCGGCGTCCAGGCCCCGGCTGCCGCGGGGTAAATCGAGCGCGGCGATGGCGTTGTTAAAAACCTCTTCACGTAGCGGATGGAACACCTCAAGCAGGCGGTACGCTTCCTCGCCGCCGTGGATTTCGGCGTTATTGTTCGTCATCGTTCGTCATCGTCCGGTCCTTCCGAGTAGTTTAAGAGGCGGGACGTATTATTCTTTCCTCACAATCGTGGCGATGTACGGAAAGCGGCGCTCGAACGTGAACGCCGCCCCGAGCCCCGCGACCATTTTCTCAATCTCTTCTCGAGTATAGGAGGCTTTGACGGATTCCCGCATACCTCTCGGCCCGGGCATCAGGTAGTAAGTAAGCCATCGCCTTTCGAAGTCGTATATGAGCATTACGCCCGCCGGCTTGAGGGCGCCGTAAAGGTTTCGGAACGCTTTGGGGGCGTCGGTCCAGTGGTGCAACGAAAACGTCGAGTAAATGAGGTCGAATGTCCCGAGGTCGGAGACGAGCGTGTCGTCCTCCACAACGCCGCCTACGAAGCGGATGCGTTCGGCCGGTCCTTTGTCCGCGACGTAATCGGTTGCTATACGGACCATATCCGGCGAGGGCTCAAGGCCGACGATTTCGCTCGTCGGGTGGTCTTCCGCGATTAACGCGGTCTGGTAGCCGGGGCCCGTCCCTATCTCGAGGAAACGTCCCGATTTGTTTTGCCGTGCGAGTAATTTCCTGAAACCATTCAGGTAGAAGCGTCCCAACCGCTGCTGCATCCCTAGGTAGTACTCGGCCGTTGCGGCCCCGTCCAGGACCTCGAAATCTGTATGAGGTTTTCGCGTCGGCATAACGTAGGTCCTCTCGATTTATACTATCAGGTTACCTCGCAGTACCGTTACGGCCTTTCCTCCCAATTTAACCCGGTCGCCGGCGAGCGTCACCCTCACGACGCCGCCGCGGGCCGAGGCCTGGAACGCCAGCATCTCGTCTTTCCCTAGTTTGGCGCCCCAGTGAGGGCCGAGCGCGCAATGCGCCGAGCCGGTAACCGGGTCCTCGTCGATGCCGGCGCCGGGAGCGAAGAAGCGCGAGACGAAGTCAAATTCCCCGGCCCCTCCGGCCGCGGTTACCATCACGCCGCGGACGTTGAGTTCGCGCAAGCGGCGAGGGTCGGGTTCAATACTCCGGACGACGTCTTCGCAGGCCGCCTCCACGAAATAATCGAAACGCGTCCGGCCCACGTACGAGGCTTCGGTTACGCCCAGCGCCTCCAACAGGCCGGGCGGCACCTCGGCCTTTTCCGGCGCGGTGCCGGGGAAGTCAAGCTCGATCCATTCGCCGTTGCGCTTCGCCGTCAAAAGGCCGCTCTTCGTGTGGAAACGGGCCTCCCGGTCCTCGGGTAGATATCCCTCCGTGAATAGAATGTGGGCGGTGGCCAAGGTCGCATGGCCGCACAGGTCCACCTCCACGGCGGGGGTGAACCAACGCAAGTTATAACCGTCTTCGACAGGGTAGAGGAATGCGGTCTCGGAGAGGTTCATCTCCCGACCCACGTGCTGCATCCACGCCTCGTCCGCCGGCCCGTCGAGCGGGCACACCGCCGCCGGGTTGCCGGCGAACGGTTCTTCCGTGAAAGCGTCGACCTGGAATACTGGTATAGCCATAATACCTCCGACGAGTTCGGTTTACGTTATTATCCGATAACACTCATCCCCGCGCCCTCAATGAATACTACAATCGCTCCCCCCGACGTATCAACTTAAATACGAACGCAGTTTGTCGACCGGGTAACGATGAATGGGCCAGGAAAAACGCGTTTAAGCCGTTGATTCCGGCGGCTCTTCTGTTACCAATATTAAAGAGCGGATACATTACATCGGGGGCTGATTATGAGTACAATACAGATGCCTTCCCGGCCGCCGGAGTACGCGGCCCGACAGGGTTACGTCAAGCCGTTGTGGCGCGTCGTCCTTCGCCGCCACGATACGAGGGAGAATTACATCCCGGCCGACGAGGCTTACAACCTGCCGGCCATCGGGGAATCGCTCGAAAGTGACAAGTACTCCGTAGCCAAGGTCGGGTCTCTTTCACTCGAGCTCGCCCGAACCCCCGAACTCGTCGACTTCCTCTCCGGGTTGGCCGAACCTGAACGGCTTTCGCTTAAAATCGTAACGTATCACCTCTTCTGTTGGAAACACCGGTACGCTATCTGGTACGGCCTTTTGCGGAACCTGCCCGAGGGAGAGGCCGCCTACGCGGCGGACAAGCTCCGCCTCACGTTCGTATCCTGTCCGGGCGCATGGGAGGACGGCGACGAGGTCAAGGACCCGGATACGGGAACCTGGTATAAAAACAAGCACGTCCACGACGTATTGCTGCCGGCGTTTATCAAGGAGGGCCGAGCGCAAGCGGGGAGCGGCACGTATGTTCTCGAAGAACCGGCCGTCCGCGGCGACGCGTATTTTTGGAGCGGGACCGAACTCCCCCGCAAATGCCTCGCCGCCCGGGGTGTTCCGTACGACGATACGTACCAGGTCAAGAGCCTGTGCTGGGATTCCAAACGCGAGCTCCTTTATATGGGCGTGCGGGACGGCGTCCCCGGTACCGATAATAACCCGTGGCTCGTTTCGTATAACCCGGCGACGCGGGAATGGATTAAGGTCTGCCGTTTCAAGTACGCCGGCCCGCGCGATTGGCGGAAACTTGGGCGCCCGACGGAATGGGAAGTCCTTCATCTAGAGTACGACGCCGCGGCCGATAAAGTCTGGTACGTGTGTCAAACGACCCACGCCAATCTCTGCGACCCCCAGGCCCATTATAAGTGCTACGGTTCGATTAACATGGCCGACGCGCCCAAGACCGTCGACTTGGTGGAAGGTAACCTTTTCACGTTGCACAATAAAGGCTTCGCCGTTCGGTCGAAACCCGTCTCGTATGATAATTATGGCCAGGGCGATAACTACGCTTACGGGTTGGCCCAAACTATCGGGTGGGGGACACCGAATGCCGAAAAAGAATGCGGCGCCATGCACGTTGGGGATAGGCGAGAGACGACCCTTTACGAGAACAAGGGCGTACGGCCGGGTTCCGATGTATTGCCCATACAAAGGGTTACCGGTGGGAACCGCCCGCGGCCGGGCGATTTTTGCGAAGTCCACGACGAATTAGGTAACAGGCGGCAGAGTTTCGGTGAGGTAGTGAGCGTTTCACGCAGCTCGGACGATAAGTTTTTATACGTTAAGTGCGAAAAACGCGCCAGGTATTATTATAGGAATTACGTCGAACCTTTGACTACGAACGTTAATGTTTATTTCTATAAAGGCGATAAAGTCCCCGACCACAACGTTTTTATCGGCAAACCGCAGACGGTCACCGTGGAATTCCTTCATGCCGACGGCACCCTCACCGGTTTGAACGCGCCGGATCCGGTCGATATCGTCGTCGAACACAAACACTACCGAAAAGGCCGCGAGCAGTTCTATTGGCCGAGGAAAATAGGCGAGATATCCGAGGACGGCGAAACCGAGATTGACGTTACCGGTTTCGTGTCCTTCATCTCCATGCGGGACCTTAGCCTTTACAATACCGAAGACGAGACGGAATACTATTGCGCGTGGAACCCGGCGCCGTTCCGCATTACCTTCGAAGGTTACCACGCTTCCTTCTTACTCGCGGACGGTTTCTCCGTACACAGCAGTCTCCAGGACCACGGCGATTACGGACCCTACCGCCAACCCGGTAAATGCCGGGTCGTGAAGGACGGGAAGACGTGTGAGATGGCCGGGGGCGGTACGCTCAGTACCTACGGGGACATCTTCCTCTTTAAGTACGGGTCGCGCGTATACGCCGCCTGGAACGACCACGCTTGCGACGCGGGATACAATCGTTTTCCGCAATGCAAGCTGGCCGTGTGGGAGGAGGCCAAAAGCCGATTCCGGCGGATATGGGTAAACCGTAAGGGGGAGCGATGGTGGGTGCAAGACGTCGAGAGTTATATCACTTCCGCCATACGGCACCGGGACCGTTTTTATTTGGGACGCCGGTACTACGGCCGCAATTGGATTGATACCGGCGTTAAGGTGTTTTGGGCCGCCCCTCCCCAGACGAATATGGGCGTCTCCGTTTACGACGGCGGTATCGTCGCGATGGCTGCGGTCAAGGGGGACAAGTCCGAAGTGTTCGAGGCGGGCGACGTAATTCGGTTCTACGTCGGCTCGGGGGAGTTGTCGAATCGCGGCCTCCCCGGTAAGGAGTACGTAATATCGGAAGTCCAGACGTTCGAGCGGGAGATAACGCCGAAAATCGTTTTGGAACCCTGGCTGCAATGGCAGGCCGGGCCGACGGAAACATCGACGGAGTACTTGGCCGACGGCGAGGGATCATATTACAAGGGCGAGGTGACCTTGTTGTCGATCCTTTCGATTGAGCCGTACATGGAGAACGGCCGTACGTATAGCGAGCAAATAGGTTTCGAGGTGCGCGGCAAATACATCTCGGTGGCCAAGGGGCGCGACGAACGGCACCAAATCATGGAGTTGCTAAGGTGATAGCGAGCCGGGTATCGTGGGACGTCGTTTACACCGCTACGCCCACGGCGGGCGAACCTGCCGAGGGGAAGGAAGTGGAACACGACGCCAAGGATTGGAAGGGCGAGGACCACGAAGTCGACTACGAGGACGATTATCCCCGGATGCCTCTCGTGGAACTCGATGAACCGAACGTCGTCCCCGATTCTATCACCGTAACGCTGAAGGACAGCGGGCGGGAATTCGACTTGGACGATTATACCGATGAGGAAGAAGAGTACAATTTTTACCAAACGTGGCCCACGCCTTTGAAGTACGAATGTTGGGTCCACCGCAAACAAGGGGACGACTTCGACCGCTGTCGGCTTTTCTTCAACCCGGTATGGGAGGGCGAAGAGATAGACGTAGTCTACGAATATTACCTCAAGGACGCCGAGATAATATGCCCGGTGGTCTTCAGCGGGGACCTGTACTTCAACGAGGCGGGACAACGCCACCGGTGGTTGAAGAAGGTCGGCGACGCCTTCGAGTCGACCTACTCTCCCCGCGTCGGTGACCGCGGCCTCGTGTGCGCGTGCGCCGGAGGCGACCGCGCATGGGCCATAGGCGAACCTTCCGACCTGTTGGTTCAGTTCGCGAAGGAGTGGTCCGGCTACGTCCACGAGGTCGACGCCGGCGGCAAGAGGATATGGAACGTCGTGGCCGACCTCGCCCGCGCGGGCGATATGTACTGCTTCAACCGGATGGGCACTCTCTATATCGCCCGGCGCGACACCGCTACCAAAACCGGGACCTTCCCCAACATCCTCAAGATAACGCGCAAGGACCTTCCACCTTACGAGAAAGTGGTGTTCAGTTACGCGAACGGCAAGGTAGAACTCGGTTCCGGCAAACCCGTGATGAGCCTGAGTTGCGATTACGTCTACGACAAGGGACACGCCGAGATCCTCTGCTCGGCCGCGTACGGTTTCTATACCATAAAGCGGCGGCAGTTCACCGTCGAGTGCGCCGGCGTAATCGAGCAGGTGGGCCTGTGCGAGGAGAAGGAGCTGGAATACTACGGCGTCAAGTACGCCGGGTTGGTTACGGGCCGGAACTTCAATGCCCAGGGCACGACGACCTTCACGCTGGTAGAGAAGGTCGTGGCGGCCCGGGATTGACGGAGGGATTGTAGATGGGTGCCTGGGATCTTTATCACACGCGGGGCGAACTCGGGCCGCGGGTGGATTGTCTGGACACGGACGGCGAGACCGTCCGCCTGAGTTACACCTGGACCGACGTCGCCGGGGCCTCGATGTTCGAGCTCGACAACGTGGCGCCGGTGATGACGGAGTTCTTCGAGCTCGAGGAGAAGATTCGGGTGGGCCTCGACGGCCGCAAGATAGTCGAGACCGGCGGCTTCTATTACCGCGCCAAGCTGGAGTTCCCGCTGGTGAGCAAGACGGCCGGCGGCCAGGTGGCCGCGGTTCTGAACCACTGCGGCCGCGGCGGCCACTATCAGGTGCGGTTCTACCCCCACTCTGATAATACCGACATCTCGTTTTTATGTCATATCAAGGGAAACGTGGACGATTTCAAGGTGGACGGCCGGCCCTTTGCCGGCGGCCACGCCGCGACGCTCGAGGTCCTCGGCATCGAGCCGTTCAAGGAGATCCCGTGGCCCGTGAGCCGGGCCCTCAAGTTCATGGACAAGACGGCCTGGGGGGCCTACTCCGCCGCCGAGAAGGTGAACGCGTTCATGGGTGACAAGGGGGCCTGGGGTAGTTATTCCACAGCCGAGAAAGAAAGCGTACTGGGTTATTTAACCGAAACTTCGGAGCTGGTCATATTCGACTAGTCCGCCGCAAGGGGGCGTAATGGCGAACAACTGGGTTAAATACGAGCATTCCAACTATCCGGCCGGCGGGCCG
>JASFLY010000024.1:0-42553 GCA_050117845.1 Candidatus Zixiibacteriota bacterium
GCGGGGCATCTACAACCTTGGTTCGGGGCGGGCCCGGACCTTCCTGGAGTTGACCTGGGCGCTCTTCAACGCCACGACACGGGAAGAGGTCGTCCGCTTCGTCGACACGCCCGCGGCGGTGCGCGGCCGCTACCAGTACTACACCGTGGCGCCGATGGCCAAACTCCGGGACGCCGGCTACGAGCGCCCCTTCGTCCCCCTCGAAGAGGGGATCCGGCGCTACGTGCGGGAGCTGGAGGGAACGGAGCGCGGCCGGTGAGGGGGGCGTCTTTCCGCCCTTGACTCACGGCCCGCCCCGACGTAAAATCTCCCTATGGAGATGGGGCGAGGTCAAATCGGTTTCTTTTTCGGGAACGCTTCGCCTTCCCTACGTCGCCCGACGGCTTGAGCCGCGGGGCGGCTTTTTCATATAAATTAAACCAACGGCCCGGCCCGAACCGGACGCGTCCGGACGCGCCGGCGCCAAGGAGGTACGCGCCATGGCGTTACGATATAGGGTAATTATAGCTTTCGTGGCCGCGAGCGCGGCGGCCGCCTGCGCGTGGACTACCCCCGTCAACCTGGGCGCGACGGTAAATTCGGCGTCACTCGACGCGAGTTCCACCCTCGGCGATAACCAGAGTACGACTTACATCTTCTTCTCCAGCAACCGCACCGGCGGCCAGGGTTTATCGGATATATGGTACGCCAGCGGGACGGCCCCCAACTTCGGCGCGCCGGTTAATATGGGGGCGTCTATCAACTCCACCGTGTACGACGGCGGCCCGTGCATCTGCTGGACCGGCGGGCCGACGGCGAACACTCTTTATTTCTACAGCACGCGGGCCGGCGGCGCCGGCGGCTCCGACATCTACGAGACGACCTACTCCGGAAGCGCGTGGTCCACGCCGGTCAGCGTCGGCTCGAACATAAACACCGCCGCCTCGGAATACTACGCGCACGTCGCCTCCTGGCAGGGCCAAACGCGGATGTATTTCGTGCGCGAGAACGCGATATATTATTCGACGTACGCCGGCGGCCAGTGGGGAACGCCGAACTATATATACCTCGGCGGCGGCGACGCTTATCACCCGTGCCAACGCGGCGAAGGGGAGGGCGCCAAGCTCTACTTCTCCTCCACCCGCGGGGGGGGATACGGCGACTACGACATCTGGGTATCCACCTATAGCGGCGGGGACTGGGGAACGCCGGTGAATCTGGGGCCGGATATCAACACGGCCGACGTGGAGAACTGCCCCGCGTTCGCGCCCGACGGCGTAACGATGTACTTCAGCTCCACCCGGCCGGGCGGCCAGGGCTACTACGACATCTGGTATACGGTGCTGGACAACCCGGCGGTGGAGCCGGCCTCGGTGGGAGGGGTGAAAGCGGCGTATCGGTAGCGGTTCAACCGAAGGTGAAGCGCCACGCCACCCCTTTTACGGGCGGCCTCTAATCTCTTTTAAAACCCTTGACGCGACACCCTACGCGGCGTAAAATCGCCCTATGGAGACGGGGTTAGGTCAAATCGATTGCTACCTAGGGAACGCTTCGCCTTCCCCCTGTCGCCCCCCGGCTTAAGCCGCGGGCGGCTTTTTAATATAAATTTAAATAACGGGCCGGCCCGGCGCCGCAGGGCCGGCGCAAAGGAGGCTACCTTTATGGCGTTAAGACCTGGGGTAATTGTCTCTTTACTTGCGGTGAGCGCGGCCGCGGTTTGCGCGTGGACGACCCCCGCCAACCTGGGCCCGCCCGTGAATACGTCGGCGGGCGAAGGGAGCGCGAACTTCGGCGACTATCAGGGTACGACGTATCTTTTCTTTTCGAGCAACCGCCCCGGCAGCCTAGGGTATTACGACATCTGGTACGCTACCGGGACGCCCCCCAACTTCGGCACGCCCGTTAATATGGGTTCGACCGTCAACTCCGCGTATCATGAGGGGGGGCCGTGCATCTGTTGGACGGGCGGGCCGAAGGCCAACACGCTGTATTTCTACAGCACGAGGCCGGGTGGCGCCGGCGGCTCCGATATTTACGAGACGACCTACTCGGGCGGCAACTGGTCCACGCCGGCCAGCGTGGGCGCGAATATCAACACGGCCGCGGACGAATACTACGCGCATATCGCTTCCTGGCAGGGCCAGACGCGGATGTACTTCGTCCGAAGCGGCAATATATATTATACGACATACACCGGGACCGAGTGGGGGCCGGCGATGTACGTCCCCCTCGGCGCCGGCGGCGCGTGGCATCCATGTCAACGCGGCGACGGCGAGGGGGCCAGGCTCTACCTCTCCTCTACCCGCGCCGGCGGCTTCGGCGCCGTCGACCTCTGGGTGTCTACGTATTCGGGGGGCAATTGGGGCGCGCCGGTGAACCTGGGGCCGGCCGTCAATACGGCTTACGAGGAAAACGGCCCCATCTTCGCGCCCGACAGCGAGACGATGTACTTCGGCTCGACCCGGCCGGGCGGCCCGGGCTACTACGACATCTGGTACACAGTGCTGGACAACCCGGCGGTGGCGCCGGCGTCGGTTGGGGGCGTGAAGGCGGCGTACCGGTAGTGGTCCCCCCAATTTTGGGGCTATTTAACAAAAGAAGCGGTCACGCCGTTGAGGCGCGGCCGCTTTTTAGTATCAGCGGCTTACAATTCACAGTTATTCGTAACCATCCAGGGCGACCAATAAAAACGCGGGTAAATATAACACCCAAAAAACACAGAAACGGCCGGCGCTACCGGTAAGCATTGATGAGGTATCCCTCTCCGCGACGAAGTTTCCAAGCAGGAGAGAGAGAAACCCCCGGTAGGGTCCGCCGGAATCTCGGCACACAACGCTACCGCAATCTTCGTCACCGAACCAAGGGTTCCATCGTCGGGGCGTAGTGATCACCTCCTCAAACCCTTCAACATAAATAGGAACTTCTTTTTCGATGTCCCATAAAAACACGCGGCGGTCCACCCGACTGACCATTTATGGGCTTCGACTTGGGCGCCGATTTTACCGTCAGTCTTTATCCTGTGAATATGGACGTTAGAACCGTCGGATCCGGTCCCGTAATTCTTTAATAGGAAAAGGAACGTTGCACTACCGATCCTGTAAAACTCAGCAGTAGTCCAACCGGCGGTCCACTGATGCGTTTCTATCTTCCCGCCTATAGTCCCGTTCGGCTTTATTTTACGGATATGGACGTTTTTACCGTCGGATCCAGCGCCGCTTTTCATGAGGGCGAAGCAATAAGTTGTATTACCGACTTTATAGAAATTCACGGTCGTCCATCCTCTATCCCATTTATGCGCTTCGATCTGAGCACCTACCGTACCGTCGGAGTTCATCTTGTGGATGTGAACGTTTTTGCCATCTGAACCAGCCCCCATACGTTTTAAAAGGAATAGGTAAGTCGTATTACCTAATCGATAGAACTCCGCGGTGGTCCACCCGCTCGTCCATTTAAGAACCTGGATTTGAGCACCTACCGTGCCGTCGGAGTTCATTACGTGGACGTGGACATTATTCCCATCGGACCCAGTTCCGTTAGCTTTAAGTAAGAATAAATACATAGAACTGCCGGCTCGGTAGAACGTCGCCGTAGTCCATCCATCCGTCCAATCGTATGCGGCGACCTGATCTCCGACCGTACCGTCGGTATCCATTTTATGGATATGGACGTTTTTTCCGTCGGACCCGGAGCCCCTTCTCTTAAGAAGGAATAGGTGCGTAGTATTACTAACCATAAACAACTCCGCAGTCGTCCATCCGCTAGTCCACGCGCGCACGTCTACTTTCGATCCGACACCACCTCTTCGATTAACCGAATGGATTTGTACGTTACCCCTTAGAATATGATTGGCCGCACCTATGTCCGTAGCCGTTAACGTGCTGGTACTATTTATCGTATTGCCGTGGAGGGCTTCGATCGTCGGGATGTCGGGGAGTTCTTCGCCAATCCCGCCGTTACTTTTTATCACATGCATATGCACGTGACCATTACCCTCTTTTAACAAGAACAAGTACACCGAACCTCCGGTTACGTAGAACTCCGCGGTCGTCCACCCGCTCGACCACTTATGCGTTTCGACCTGAGGTCCGACGGTGCCGTTGGAGTTCATCCTGTGAATATGTACGTTCTTACCATCGGACCCGGTGCCGCTCTTCTTCAACAAGAATAAATAGGTAGTACCCCCGATTCGGTAAAAACCCGCGGTCGTCCACCCACTCGACCACTTATGTGTTTCGACCTGAGGTCCGACGGTACCGTTGGAGTTCATCCTGTGGATATGTACGTTCTTCCCGTCGGACCCGGTACCGCTCTTCTTCATTAGGAATAGGTAGGTAGTACCTCCGATCGTGTAAAACTCCGCGGTCGTCCACCCACCCGACCACTTATGCGCTTCGACCTGAGACCCGACGGTGCCGTTGGAATCCATTCGGTGAATGTGGACGTTCTTCCCGTCGGACCCGGTACCGCTTGCTTTTAATAGAAATAAGTACGTAGAACCGCCGGCCTGGTAGAATCTCGCCGTTGTCCACCCGCTAGTCCAACGATGCGTTTGTATTTGAACTCCAACAGTACGGTTCGTATTAACTTTATGTATGTGTACGTTATTACCATCAGAACCGGTACCGTTCGCCTTAAGCAGGAATAGGTACGTGGATCCACCAACTCGGTAAAGCTCCGCCGTCGTCCATCCGCTTGACCAATTATACCGCAATTCCTTCGCGAAGTTGTTAGACCCGTAGTGCATCCTCGATTTGTAATCGTACACGCCGTATTCGCCGGCGCTCAGTTTTTTAAAATTATGCCACTTCCCGTTAAGGATTCTTTCTTTGTAAACCTTAACGTATTTATCCCTGTCGGGGCGTTGGTGTTCGTGTCGCAATCCGATCGCGTGCCCAATTTCGTGGATAACGGTTCTCGTCCCGTGCCCTTTCGCGAGTTCGATTTCTTGTTTTCCTCCTTGCTTTCCTACTTTACTACTACTTGATACATCATCCGTGGGGACGAACCGGACGTAATCTTTTTGGTTCGTCCTTTCTACGAACCGCACGACGGTCTTGTCTTCCCAAACGCGCCTTGCTTCTTTTACGGCCTTTTTATCGGCTAAACTGGCGTCGACTTCGTACGGTATTAAAGCCCCGTACCAGTATTTACCCGTATCTTTGATAAAACAACCCATTACGTAACCTCCTTCTTTTAGGGGAATCCCACTACTACTCCTTCACTTCGTGGGACTTTCTCTCTAAAAAGCGCCTCCTTGCTTACCGTACTAAAAAACCCCAGGCCGGCGCAAAGCCGAACCTGGGTAGTATTTCGCAACGCAAGGCGCCCTTGGCGCCGCGCTTCCACAGACCTCGCTCCCCCGTACTCGGGTATCGCTTACCCCCTAAAAGCGAACCCGCCTTTAGTTATCCCCCCACCTTCCTCGGCACATTATAAAATAGCGGTATTATTTGTCAAGCATTATTTACGCCAGCAATTATACAAGGCCGGCCCTCCCCATCACTCCTCGGAGCAATAGGCGTAGACCTCGGGGCCTACCCACTCGCTGTAGGTCCTCGAGGCCGCGACGTAGGGGAAGAGCGGGTGAGAAGTAAAAAGGGCCTCGGGCCGGAGCGTGACGTATTCCGTCCCGCCCTCCGCCATTTTATGGAGCGTATTCGCGTCGGGGCCGGCCACGAGGAACGTCGTCGGTACGTCGAAGTCGTGCGCGAAGACGCAGGGGTGCGCCTCCCGGCCGAACGGCGGAAGCGCCGCCGGGTCGACGCGAATCCCGCCGGCCAGCTCGTAAGGTTCGGGGTGGGCACGGAGGCCCTCGACCCACACCAACACGTTCGCTTCGGGCAAGAACTCGTAGCCCCCCTGCCACACGGAGCAGTCCCGCCTCAGCCTGGCGGACGACCACTCGTAAACGGCCAACCGCTTATTGACGCAGCCGCCCAGGGCCGTGGCCACATACGACCCGTCGTGGGAGCACTCCCAGCTGGTAGCGATTACCCGGCCGCATATCCCCGACCCGAGCGACACGAGGTAAAGCGGCCCCGACGGGGTTTTCGGGTGGGGATACGGTACGAGGAATTTCCGGCCTTCCGCGGCGGCTTCGTAAGCGGCCTCGTCGTCCTCCCCGAACGCTTCCCGGATAAACTTCTCGATAGCGGCCTTCGTGGCAGCGGCGTCGCCGCCCCGGGCGGCGGCGTCCACGGCGGCCAAAGCCTCGTACTCCTTCGCGGGCGCGACGAACGGCGCGGCCACGTACCCCGTGGCGCCCCCCGTCAGCCGGACCTTGAACCACCCGTAGCCGTCTACGGGGGTACCTCCCGCCGATTCCGCGAACCATTCCGGGTCCTCGCCCACGACGACGGCCTCCTCTCCCCGCTGGAAAACGCCCACGACCCTGCCGCCGGTCCCCGGCGTCTCGCGGACGTTCACGCCCGCGATCAGGCAGGCCACGCGCAGTTGGCCCTCGGCGGTGGCGGCCGTATCGGCGCCGGGCGCGTTCGCCGTATCGGCGGCGGCCGGCGTCGTGCCCTTCCTCTCCTCTTTCCCCTCGGCTCCCTTACAACCGCAGAGCGAAAACGCGGCCGCGGCGAGCGTAAGCGTTATTACTCCTTTTCTTAATATGGGGTCCACTTTTACCTCCGGCGGGATCGGCGACTACGTATAACGGACGAAAGCTACCTTATAATAAACGCCGGCCCTTTTCAACCCGGCGGTTCGCCCCGGAAGAAAAAGGCCGCCCCCGGGGGCGGCCTTCTTTTAGTCCCGTAGAAGGTATTACCTGAATAGGGCCTTCACCCTACCTATAGACGCAGGGACGACCGCGGGTTCGTTGCGGTCGAAGTATTGCACGCGGTTGTTGAGGTGATCGACGACGTATACCCGCGCGCCGTCAGGCCACACCGCGACGCCGCACACGCGGTCGAACTGGCCGTCGCCCGTCCCGTATTCGCCGAAGGACCCCAGAAAGGAACCGGAGGACGTGGAATATCGGACGCGGCAACGATAATAATCCGATACGTAGATCCTCATATACGGTCGCAACGTTACGCGGGGCGGCCGGTTCTGCGTCAGGCCTTCGCGAGAGAGGCTAACTACCTTGTATAAGGGGGGAGGATACACCACCCGGGGATATTTACTCGGAACCGACGTGAGAACCGCCGTTCATCGTGGACTCCGCGGTCAGGGCGCACGCGCTTATGAGGATGGCCTTCGCGCCCCGGGGGCCCGGGCACCTGACGGTTAAATGCCTGTAGTACGGCGGCGCGCTAAGGGGCGGCGTCCTTACGACTCCGTATCCGTCAAGCCGTTCTCGAGCCACCTCGAAACCGTCAATAGCTATCGCGATATCCGGCGAGCCCGAGACGGCCTTCAGTTCCACTTCCACGACGAAGCGGGAGGCCGGCGCGGTGAAACAGGCCGCGCCGCGCGCGGGAGACTCCAGAACAAAACCTGAAGGAGTATTGTTCCCGCGCCGATAAGGCGGGCGTTCCGAACGCACCCAATCCGGCTCGAACCGGATATCGTCGGAGGGCGGATTACTAGCGCGCAGGATATCGTCGTTCAAACGGTATACTTCAACTGAAGGTCGAAAATCCCAAGGCTCATGCTCGAACCGTAATACCGAATCGGAATTCGCGATTATCGATTCGTAATTTCGGTTATACAAAGCGGCATTTCCGGGGTCGGCGGAACATAGTCGTTCCAAGTTAGATTTGAACCCTGGCGTTACGATATAAACAATACCCGCGGAAGCGTAATCCGCCGCGGACTTGGCGGCGATATAAGGCTCTACGTGGATTTCGTATTTATCCTGGTTTATGGGCGGCACGTCGGTTTGTCCGCCTTCCACCGGTGGCAGAGGACTCACCGCTTCCTTGACGATACGATGGGGCCAGGGTACCGTCTCCTCGAACCAAGCCTTCGCCTTCGTGCGGTCATCCGTGATGACGTGGAGGTACGTATCCCGGGCCGTAACTATTGCCAGACGGAAGAAAAACGCGCCGGCCAAAACAAAAATGATAGCGAACGCTACAGGCCTGGCACACCTTCGCTTGACGTTCTCTAAAACCCACGAACCGGCCAAACCGGCAAAAATGGCTCCGTACGGCAGTAACGGTTCCAGGTTCCTGGCGTAGCTTACTTTATTAATTACCAAAAACGCGATATAAGGCAGGGGAAGGACTAAAAGCGACAGGGCTTGGCGGCGTTGGCGGTAGGCGTATAGTACTATACCGGCGGCCGCGGCAATCAACGGCCCGGGCGTTAAGCCGTAACTCCATAGCTGCCCGAAATAGTGCCAGCCCGGAATGGCCGAGAAAGCCCTCGGTTCGCCGGTAACGAAGTAGTAGTTACTCGTTAAAAGTAGATCACGGAAGAAGACACGCCTCTCCAAAATCACCCCCGGGGCGAGACACAAGAAAACCAGCACCGCCGCGAGTATAAAGACGCAGGGACGCCGCCAATCGCGATCGCGGAACGCAATGACGACCGCGGCTGAGGCTATAAAACAGGCGGCGTTATACTTAAAACCGGTGGCCACGCCCGCGGCCACGCCGGCGGCGATTAGCATCTTCCAGTCCCGGCGCTCGAAAGAAAGAAAAAGTAAACAGACGGCCGCGAAAGCGGCCGTAGCCATCGGGACGTCGTTACTATAAATCCGGGAATCGAAAACGTGTAGAGGGGAAAACGCGAGCGTGAGTGCCGCGATAACGCCGGCGACGCGGTCGCGCCAGAACCGAACGGCGAACCAAAATACCAAAACCACGCCGCAAGCGCCAATCGCCGCCGTCATTGACCGGCATATTAACAAGTAATCGGACAGCGTCGTCGTCGCGGCCGCCCCGGGGCCGTTCCTTATAACGCAAACGAAGTAACTGAGGAGGGCGCCCGGGACTTGAAGATAGATATACCCGGACGGATAATAGTAGGAATGGGGTAAAAAATCGCCGTGCGCTATTAAGCTTTTTAGAGGCGTGACCAGGAAAACCTCATCCCAGTGATACATGTGAGGTAGCCCGTAGCCGATACCGACTAAACGGATCCCGACAGCAATAAAAAACAACGTCCCGGCTGCTATACGGTCCTGGCGGTTAAACCCCTCGTAAGGCGTCCGTTCCAAATTTACAGCCACACCCCTCCGTTACTCGGCGGTCCGCGCGGAACACTACGTCCCCGGCGGACGTTCAACGGTTAAGCAAGTTCTCGGCCGGCGTTCGCCACGCCTCGATAACCTCCCATAACCCAACGAGGTTTTAACCCTGCCAATTAAAGGATAACAATATATTACGTATCACAAAATTATTTATATGTCAACGGGAAACTGAAGCCGATATTTATTTGTTATAAAAATACACGGTATATAAAATAGCTCCTAAAAAACTTATATAAATATCCACCGTTTCCGTTTCGAAGTTAAGGGTGTTTTGCTTACGATATTAAAGGGCACCCCCTACGTTGCCCCATTTCCTCGACCGCGTTTTCACGCGGTTTTCATTTCGATACGGCTGCCGCCGCCGGGCCGTCACGTTCGCGCGTTAACTCGACGGCGGATACAAGCAGCCCCTTGACAACCTCCTTCTCAATCGTTAAACTGCGCTTGGCGCTAACCAAGTTACGCGGCCTATAGGATTATTCCCCTATACACGGGGGCGTAATTTACGGAGGAGGTCCGGATATGAAGGGGGTAATAATAGCCGCGACGTTGGCGGCGGCCTGGGCCGGGGGGACTCACGGCGCGTGGGTTTATGAGGGCGAGTGGGGCACGGCCGGCACCGGCGACGGCCAATTCAACATCCCTACCGGCATCGGCGTCGCGCCAAACGGCAACGTGTACGTCGCCGACAACAGAAACGACCGGGTTCAGTATTTCACGCCGACCGGATCCTTCCTGGGGAAATGGGGCACGTACGGCACCGGCGAAGGCCAGTTCTGGGAAGCGGCAGACGTGGCTATCGCCGGCGAAACGGTTTACGTACTGGACCACCTGAACTGCCGGGTACAGTATTTCACGATTAGCGGATCATACCTCGGGAGATGGGGTTCCAGCGGAACGGGCGCCGGCCAGTTCCGGAGTTTGGGCCGGGTCGCCATCGCCCCGAACGGCAACGTATACGTTACCGATTGGGTCCTTGACCGCGTCCAGTACTTCACCCCCGCCGGGTCCTTCCTCGGCCTGTGGGGTTACGAAGGGTCCGGCAACGGCGAATTCAATCTCCCATACGGGATAGGGGTCTCGCACGGAGGCGGCGTTTACGTCGCCGACAGCCGGAACTACCGCGTACAGAAATTTTCGCCGATAGGCAATTACGGCCTTCAATGGGGCAACCCCGGCGTCTTCAACTACCCTATAGGTTTGGCCGTAGCCCCGTGGGGCGACGTTTACGTCGCGGAGACCTACTACAACCACCGCATCCACTACTTCACCGGCAGCGGGAGCTTCCTGGGCAGATGGGGGAGCGAGGGTAGCGGCCCCGGCCAATTCGACCGCCCCGCCGACGTCGCCTTTTCGCCGTCCGGCGACCGCCTCTACGTCGTGGAACTTCTGAACAACCGCGTTCAGTACTTCCGCGAAGGCGAACCCGCCGTCGAACCGACGTCGATGGGAAAGGTGAAGGCGGTGTTTAAATAAACAAGGCGACTCCGGAAAAACTGACGGGCCTTGTCAGGGGGTAAACGTATAATTAGGTTGGGTTGAGGTAGGAAATTGGAGGGAGTACCACGTTAAGATAACAGCGGCCTGTCCCTGGTTAATTCCGGGGTTGGCCGCTTTTTAACAATCCAACGTAAGGCGCGAGATTTCCTAATACGGGAGGAAAGGATATGAACGAGGAACAACGTAAAACGGCTTTCGTCTTCGGGGCGGAAGGGGACGAAATAGTGGAGCAGTTCCGGAGCCTGGTGGAATTGGCGCGTTGGAGTCTCGTCGTATTATTGGCGGTATACTCCTTCATCATACCGATTTTCGGCATCATTTTCGGGCTAATCCTGATGAAGTTCGCGGCAGTGCCCAAGAACCGGGGCTTAGGGAAACTGTGTCTGATACTCGGTATCGTCGCCATCGTTCTCGTCGTCGCTTGCTGGATAATCTCGTTCGTCGTCGGCATGGCCGGCAGCCTCCTGCAATAGGAGGCCTTGAGGAAGACGAACTTGTCCGGTCGGCGCGAGTGATCACGGCCGGCCCGAGGGCGTATTCGGCGACGGCCGGGAAAACGGATTTTCCCTAAACCGCGCCGAGACGCGCGTTACGCCCGGCCCTTGGCACCCCCCACCGGTTAAACGTAGCCCCGCTTCGGCTCGAAAACCTTTAAGAAGCCCTTAAAAAAAGCGGTTGCACCCTAAATACGGTGGAACCGCTTACGGCTTTTTAGCGCCTAAACGATTACCGGGACTCTTGAATCCCGACCGGCTATCCCCTACATCCCGATAGAGTACAGCTCGGCGCACTCCCGCGTCTCGGCCGGGATATCGCCCCGGGCCATCTCCGCGGCCACGTCGGCGATGACGTTGACCGCCCGGTCCGCTTCCTCTTCTCTCAGCGTCAGGGGCGGTTGAACGCGTACGACGTCGTTGTGAATGCCGAAGAAGCCCACGTAAAGGCCTTTCTCCACAGCCCGCCGGGCGAAGAGGACCGCGGCCCCGTCGGCGCCGCCGTAGTTGACCTCCAGGCCCATAATGAAGCCGCGGCCCCGTACTTCCCGTACGACATCGCCGAAGTTCCCTTTGATTTCCTCGAAACGCTTTTTCATTTTGCGGCCCAGTTCGGCCGCGTGTTCAATCAAACCCCGGTACTCGATTATATCTATAGTCTTCGCCGCCACGGCCGCGGAGGGGGGATGCCCCACGAAAGAGAATATCCGCTGACCAGGCTCCAGCGCGTCGATAATCTCGGGCTTGCCCACCGCCACCGATATCGGCGCGTACCCGGCGGCCAGGCCTTTGGCGACGAGGTAGATATCCGGCTCGACGCCCTCGTACTCCACCGCCCACCAGCGGCCGCTCCGCCCCATGCCCGTCTGCACCTCGTCCACCACGAGCACGGCGTCCCGGCCCGTTACCGTCTCCCGCAAGCTACGGAAGAAGCCGACCGCGGGTTGGCGCACGCCGGCGTCGCCCTGAATCGGTTCTATCAGGACCGAGCCGTACTCCCCCGACAACAACTCATCTATCTCGCTCAGGACGCGGTCCCGGCCTATATCCGTGGTCGGGTAATCCAACTTGACGAATTCCCGGTTGTCCGGGTCGTAGATGCCGGCGCTGTGGCGGCCGAAACCGGACGCGGGTTGTGAAAAGCCGGTTGAGCCGTGATAGCTATATTTAAAGGAAATCGTACCCCTCTTGCCGGTATACTTTCGCGCGGCGGCCACCGCCGAGTCGCAGGCGTCGGACCCCGTTAGGCCGAAGATAACTTTCTTGGGGGAAGAACCCGGGGAGATGTCGATGACCTTGGCGGCCAACTCCAGCGCGTTCACGTTCGGGGAATAACCGAAGGCCGTATGCTGGATCCTGGCGGCCTGCCGGCGGTAGACTTCCTCCAGGCCCGAGCTGTAGCCCAGCAGGTTGGTCGACGCGGCGCTGAAGCAATCCAGGTATTCGTTGCCGTCGGCATCTATCAGTTTATTGCCCCGGCCTTCGGAGAGGGTAATGCCGAAGAGGCCGGTGTAGTTCGACCGGCCTATGACCTCCCGCAGCTCGGCCAGGACCTTCCGGGACGCCGGCCCCGGCGCCGCTTCGCGTTCGTCGATCTCTTCATCATTTCCGATTTTACCAACCCCTATTAATTAAAAACGGGCTCTACGCCCCAACGCTCGAACAAACCTTCGCAATGGCCGCCGGCGTCCATTACGGCCAGCTGGCCCGGTTCGGCCCGCACGACGTCGAGGTCCTTGGACTCTACGTGATAGCGGCCGCCAGCCCACAATTCCCTGATCCACTCGTTTATCTTTTCGACGTCGTACCACCGGCTGTTGTAACCGGCGTGGGTTTCGATACGGCCGGTGCGGACGGCCTCCGCTACCGCCTCCGGGTCCCGCCGCAGAACGAACTCCTCCTTGATCTTCTTCCGGTCCTGGTTATAGACCTCGGCCACGACGGTATCGTCCTCGCTGTACGCCCGTTTATAGCTGTGCGACTCCAGGACGTAATCATCCCCGGCGTAGGTGTCCGGGACGAGCCACACCGGTTGACCCGAGACGGTGAGCGTGCTCTCGTATTGCCCCAGGCCGTAACAGGGGAAGTAGCGTTTACGGTAACACGATATCAAGGCGACGCCGCCGGCGTCCGCGGTAATGTTGCGCATGGCCTCGAAGAGCCGGACGGCCCCGGCCTCGCCCTGCATAACGCCGATGGAGTTGATGAGACAGACGGCTACCGGTATGTAATCCCGGCCGTTATAATCGGCGTCGAACGCCGAGCCTTGCTTCAACGTGAACTCCACGTCCGACGTTTCGTCGATACAGTATTCGTCGACCTTGGCCTCGGCCAGGTTTATCATCTTCTGCGAGAAATCGACGCCCTCGACCTCCTTCAGGCCGTCGTCGAGGACCGGGTCGTACTCAAGTTCGGGCTTGTGCTTTTTCAACTCGGATATGGGATGGTCGTCCGGCAACCCCCGTATACTCGTGGTCTTGGCACCGTAACGAATGTGCAGGCGGCCGGAACCGCAGCCCAGGTCGAAAAGCTTGATGGGACGGTCGGTCCGATCCGCTATGTGGCGCAACAGCGCGTCGAGGAGGTTCTCCTCGAAGTCCTCCATGAGCGCGATGTCGGGGTGGCCGCGGACAACCTTCTCCTCGTAAACCTCGGCGCACGAATCCCAGACCTCTTTATCGTCATTGTACCTTTGTATTAGCGGTTCCATATCATCACCTTTTTAGGTTTCCTTCATTATATTAATAACCGGGCCGTGGGGCGTTACGCCGGCCGGCGCGCATTCGCGCGGCGCTCGCGGTCGAAGAAGAAATGCAGTACGGCGAAGACTACGCACGAGACGCTCACGCCGAAGACCGACGTGTCGAACGTCTCCATGAAGCCGTAAACCCCGGCGCTGAAGATTTGTACGCCCCAATCGCAATAGGCCATCAGCGCCAGGCGGTAGGCCAACGCCGCGACCGTCGAGACGACCATCGTGATGAACATGTTGCGGGTCAAAGACGGCGACCTGTATTTGGAAAGGGCCCCGAAAGTTATGGGCAAGATCATGGCCGGCGCCCATATGTTGTAGGTCAACATCAACAGGCCGATGATATCCGACCACAAGACGGCGATGGCGATGGCCGTCACGCCGATGCCCACCGAGCATGTCCGCGCGAGGCGCAGCGTCTTCTTCTCGTCCCCGGCCTTCCGGCGGAAGAGGTGCTCGAACATGTCCTTGACGAATATCGCCGTCGCGGAGTTGAGAATGGAGTCGGCCGACGACATGACCGCCATAAGCATCGCGCCGATTATCATCGCCGCCACGACCGGGTGATTCAGGTGCTTGACCACGTGGGCCAGGGCCTCGTTCGGGGCGATACCGGGGAAGTTGACGCGCGCGTAAAGCGCGACGAAGAAGATAATCGCCGGGAATACCAGCGCCAGGAAGATCCCCGCGCCGGCTATGCCGAACTTGGTCTGGCGAACGTCCTTACCGGCGCAGTAGCGCGTGGAGTAAGCCGGCGAATACTCCTCGCCCAGAATGAACGCCAGGAAGGTGGTTATCAAAAACAGCCAGCCCTTTCCGCCCTCTATTTTCAGAAAGTCGGCCGGGACTACCTCCGCGACGTGGCCCCAGTTGGCCACCAGGTCGGGGACACAGAGCGCCAACGTAACGACGAAGCCGCCGAGTAGTATTATAAACTGATAGAAATCGGTATTGATGACGGCCAGGAGGCCGCCGGCGGTGCTGTAGATAACCACCAGCGCGCCGCCGACCAGTATCGCCGTTCGGAGGAGGTTGGCGGAACCGGCAAGGTCGGGCATAATCGCGGCCAGGACGCTGCCGAAGGCCGCCATCTGCGCCGCGAGGACGAAGACCGAGAACAACAGCGAGAGGATGAACGCCACGAAACGGGGTTTTTCACCGTATCGATGGCCCACGTAACCCGCGACGGTATAGAGTTTATTTTCGCGGAATTTGGGCGCGACGTAAAGGCCCGAGAAGATGAAGCCGAGGTACCAGCCGGTGGAGACCACCAGCATAAGGACGCCCCACTCGTACGTTTTCGCGACCGCGCCGATGGACGCGCCGCCGCCGATAACGCTGGCGCCCAGCGTGGCGAACAAAAAAAGCCAACCGGTTTTACGGCCCGCAACTAAAAAGTCATCGGAATCGCCGACTTTGCGAGCCTTTAGTACCCCTTTCGTGAAAATAAAACCGATATAAGCGACGATTATAGACCAAAATATCCAATTTCCTTGGGTAATCATGGGGCTCCGATACGATGAGACGTGTCATGAGTAATCTCCCTACCCTAACATACAATCCGGAATAAATCAAATCGGCCCCGAAACGCCCCACCCCTTGACAAACACCCCCGAAACCGTTAACGCATACTTAACGTCGAGCCGAGACGGAGGAATTTGCAAACGCCGCGTACGCAGAAGGCCGCCCTCGCGGGCGGCCCGGGTTTTTCCTCGAGAATTCGCGGTTCTTAGCGGTAAGCGCGGCGTAAGCCGGGGGAACGCGATACGGTATTCACATTAAAACGGCCGGCACGGCGGCCCGGCCCCGGAGCCGGCCCTAGCTCGTTTCCAGCGTGGGAGTGACGAGTTTGGGGAAGAAGAACTGCTTGCGGTCGTTTATAAATAAAGACGCGAGGGGGGATTTTAAATCGCGCCACAGGGAGGCCGGCTTCCTGCGCCGGAGCCCTCCCAATAGGACCTTGGTGAAAACCTTGCCGTAAATCTCGGCGGGCTTATTAAGTAAATTTATAACGTTCGTTAAAAGCGCCTGCATCTCGTCCGGGGAAATGTGCGGGTGGTTCCACACCAGGTGCTTTAATTTATAGTGGCAATAGTCCCGGTCGAATATGCCGTAATTCGCCTCCAGGTCCTCACTCAACGGCGTTTTGGGGAAAGGCGTTATAACGCTGACGCCGCAGGTATCGAAATCCAACTGACGGAGTCGGGCCGCGTCCTGAATCGTATCCTCGGCCGTCATGTGGGCGTAGCCGATTATATAAAAGGCGAACCTGAACATCCCCGGTTTCTCCCCGGTACGGCGGGCGAACTCCACGATATCCTCGACGTCCTGCTTTTTGTTTATGGAATCGAGGGTATTCTGGGACATCGACTCCACGCCGACGGCCGGAATACGTAGGCCCCGCTCGTACCACTCGTCCAAATAGCGGAGGAAGAAACTCGTGCGCGTCTGGGCCCACCAGTGGAAATCGTACCGGGCGAAAAGGTGGGTGAGTTCGTCGGTAAACCGGGGATCGGCGCCCATGAGTTCGTCCAGGGGGAAGAGATATTTAATCCCAATCTTGCGGTAGTAGCGCAGGACCCGTTCTATTCGGTCGAGGTTGAGTTTGTAACGCCGTTTATCGAACGCCGGCGTTTGGCAGAACGCGCACTTGAACGGGCAGCCGCGCTGCGTATAGAGCAGGCCGAGGGTGAGGTGGCGTATGCTCCCGGGGTGGAGCGTAACGTGAGCCGTCATCGCCGGGTGCTCTATTTCGTCGTCGGGGATGCGGTAGCCGAAGAGCTGCGCTATCTCGTCTTCGCCCGGGCCGAGGACGACGCGGTCCACGATGCTCCCGACCTTCTCGTCCAGCGCGCCGAAGTTGCCGGCCCACGTCTCGGCGACGCCATGGCGGCGAGCCTCCTCTGCCATCCGCTCGATGTCGTCTATCTCGTACTGGTAGAAACTGAACCCTACTATGTCCCACCCTTCCTTCAACTTGGCGACGTACTCGTGCCACCGGGGATACTCCAGAATCTCTACCTCCGGGACGTTCTGCTTGATGAAACGCAGGCCCGGGCTCACCCGGCACGGCAAGCTCAGCTTGGGAATGCCGCGGGTGGATCCGCCCAGGAAATCCAAATAGTCGTTGGCCGAACGTCTGAACTTGGTGGTTAACAGTACCCGGGGGTTAGTCGAAAACGCTGCCATTAAATCCCTTCGTGTCCCCACGGCCGGCCGCGGCCTAGGCGAAAACTTAGAACTACGGGGCGGAGGATAACACTCGAGCCGGTGAAAGAGAGGGACGTTGTATAAAAACCAAACGCCCGGTCGCGGTACGCGTTACCCGGGCGACTTATTTACAATGGAGTTGAAAGGCGGACTTCGCCTTCCTCCAACGGGCTTTGTGGAACGGGGTCCATATTTAGGCTCATTAATACCGGAAACTCGATCCACAAACTCCACTGAAACTACGAAATTTAGCAATATTTGTCAAGTTATTTTACCTCAAAAAACGGCGCGGAAGCCGGTTCCGCCTCCGCGCGGCCGCGAGGCGTACTCCCGCACCCTTGACAACGCCCCCCTAAATCGTTAAACTATGCCCCGCCTCGCGCCGAGGTGGCGGAACTGGCAGACGCAGCGGACTTAAAATCCGCTGACCCTTCAGGGTCGTGCGGGTTCGAGCCCCGCCCTCGGCAGATTAACAAGGGAGCCCGCCGGCTCCCTTTGTTCGCCTTAAGCTTCCGCCATGGATATTCTGTTCCAGGTACTCGTCGCGTTCTACGCCTTCGGCCTCGGCCGCGTGCCGTGGCGCTACTACATCCCGCTCACCATCCCGCTCCTCGTTCTCGCCTATATGGCCGCGCTCTACTCCGGCGCGAATTGGCTCCTCGTCTACGCCGCGTTCATCGTCTACCTCTTCCCGCTGGCGTTCGTTATATTTTTCCTCGACGGTATCGTCGGAGCCGTGGTGCGGCGAGTAGTCGGGCCGGACGCCAAGCTACCCCCGCTCGTTCGCGACGGCCTGCTGTTCGCCGTGGCGTTCGGCATATTCCTCTTTGTTACCCACCTCGTCTTCGGCCTGCCCCGCGTCGTCGCCTACTTCCTCGGCGGCCTCGTCGCCAAGGAACCGCTCCGCGCGTTCGACCTCGGGTACTACTTCAGCTCGTGGGCGGACGCGGCCCGAGCCGTGCCGGCCTTCGCGGCCTACGTATTCTTCTTCCTCTTCGCCCGGGGCGCGCTGTACCGGCTGGGCCACGAGGTGAAAGTGCCCGCCGGTGCAACCTACGACCCACCCCCCCCAATGACCCCGGACGCCCCGCCCCCGCCGACGCCCCGCACGAAGCCGGGCCAGTTCGTCTTCATCGTAGTGTGCGTCTACATCCTGCCCACGGCGGTCAGCCTGGCCTTCATGTTGTACACCGGCGGATTCGGCAACGCGGAGTACAACGCGCTGGGCCTGGACGACGACGGCCGGCGGGTCCTGTGGGCCGACGTCAACGGCGACGGCCGGGCCGACCCCGTCCTCGCCGGCGGGACCTACGCCAACCCGGACGCGTTCGCCGTCGCGCTCGACGGTCGGACGGGGGATACATTATGGTATACCGACCTGCCGGGCGAGTGGTGCTCGGCCTCGCCGATGGCCGGGGGCGACGTCGGCTTCTTCCTAACGAAGAGGCCGGGCGCGGCCACCGGCGAGATATTCGCGCTCGACCTTGCGACCGGCGTACTCCGTTGGCGGCGGGACCTCCCGGCCGACGCGGCCGCGCTCAACCGTGGCACCCCGTGGCAGCGCCGCGGCGGCACGCTGATAGTGCCGATCGACTACGAACGGGCTTGGGCGGTGGACACGCGCGACGGCCGCGTCGTTAACGAGAACGCGCCCCTCCCCGAGGCCGAATGGACGCCGGAACCCTACCTCGAATACGTGGCGGACGGCGTCTTCTACTACCGGGACGGCGACGCGCGCCGCTTCACGCTCCGCGTCGACGACTTCTTCCGGCAGTTCAGCCCCTACTACTCCTTCCGCCTCAGCGACTATCGGCCGAGCGGCTTCGACCTGCTATGGACGGGCGACGGCTTTCTGTTGCTGAACATGCCCGATAAATATTATTACGGCCTGATTATCCCGGCCTGGGTCGACGCGCTGTATCGGCTCGACGAGGACGGCGGCGTACGCTGGGAGTTGGCCGACGGCCGACTGTACACGGTGGAGGCGGCGGCCGGCGTCAGCGACGACCTTATTTTGATAGTGGGCCGGGGTGCCAACCGCAGGCCGCTGCTGGCCGCCATATCGCCCCGCACCGGGGCCCTACTCTGGACCTGGAACCGGCCGCTTACGGTGCGCGAACGTATATCCCGGCAGTGGAAGTACTTCACGGAGATGTACTCGTCCTGAGCTTATACAAAATAACACCGTATTACCGGCGCCGCAGGGGGTTGAAATCGCTCCCTGTTTTTGCTATACTGCCGCCGCTTGGTAAGGACTGACGAAAGCTATCGGCGGCGTTGCCGCCTCCGGCCCGAGGCCGGGTTAAAACGAATGGAGAGCCGCCCGCTGGGTCGGGCGCGAAAGCGTTTTTATATACGACCGGGTTTTTACCTGGCGTTTTTATTTTTCCGGCCTTAAAGGCCGGCTTTTTTTTACCCGATTTTTGCCCAACAAGAGAGTGTTTCCTTATGGTGTTCGTCGCGCGCCACTTTAAAAAAGCCTTCCGCTCCCCGGGCCTCGGCGGCCCCGCCCTGGCCCGCCACGACGGCCGCCTGTTCCTGGCCTGGATCGCCTATGACGGAACCGGCAAGGTCCGCTTCGTCTCCAGCCGGGACGGCATATATTTCGAACCCGCGTTCACCGCCCCCTGGAAGAGCGGCCCCGGCATCGCGTTGGCCTCCTGCTACGGCCGCCTGTACTTCGCGTGGACGGCCCCGGGGCCGGGGGGCAATTTCTACGTCGGATGGTGCGACGAGTGTGACGGCCGGCCCGCCGGGTGGGCCAGGCTCCCCTTCCAGAGTAAAACCGGGCCGGCGCTCGCGGCCTTCAACGGAAACCTTTACGCGGCGTGGGCCGGGTATGAAAATAGGATCACGGTAGCCCGGCTCCACGAGGACGGCGACGTGGACCACCGCTCGGTAGTCACCCTCAACGGCGCCAGCATAGACGGCCCCGCGCTCGCGGCCCACGAAGGCCGCCTTTACGTAGCCTGGGCCGGGTTCTACCTCCACCGGGGGTTGTTCCTGGCCTGTTCGGAGGACGGCGAACGCTTCGACGTTCCCGCGGCGCCGCGGGCCGACGAGGTCGGCATCCGCGGGCCGGCGCTGGCGTCCTCCCCGGAGGGGCTGACTCTCGTATGGGTCGGGCGCGCGCCGGAGAGGCAGATACTCCTGCTGGATGACGCCGTCGACGCCGCTTGTGAGGCCCGGCCCATTCCGGCGTCCGGCGTTCGGGCCCGGCCCGGAGCCGCGTTCTTCGAGGGCCTTAAAATAGCCTGGACGAGCGCCGAGGACCTGTGCGTCAACCTCGCGTTCGAGACCGCGCCGCCCGGCACGGACCTCCCGCCGTACTGCCCGCCGCTCAAAAGCCCCGCCGGCGGAGCGGGCGGCGGCCGGGGGTGAACGGCAAACGTGAATAAAAACGTGCATTACTGGATGGTGTGCGACGCCGTAAGATACATAAAATATTACGGCAGCGCCCGACAGCGTGAAGCGCTGGAGAATTTCCAGGAGGGCTTTCAGGCCCACGCGGCGTTATATTTCGACGAGTATTACCGCCTCCTCCTGGGCACCCGGAAAGTACCGGCGGGCCGCCTTCCGATGTACGAGACGCTCGTGGAAATCGTGGTCGGGACCTGGGCCCGGTGGACCGACTGCTTCCAGGACGTCGCCGTAAGGCCGACGACGTGGGTCGCCCTCGACAATATAACCGAATGGGACGGCCACTCCCTGACCGCGCTCAACCACTTCATTATACCGTTCGAGACCTCTCCCCGTGGATGGCGGCGGGGCTGCGGGTACTGGTTCCCGGCGTCGAGCCGGGACGGCAAAGACGCCTGGGCCGTGGCGCGGGTCGCCAACCTCCTGCGGCTGGGTGTGGCGATAGAACAATCGTCGGTGCTGCAGGCGCTGAAGCCGCTGTGGGACGGGGCCGACGACGCCTGGGACGACAACTTCGAGGTTCCCGGCGCCAAAACCGTCTTCGCGCCCGTTTCGACCCTGGCCTGGTACTACTACCGGGCGTTCCTGCGCGGGGAAGCGCTCGACGTCCGGATAGGGCCGGCGGACTTCGTCGCGGCCGGCCCCGCCCTCCTGGGGCCGTGCGCCCACGCCTTCGGCGACGCCTGCGTCCCCCAACACGTCCGCGGCACGCTCGACCTCTACCACCAGGAGTGGGAAGCCTGGGTCGAGACCCTCGTTTACCACTGGGACGTGGACCTCGTTCCGCCGCGGGTGGAGGAGTTCCTGGAGGACGAACCCTTCGTAGGCCGCTGGGAATACGGCGCGGCCGCCGGCGAACACGTCGCCGGCACCATGGCCATAGATTACGTCGTCTACGAAGTGGCGCGGCTGGCCGTAGGCCGGCTCGCGCGCTCCTTCGACGGGCCGGACGGTTTTTATAAATCGGGCAGGAAAGAATGGGCGGCCTACATGGAGGGCCCGTACGAACGCCGGCGAGAGGACGCCGAATACCTGTACAACCTGGCCGTCGCCGGCACCGTGCACTTAATAGAGCGGGCGTGGGACGACGTCGGCGTTGCGGCGTCGAGCGCGTGCGCCGGCGGCGAAACGGCCGTTCCCGCGGCGCTGGACGTATCCCTCGCCGAAACCGGCCGGATGGACCTCTTGCCCGCGGAACAACTGCACGAGAGTTTCCAATTCGACGCGCCCCCCGGCGGGGAGGCGACGGAAGAAGTGGTCCGCACCGCGGGCGCCCCGTCCTCCCCGAGCGCCGGCCTTTCCAAGCCCATATTAGGTTATTACAACTTCCGCCTGCCCTCCGTGGACGAATGCCGGGACACCCGACTCTTCGCTGACTACGTTAAATCCTTTCGCGCCCACGGCACGCGGGACATCATCTCGAAAGTGGTCAAGGGCCTGACCGCGTGCGGCCGCGCGTTCCTCAACCGAGACAAAGCCGAAAGCCCGCTCCGGCTGGCGTCGACGACGGCGCCGAACGGCCGGCCCAGGAAACGCAAGCCGACCTCCCCCGCGGGCCGGCATATCGTATGGGAGCCCGACCCGCCCATGCGGGACCTGATATCGGCATTCCCGTACGGATAAAGGAGAACGAGTAAAATGAAAATATTATACGGAGCCGTAACGATGGGCGACGGCCACTTCAGCCGGGCGTGTGCCATAGTGCCGCGCCTCAGGGCCGCGGGCCTGGACGTGGACGTCGTCTTCTCCGGCGATCACAGCTCCGGCCTCAAGGTCGCCGCGGAAAAAGTCCGGCCCTACCGGGCCTTCTACGGCCTGACCTACGTCCGGCACGAAGGCCGCGTCAATTACTCCCGAACCATATCCCGCTTCCGGCCCGGCCGGCTCCGCCGCGACTACCGATCCCTTGGCGGCCGCTACGACCTGGTCATCACCGACTTCGAACCCCTCACCGCCTGGTGGGGCAGGAATCGGAATATACCCGTTATCGGGATTTCACATCATTACGCGTTGTGGGGGCCTGCTCCCCGGCCTCGGCGGCCCGACCCCCTGGCGGAAGCGATCATAAGGTGGTACGCGCCGGTCGACGTGCCCATCGGCCTCCATTGGCGGCCGACGACGCCGACCACGCTGCCGCCGGTCATCCGTCCCGAGGTCGCCGGGGCCGCGCCCCACCGCGCGGGCCACGTCCTCTTCTACCTCCCCAGCTATACCGCGCCCACGATTGACGCCCTGTGCCGGGACGAGCGTTTACGGGGATACCGCTTCATTGCCTACCCCCGCAAGGACGACTACGAGCCGCGCGCGTCGAACCTTACGCTCAAGCCGTTCTCCAGACAGGGCTTCGCGGCCGATCTCGCGGCTGCCGACGCCGTCGTCACCAACGCCGGCTTTACCCTCCTCTCGGAATGCTTCCATTTGGGCAAACCGGTATACTCCGTCCCGGAGGCGGGACAACGGGAACAACAAATAAACGCCGCCGCGTTGCGGAAATGGGACCTCGCGATTTGCTCTCCGACGCTACGCGCCGGCGAGTTGGCCGGGTGGCTGAGGAATCCTCCACCCGGCCGACCTACTCCCTTCCCGAACGTCGTCGACGCCTTCGTGAACTGGATAACCGGCGGCATGAACGGAACGCCCGAACGTCTGGCCGAACGGCTATGGGAACAGGTGGACACGGGCAACGGCTGCGGCGCTTGACCTCCTTTCCGCGTTCGGTTATGATACACTACCTCTCCGGCAGCGAACGCGGGTCCGAGTTTCAATAAATACAATGCCGGTGCTGAACGCCGGTTCTTAATCGGCGCGGGAGATTGACGTATGGTTAAGCCGCGGGTAGCGGAAACGGAAGACGGCATTCAGGGTGAGTTCAACGTCCGCTCCTACGACGCGATGCAGCGGCGGATGCGGGACCGGGGATGGCTCGAGACCGACGCCGTAATCAAAAGCGGCATCACGGAGGGACACGCGTTGGAACTGGGGCCGGGGCCGGGTTACGTCGGCCTGGAGTGGTTGAAGAAGACCGCCGGCACCACGCTAACGGGGGTGGACATCAGCCCCGACATGGTGGCGCTGGCGCGCGAGAACGCCGCGGCCTACGGCTTCGCCGACCGGACGGAATACGTCGTAAGCTCCGGCAACGACATCCCCTTCGACTCGGGAACGTTCGACGCGGCCTTCACCACCGGCTCGATGCACGAGTGGGCGGAGGCCGAAGCGACGTTCGAGGAACTGTGGCGGGTTCTGAGACCCGGAGGCCGCCTCTTCATATCCGACCTCCGGCGGGATATGAACCGCCTGATCCGCTGGTTCATATCCATCAACGCCAAACCGGACGTAATGCGGCAAGGCTTCAACACGTCGGTGAACGCGTCGTACACGCCGAAGGAACTGCGCGAACTCATCGCGGGTACGAGCCTGCGCGGGTGCGTCGTGACGGGGAACCCCGTCGGCCTGAGACTCGCCGGCGTCAAGCCGTAACCGCGCCCGGCCCCCGATATAACACGCAATAAAAAAGGAGCCGTGACGGCTCCTTTTAAGTATTATTCCGGATGTAGGTTTATTTCCCGCCGCGGCCCATGCCGCCGCCGCCACCGGCACCTTTACCGGCGCCACCGCCGGCACCACCGCCGGCGCCTTTACCCGCGCCGCCGCCGGAACCCGTCCCGGTGCCTTTACCGGATCCGCTGCCGCCGCCGGTGCCGTCGCGCTTGCGTTCCCGGTCGCGCTCGCGGTCCATTTCACCGGTGCCGAAACCGGCCTCGTCGCCTTCCCGGCTGGCCGGGTCGTTGGCCCATTCCGGGTTCTTCCACCAGCCGTAGTGCTTGCCGCGGCCGGGCGTTCCCGGCGCCGCGTCGTCGCCATCGGTGGGCGCGGCCACGCCGCCGGAACTGGCGCCGAGTTCGTCGTTATAGTCGGCCCAGGCGGCCACCGCGTCGTGCAAAGTCGCGGCCTTGGCCATGTCGCCGGCCGGAGGGCCCGCGCCGAGCGCCGTCGCCAGCGCGCCCGCGCGATCCGCGCCTTCACTGGCGAGTTCGCTCAGTTCGCCGTATTCCTCGTCGCCGGTGTCCTCGGCCAGTTTCGTGGCCCTCTTCGCGATCCCGCCGTACTTCCCGGCGAGGGTCTCGACCGTACTTTGCATCTCCCCGGCGTCGGTGTTCTGGAGGTTGTGTTCGCCCAGGTAGGCGTTCAACTCCTCCGCGACGGCGCCGAGTTCCGTCCGCAGGGCGCTGGGCGTCACGTCGGTCTTCGCCGCGCCGCCGCAACCGAAGAGCAGTAGCGCGGCCATGGCCGCCGCCGCCCCGACGATGAATGTGTTACGCATATCCGTACCTCCTTGGCCTAACAAATCTTTTATTCCGTCGGCCTTGCCGGCCGTGCACAGAGCTTTATCAACCGCGGTAGTCGTCGCCGGCCTCTTCGGTTTCGAGCGTCGTTCCGCCCCCGGCTCCTTTGCCTTTTCCGAGGCCCTTACCCGTACCGCCCCCGCCCGGGCAGCCTTCACACGTACCGCCGTCACACGTACCGGCGGCCTCGCAATCGGGGCACGGTTCCCCGGTCGTCACGGCCTCGACGTCTTTCCCCGTCATTGTCTCTTCCGCCTTCTTCCCGCAGCCGAACGCGAAAACGAGCGTCGCCGCCGCGGCCAGAAGGATAAATGTCGACTTGCGCATATTCACCTCGTGGATCTTTTTTCGGTTATTAAGGCGTTCCTTTTCGTAATTATAACATAAACAGCCATATTTACGAAGGCGAAGGCCGGGCGTCCGATCCCAATTTCCGCCCGACCCTATCGTTCGCGCCTGCGACGACGCTAATCGAACTTGCTATCCGGAATACCCTGGTTGAACTTGTAGCCGGTGTAGGTGGTGGTAATGTAGATGTCTTTATTGATGAAGAGAAGGAAGGTCGCCTTGGCGTACATCACGACCTTGCGGGCCATTATTCGGCCGCCGTAATCGCTGAAGTACATCGTCATACTCGACTCCGAGCAGTGCTCCGGCTGGACGTAAGGCTCGCCCGTACCCTTCACGAGTTTAAAGCCGTCGGCCGTGACCCAAATCGAGCCGTGCAGATAACCGTCCGTCTTCTTCGTCGAGTTGTACGCCACGCGGTAACATTCCTTCCCCGAAACTTCCTCCGTCGCCTTGTACGTGAAACGGTAGTCGCCGAAGCAATCCTCGTCGAGCGGGAGCTTGATTTCGAATTTGCCGTCGTCGTCATCCTTCTGTTCCGGAGGGTCCTTCTTCTTCCCGCCCTCGTAGTATTCCAGAACGTCGACGTGCATTTTATCGGGCTGCTTGAAGTACATCTTGCACTTGGCGCGGCCCATCTCCTCGCCGCCTTTGTCCGTCGTGACCTGGGTGAAGTCCACGGTATAATCGTCGTAGTTGTCGTCCTGGCCCCGTAATACGTCGTGCGCTTTCTTCGCTATTTCCTCGCCGGTCAAAGCGCCGGCGGCCGCCGCGCAAACGAGTCCCGTGCCGATACAAAGCAATACGATACGTCTCATATAACCCGGCCTCTCCTCGAGTTTGAAGGTTAGGTTACCCGTGAGCGTCGAACCAGTTGTCTCCAACGCCTATATGGACCTCCAGCGGGACCTTGAGGTTTAAAACGCCGGTCATTTCTTCCCGGGCTAGTTCCGTTAAGGCCGGGACGTCCCCCGGCGCGACCTCGAACAGGAGTTCGTCGTGGATGGTGAGAAGCATAGCCGCGTCGAACTTCCCTTCCCCCAGACGCCGGTCCACCGCCACCATCGCGAGCTTCAGGATGTCGGCCGCCGACCCCTGGATGGGCATGTTTACGGCGACGCGCTCCGCCGCGGCGCGGGCCCGGCTGTTGTCGGAGGCGATGTCGGGCAAATAGCGCCGGCGGCCCAGGACGGTGTGCACGTAGCCCTCGCGGTGGGCGCGCTCTATCTCCTCGTCTATGAAGCGCGCCACGCCGGGGTAGCGCGTGAAGTATTTTTCGATATACGATTCGGCTTCTTTGACCGAGAGGCCCGTCTCGCGGGCGAGGCGCCGCGGCCCCATCTTGTAGGCCAGGCCGAAGTTGATGGCCTTGGCGAGCGACCGCTGCTCCCGCGTAATCTCGTCGAACGGGACGTCGAAAAGTTCCGCGGCGGTGGCGGCGTGGATGTCCTTGCCCTCGGCGAACGCCTTCTGGAGGCCCGGGTCGTCGGCCACGTGGGCGAGGATTCGGAGTTCGACCTGGGCGTAGTCGGCGGAGAGGAAGACCTTCCCTTTCGCCGGGATGAAGGCCTTGCGAATCTCGGCGCCGAGGTCGGTGCGGATGGGGATGTTCTGGAGGTTGGGGTCGGTGGAGCTTAGGCGGCCGGTGGCCGTCGCGGCCTGGTTGAAAGTCGTGTGGATCCGACCTTCGGCGTCGGCCAGCGTCGGCAGGACGTCGACGTACGTGTTCTTGAGTTTGGCGAGTTCGCGATACCCGATAATCTTGCCGGGCAGCGGGTGCTCCTCGGCCAGCGTCTCCAGGACGTCCGCCGCGGTCGAGAAGCCGGTCTTGGTCTTACGGCGGGGCTTGAGGCCCAGCTTCTCGAAGAGGATTTCGCGCAGTTGTTTCGGCGAGTTGGGGTTGAACTCGCCGCCGGCGATGTCGTAGAGCTCGGCCTCGGCCTGCGCCAGGTGCTTCTCGAAACTCTTGGCCAACTTCCTGAACTTATCGCGGTCGATGGCGATGCCGCGCCGCTCGAGGTCGGCCAGCACCGGCGCCAGCGGGACCTCGAGGTCGCGGTAGAGGTCGACCATCTCCTGCTGTTCGACGAGGCGGCCGGTCTCCTCCGCCAGCCGGCCTATCGCCTGCGCCCGGGCGGCGGCCGTTTCCCCGGCGCGCTCGCCGAAGTCGAGTTCGCCGGACGTGTCCTCCTCGGCCGGGAGTTGGAGTTTCAAGTATTCGTAAGCGAGTTCGGCCAGCCGGTAGTTCGTCCGCTCGGGGTTGAGCAAATAGGCCGCGAGCATCGTGTCGCCGTCGAACTTGACCGCCCGGCCGAAGACGTGGGCGAGGCGCTTGGTGTCGTGGCCCGCGAGCGGCAGGGCCGATTCCTCGGAGAGGGCGGTCAGCCTGGCCGCGACCTCCTCCGGCGTTCCGTCGTAGCGCGTGGCCCGGCCTCCCCCGGCGACCGCCACGCCGGCGAAGCCGTCCCCCCGGAAGATGGCCTCGACGGCGAGCCAGTGGCCCGCGGTCCCGGCGACGGGCGGGAGGAACTCGTCCGCGGCCACGAGGTCGGCGGTAATCTCGTCGGCCGGCGGGGGCGCCAGGCCCAGCTCGTCCTCCAGCGTCTTGAGTTCGTAATCCTTGAAGAACTTCCCCAGCGCCGCCTCGTCGCGGCCCCGGGGCGCGAGCGCCGCGGCGTCGAGGCCCAGGTCCAGGTCGTCGCGCAGCGCGACGAGCTTACGGGAGAGTTCGCCGACCTCCCGGCCCTTCTCGAGCGCGGTCCGGGCGCGCTTCGGCTCCACCTCGTCGACGTGTTCGAAGACGGCGTCGAGGGTGCCGTACTGCTCGAGCAGCGCCCGGGCCGTCTTGGCCCCGATGCCGGGGACGCCGGGGACGTTGTCCACGCTGTCGCCCTCGAGCGCGAGGAGGTCGGGTATCGCCGCGGGCGGCACGCCCATCTTGGCCTCCACCGCCGCCTCGTCCATCTCCTCCATGTCGGAGACGCCGGTCCTGGGCGCGAGCACCCGCACCGGCCCGCCCACCAGCGACATCAGGTCCTTATCGCCGGAGAGAATGAGGACCTCGTCGAAGTCGCCGGCGCCGCCGCGCGCCAGCGTCGCGACCACGTCGTCGGCCTCCATGGCCTCCTTCTCGATAACAGCCAGGCCCAACAGCCGCGCCAGTTCCTTGATGGGCTCTATCTGGTAAACGAGGTCGTCGGGCGGGGCCTTCCGCGTCCCCTTGTATTCGGAATAAAGCTCCTCCCGGAAGGAAGGGCCGCCGCCCTCCAACGCCACGGCGACGTGGGTGGGCTGGTAATCGGCGAGAGCTCGCAGGATCATCCGGGCGAAGCCGAAGATGGCGGAGGTGTTCCGGCCGTCGGTGGTGCGGAGAGGCCGGGAGATGAGGGCGTAATACGCCCGGAATATAAGGTTCATCGTATCGACGACGAGGAGGCGGGTTTTCAGGCTCATGGGGCCAGCATAAGAGAAAGGGGGGTCGAAGTCAAGGGGGGTAGGAGGACCACGGAACGGCGGTTATTTTCCCGCGGGCCACGGCCGGTATGTTATATTCGCCACGTTATCCTGACACACTTATTAATACTCCCCGTTACGGAGGTTGTAGCATGAGAAGATGGTCCAGCGTTATTGCGTTGTGTATTATATGCGCCGGGGCCGCGTGGGGCTGGGGTTCGCTCGTCGCCTCTTACGCCGCGCCCGGCCAGGCTCCCAACGGCCTCGCGTATTTCACCAGCTCATATATATGCTGTTCGACTATAACGCCGGATACTATCTGGCGGCTCTACCGCTCGAACGGCTCGGTCGCGTCTTCGTTCGCGGCGCCGTTCGTGGAACCCACCGGCATAACGTTCGGTAACATAAGTGGTACCGGCTATATCTGGGTCGCCGACCCTTCCGCGGACTACGTCTATCGTATGGGCTGCGGCTCGGGGTCCGTATATTCGTCGTTCGCGGCGCCCGGCGGGTTACCCATCGGCCTGGCCTTCGCCCAGGAGGGCGGCGATTACATCCTCTACCACACCGACTACTTTAACAAGCACCTGTATCGTCTCAACGCGAATAACGGCTCGGTATACGCGTCGTACCTCCTTCCGTATACGCCGCGGGACCTGGGCTGCGGCGGCGGATACCTTTGGATCGCCGATACCGCCAACCACCTTATCCGGGCGTCGACGACGGCCGGCTCCGCCGTCGCGTCTTTTCAATCGCAACAAGGCCCCCCGTTCGGCGTGTGCTACGACGAAACGGACGACAACGTTTGGGTTAGCGTAGCAGCCGCGTTGAACTATATTTTCGTATACGAAACCGAAGGGATTGGCGTGGCGCCCGCGTCTATAGGCCGGGTCAAGGCCCTTTTCCGTTAAAAAAGCAATTATCCCGGATATTACCGGAAGCCGCCCGGCCGGGCGGCTTTTATTTTGGGCGGCGGCGCTTGTTATGATACATTAACGTAAAATGGCCTATACTGCCGGGAGTCACTATGACGAAAGAAGATATTCTTAAGGGGAAATGTCCGCCGGAGCTCGACTTCGACCTTGACCTCGTCCTGCCCGTGCTCGAGCGCTTCATCCGCCGGGAGGTGGAGAACGCCGGCCTGAAGGGCGTCGTGCTGGGTATATCGGGCGGCGTGGACTCGGCGG
Source organism: Candidatus Zixiibacteriota bacterium (assembly GCA_050117845.1). GTDB lineage: Bacteria > RBG-13-66-14 > B26-G2 > WVWN01 > WVWN01 > WVWN01. The sequence goes on from JASFLY010000024.1 coordinate 29,838, forward strand.
TGGCGGCGGCCCTGGCCGCCGCGGCGCTGGGCCCCGAGAACGTAACCGGCGTCTGGCTCCCCTACACCGAAACCAAGGACCGTGACGACGCCTTCGCCGTCATCGAGCGCTTCGGCATAAAGCACCGCGAGATATCGGTGATGCCGATGGTGGACGCCTACCTGGGGCAGGCGGGGAAGGTGGACGAGCTGCGGCGGGGGAACGTCTGCGCACGGGTGCGGATGATCGTCCTCTTCGACCAGTCCAAGGCCGCCCGGGCGATGGTGATGGGGACCGGCAACAAGACCGAACTGCTGCTGGGCTACTTCACCCTCTTCGGCGACGGCGCGAGTTCCATCGCGCCGCTGGCGGACCTGTACAAGGGCCAGGTGTACCTGTTGGCGGACGCCCTCGGCGTCCCGGCCGGGGTCATCGACAAGGCGCCGTCCGCGGGCCTGTGGCCCGGCCAGACCGACGAGGACGAGCTGGGCATCTCGTACTATCAGGTCGACCGCTACCTGTATTACCTGGTCGAGAAGGGCGAGAAGCCGATGAAGCTGCTCGAGCGCGGCTTCGACGCCGACTTCCAGCGCCACGTCGTCGGCCTTATCAACCGGAACCTTTTCAAGCGCCGCGTCCCGGTCGTCGCGAACGTCACCGGCCGGACGATTACCGCGCCCATCGAGCTGCCGCAGGTGTTCTAAAAGCCATATGCCCGGAAAACTCATACTCGTCGCGACGCCCATCGGCAACCTGGGGGACGTATCCGCCCGGGCGCGCGAGGCCCTGGCCGAGGCCGACCTAATCGCCTGCGAGGACACCCGCCGCGCCGCCAAACTCCTGAGCCACCTGGGCCTGGAGAAACCCCTCGAGATATACGCCGGCCACAACGAGGCCGGGGCCGCAACCAAGATAGGCAGGCGGCTGGACCGGGGGGACGTCGTGGCCGTCGTCTCGGACGGCGGGACGCCCCTCCTCGCCGACCCCGGTTACGTCATCCTGCAGCAGGCCCTCGCGGCCGGGGCCGAGGTGGACTTCATCCCCGGGCCGTCGGCCGTGCACGCCGCCCTCGCGCTGAGCGGCCTTCCGCCCTATCCGTACGCCTTTCTGGGATACCTGCCCCGGAAGCGGCCGGAGCGCCGCAAATTCCTGGAGCGCTACGCTTCCCTGCCGGCCACGGCCGTCCTCTTCGTAACGCCCCACCGCCTCGCCGCCGAGCTGGCCGACGTGCGGGAGGGATGGGGGGACAGAGCCGCGGCGCTGGCGCGAGAGATGACCAAAATCCACCAGGAGGTCATCCGGGGAACGCTGGCGGAGCTGGCCGCGACGGCCAAAACGGCGCGGTTCAAGGGCGAATTGACGCTCGTCGTCGCCGCCGGAGAGGCCGCCGGCGACGTTACCGCCGCCAGGCGGCTCGCCCGGGAGCTCCGGGAGGAGGGCCTAACGGCCGGTCGGGCCGCGGCGGTGGCGGCGCGGACCTTCGGCGTCCCCAAGCGGGACGTTTACGGGTCCGCCGATTGATGTTGAAACCTCGTTTTCTGTATGTTAGACTCTAACTCTTTAGAATTTGCCGACGAACGGCGGCTTTATGTTCCTACTTTATTGGTTCGAGCGGTTCGGGCGGGTAATTATATACCTGCTCGAGGATTTCGGCGGGACGACGATGATGTTCGTCAAGTCCGTCTACTATGCCTTCGTGCGGCCGTTCAAACCCCGCCGGATAATTGACCAAATGGTAGCCATCGGCGTCGATTCCGTGCCGGTGGTCATCCTGACGGCCGTCTTCACGGGCATGGTCCTCGCCCTGCAGGCCACGTATCAGATAGCGAAGTTCGGGGCGGACATATACATCGGCGGCATCGTCGGCATCTCGATGACGCGCGAACTCGGGCCGGTTCTCACGGGGCTTATGGTATCGGGCCGCGTGGGCGCGGCCATCGCCGCGGAAATAGGCACGATGAAGGTCACCGAGCAGATAGACGCGCTCGAGACCCTCGCCACCAATCCGGTGCAGTACCTGGTAATGCCGCGTATCGTGGCGGCGGCCGTAATGCTGCCCACGCTGACGGCCCTGGCCGATTTCGTCGGCATCGCCGGCGGCTACGCCCTCTCGACGACAACGCTCGGCATCAACCCCAGCGTTTACATCGAGAAGATGAACCAGCTCGTGCAGGTGAGCGACCTTTTAATCGGCCTCTTGAAAACGGTCGTCTTCGGCATAATCATCGCCGCCGTGGGCTGCAACCAGGGTTTCAAGGCGGAGGGCGGCGCCGAGGGCGTCGGTAAGGCCACGACCGTATCCGTCGTGACGTCGTGCATCCTGATACTCCTGTCCGACGTCTTCCTGACCGGCCTCTTCGTCGGCAGCGAATATTAACGAAACGATTAAGCAAGATTCCAATACCTGTATAGTAATCCGACTCTCGTCGCTGGGCGACGTACTGCTTACTTTCCCGGCCCTGGGGCCGGTGGCGCAGGCGACCGGGGCGTCGCTCGCGTACGTGACGAGGGAGGAGTGGGCGCCGCTGGTCCGGCGGCACCCGGCGGTGGACGAGGTGCTAACGCTGCCGCGCCGGGGCGAGAGGGACGACGGCGCCATAACCGGCCTTATCAAGCGTATCAACGACGAGTTGAGGCCGGAGATAGTATTCGACTGGCACGGCGTACCGCGTTCCCGGCACCTGGCCGGATACTTGGACGCCTACGATAAGGTCCGCTACGAGAAATACGGCGTGCGGCGCTGGTTGCTGGCCGCCGTCGGCGTGGACCTTTTGCCCAGGCCGATGCCGCGAATCCCGGAGCTTTACGCCCGGACGGCGGCCCGTTGGGGCGTAAAAGGTCCCGATTGGTCGTTCCGGTTGGCGGAGGACCCGGCGGCCGGGGAGCGGCTGGCGCGCAACGCGGAAATCCCGCGGGGCGCGGTGGCCCTCGCACCCGGGGCGAGGCACGGCAACAAGGCCTGGCCCGCCGCTCATTGGGCGGAACTGGCCCGGTCACTCGCCGCGGAGGGGCGGAGTATTATCCTCTTCGGCGACGAGCGCGAACGCGAACTCTGCGGCGAAATCGCCGGGGGCGTACCGGCGGCGGTTAACCTCGCGGGAAGGGTGGCCGTGGGGGATTTGCCGGAAGCGCTACGCGGCGCCGCGCTCCTCGTGGGCAACGACTCGGCCTTGAACCACCTGGCGCCGCTGGTGGACGTGCCGTGTCTAGCGCTGTTCGGCCCCACGTCGCCGCGTTTCGGCTTTTCGCCCTGGGGGCCGAAGGACCGGGTAATCTACCTGGGCCTGAAATGCAGCCCGTGCAGCAAACACGGCCGGCGGCCCTGTTGGAGGGTTCGCCGCTATTGCCTGGAAGACGTAGCGCCGGAGGAAGTGGTCCGGGGGGCGCGCGAGATAATGGGGGAGGCGTGACGGCCGGGCCGCGGGTCCTGGTGATTCAAACGGCGTTCTTGGGCGACGTAGTGCTCACGACGCCGCTCTTCCGGGCGATAAAGAGGCACTGGCCCGATTGCTACCTGGCGGCGCTCGTCATACCGCAAACCGCGCCGATACTTACGGGCCTCCCGGAACTGGACGCGGTGCTGGTGCACGACAAGAGGGGCGGTAAAACGGGGGAATTTCTACGGGCGCTTCGGGAGGTTCGGGAGGAGAATTTCGACGTGGTGATATCGCCGCACCGCTCGACGCGCTCGAGTCTTATAGCTCGGGCGTCCGGCGCGAAGCGACGCGTGGGGTATCGCGAGAACGCGATGCCCTGGGTCTACTCGGAGCGGATAACGCGCCCCATGGAACGGCACGAGGCCGAACGGATCCTGGCCCTCGCCGAAGAAATGGGTATGGACGCCGGGGACCCCCGGCCCCACCTTTTCCTCACCGACGAGGAAAGGGCGGAAGCCCGGGCCCTCGCCGGCGGCAAGCCCTACGCCGTGATATCGCCGTCGTCGGTATGGCCGACGAAGCGCTGGCTGCCCGAGGGGTTCGCCGCGGTGGCCGATTATCTGGCCGGCCGGGGTTACGGCGTCGTCATAACGGGCGGGCCGGACGAGCGGGAAACCGTCGCGGCCGTGATAGGCGCCATGGAACACGGGGCGCTGAATCTGGCCGGGAAGACGACAATACGGGAACTTGCGGCCGTCATCGCCGAAGCGAGCCTGCTCGTCACGAACGACAGCGCGCCCGTGCATCTCGCCGCGGCCACGGGCACGCCGACGGTCGCGGTCTTCGGGGCCACGGTCCCGGCGCAGGGGTTCTCGCCGCTGGCGGAACGGGCGGCGGTAGTCGAAGTGGAAGGATTGTATTGCCGGCCGTGCGGAGCGCACGGCGGCCGGAGGTGCCCGGAAAAGCACTTCCGTTGTATGAAGGAAATAAGGCCGGAAGCCGTCGTCGAAGCCGCGAGCGCGGTGCTCGACTGACGCATCGGAACTATCAGGAGGTTCGGAATTGCCTAAAAGGACTTATCAACCGTCGCGGCGTCGACGCAAGCGCGTCCACGGTTTTCGCCGTCGGATGGCCAAGCCGGGCGGCCGGCGCGTCATCAGCCGCCGCCGGGCCCGCGGGCGCAAACGCCTATCGGTATGAGCGGACCATGGCCGGAACTGACCGGCGAGGATTTAAACTCCCCCGTGCCGCCCGTATGCGGCGCCGGCGCGACTTCGACCGGACCTTTCGGGAAGGCCGGAAGGCCGGGGGCAAAAACTGCGTCGTCCACGCCCTGGCGCTGCCGGGCGAACGGCGACTGCTCGGCGTGGTATGCGGCCGGCGAGTCGGCGGGGCGGTAGTACGCAACCGCGTCAAGCGGCGGCTCCGGGGAATATTCCGGACGCACCCGGAGCATTTCCGCGACGGCTGGTGGTTCGTGGCCGTGGCGAAACCGCCGGCGGCCGACCTGCCGTTCCGGGAACTGGAGCGGGAAGTGACGGCCGCGCTGGCGGAACTGACCGGGCGGGCGTAATGAAAAAGGTATGGCGGGCGATCTCGACGGGCGTCGGGGCGGTACTGATAGCCCTGATTCGCGTTTACCAGTACACGCTGGGGCCGCTCATGCCGATGACCTGCCGTTTCGAGCCGTCCTGCTCGAGGTACGCCGTCGAGGCGGTCCGCAAACACGGGCCGTGGCGCGGCTTCGTCCTAGCGACCTGGCGCATACTCCGCTGTAACCCGTTCAACCACGGCGGTTACGACCCGGTGCCTTAAAGAAACTGAGGTAAGATATGAAACTTACGGGCCAACAACGCATGATCCTGGCGCTCTTTGTCGCCGCGGCGGTTATGTTTGGATACTCCGCCTTCTTCGGCCCGAAGTCACGCGATAAGGATAAACAAAAAGAGGTAGCCGGCGAGACCGCGGCCACCGCGGAAACGGCCGGAACCGCGGCCGCACCGCCCGAGACCGGGGGAACCGCCGTCGCCGAACCGGCCTCGGCCGAGACGCCGGCTTCGGGGGAGACCGCCGCCCCGGGAACGGCCGTAGCGGAGACGACGCCGGGTACGGCCGCCGCCACGCCGACCCCTCTCCCGGCCACGCCGGCGCAGGTCAAGACCGGCGCCCGGGCCGTGGTCACCACGCCGCTGTACACCGCTACCTTCGAGGACGGCGGCCTTGTCGGCCTCTCGCTAACCGAGTACCCCCCGGATCAGGACCAGCTTCTCTTCACCCGGCTGGGCAACGGCGGCGCGTCGCCTTTCACGCCGCTGGTGCCGGCGGGCGAGGGGGCCCGCTGGGAGGTCGACAAGAGTGAGCTTAAAGTCGGAACGGGGGACAGCGGCAAAATAGCGTTCACGCTGCGCGAGGGCGAGACGGTGCGGGCGCGCGCCGAGTACGTCTTCCACGGCGGCAAGTACGAGATAGACGCGAACGTCATGGCCGGCGCCGAGGACAAACCCGTGTCGCTGGCGATGGGCTACTTCACGCGCGAGAAGGACGACCCCAAGGAAACGGGAGACATATCCGTCGATACGCTGGTCGGGACGGATAAGAAACGCGACAAGCTGGGCAGCAAGGACGAGGTTAAAAACTACCAGGGCGACATCCCCTGGGCCGCGATGCGCAGCAAGTACTTCATCGTGGCGGCTCTCTCTCCCAACGGCGCGGGGCTGGACGTGGTCCGGCACAAGAACGTCGACCTGAGCGCGACCTACCATCTGTCCCGCGGCGGCCCGTACACCATATACGTCGGGCCGAAAAAATACGAGCGGCTCAAGGAGTTCGGCGTCGGCCTGGAGCGCACGGTCGACCTGGGCTGGTCGTTCATCGGCATCATCGCGGCGCTGATGCTGCGGCTGATGCACATCATCAACGGCGTAGTCCATAACTACGGCGTAACGGTCATAATCTTCTCGGTTCTAATAAAACTCCTCACGTACTGGCCCACGGCCGTTTCGCTCAAGTCGTCCCAGCGCATGCAGGAGATCCAGCCCATCCTCAAGCAACTGCGGGAGCAGTACAAGAACGACCCGCAGCGCATGAACGCCGAGACGATGGCGCTGTACAAGAAATATAAAATTAACCCGTTCGGCAGTTGCCTCCCGATGCTGTTGCAGATCCCCGTATTCTGGGGAATGTTCAACGCGCTCCGCAACGCCATCGAGCTCAAGGGCGCGCCGTTCGTGCTGTGGATAACCGACCTCTCCCAGCCGGACGTCCTGTGGCAATTCCCGGGCGACTTTAAAATACCGCTGGTCAACATCGCCTCGCTCAACGTCCTGCCTATAGTCATGACGGCCATCTGGTACGTGCAGAACCTTCTCACGATGCCGGGCAAGGGCGGCGTCAAGTCGGAACAGCAGAAGATAATGGCCTTCATGCCGCTCATCTTCGGCCTGCTTTTCTATAACTGGCCGTCGGGGCTGGTGCTGTACTGGACGGTAAATCAGTTCTTAACCATGGGGCAAACGCTAATCATGAAGAGGACTATGAAGCCGCTGGAGGCGGAATAATAATGCGCACCGTGGAGGTCGAGGGCAACTCCCGCGTCGACGCTACGCGCCGGGCGCTGGAGTTGCTGGGGGCCGATATCGACGACGTGAAGGTCGAAGTTATACGGGAGGAACCGCGCGGCCTGTTGGGCTTTTTGGGTTTCAAACGCGTTACCGTTCGCGTTACGCTGGTGGAGGAGAACATCCTCGACCGCGCCGGCGAGATAGTCAAGAAGCTCGTTTCCTTCCTGCCGGTACCGGTCGAGGCCGGCGTCCGGATGCACAAGCACAACATCCACCTGGACCTCGCGGGCCACGAGCTGCGCCAGTTCCAACAGCAGGAGGACGTCGCCGACGCCATAGGCCACGTCCTCGAGCTCATCGTCAATCGGCACGCGAAGAACAAGATTACGGTCAAGGCGGCCTTCGTGGAGGGCAAGACCTCCCGCGAGGACGAGCTGCGCAAACTGGCCCGCAGCACCGCCGACCGCGTCGCCGCGAAGGGCCGCGAGGAAGCGTTGCCGGCCATGTCGCCCCGCGACCGACGCACCGTCCACATGACCCTCGAAAACGACGACCGCGTCGTGACCGAGAGCGCCGGCAAGGGCAACAAGCGCCACGTCGTCATCTTCCCGGCCAAGGGCCGCAAGAAGGCCGAGAAACAGGCCGAGGGGAAACCCGGCGACGGCAAACAGGGCGACCGCAACGGCAAACGCGGCGACCGGAAGCCCAAGGGCGACCGGGCCCGGCCTCCCGCGGGGACGCAAAGCGAGAAGAAAAGCCGCAGTTCCCGGCGACGGCGCCGGCGGCCGCGTTCGGGCGGCAAGGGCGAACGTCCCTCCGGCCAGGGGGATCGCCCCGCCGGGAAGGACAACCGCTCCGGCGGCCAGGATAAACCGAAAACCCCCTCCGGCAATTAGCCGGCGAGCAGATAATATGCATAACAATATCCCGCCGGCGACGGCGGGATACTCGTCTCGGGACCTATAAAAGTTTATTATGATACCGACCTTCCGCGACGGCGACATTATAGCGGCGACGGCGACGCCCCCCGGCCGGGGCGCGCTGGCGCTTATTCGGATTAGCGGCCCGGGGACCGCCGACCTCGTAGGCCGCGTCTTCCGCTCGAAGGCCGAGGCCGAGCCGCGGCGGGCCCGCGTGGGCGAACTCGTGCACCCGGAGACGGGAGAGATAATCGACCGGGCGGTGGCCGTGCTCTACGCGGCGCCGGCGTCCTATACCGGCGAGGACATGGCCGAGGTCTCGGTACACGCCGGGCCGGCCGTCGTGAACGCCGCGCTCGAGGCGCTGTACGCCGCCGGGGCCCGACCCGCGGAGCCGGGGGAGTTCACCTGGCGGGCCGTGGGGAACGGCAAGATGGACCTGGCCGCCGCGCAGGCCGTGGCCGACCTCGCGGACGCGCGGACCGCCGGGGCGCGGGCCGACGCGCTGCGCCGGCTGGGGGGAGAACTCTCCCGGGAAGTGAACGCCCTGCGGGAGCGCGTCATCTCCGCCCGGGCGCTCCTGGAAGCGGCCGTCGAGTTCGACCAGGACGTCGCACCCGAGGAGATAGCCGCGATCGTCGCCGAGGCCGAGGAGGGCGCGCGGCGGCTCGTCGAGGAGAGCCGCGACCGCGAGGCGCTGGTGGAGGGCTTGACGGTCGCGCTGGCCGGGCCACGCAACGCCGGCAAGTCGACGCTCTTCAACCGCCTGCTGGGCGAGGACCGGAGCATCGTGTCGGCGACGCCGGGGACGACCACCGACCGCGTGGACGCGCCCTACGTCGCCGGCGGGATATTATTCCGCCTGTCAGACGGCGCGGGCCTCGACGCGGAGGGGGACAACGGCGTCGAGGCCGAGGGGATTCGCCGCGCCCGCGACTACCTGAGCCGCGCGGCATACGTCATCTGGCTCGACGACGCCACTTCCCCACCCCCCCCAATGGAAACGACGGGAAAAGCAGCCCTCGAACCAAGTGACGTGTCCGTCCCGCCGGAACGGTTGATACGCGTATTAAATAAGTGTGACCTGCCGGCGGCGGAAGGCCGGCCGGAAGGGGACGGGACACGGATACGCGTCTCGGCGATGACGGGCGAGGGCGTGGACATATTAATAGGTGAACTCGTGGCCCGGGCGAAGGAGGGCGAGGGGAACGCCGCGGACGGCGCGCCGCTGTCGCTCTCGGCGCGGGAGCGGAGTTTGCTGGTTGACGCCGGCCGGTCGCTCGGCCGGGCGCGGGAACTCGTGCTGGAGGACGCCGCGGAGGAGCTGGCGGCGGAGGAACTGCGGCTGGCGGCGGCCTCGCTGGGCCGCATCGTCGGCGAGATAGACATAGACGAGGTATACGGGGAAGTGTTCAGCCGCTTCTGCATCGGGAAGTGAGGAGGAGAGATGGGCGAGGAAACGAACGGTAATAGGAAAGGTGAACGAAAAACGCGTGAACGGGATGCGACGTGCGCAAAGCCTTTATGTAAACGAAATGCCGTTTGGAACAGCGAATACTGTATATTACACGCCGAAATCGAGAAAAAAGACCCAGACGATTTCTGGGAAGAATTTAAGGAACATTTCGAAAGCGGTTTACGAGAGTACGACGACAGCGAAAAGCCGAACAAAGTATCGTTAAATTGCACGAACTTCGTTTTTCCCCCGCAGGGAAGATGGCGCTTCCCCGAAGAGATACCGTTTAATGTAGATTTCAGTTTTTCCGAGTTCTATGGGGAGGTCGATTTTCAAGAAAGGACTTTTCGCGGTCGAGCATCTTTTATAGGTGCGAAATTCAAAAAAGTCCCCGAGGGGCTAGAACGACACGTAGGCGCGTACAGGAAATACGACCGCCGCCGGGATAGAGTACATTTCCGCGGTTCGAAATTCCCGGAATATACGAGTTTCGCGGCGACCGAATTCGAATGTATGGTTAACTTCCAAGAAGGCTACTTCAAAAGTTTAGTAGTATTCGACGGCGGGCGATTTCTAGCCGATACGGACTTCTCCGGTAGACATTTCGAAAAGGAAGCGAGTTTCCAAAATGCTACGTTCGAACGAGAAGTCCTTTTCGTTGATTCGCTTTTTAAAAACGAAGCGAAGTTTAACGGGTCGGTTTTCGAAGGTAATACTTATTTCTCGCGATGCGAGTTCAGACTGACGGGCGATTTCACGGGGATCGAAAGTTCAAGTTACTTCTTCTTAAACGAAATTGTAAAAGAATACGAACGCGACGGAAAAGGCTCGTTCGTATACGAAGACCGTTATAGGAAAATAATAACCGCCGATGCTGAAATACACCTAGTTCATGCACAATTCTACGGGAAGGCAAAAGTTACCTTAGCGAGGACCCTTTTAAAAAATGGCGCTTTATTGGTACTAACACGTTAGCTAATCCTGATATTTTCGACTTTTTCCACGCTAAGTGGAAAGCAAATCGTCGCCGCCGAAAGAAACTTTACGAAGAAAAGCTTGTTGGGCACGAAGGGATAACTCACGAGGATGTAGGGGAAGTATATAGGAGGCTTAGGTTAAACTACGAAAAGCGTCTCGCATTCGAAGCTGCTTCCGATTTCCACGTAGGTCAAATGCTTATGCTTTTAAAAAACCGCGATACGAATTGGGCTAAGCGGTTTTTCCTTGGTTTATATGGCGCGGTTAGTTATTTCGGCGAATGCGTTTGGTTGCCTTTAGTTTGGCTAGCCGTTTTATATGTCGCGTCGGTTTATTTTTACTGGTCGTCGTCCCAAGGGTTAAGTGAGGCTTTTCGCTCGGCCTTCCTCGGCTTCGTTACGTTGAAAATAAAAACTTACGCCGGTCCTGGCGGATGGCTTATACCTAGCCTCCAAAGAATTCTCGGTATCCCCATCATCACCCTCTTCATCCTCGCGCTACGGCGGGCGTTCCGGCGGTGAAACACAGACACTAATGTCTGTGGCACCAAACACAATAACCGAAGCCGGTGGCGCAGGCATTCTTGCCTGCGTAATAAAAAACTAGTGCCGTCGGATGCTACCATCCGACGGCAACCCCAGACAGGAATGTCTGGGCCACCAATTCGTAGCACGGGTATTCTTGCCTGTGGGACCCGGTTCACAGACACGAATGTCTGCGGCACTAATTAGCAGCATAGGAGTGGCACAGGCATTCTTGCCTGTGGGAAATCGGTTCACAGACACGAATGTCGGTGGCACGCAAATTGATATAAACCGGATGGACTAATAAAAAATAATATAAGTGCATGGCGGCCGGCGGGGCCTTGTAGGGCCGGATCGTCGGCGGGATAGACATAGACGAGGCACACGGCGAGATATTCAGTAAATTCCGCATAGGGAAATAAAAATAAGTTAAGATAAACGTCGGACCAACCAGGGAGCACATACTCAACGGCGCCGGGAGGTGCGGCCTTGCCGGCCGAATCGAAAGAAGTAGAGGTGGGTTATGAACGAGGCGATCATTGGGACGTTAGTCCTGCTCGGCCTTATAGGCACCTTCTTTTTCGTGGTGATTTTCATCCTCCCCTCGATAAAGAGGATAGGCCCCACGGAAGTCGGCCTGGTCACGAAGCGGTTCGGTAAAAAATTATCCCGGGACAACGCGATAGCGTTCGACGGGGAGGCGGGATACCAGGCCGATCTACTCATGCCCGGCTACCGCTTCAAACTCTGGGCGGCGTACCGCGTCGAGAAGTTCCCCTGGGTCCAGGTCCCGGCGGGGCAAGTGGGAGTCGTGTACGCGCAAATCGGGGAACCGCTGCCCCTCGGCGCCAAGACGGCCGTATATAAAAAGGTATACGGCGACTTCACCGACCTGAACACTTTCGTGAACGAGGGGGGACAGAAGGGTATCCAGCGCCCCGTACTCCGGTCTGGCGCCACGCTGCCCATTCACCCCATCGCGTTCCTGGTAATCACCAAGGACCGGGTATACGGCAGGCCGGTGGACGCGGACCTCTACCGGGAGGCCGAACAGGGCGTACTGCTGCCCGGAGCTTTCGGCCTTGACCCGGAGCAGCTCGACGTCGTGAGAATAGAACCCCACCCGAGCGCGGACGGCCGGATGATTGACACCGTCGGCGTCGTTACGACGCTGGAGGGGGACCCGCTGGCCTCGGGCCACATCGCGAGCCGGCTCGGCGGCTTCGACGACATCCTCGAGATGGAGAAGGCGGACGAGAGCGACGCCGCCCTCATCGACGCGCTCCTCGGCGACCGAAACGAACTCCACGACAACTACCAGGACTTCCAGACCTTCCTCGAGCGCGGCGGGAAGATGGGCCTCCAGCACGACGTGCTGCGGTACGGGGCGTACAACTTCAACCCGTTCCTCGTTAGCGTCGAAATAATGCCCATGCTCGTCGTGGACCAGGGCGAGGTCGCCGTCATCAAGGCGTACGTCGGCCTCTCGACCGAGGACACGTCGGGCGAGGAATTTAAATTCGGCTCACTCGTGAGGCCCGGGAGGCGGGGCCTGTGGCACGACTCGCTCCGCACCGGCAAGTACGCCCTCAACCCCCGTATCTACCAGGCCGAAATCGTCCCGACCGCCATCCTCACGCTCAACTGGGCCGAGGTCGTGTCGACCGCCCACACGTATGACAAACACCTCGAGCCCATCGTCGCCAAGAGTAACGAGGGCTTTATATTCAAACTCGACCTCCAGGTCCAGATCCACGTCCCGGACACCCAGGCGCCGCGGGTCATCTCGATGGTGGGCACGATGCACAACCTGGTCACGGAGGTTCTGCAGGCCGCGGTAGGCAACCACTTCCGTGACAAGCTGCAATCCATGCCCGCCATCGTCTTCATCGAGACGCGCCAGCAGGTCCAGGAAGAGGCGT
>JASFLY010000025.1:0-37299 GCA_050117845.1 Candidatus Zixiibacteriota bacterium
CCCAACATTTTCCGAAATCAATAGGAACCCGCGGCCTGAGGGCCCGACGTTTCCGGGCCCTCCCCCCAATATTTTCCTAAATCATGGTAACCGGCGGCCATTTTCCCGCGATATTTTCCTAAATCATGACAACCCGCCGCCGGAGAACCCGACCTTTCCGGGCCCTCCCCCCAACATTTTCCGAAATCAATAGGAACCCGCGGCCTGAGGGCCCGACGTTTCCGGGCCTCGCCCCCAACATTTTCCTAAATCATGTGGCGTTTTCCGGGAAGGGGGACATGGAAAAACCGGCGGCTCGTCGCCGCCGGTCGTCGTTACGTCAATAAGGCCCAGCTACCAGGCGTAGCGCAGGCCCACCGCCCAGTGGAGGTACGGCCCGCCGTCGTCGCGGAACTCCTGCCGGGCGCCCGCCTCCAGGAAAGGCACTATCTTGAGGTTCGGCGCGCGCAGGTCCACGCCCGGCCCGGCGAAGCTGTAAAAGCAGTCGTACTCGTCCGTGCCGTACACGGTATTGCCTTCCCAGCCGCCGGCGTAATTCCATCCGCCGAAAGTCTTCACCTGGTCCACGCCGTGGAGGTATCCGGCCTCGGCGGCCACGTACGGCTTGACGCCGGGGTTCGCGTTGTGGGCCAGGAAGTACAGCCGCGTTGCCGCCGCCGCCACGAAGGAATCGCCGTCGTACTTTACCACCGGCCCCAGGGCCACGCGGTCCGCGAAGACGTAATCGAAGCCGAGCGACGGGAAGACCTTCTCGCACCGTAACGACGCGGCCAGATTCGGAGGTTCGTCACAGCTTACTTCTATACTCGGACTCGTTACGGCGCCGGCGCTTGCCGCCGCCGCGATCGTTATCAGTAGTATCGCTTTTTTCATCATGGGCCTCCTTTCCCACGCTTATATTGTACTCCGAAACGTCGCGAAAGGCAAACGGGAAATCGCGTTATTTTCGCGGCACCGTCGCCCCGGCCACCATACTAAATAACCCGTGATTCCCCCCAGGAGTAATGGACAGCGGGCTTAAGCCCGCTGCCTAGTTGGGCCCGCGATGGGCAAGGCTACGGTCCAAACCACCGGCCACCCTGCCGTTTCGGCTTGACGACTTCTTGCCGCTCCGGTATATTTAAGAATTGCGGAAGGCGAGTTAAAAACCATGGACTTCTACGAAATGGATAAAATGTGGCACGACATCCGCGAAGAAATCGCGAAGGAAACGGACGGGTTAACGCCCGAAGAACAAGTCGCCCGGGCCAAAAAGCAGGCCGAGGAATTCGGTAAAAAATACGGCTTGAAAACCGTCAAGACCACCCGGCGCGGCTCCGATCAATAGCAAACCCCCTCGCCCCCGCCCCCCCCAACATTTTCCTAAATCATGGTAACCGGCCACCGGAGAGCCTGGTATTCCCGGGCCTTCCGCCCAATATTTTCCTAAATCATTAAAAAACCGCCCCGGGGGCCCAACGCGAAATTAGGCCTTGACTCTCCCCCGACGGGAGGGTTTATACTGGCGGCGGAAGCTTCCCGAACCACCGCAAGGCCAACGCACGCGTGCGACAGAGAGGTCAACCCTTATGTTTAAAATAGGCGAATTCTCGAAGCTGAGCCGGGTACCCGTGAAGACGCTGCGCTACTACGACGAGGTGGGCCTGCTCAGGCCCGCCGACGTAGACCGCTTCACGGGGTACCGCCGCTATCACGCCACCCAGCTCCCCCGCCTCAACCGTATCCTGGCGCTGCGCGACCTGGGCTTCTCGCTGGAGGAGATATCGACGCTCCTCGCGGCCGAGTTGCCGGTCGACGAGATGCGCCGGATGCTCGAGGCCAAGCGGCTCGAGTTGGAGAACCGGGCGCGGGAGGAGCAGGAACGGCTGGCGCGGGTGGAGGCGCGGCTCAAGCTCCTCGAGCAGGAGGATACGATGGGCAATTACGACGTGGTAATTAAGAAGGTGGAGGACGTACGGGCGGCGACCTGCCGCGGCATAATCCCGACCTACGCCGAACCGAAAGCTATCTGGGAAGAGCTGATGGGTTACCTGAAGCAGAACGGCGCCAGCTTCGCCGGCCCCTGCTTCGCGCTCTACCACGACCAGTGCTACAAGGAGAAGGACGTGGACGCCGAGGCCTGTCAGCCGATATCGGGAGACGTCCCGGAAACGGCCCGCATCAAGGTGCGGGAGCTGCCGGGCGGCGAGATGGCGAGTACGATCCACAAGGGGCCTTACAGCGGCCTGAACGACTGCTACACCGCGGCGTTGAAGTGGATCGAACAGAACGGCTACCGCGTGGCCGGCCCCGACCGGGAGATATACCTGGAGGGCGCCTGGACCACCGACGACCCGGAGCAGTACGTCACCGAGTTGCAGATTCCCGTTGAGAAGGCTTAAGCGAAACGTAGGCTAAGGAAAAGGGCCGCCCCCGGGGGCGGCCCTCTTTTCTACGTCGAGTTAATTATCCCTTATTATCTTGCGCCGCGACCAGCCGGAGCGCCGCGAAACCGAACAACGCCAGGAACGCGAAACCGAACCCGAATATAACGTTAAACAGGACCTCGAATACGCCCTGGGCCATTATCGCCCCCGCGGTGGGACCCGCCGCCACGGCGGCGCGGTGGACGTTGACCATGCCGAGGAAGGTTCCGACGCTGCCGTTGAGCGCGCACACGAACCCGCTGATAAGCAGGACCCAGATCCGTTTCCCGAAAAGCCGACGCGCGGATTCCGGGCGGTTCTTCGACAACGCGGTTACGAAGCCCGAAATAATATGGGCTATTATCACGATCCCGGCCGCCAGGGAGATATAGGCCGGCACGCCGCCGAGGTGAAGCGCTTCGGTTAAACTTAGGTCGTTCATGGCCCGGTTCTCGGGTTATATCCCTTTAATTCGTCTATTTACGCAATAGGGCCCGCAAATCATCCCGCGTTAGGCCGCATTGTTTCATTATCCCGAGTAAAGTCCCCGGCGCCAGTTCATAATGGAGCGGTACGACGGTCTTATGTTCCCCTTTCTTGAGAGAAACGTGGCTACCGCGTTGGCGGACTTCCTCGAAACCGGCCTTCTTTAATAATTTAATCAAAGCCGCCCCGGATAATACCGGCAGCTTAGGCACCTACGGCGACCTCCATTTGGTACATAAGAGCCGAGCCGGAACCTTCCGGTAGGTCCTCGTCGCCGAAACTCTCGATATATAAATCTACCGCTTCTTTAAGGTTTGCCTGGGCTTCCTCGACCGTCTCGCCCTGGCTCACGACGCCGAGTTCGATACACCGGGCTACGAACCACTTACCCTCTTGCGTTATTACGGCGTTGTATCTACGGAACATCCTGTACCTCCGTGGTCAATAGCTTTCACCACGATATTATATCAGTACCGCCGACTCCGGTCAAAACCGGCCGGGGTATCCTTATCGATAACGTAACCGAGCCCGGCCGTCAACGCGGACCGCTACCGGAACAGCGCCCGGACCCGGCCCAGCGACGTCGGCGCGACCGCGTTGGCCTCGTACGTTATCCGGAGGCGGTTCGTCTTGGTGGAAACCAACCCGGTAGTCCCGTTATATTCCAACGCGTACATCATCAGGTACGCGCCGCCGTCGTATCCCCACACCGGCAGCGATATTCCCTCCGCCGTGTTCCGCCAATGCACCTCGACTATAAGGTTGTCGGCGTTGTTGTAGGGGAAGGCCGGCGAACAATCGATGGCGAACCACTCGTCGATGACCGTGTTGAGGACCAGCGGATTCGCCGTGGCCACGACCGCGGGGGTACGGCCGCCGTAGTTGTCCGCGAAGTTCTCGGTGAGCGCCGAAAGCGGCGTATGGCTAAGCCGCATCTCGAACTCGCCGTAAGTGGCGCCGCTCGCGGTTTCGGCCCCGTGGTACTCCACGCGGGTTATATCGCCGTCGAAGTTAAGATCACTTTGCCGGGCCAACACCTGGACCCGGTACTCCATTCCTCAAGTGCCGCAGAACGGCAGCGTCATCGTTATTTCCTTGGTGCCGACGGTAACCTGGCCCGCGAGCGCGGCCGCCGCGAGCGCGAGGGTTCCGCCCAGGACAATTATTTTTCGCATACTCGTACCTCCAGGCCGGCTCTCCGGCCGGTTATTTTCCGCTGTTAACCCCCGTTATCCAAGTGCGTTTTTATATACGTCTTCGCCCTCGCCGTAATTTCCTTTTCCTCAAGGCCATTCGATAAACCCCTTACCCTGTCATCCTCGTCCCGCGACGATTTGAAGTACTTACAAAAATGCTCCTCGTCTTTATTAGAAAATTGGCGAGTAGGGTGGGGTAACCGGTAAATATTCTCGAACTCCCTAATGTACATACCCCTTTTCTGAACGGTTTTCCCGATTAAAAAGACCGGCGTTCGGGACCAATCAGCGAAATCGTCCAACGCCTCGAACTCGCGCGATAACCACTTTAACCAACAATACTCATATGTACTCGGCGGTGGGTTCTTACCTCCCCCCTCGTTTTCACATTTATACAGGTTAGTAAAATACACCGACGGGTTCGGTTCGTTTCGTAACACGGTATTACTTATAACGAATAATATTAGATGGTAATAGCGCCAATAATAGTCACGAGGTCTTTTTATTACGTGGTTTCGGAAGAAACCTTCGTAAAACGCCGAAACCGTAGTTCCCTTTTCCCCAGCTACTCCCAATTGTTTTTCTTCTTCATCCCGCGCAGGTCCGGGGTTCTGACCTATAACTACCGCGTTAACGCCCCCCGAACCGACGTTATAATTATGTAAGTAAATACTCCTTGGTATTATCCCGCGAGCTTTGTGCGTTTTCACGCCTTCGCACGCTTCCCCGCATCTCGCCAATTCGTCTACAATTCCCCTCGTCTGTTCTAGTAAATTCCGCATCTTTTCCCCCTTAATAGGTACTTGGTTAAAAAGTTTAGCTTATCACACCTCAACCTCGACGGTCTGAAGGCCGACGAAATGAGGCAACGCCGCGGCGTCGACGTCTTCCCCCAACTCCTCCAGGCACAGCGTTACGACTTCCCGCAGGTTAAGTTGCAGCTCGTCGAGGCTCCCCGCCTGCGTATGGGCGCCGCGCAGGCCCGGGGCGGTGCCAACGTACAATCCCGTCGCGGGGTCGTACTCGACGTACGCGGTGAACGTTCTCATAGTATCCTTCTCCTTCACGGCCGCCCCGGGGGATTACGTTCCCGGCCTTCTTTTGCCTTTCATCCCGGCGATCCATGCCAGGTATTTTTTTATACGGCCCTCGTCGCCGCGCTCCCCGGGTTCGTAGAAGCGTGCCGGTTCGGGCATGTACTCCTGGTCGACCCAGCCCCCCGGGAAATTGTGCGGATACTTGTAGTCCTCGTGGTCCGGGTCGCCCGTGCGGGGGACGTTGCGGAGCGGCAGCGGGACCTCCCGGGCCTTCCCCTCCTCGACCTCCTTCATCGCCCGGCCTATCGCCACCGTGGCGGTGTTGGACTTGGGCGCGGCCGCGAGGTAGATGGTGACGTGGCCCAGGACCAGCGGCATCTCGGCATCGCCGATGGTCTCGGCGGCGCGGAAGGCGGCCTGCGCCAACAGCGCGGCCTTCGGGTCCGCCAACCCCACGTCCTCGGAGGCGAAGATGACCATCCGCCGGGCGACGAAGCGCGGGTCCTCCCCGGCGGCCAGCATCCGGGCCAGCCAGTAGAGGGCGGCGTCCGGGTCGGAGCCGCGCATGGACTTGATGTAGGCCGAGATGGTCTCGAAGTGGCCGGTGCCGTCGCGGTCGTAGAGGTAGTCCCGGCCTCCCGTGGCCTCGAGCGCCACTTCCTCGTCGATGACGCCGCCGGCGCCGACGATGAGCGCGGCGGCCTCGAGCGCGTTCATCACCCGCCGGCCGTCGCCCTCCGCGGCCCGGAGGATGTGGCCCCGGGCCTCCTCGGTAAGCGTCAACTCGAGTTCGCCCAGGCCCCGCTCCCGGTCGGCCAAGGCCCGGTCGGCCAGCGTGCCCAGGTCCTCGTCGGAGAGGGCGGAGAACCGGACGATACGGCTGCGGGAGCGAAGGGGCGGCGTCAGCGAGAAGTAGGGGTTGTGGACGGTCGCGCCCACCATGACGAAGACGCCGGCCTCGACGTGGGGCAAGAGGCCGTCCTGTTGGGTCTTGTTGAAGCGGTGCAGCTCGTCGATGAAGAGGAGCGTGCGCCGGCCCTCGAGGGTGCGACGCTGGCGGGCCCGCCCCACGACCGCGCGCAGCTCCGGCAGGCCGTCGGTCACGGCGTTAAGCGCCTCGAACTCGGCGCCGGTCATTTGGGAGATGACGTGGGCCAGCGTGGTCTTGCCGGTGCCGGGCGGCCCGTAGAGTACGAGCGACTGGAGGCGGTCCTCCTCCACGGCCCGCCGGAGGAACTTGCCCGGCGCCAGGACGTCCTCCTGGCCCACGAACTCGTCGAGCGAGCGAGGCCGCATCCGCACCGCGAGGGGCGCCCGGGCCCCGTCGTCCCCGTTAAATAACCCTTCGACCACGCCTAATTATACCGGCCCCGGGGCTTCGGCGCAAATAAAAATCTGCACCGCCGTGACGGAAATTGACACAGTCGTCGGCTATACTTTAATCGGAAGTCGAACTCGAAGGAGACGTTTATGGTTACGATAGAAGGCGGTTCCGATTTGCTCGCCGACGGCGACCTCGACGTATCGGCGTACGACGGCATCGATTGCAACGAGGCGTTCCACGATTACCTCGCGACGATAGCGAGCCTGCTCGACGGCTGGGAGCGGGTGCGAGACGGGATAGACGAAATGATGGAACCCGGGACCTAGGCCGAACAGTTCCGGGCGTACGCGGCGCCGGCGCCCCGCGCCCTCCTCCCGCGGGGCGAGTATTTGCCCATCCGTTCCGGCGTTATGTTAGTATCCTGGCGGTAGCCCATCGTTTACCCACAGGATTTCACCCACCATGGAGGAGGTACCATGAACAAGCGGTTGTTAACTGTTTGTGCGGCCCTCGGCGTCACGCTGCTTTTGGCGGGGGCGGCGTACGGCGAATTCGTTAAGGGGAGCATTAGCGCGGCGGTGGCGTTCCCGCAGATGGAGATGCCCCGCGCCGACGCGTGGGCCAAGGAGATAAACGCCCCGGAAGAGAAGGCCGGCCACGACGGCGAGATGGGAGACATCGGCCAGGGCATGGGCTTCGCCGTCGGCTACGGCGTAACGCTGGGCGACTGCTTCCGGTTCGACGCCAACGTCGCGAACTTCCGGACCGAGAACGACGCCACCTTCACCGGCGACCAGTACGAGCGGAATCTGAAGTTCACCACCCACATCGTCCCTATTCGGCTGGGCGGGTCCTTCCTCGCGCCGGGCTTCTGGGACGGCCGCTTCCGGCCGGAAATGGGCCTGGGCTTCGTCGCCTTCATCGTCAAATACGACACGGTGCAGGACTACACCATCGCCGGTTCGACGGCCGAAGGCAACACCTGGACGCGTGAGGTTTGCTACGGCCCCGAGGCCAAGATAGGCGCCGAGCTCGAACTCTTCGGCCCGCTGGCGGTCGAGGGATACATCACGTACTGGACGGCCGAGGCCACGCTGGCGAACTGGCACCAGTTCGGCGAGACCCCCGAGCGGGGACCCACCCGGGAAGACCTGACCGGCTGGGCCGTCTGGTTCGCGCCCCGCATTTATCTCTAAAAAAAATCGAAACCGTACCGCGGACAACGAAAGCCCGGGTCACGACGACCCGGGCCTTTTCTTTCGGCGGAAGCGCCCCAAAGAAAAAGGGCCCGCGTAGGGCCCGATAGTAAATGCCCCGCCTGTGCCGTGTGAGGGTGAGATTGGAACGGTTGTTTAAAGTGGGCGTCGGCTTTTTGAGGTTTGGACTTCCGTTCGGGACGGCTTGCCCTGCGCTCAAGGACTGACTCCCAAAACAACGGGTGTAAGCTCTAATCTTCTAAGCCCCATCACCTGCAAGGCAGGGATGTATATTTTAGGACAGCGACGGGGGGAAATCAAGCGTTTTCGGTGGGGGTCGTATCGGCCTCGGAGGTCGGGTCGGCCTCGGGGGGCTCCGGGGTCGGAGCGGCCTCGGGTGCGGGAGGGGCCGCGGGGGGCTCGGGTGCCCGGGGGGCCTCGCGGACCTTATCGGTAAGGCGGCCTATGTGGGTCCGAACCTTCCGCGCCTCGTCCTCGTCGCCGATGCGTTTCAGCGCTTCCTCCCACACCGATATCGCCTCGGCGAATTTGCCGCCGCTCTCCAGAGCGCCGGCGAGGGCCCGGTAGTATTTGACAACTTGAGGTTTGAAGGCCAGCGCCGCCCAGAACTCCTCTTCCGCCGCGGCCAGCTCGCCCCGCTGCAGTTGGGCCATGCCGAGGTAATACCGGGCCGTGGGGTTCGACTCGTCGACGTCCTTGCTCAGGGCCAGGATCTCGGCGGCCCGCTCGGCGTCGTGGCGCTTGAGGTAGTAGTAGCCCAGTTCGTTGAGCGCCGACGTGTTGTGGGGGTTGTACGTCAGCGCGAGGCGGTACTGGCGGCGGGCCCCCTCGAGGTCGTTCTTCTCGTCGAGGTGGCGGCCCAGGGCCAGCCGGGCGGTTATGTAGGACGGGTCGGCGGAGATGGCCTTGCCCAAAAAGTCCGCGTAGCCGACGTCCTCCTCGGGCATGCTGTACTTCGAGATGAGGGCCAGGTTGTACCAGGAGCGCGCCGAGTTCGGGTTAAGCCGCACGGCCTCCAGGAAGCGGGTTTGCGCCCGGCGAAACAGGTCCTCGTCGCGGCCGCCGGAGAGGAATACGAAGACCTCCCCCATGACGCTCTGCGTCTCGTACAGCTCCGGCCGCTGGCGCACGGCCCGCAAGGCCATTCGGTACGCCTCTTCCAGAAGCGAGAGGAACTTCTCCTCGTCGCGGACCTGGCGGCGGGCCAGTTGGAGGATTATCTCAACCGCGCCGACGGCGGCGAGCGTGAAGTCCTCGTCCTGCTCGAGGGCCTTCTGGAATTCGTCCCGGGCGAGTTCGAGGTCCTCGGGCGCGCCGGATATCTGGTAGCGCCGACCCTCGCAATAGTTTGCCCACGCGGCCGACGACGTCGTCGGCTCCAGGTAGTAGGCCAGCGCCCCTTCGTTCTTGACCTGGAGGTTGCACAGGCCGACGATGTCCTCGAGTATGGCGCGAGCCGCCTGGAACGGATTGTCCGAGGGAACGAGAAGGCGGGGGCGCCGCCATTCGCGCCGCTCGAACATCGCCTGTATTTTATTGCGCACCTGGACGTTACGGCCGACGTTGCGGACCTTGCCCAGAACAAGGTAGTCGGCCTCGAGCGCCTCGCCCCACTCCAGGACGTCGGCCTCGGTCGTAGCGCCGCGCCGCACGTATCCCGCGGCGGCCCGGAACGGGTCCATTATGCCCACGTCGTAGCCGGAGAGACAGCGCGACAGGATGTCGGCCACGCCGTACGCCGTGGGCCAGTCCTCCTCCGGGCTGGTCCCCGACCCGAACGGGAAGACGGCGAGGCGGGCGTCCTTGCGGAGGGCAATGGTGCTCGTACCGCGTCGCGTTAAATACAGGAACTCCACCGCCGCCACGCCGAGGAAGAGCACGATCATCACGGCGGACGCGACAAGGCTTTGCACCAGCGCCGAGAATACGATTATGAACACTACGGCCGCGGCGTTGGCCACCCATATTATATCGGTGGTCCGGAAAACGTCGCGGTTGAATTTAAAGAAGAAGTAAACGAGGCCGGCCACGACGACCGCGAGGGACACGGCGAACGCCGTCTCGGCGGGGTGCTCGAGGGGATAACTGATAGCCCGTAATAAATAGTCCCATATCACCATAAATTCGACTCGCTCCTACACCCCTCCTACTCGATTATAACCAATAAAAGAGCAAATACGCAAGGTAATTCTCCGGAAATATTTACCCCAAAACCAGGGACGGCTCCGGCCCGGCCGCGACGTCGAGCGCCTCCCCCCGCTCCCGCGCCAGAAAGCCGGCCGCCGCCACCATCGCGCCATTGTCGCCGCACAACCCGGCCGGCGGGGAGAATATCGCCGGGCCGCCCTCCGCGGCGAGCAGCTCCCCCAGCCGCCGGTTCGCCGCCACGCCGCCGACCACGGCCAGCCGCTCCCGCCCCAGCTCCCGGCACGCCCGGCGCCCCTTGACCGCCAGCACCTCCAGCGCCGCCTCCTGAAACGACGCCGCGAGGTCCGGCCGGCGCCGCGCCGTCTCCTCCGACCCCAGCTCCTTGACCTTGACCGCCACCGCGGTCTTGAGGCCGGCGTACGAGAACTCCAGGCCCCGGTGCAGGACCGGCCGCGGGAAGTCGAACGTCGCCTCGCCCCGCGCCGCCTCCCGCTCGAGCGGCGGGCCGCCGGGGTACGGCAGGCCCAGCAGCCGCGCGACCTTGTCGAAGGCCTCGCCCGCGGCGTCGTCGCTGGTCTCGCCGAGCAGGCGGTACTCCCCCCAGGCCGCGACGTCGTAGAGTGCCGTGTGGCCGCCGGTGGCCAGGAGCGCCACGAACGGCAGGTCGGGCGGGCCCTCCATCAGGCGGAGGGCGGCGAGGTGGCCCTCGAGGTGGTTGACGCCGTAGATAGGCAGGCCGGCGGCGTAGGCCGCGGCCCCCGCGAACGTCATGCCCACCAACAGGGACCCCTGGAGGCCCGGGCCGTAGGTCACCGCCAGGGCGTCCACGCCCGCCAGGCCCCCCACCGGCTCCAGCGCCTCCTCCACCACCGGGACCAGGTTCACCTCGTGCTCGCGGGACGCCAGCTCCGGCACGACGCCGCCGTACGGCGCGTGCACGTCCACCTGGCTCGCGACGACGCTACTAAGCAAACGGACGCCGTCTTCCACGACGCCCGCGGCGCTCTCGTCACACGACGTTTCTATGCCGAGGATCTTCACTTTTTACCCGGGCCGGCCTCGGGCCGGCGGGGCCCCTTCACGACCGCGACCCCCCGGCCGACGGCGACGACTTCGCCCCGGCGGTCGCGGAGTTCGGCGGCGGCCTCGATTATCCGGCCGCGGTCCTTGTGAATCCATCCCCGGACTACGAAGTCCTCGCCCGTCGGCGCGGGCCGCTTCAGGTCCACCTCCAGCCGGGCCGTGACGGCCGGGATGCCGAGTTCCCAACACAGCTTCAACATGGCCTCGTCCAGCACCGTCGCGACGATGCCGCCGTGGGTCATGCCGGCGTAGCCCTGGTACTCCTCGGCCGGCGTGAACGCGGCCTCGGCGCTGCGCCCCTCCGCGTCGATGGTGAACCGGAGGCGCAGGCCCTTGGGGTTATCCGCGCCGCAGCCGAAGCAGTAATCGTCGCCCTTTATATCCATATAAACTCGTCCGTTACCGGCCGGCGATGGCGGCCAGGGCGTCCGTCGCGGCCTTGCGCACGGCGTCGTCGGGGTCGTTCTCCGCCACGGCGGTCAGCGGGCCGACGGCGTCGAGGTGCTTTATCTTGCCCAGCGCCAGCACGGCCACCTCCCGGACGCGGGGGCTGGGGTCCTGCAGCGCCCGGACCAGATTCTCCACGGCGTACTTGCCGTCGATGGCGCCCAGCGTCTTGGCGGCGGTCCAGCGCACCGACTCGTCCTCGTCCTCCAAAAGGCAGGCGACGGGCTTCACGGCCCGGGCGTCGCGGACGTAGCCCAAAATCTCGCAGGCGGCCTTCTGCGCCGCCGGGTTGCCCGAGTTCAGCGCGTCCTCCAGCGTCCCGTAAACGGCGGGCCCCATCTCCCGCAGGGCCACGATGGCGTAGTGGCGGGAGACGCGGTCGTTCTCGCCGAGTAAGCGGACCAGCGCGCCGGCGGCCTCGACGTCGGCCAGGCGGCCCAGCGCCACCACCGCGCTCTTCTTCACCACCGGGTCCGAGGACCCCAGCTTCCGCACGAGCGGCTTGACCGCGGGTTCGCCGATGGCCACGAGGGCCTCGATGGCCTGCTCCCGGACGTAAAGGTCGGGCGAGGACAGGAGGTCGATGAGCGGCCCCACGGCCGACTCGTCCTTCATACGACCCAGCGCTATGGCCGCCCCCACCACGGCGTCGCGGTCGTCGGAGGCGAGTTCGTCCAGCAGGGCCTTCCGGGCGGGCGGCCCCAGCTTGGCCAGCGCCGTAGCCGCGAACCACTGCACCGCCCGGTCGCTGTCGCCGAGGGCCCGCACGAGGGCCGGCACCGCCCGGCTGGAGCCGAGTTCCCCCAGCGCCATCGCCGAGCATTGCCGGAGTTCGGGGTTCTCGTCGCCCAGCGCCAGGATGAGCGGCTCCAGCGCCGCCTCGTCGCCGGAGATGCCGAGGTACTCCGCGGCCTCGCACTGTTCGGCCAGCGTGCCGCCCTCCAGAACCGCCGCCGCTTCCTCGACGGTCATCTCGGCCGCCGCGGCCGCCGCCAACGCCAGCGCCAGCGCCGCCGCGCAGATGATTTTACGCCCCACTTAGCATCCGCCCTTCCAGATTAGGTACGCGGTGATGATTACGAACAGCGCGCCGTAGAGAATCGCGCGCCAGTACGCCGGCCTCATCTTCTTTTTCTTGTCGTTGGCCACGCCACTCACCCCTCGATTCGGAGTAGTTGCCGCAAACTATCGTGTATGATGCCGCCCGTCGCCACCAGGTCCACGTCGCCCGGACGGTAGGGAGTCCCGTCGAAACGGCTGAACCGGCCGCCCGCCTCCGCGACGAGAAGGATCCCGGCCGCGCTGTCCCACGGCGAGAGTTTGAGTTCCCAGAATCCGTCGAGCCGCCCGGCCGCCACGTACGCCAGGTCGAGCGCCGCGGCGCCGCCCCGCCGTACGCCCCGGGCCCGTTTTATAACCCGGGAGAAGTTGGCCACGTTGTCCACCGGCGACTCGTGCTTGTCGTACGGGAAGCCGGTCGCCAGGAGCGATTCCGAGACATCGGCCGCCGTCGACACGGCCAGCGGGCCGGCCTCGCACCGGGCCCCGGCGCCCCGGGCCGCCTGGAACGTCTCCTCGCGCAGGGCGTCGCGGACCACGGCCGCCACCACCTCGCCCCGGTACTGGAGCGCGATGGAGACCGCGACCAGCGGAAAGCCGTGGGCGAAGTTGTTGGTGCCGTCCAGCGGGTCCACCAGCCAGCGCCACTCGCCGCCGGCCTCCCGGGCGGAACCCTCCTCGGCCACGACGTCGTGCCCCGGGTACTCCCGGGCCAGCGCCTCGACTATCAGGTCCTCGGACCGCCGGTCCACGTCGGTGACGAGGTTGCTGGCGGCGCCCTTGCGCTCAACGCCGAAGGTTCCGAGGAAGTTATCCTTTATTATGGACCCGGCCTCGGCGGCCACGCGCCGGGCGTACGAGACGTAGCTTTCGTATTCGGACACTATTGAATGTACCCGATGGCGCGCATCTGGTCGTGGATGGCGCCGCTGACCTCGGGGCGCTCGAACTTCTCGGCGAAGGCGATGTTGCCCGTGAGCCACACGTCGAGGGAGCGCTCGAGTTCGAGGCGGGCGTCGTCCTCCACGATGAGCGGCTCGAACTCACCGGGGTCCGCGGCCAGGTCGAAGTATTTCGCGGCCGACATGCTCTCCTTGTGGCCCAGTATCAATTTCCGGCCCCGGTAGACGACGGTGTACTGGCGCTCGCCGGCCAGCATACTCGAGCCGGCGAACACGGGGAAGTCCCACTCCGCGGCCGAGGCCGCGGCCGATACGTCGCGGCCCTGCATCGACGGCGGCACGTCCAGGCCGAGGTGGCCGAGTATCGTGGGCGCCAGGTCGATGACGGCCACCGGCGCGTCCGACACGCCGCCCCGGCCTTCCGGGAACCGGACGACCAGCGGGACGCGGATGACTTCCTCGTAAAGGGTCTTGCCGTGGTCGAAGCCGTCGTGCTCCCAGAACTCCTCGCCGTGGTCGCTCGAGATGATGACGAGGGCGTCCGGCGGTATCAGCGGCAAAACGCGGCCCAACTCGTCGTCCACGTAGCGCACCTCGCCGTCGTAGAGGCGGCGGTTGAGGTCGGCCTTCTTTCGGTTGCCGTGGCCGAACTTGTCGATGAAAGGCCGGTCCTCGGCGGCGACGTACTCCGGCGGCGGGCTGTAGGGCGTGTGGGGGTCGAGGTAATGGGTCCAGAGGAAGAGCGGCCGGCCTCGGTCCTTCTCGAAGATGTCGACCAGGTGGTCCGTGATGACGGTCGTGTGGTCGTCCTTCTCGCCGACGCGGGTGTTGCGCTTCTCGTAGATGCGGTTCTCGAGGTAGTAGAAATAGGTCTCGTAGTACCCCAGGGCCCGGATTAGCCGGTTCTGGTCCCAGTAGAGGTAATCGTCGAAGCCGCGGGCCATCCCCAGGCTGCGGTGGCAGAGGCGGTTGGCGACGACGGCCCGGGTGTCGTACCCGGCCTCGCCCATAAGTTCGGCCAGCGTGGGCTGGGAGGTCCCCAGCGGCCGGTGGGCCGTGGCGTAGTGGACCATGGGATACTGGCCGGTGTGGAGCGTCGAGAGCGACGGCGACGTCCAGCTCGCCTGCGAGCGGCAATGGGTGAAGACGACGGCGTTCTCGGCGAAACGGTCGATGTTGGGCGTGAGCGTCGTGCCGTCGGGCCGGGGGCCGAACTCGTCGGCGCGGCAGGCGTCGAGCGTAATTATTATAACGTCCGGGAGGCCCGGCCGCGCTTCGGGCCGGGAGGCCGTGGCTATTATGCCGCCCGCCAGGTATATAAACAACGGAGCGTAGCCGAGGCCGCCCAGGACGCGGCGAACGTGCCGCCCCACGGCCGGGAACTTCGCGCCGAGGGCGTATATGACGAAGGTTAAAAGCGTCAGCACGCCGAACCAGCCGGCGATGATGCCCGCCCCGGCGGTCTCGGGCAGTTCCACCTTGACGTTGGCAAGGACGTACCACAGCGGCGTCGCGGCCAGCGGCGCCGCGAAGGCCCCGGCGTAGGCCGCCCGCCCCGGCGATTTCAGGCCGCCCTTCTTACGGATAAGCCGGACCAGCGCCGAGTACCCCCAGGCCACGAGGGTCATAAGGCCCCCGGAGGCCGCGCCCAGCACCGCGTAAAACTTCGCGCGGTGGAAAAAGGACCAGAACCAGTACCCGCCGATGAGCGGTTCCGTAAGGTGGAAATAGCGGTCGAGCAGCAGTTCCCAGGCCGCGCCGAAGACGCCCGCGGCGAGGAAAACGCCGACCAGTATCAGTATCCTGGGTATTTTTTTCTTCATAATAATTATACGTCGGTGGCCGGGCGGCTTTATTTCACGAGAATTGCGCCGCACAGCTTATACGGCGAGGAGGTATCGCGGACGACGTCCAGCCGGACGCCCGCCCGGGCGAAAGTCGCGAAGACGTCGATGCCGCACGATTCCATCGAAGGCCGCGGCTCCCCGGGTTTGGGACAGGGTTTGCCCACGTCGCACGTTTTACAGAGGTTACAAGGGCCGGCCACGAAGGCCGTGGCCCCCCGGTATCCGTCCAGGAATATCTCGCGCTCCAGCTCGAGCAGGTCCAGGTGGACCTTTTTGCGCCGGGCGCGCTCCCGGCCCGGCCTGTCGGATTCGTACGTAATCAGGATGGCCCGGTCGTAGCACGCTATCACGCGGGCCGTCTCCTCCGGCGTGGGCGTCCGCGGCGGGCACAGGTGGCGGCGGTCGTAGCAGGGACATCCGAAACGGCACTTTTGCAGGACCCAGGGGGCCGTCTCGATATACGAGGCCGGCACGGCCCGGGCCCAGGATGCGCCCCGATCGAGGGCCCGGCGGCAATATTCGTCTAAAGGCCGCTTCCCACTCATAGATTTCAAACATGATAACACGTTTCAGGTTACGCGGTCAATCAAGCAAAGGCGGCGTAAACCCCGGTAGCCGACGAGCGTTAGCGCCGAGCGGGAAATAACCGGAGGCGGGGCCCTCCCCGCGGCCGGAAACGACCCGGGCGAGGAAAACACCCGCCTTCGCTACGGTTTCGGGATTACTCCGGGGGATACTACCCCGCCGCCGGCCCGGCGGCTCTAATCCACCAAAATCGCGCCGCAGAGTTTAAACGGCGACTCGTAGTCGGGGACGACCTCGAGAGTTACGCCGGCCTGGCCGAAGGTGCTGTAAACGTCGATGCCGCACGCCTCCAGGGCGGGCCTCGCCTCTTTCCCGCGGGGACAGGGCTTGGACACGTCGCATTCCTTGCACAAACTGCACGGGCCGGCCCCGAAAGCCGCCGCCCTTTCGTATCCGTCCAGGAACACCTCGCGCTCGAGCGCCACGAGGTCGCCGTTAATATTGCCGCACTTCGGGTTGTCCGACTCGTACATTACCAATAT
Source organism: Candidatus Zixiibacteriota bacterium (assembly GCA_050117845.1). Lineage (GTDB taxonomy): Bacteria > RBG-13-66-14 > B26-G2 > WVWN01 > WVWN01 > WVWN01. Next base: position 16,219 of record JASFLY010000025.1, read on the forward strand.
CGCCCGTTCGTACGAAGCGATTATACGGGCGGTTTCTTCCGGCGCCGGCGTCCGCGGCGGGCACTTATGGTTATGGCCGTAGGCCCCGCATCCATATTTGCATTTGTGGAGTACCCACGGCGCGGTGACGATGTAGGACGCCGGCACGGCCCGCGCCCACGAGGCGCCCCGTTCCAGGGCCCGTTCGCAAAATACTCCCAAATCCTTGTTTTCCGACATTTGTTCCCTTCCTTTCCGGGGTCGGCGTTTCGACGGGTTATCTAAAACCGAAACGGTAACATTAGTTGCGCTTTAGGTCAATCGGCCTTTGCGGATAAGACTTTATCGGCCTTCTTCGACGGCGCCGGGGACGCCGAATCGGCCGGCCCGAAATAGATTTCCCTTGACAGGCCGAGGGGTGTTGGGTATAATCCCAAATTACGTTAATCTTAGGAAAGGTTGCATAGAAATGGGTGTTCCTAAAAGAAAAACGTCTCGTTCGCGCAAGGGAAACCGGCGGAGCCACGACCACGTGAAGGTCCCCCAGCCGGTACTTTGTTCCAATTGCGGCGAGGCCCGACTGCCCCACCGTCTTTGCCCGGTATGCGGCCATTACGACGGCGAGGAAATAGTCAAACCCAAGGAAGACTAACGTCGCCTCCCGGCGTGAAATCGTTGAACTCCCAAGTCCCGCTTACGCGGGCTTTATTTCATAAGAAGGCGTAGCTGTTCTTTAATGAAAATCGTCGTTGACGGCATGGGGAGTGACGCGGCGCCCGCGAACGAAGTCGCCGGGTGCATCAAGGCGCTGAAGGAATCGGCCGACCTGGAAATACTTCTCGTCGGCAACCCGGAACGCCTGGGGACGGAACTCGCGAAATATTCCGTGCCCGGCGGCCGCATTGACGTCGTCCCGGCCTCCGAGATTATCGGCATGAACGAGAAGCCGGCGGAGGCCCTTCGCAAGAAGAAGGACTCGTCGATACGCGTGGGCGCGATGTGCGTGCGCGAAGGTCGGGGCGAGGCGTTCGTCTCCGCGGGAAACACCGGCGCCGTCGCCATGGCCTGCCTTATCGGCATGGGCCGGGCGGAGGCCGTACGGCGGCCCGCCATCGCGGCCCTCTTCCCCACCCGCAAGGGGCACTGCGTGGTCCTGGACGTCGGGGCCAACGTAACGTGCAAGGCCATACACCTCCACCAATTCGCGATAATGGGCGAGGTTTACGCCCAGTGTCTCTTCGGGATAGAGAACCCGAGCGTCGGCCTGCTTTCCATAGGCGAGGAGGCCGAAAAGGGATCGGAGATCATATTCGAGGCGCACCGACTCCTGTCGGGAACGCCCATGAATTACGTGGGACACGTGGAGGCGGGCGACATCCTGGAGGGCAAGGCCGACGTCGTGACCTGCGACGGCTTCACCGGAAACGTCCTCCTCAAATTCGCCGAATCCGTCCCGGGCATCGTCTTCTCGGGCCTCAGGAGCGAGGTCAAGCGCGATTTGATAGTGCGAATCGGGGCGTTCCTGTCCCAGGCGGCTTTGCGGCGTCTCAAGAAACGTTGGGATTACGCGGAATACGGCGGCGCGCCGCTTTTGGGGGTCAACGGCGGCGTCATCATCAGCCACGGCAAATCGTCCCCCAAGGCCATAATGAACGCGGTGCTGGTAGCGGAGAAGTACGTGCAGTTCGGCGCCACGCAGAAAATTACGGATAAAATAAGGAGAGATGCTGATGGCCGCTAACGGCCGTCGGGCCACGTTCCTCGGCGTGGGCCATTACGCCCCGGAAAACGTCCTGACCAACTTCGACCTCGAGAAGATCGTCGACACCTCCGACGAGTGGATAATCGAGCGGACCGGCATCCGGGAACGCCACATCGTAACCGACGAACAGGCGGCTTCCGACCTGGCCGTCCCCGCCGCCGAGCGCGCGCTTAAAAACGCCGGCGTGGCCGCGGAGGACATCGACCTCATCGTGTTGGGGACCGTCACGCCCGACTTCTTCTTTCCCAGCACGGCCTGCATCGTCCAGGACAAAATAGGCGCGAAGAACGCCGGCGCCTTCGACATGCTGGCCGGCTGTTCCGCCTTCATTTACGGCTGCAACATCGCGACGCAGTTCATCGGCACGGGCCGCTACGAGCACGTCCTCGTCATCGGCGTCGAGACGCTGAGCAAGCTGATGGACATGACGGACCGCAACACCTGCGTCCTCTTCGGGGACGGCGCGGGCGCCGCGGTCCTGGGGCCCGCGAAGAACGACGGCGGGATCCTCTCGAACTTCATGAAGGCCGACGGCTCGCTGGGCTACCTCCTCGAGATGCCCGGCGGGGGCTCGCGCCGGCCGCCGACGCACGAGTCACTGGACGCCCGGCTGCATTACATCAAGATGGCGGGCCGCGAGGTCTTCAAGAACGCCGTCCGCTCGATGTGCGAAGCGGCCACCTACGTGCTGGACGAGGCCGGGTACACCGGGGCCGACGTCTCGCTCCTCGTGCCGCACCAGGCCAACTGGCGCATAATGAGCGCCGTGGCCGACCGGCTTAAAATACCGCACGAAAAAGTGTTCGTGAATCTGGATAAATACGGCAACACGTCCGCGGCCTCCATTCCCATCGCCCTCTCCGAGGCGCTGGAGCAGGGCCGGATAAACGCCGGCGACCTGGTGCTCAACGTGGCGTTCGGCGCCGGCTTCACGTGGGCCGCGAACCTGGTCCGCTGGGAGTAGGCGGCCGGGCGGCGAGTGTAATATGGCGATAGCGTTTCTATTTCCGGGACAGGGTTCCGCCGAAGTCGGCATGGGAACCGAGCTGTTCGAGAATCACCCTCTCGTCGGCAAGTACTACGCCCGGGTATCGGAGATACTGGGCCGCGACCTCCGGGCCATAATCCAGGACGGGCCGGAGGATACGCTGGTCGCCACCGAGAACGCGCAGCCGGCCATCTTCGCGCTCTCGGCCGCCTGTTTCGACCTCTTCGGCGAGCGCTGTCCGCTGGCCGCGGACTTCTACGCCGGCCACAGCCTGGGCGAACTCACGGCCCTTTACGCGTCCGGCGCCCTCGGCTTCGACGAGGCCGCGGAGCTGGTATGCAAGCGCGGCGAATATATCGCCGAAGCCTGCGGCAAGAACCCCGGGACCATGGCCGCCGTGATGGGCCTCGACGAGGCCGCGGTCGAGGAGATTTGCGGGGAGGTCTCCCAAGACGACCTGATAGTACCGGCGAACTTCAACACGCCGGGCCAGATAGTCGTTTCGGGCACCGCGGCCGGCATCGCCCGGGCCGGCGAAATAGCGAAAGAGCGGCGCGGGAAGTTCATCCCGCTCAAGGTGTCCGGGGCTTTCCACTCGCCCCTCGTGGCCGAGGCCGGGGAACGCATGAAGGAAAAGCTCCAGGGGGCCGCCATAGAGTCGCCCACGGGCCTGTTCATCGCTAACGCCACGGGCGAAGCGGCGAGCCAGCCCGACGTTATCCGCGACCTGTTGTACAAGCAGATAACGCATCCGGTGCGCTGGGCCGCGACGCTCGAGCGTATGGTGGAAGGCGGCGTCGACGTAGTCGTCGAGTTCGGCCACGGCAAGGTGCTGACCGGGATGTTCAAGAAGGTCAAACGCGACGCCCGGCTGTTCAACGTATACGACGACGTAACCCTCTCGACCACGGCGGAAGACTGCCGCGACCTCGCGCTCTGACGAAACACCCCGAGGAGGGACCGCTGATATGCCGGAATTCGAAAACAAGGTAGCCGTCGTGACGGGCGGCGCCCGGGGCATAGGCCGGGCCATCGCGGCCCGTCTGGCCCGGGACGGCGCGTCCCTCGCGCTGTGCGACGTCCTGGCGGACGAGGTCGAGGCCACGGCCGCGGCCCTCGCCGGGGAGTTCGGCGTCCGGGCGAAGGGCTACGTCGTGGACGTGTCCGACGGGACGGCGGTGTCCGACTTCGTCGCCGCCGTAAACGAGGAATTCGGCTCGGTCGACATCCTGGTGAACAACGCCGGCATCGCGCGGGACAAGCCGCTTTTTCGGATGAAGGACGAGGACTTCGACCTCGTCATGCGGGTCAACCTTTACGGCGCGTTCCACTTCTGCCGGGCGGCGGGCCGCATCATGGCCAAGCAGCGCGCCGGCAAGATAATAAACATATCGTCGGTCATCGGCGTCATGGGGAACCCGACGCAGGCCAACTACGCGGCCTCCAAGGCGGGCATCATCGGCCTCACCAAAACGGTGGCCAAGGAGCTCGCCGGCCGGGGCGTCAACTGCAACGCCATCGCCCCCGGTTTCATCATGACCGAGATGACGGACATTCTGTCGGACGAATTGAAACAGGAATATATGAAGCTCATCCCGGCGGGGCGCTACGGCACGCCCGAGGACGTGGCGAAGATAGTCGCGTTCCTGGCGTCCGAGGAGTCCTCGTACATCACCGGCCACTTGCTCTACGTGGACGGCGGGATGATGATGTAAAATACCGGGCGGAAACGACTCGCCCAAGCAATTCTATATCCATATTTCAGGAGGCAGTACAAGAAATGGCCGACGTTACCGACAAAGTAAAAGAGATCATCGTCGAGCAACTGGGCGTCACGCCCGAGCAGGTAACGCCCGAAGCTTCGTTTATCGAGGACCTGGGCGCCGATTCGTTGGACACGGTGGAACTGGTAATGGCGCTCGAGGAAGAATTCGACATCCAGATACCGGACGAAGAAGCCGAGAAGATAACCACCGTCCAGCAGGCGGTGGACTACATAGTTGCCAAAAAGGGTTAGGGGACACGGCCGGCTCCGCGCCTGTCGTGGCCCCGGCGATCCTAAGACGTCCGCGCCTGGTGACGCGTCGGAACGCGCCAGCGCGGCCAGCGCCCGGGTGCGGACGTCAGGCACCGTTCGTCACGCCGTAGCTCGCGAGGAGACACAACGATGATGGAACGGCGGGTAGTAGTAACCGGTTTGGGCGTAGTGGCGCCCAACGGCAATACCGTCGCCGAATACTGGGACAACCTGGTTAACGGCCGCGGAGGCGCCGGACCCATTACGCATTTCGATACCGAGGGGTATTCGAGTAAAATCGGGTGCGAGGTCAAGGACTTCCACCCGGAGCAGTACATCGAACCCAAAGCGCTCAAGCGAATGGACACGTTCGTCCAGTACGCGCTGACGAGCGCCGTCACGGCCATGGCCGACGCCGGCCTGGAAGTGGGCCGGGACGGCCTGGAGTCCGAACGCATCGGCGTCATCGTGGGTTCGGGCATCGGCGGCATCGGCGTCATTGAGCAACAGCACTCGGTGCTGGTCGAAAAGGGGCCGCGCCGGGTAACGCCTCTTCTCATACCGATGCTCATCTCGAACATGGCTTCGGGGCAAATCTCGATTCACCTGAACGCCCGCGGCCCCAATTCCTGCGTCGTGACCGCGTGCGCGACCGCGGCCCACTCCATCGGCGACGCCTACCGCGTTATCCAGCGCGGCGACGCCGACGTGATGATGGCCGGCGGAACCGAGGCCGCCATCACGCCGCTGGGCTGCGCGGGATTCTGCATCATGAAGGCGCTCTCCACCCGCAACGACGACCCGGACCACGCTTCCCGTCCCTTCGACCGGGAGCGGGACGGCTTCGTCGTCGGCGAGGGGTCGGGCGTCCTGGTGCTGGAGGAATACGAACGGGCGCGCGACCGCGGGGCCGATATCTACGCCGAGATAGTCGGCTACGGCATGAGCGCTGACGCCTATCACATCACGGCCCCCGACCCCGACGGCAGCGGCGGTTCCCGGGCCATGAGGATGGCCGTCGAGGGCGCGGGCCTGAACCCCGAGGACGTGGACTACATCAACGCCCACGGGACGTCTACGCCGCTCAACGACGCGGCCGAGACCAAGGCCATAAAGAACTACTTCGGGGACCACGCCTACAAGCTGGCCATCTCGTCCACCAAATCCATGACGGGGCACCTCCTCGGCGCCGCGGGCGGCGTGGAGAGTATCGCCACCGTCCTGATGATAAAGAACAAAACGATTCACCCGACAATCAATTACGAATATCCGGATCCGGAATGCGACCTCGACTACGTGCCGAATGAGGCGCGCGAGGTCGAAGTTAACGTGGCGATTACCAACTCATTTGCTTTCGGGGGCCAGAACGCGACGTTAGTATTTAAACGGGTATAGACACAAACAAACGAGCGGCCCTCGAAGACATAGCTTATGGCAGGTTTATTAGACAACCTATTCGGCCGCCGGGATCAGCTGGAAGGATTCATTTACGACGACGAGCTCCCGGAGGAACGTGTCCGGGAGCTTAAGCGTTTCTGCCAGGACAACGGCATTCACCTGGCCGACCTCTCGCTCCTGGATCAGGCGCTGACCCACACCTCCTTCGCCCACGAGACCGAAGAGGACACCGGCGACTACGAACGGCTCGAGTTTTTGGGCGACTCCGTCATCGGCCTTTTCGTGGTGGAGCACCTCTATAACACCTTCCCCTCCATGAACGAGGGGGACATGACCAAGATTAAAAGCGAGGTCGTAAGCCAGGCCACGCTTTCCGAGGTCGCGACCGAGCTGGGCCTCAACCGCCTCGTGAACCTGGGCAAGGGCGAGGTCCTGAGCCGGGGACGGCGCAAGCCCTCGATTCTCTCGGACATATTCGAAGCCCTGGTGGGCTCCTTCTATCTGTCGTCGTCCCTGGAAGATACCAAGGATTTCGTGGTAAACCAGTTCGAGTCCCGCATTCAACAGGTGGTATCGCGGGGCAACCTCGAGAACTACAAGTCGCTGTTGCAGCGCATCGCGCTCGACCGCTTCGGCGAGAACCCGTCCTACCGCATTATCTCCCGCACCGGCCCGCAACACAGCACCGTGTTCGTCGTAGGCGTCGAGATAAAAGGGAAGATCTACGGCAAAGGCCGCGGCCACTCCAAGAAGGACGCGGAGATGAAGGCCGCCGCCAAAACGGTCCAGATGCTGAAATCCAAAAAACGCAAACGCCCCTCCGGCAAATAACTCCACGACGAGGTCTACACCATGGACTACCTCCTCACCGAGGAACAACGTGAAATACAGAAACTGGCCCGCGACATCGCGCGCAACACGGTAGCGCCGAAGGCAGAATACTACGACCGCCACGACGAGTTCCCCCACGACATGGTAAAGGTTTTCGCCCAGGCGGACCTCTTCCGCATATTCATCCCGGAGGAGTACGACGGCCTCGGGATGGGCACGCTCGAACTCTGCCTCACGGCGGAGGAACTCTCCCGGGCCTGCACCGGCATCGCGCTGGCGCTGCTCGGCACCTCGCTCGGGACCGAGCCCATCCTCGTCATGGGGAGCGACGAACAGAAGAAGAGGTACCTCCCCCGCATCGCCGCCGGCGAGACGCTGGCCGCCTTCGCCCTGACGGAGGCCGACGCCGGCTCCGACCCCGCCGCGGTCCGAACCCGGGCCCGGCGCGAGGGCGACACCTACATCCTCGACGGCACGAAGCAGTGGATCACCAACGGCGGCGAGGCCGACGTCTACACCGTCGTGGCCAGCACCGACCCCACGCGCGGGGCCCGCGGCCTGAGCGTATTCATCGTCGAAAAGGGGACCCCTGGGTTCGAGTTCGGCAAGAAGGAAGATAAGCTCGGCATCCGGGCCTCGGCGACGCGCGAACTGATATTCCAGAACTGCGTCGTCCCGGCCGAGAACCTGCTGGGCAAGGAGGGCCACGGGTTCATCACGGCCATGCGGACCTTCGACCGGACGCGACCCGGCGTCGCGGCCCAGGCCGTCGGCGTCGCCCAGGGGGCGCTGGACCACGCGCTGGCCTACGCCAAGGAACGGCGCCAGTTCGGCCAGCCGATATCCAGCTTCCAGGGCATCCAGTTCATGCTCGCGGACATGGCCATGAAGACAGAGGCCGCCCGCGCCCTCACCTACGCCACCGCCCGGATGATCGACTCCGGCGCCAAGGACTGTAGCCGCTACTCCGCGGAGTGCAAGGCCTTCGCTTCGGACGTCGCGGTGCAAGTGGCAACCGACGCCTTGCAGATATTCGGCGGCTACGGCTACATGCGCGAGTACCCCATCGAGAAATACTACCGCGACGCCAAGATAACGCAGCTGTACGAGGGAACGAATCAGATCCAGCGGCAGGTAATCGCGCTGGACCTCATACGGACGGCGGGCCGGGACTAAACCGCGCCCCCCGCCGGCCCCCGGCAACGGGGGCTTTTTTTTACGGCAGTGGCGAACGCTCTCGACAGAATCGGGTCCGCGCTGGACCGGATGAAAGGCCGCCTCGCCCGGCGGCGCTGGGTCGTCATCGTCGGCGCGCTGGCCGCGCTTCTCGCGCTCGCCGCCTTCCGCACGTACGTCGTCCTCGAACTCACCCCCGTCGAAAGCCAGATGTACTCGGAATCGCTGGTGCGGTTCCGCTACGCCGAGATGGTCATGGAGGGCGAACCCCTCCCGGCCTCGGACCCCGTGGTCCAGTGGCCCGAGGGCTTTCGGCGCGACGAGATGGTGATGCCGCTGCCGGACTACCTCGTGGGGTGGAGCTACCGGGCGTGGGCCGGCGCCTCCGGCCCCGCGGACCACTACGGCTTCCTGCGCAATTTCATGGCCCTGTACGCCGCGTTATACGTCCCGGCGGCCTTCCTTCTTTTTTGGGTTATGTTCCGGCGTTTCGGGCCGGCGTGGCTCGGCACCGCGCTTTACGTCACCTGCCTCCCGACCTTCCTGAAAGCGGCCGGCAACTACCTCCGCGAGGACTTCGCCTCCCCCGCGCTCCTCGCGGCGACGGCGCTGGTGTGGGGGGCGTTGGGGCAGAGGGACCCGGCCGGCGGGCGCCCCGTACTCGGGCGGGTTGCCCTCGCCGCCGTCACCGCCCTCAGCATCCTCTACGCGCTGAGCTGCTGGCACATGGCCCAGTTCTACCTCAACGTCGTGCTGGGCGTCGTTTTCATAATGGCGTTCGCGGGGCGGCCCGGCCGCTACGGCGACGTGGGCCTGGCCTTCCTGGCCGGGACCGCGGCCGCCGCCCTCCTCAACAAACCGCTGCTGGTCAAGGGCGTGCTGTGGTCGCCGACGGTGACGGCCGCCCTGGCCCTCGCCGTATGGGGGTACGTTCGCAAGCCCCGCAACGCGGCCCTGTCGCGTCTCGCGCTCGCGGCCGGCGCGGCAGTCCTCGTCGGCGTGTCCCTCGTAGCCGTCGGCTCCGGGGCCTACGGCCACGCGTACGCGTTAATCTGGGCCAAGCTGCGCTACCTCGGCGTTCACCCCGCCGACCCCACGCGCCTCCCCGTGGACGCACGGATATTCTGGATGGGGCCGTACGCCACGACGACGCTCCGCCGGGCCCTTTTGGAGTACGGGCCGCTTTTGCTCGTCGCCGTCGCCGCGTACGTCGCGACGGGAATAAGGTATTTGCGGAGAAAAAAAGAGGCCGGGGCGGAGAGGGTCCGGGGCCCGCTGCTGTTCCCGGCCGCCATGACGGCGGCCACGGCCTTCCTCTACTGGCTCCTCGTCCGGCTTACGGTCTTCTTCGCGCCCTGGGCGGCGGGGCTGGGGGCCCTGCCGGCGGCGGCCTCCCGGCGCCGCTGGACGAAGGTCGCCGCCACGGCGCTCGCGCTGGCGATGCTGGCCTTCCAGGGATGGTGGGCGTTCAATTACGCCAAGCCCGCGTGGCCGCGGCTGCTTCTGGAACGGCTTCCCGAAACGGAGGACCCCGTCTGGGACTACGGCGCGGGCGACAACGACCTCTTCGGGTGGCTGAAGGAGAACACGCCGCCCGGCTCGCCCGTCCTGGCGCAGTTCGGCATCAGCGCCTCCATTATGTACTGGAGCGAAAGGCCGGTCCCGCTGCACCCCATGTTCGAGGTCCCCGAGATCCGGCCCAAGATAGTCGAGGTGTCGGAGGCCTACATGGGGCCGGAGGAGGACTTCTACGAACTCTGCCGGCGGCTGGAGGCGAAGTACGTCGTCTTCAACGCGCCGGTCTTTTTGGTCTATGAGCCGCCCGGCGACCGCTACTTCGCCGCCGCGCCCGACCCGCCCGCCGACGCCGTGGGGATGAAGATGCAGTTCGACCCCGCCTCGCTCGAGCGTTTCCGGCTGGTCCACGAGACCTACTCGTTCCGCGTCTTCGAGGTGGGCCGGCCGTACGACGGATACCGGGCGCTGCGCTACCACCCGTACTTCGACCCCACGGTCTTCGACGAGCTGCCGTCCCCCGAAGAGTACTACGAGGCGGCCCGGAAGATAAGGCGGGCCGGCGAGCATTACCGCAACGGCCTCACGGCGGAGAAGAACTCCTACTGGGAGCCGGCCGCCGCCCGGTACAGCCTCGCCCTCAACCTCCACCCGGACTACGAGGAAGCCGAGATGCGGCTGGGGTACTGCCTTATTCGACTGGACCGCCTGGCCGAGGCGGAGCCCCACTTCCGTCGGGCCCTGCGCGTCGACCCCGACAATCCCGCCGCCCACACCTACATGGGCTCCTACTACTTCTCCACCGGCGATTACGAGGCGGCGCTCGGCGAATACCGCCGGGCGTACGAACTCGACCCGGACGACGCCGAAACGCTGGAGCGAATAAGGTTAACCGAAAAGACGATGGCCGGCTCATGAGCCGGCCTTTTTTACGGTTGGGATACTCGGGGGCGAGCCGTTAGCCCTCCCCCCGCGGCGCCGGGACGTACTGGTGGATTCCCCATCCCAGCTTCTCCTGCAGCAGCTTGTAGAAATCCTTCTCCTCCAGACGAATCAGGCGGAGGCGCTTCTTGGCCCGGGTGACGTAGACGCGGTCCCCCTCGCCCAACGCGTAGGCCGTCTGGCCGTCCACGGTCATGACGACCTCCTCCTTGCCGCGCGTCGCGACGTCGATGCCCACCTCGAGGTTGGGCGGGATGACGAGGGGACGGACGGTCAGGGAGTGGGCGCAGATGGGCGTGAGGAGCAACAGGTCGACGCGGGGGTCGACGATGGGGCCGCCGGCCGAGAGCGAGTAGGCCGTGGAACCGGTGGGCGTCGCGGCGATAACGCCGTCGCCCCGGTACGTGAACAACCTCTCGCGGTGGATGTAGGCGTTGACGGTGACGATGCGGGAGATGGCCTTGGGGCCCATGACGACGTCGTTGACCGCCAGGATGTCGCGCTCCACCTCGCCGCTGGCGCGGTCCAGCCGGATGGCGAGGAGCATACGGCTCTCGACCAGGAAGCGGTCCGTCAATATGGCGTCGACCGCCGCCTCCATCAGGCTGATGTCCATCTCGGACAGGAAACCGAGGCCGCCTAGGTTCACCGCCAGCACCGGGACCTCGTTGGCCGCGACCAGCCGGCCCACCGAAAGAAGCGTCCCGTCGCCGCCGAAGGATATCACGAGGTCGCACGCGTCGCCCATCTCGTGAATGGCGACGCGGTCGCCCTTCAGGTTTCCCCATACCGCCGTGCGTTCTTCTATGACGTAACGCTGGCCCCGTTTGCGCAGGGCCTCCAGGCAAGAGGAGACGCCGTCGACGGCATCCTTTTGTTTCCAGTTGGCTACGATGCCGAAGATGTAACTCTCGGTAGCTGCCATACTATCCCGATATCATCGACCCGCCCGGATCGACCGCAAGAGCTGTTGCGACTGGTCGAGGTACGAGCGTCCCTTTTCGAGGTCGCCGGTCTTATTGTACAGAAGGCCCAGGGCGTTAAGCGTTTCGGCCACGCGTAGTTGCGCTCCCACCGTCTTGTACAGCTCGAGCGCTTCCTCGTACTTGGTGAGGGCCTCCTTGAGCTGCTGCGTGTTCTCCTTAACCTGGCCGATGTAGAAGGTTGAGTCGGCCCGGCCGCGGTCGCTCTTGAGCCCCTGGTAGATGGACATGGCCTCGTTGAACTTCGCCTCGGCGGCGTCGAACTTGCCGAAGCCGGCGTCCACCAGGCCCTGCTTGTTGGCGGCGAGCGCCGTGTTCTCCTTGTCGTCGACCTTGGTGTAAGTCGCGTACGCGTTCTTGTAGGCCGCGCCCGCCTCCGCCAGCGACCCGGCGCCGAATTCGGCGTCGCCCAATCGCAGGTAGCAGTAAGCCAGATCGGCCTCGTACTTCTTTAGGGGTTTGTAGGCCTCGACGGCCTCGCTGTAACTCGACTTCGCCTTGTCGTACTGCAGCTGGGCGATGTTTACGTCGCCGGCTTTGCGCATACAGCGGGCCTGGCCCTCCTCGTCCTCGGCCCCGGCGAAGGCCTGTTTCGCCTTGTTGTACGCCCCGTCGGCCTCGGCGTATTCCTTCAACGCCTCGTAGTACGTGCCGGCGTCGTAGTTCGTCTCGCCTATCTCTCTCTGGTTCTTGGCCTCGGTCAACAGCGGCAGGGCGTCGTCGCAGTACTTGAGCGCGCTGCGGTAGTTCTCCTGCGCGCCGAGCGACCGGCCTATCATCCGGAGGGCCACGCCCTCCTCGTTCTTGTTCTCGGCCCGGCGCCAGATGCGGAGCGCCTCGGTAAGCGCCTTGTTCGACTCTTTATACTCGCCGAGCGTGTAATTGACCGCGCCCAGGTAAGTGAGCGAATGGGCTATCTCCTCCTGGTTGCGGAGTTCGCGCCAGAGCGCCAGCGCCTCGGTGTGGCTCGTCTTGGCCGCCTCCGTCTCGCCGAGGCGGGCCTGGACCGAGCCGAGGTGGTCGAGCGAGGCCGCGACGCCGGCCTTGTCGTCCAGCGAGCGGTAGGCCCCGAGCGCCTCGTTGAACATATTCTTGGCGGTCGTGTAGTAGCTGGTGTCCTCCTCGGCCACGCGCGGGCTTATCTTCGAAACGCCTATAAGCTCGTTGGTGAAGCCGAGGTGGTTTTTAATCTCCGCGGTGAAGCCCTTGTCGGAGAGGGGCGCCGCGGTGTCGAGGGCCGTGCTGAAGTTCTTCTCGGCGGCGGACAGTTCGCCCTCGCGGAGCGAAAGCTGTCCCAGGTCGACGTAGAGGCGGGCGACCGCGGGCATGTTCTCGATTTTCTTCTGGACGCTGATGGCTTCGCCCAACGTCTTGGCCGCCACGTCGTACTGGCCGAGTTCGGTTTGCGAGAGGCCCTTCGCCCGGAGCGTATCGCCCTCGGCCATGGGCCGGAGCGTCGCCCGGAAGACCTCGAGCGCGTTGTCGTACCGCTGGACCGCGCCGGCGTAGTCTCCCTGCGCCGCGAGCGTGAGGCCGAGCTGGTAATAGAAGTCGCCCTTGCCGGCGGAAATCTTCCCGCTCTTGTATATGGCCTCGGCGTCGGTGAAGTACTTGCCGGCCGTGGCCGTGTCCCCCTGCGCCAGGAAGACCTCGCCCAGGCCCACGAGGGCCTGCGCCTTGCCGGCCTCGTCGCCCAGGGCGTTGAAGATGCGGAGCGCCTCGTTGAACTCCCGGGCCGCCGTGCGGATGTCGCCGGAGGCGAGGCGGGCCTGCGCCAACTGCCGCTGGGACTCGCCGATGCCGGCCTGGTCGTGGAGCTCGCGGTAGGTCTCGAGGGCCTGGGAGTGGGCGGCGAGCGCGGCCTCGGCGTTGCCCTTACGCCGTTCCGCCCGGCCGAGCGCGTTCAACGCCATGGCGACGTACATCTTCTCGCCGGCCTTCTCGGCCAGGGCCTGCGCCTTCTTGGCGTCCTCTATCGCCTTGTCGAACAGCAGTTCGGCCTCGAACAGCGTCGAACGCCGGATGAGTACGCGGCTCTGGCCTATGTCGTCGCCGGCGGCGGTGTAGAACTGGAGGCCTAACTCGAAGTTCTTCTCGGCGCTCTTGTAGTCGTAGCCGTCGTAGGCGATTATGCCCATCTGGAGTTCACAGTAGCCCTGGCCGGCGTTGTCCTCAAGTTTTTTGTAGACGGACTCGGCCTTCTTGTAACTATCCAACGCCCCGTCGGCGTTGCCGCCGCCGTACTGGACGCGGCCCAGATCGACTCCGGCCACGGCCGTCATGGCATCGTCCTTGGTGGTCGCGAAGCCGTCGACGGCCGCCTGGAACTCGGTCTGCGCCTGATTGAGGTTACCCTGCTTCTCGTAGGTGGCGCCGAGGCGGTGATGCGCCCGGGCCGCCCAGTGGTCCTCGCCCTCGGCGGAGAAGCCGGTCAGCGCCGCCTTGTACGCCGCCAGCGCCTCGTCGTAGGTCTCCTTGGTCTCGTTGGCCTCGCCGATGTAGTACTGCGTCTCGGCCACGCCCATCTTGTCCTGAACCTGCTGGTAGGTCGCGAGGGCGTCGTTGTGGTACTTGAGGCCGCTATCGGCCTGATTCAACGCGACGTATACCCGGCCTATCCAGTTCATCGCGAGGGCGGTGCCCTTCTCCAGGTTCATCGTCCGGTAGATGCGGAGCGATTCGCTGAAGGAGCGGATGGCCTCTTTATGCATGCCCTGTTCGAACTGAATCGCGCCGACGTCGATGCCGACGTCCGCGGAGCGCTTCTGATTGCGGGCGGTCCGGAAAAGTTCCAGCGCGGCCTCGAAATCCTTGAGCGCCTCGTCGTCCTTGCCCTGGGCCCGGAGGCCCTGGGCCCGGCCGTTCGTCGCTTCCGCCTGGCCGCTCGTGTCGCCGAGGGACGTATAGGTGCTCAACGCCTCGCCGAAGGCCTGGTTCGCGAAGTCGAACTCGCCCAGCGCGAGGTGGGCCTGGCCCTTGTAGACCAGCGTCTCGGCTATCTCGGCCTTGGTGTTGGCCGTGCGCTCGTACTCCAGCGCCTTCTCGAATTGGGCCAGCGCCTTCTTGTTGTCGCCGGCGGCGACGAACGCCACGCCCATCCGGTTGTAGACCGAGGGCACGTCCTTGGTGTTCCCGGCCTTGTTCATCGCGCTCAGCGCGACCTTGTAATCCTCCTGGGCGCCGTCGTAGTTCTCCTGGTTGTATTTAACGTCGCCGAGCGCCGCGGCCGCGGCCCCTTCGCCCGCCGGGTCCTTGATGGTCCGGTAGATGTTCAGGGCCTCGGAGAACTTGCCCAGGGCGCTGGGGAAGTCGCGCTTGGCCATATGGGCCGCGCCCAGGTTCATCAACGTCTCGCCCTTGCCGGACTGGTCGTTGATGGCGGTGTAGGCCGCGAGGGCGTCGTCGAAGTAGTGGAGCGCGGTGTCGTAATCCTCTTTCGCGACGTAGGTCAGGCCCAGGTCGTTCTCCACCTCGGCCACGCCCAGCTTGTAATCCTGGGCCCGGTTGATGCGGAGCGACTCGTCGAAGTAGCGGGCGGCGGAGTTGTAGTCACCCTTGGCGTAGTGCATCCGGCCCACGTTGGCCATCGTCTGCGCCACGCCGAGCTCGTTCTGGAGGAGGCGGTTGGTCGCCAGCGCCTCGTTGAACGAATTGTTGGCCTTCTCGAAATCGCCCTGGGCGGTGTTGACCTTACCCACGGAATTCAGGGCCAGCGCCACGTTGGTACGGTCCTCGGCCGAGCGGAAGGTCGCGAGCGCCCCCTCGTAACTCGAGAGCGCCGCGCCGTAGTCGCCGCGGTCGAACTTGATATCGCCGACGTTCATCTGAGCGAGGGCCTTGCCGGTCTCGTCACCCTCACGGCCGTAGTTCTGGGAGGACGATTCGAAGAGGCTGAGCGCCTCGTCCTGTTCGCCCAGCATCTGGAGGACGATGCCGAGGTCGCGCTGAACGCCCGCCACCTCGCGCGTCATGGCCTCGCCCTCGTAAATCGAGAGCGCCCGCTCGAGCGACTTCTGCGCTTCGACGAGCTGGCCCTGGCGCTGTTGGATGGTCCCTATCTCCCAGGTGACCTTCGCGAGCCGCGCATTGTCCTTGAGCGACTTGACGATTTCCAGCGCCTCTTCGTACTGGGACTGGGCCTTGGGGTAATCACCGGTGGTCTTGTATACCCGGGCCACGGCGATCATCGTATCGGCCACGTTGCCCTTGTGGCCGAGGCTCTGCCGGATACGGAGCGCCTCGTTATAGGAATCGAGGGCGGATTTGTAGTCGGCCTGCATCTCGTACGCGTAGCCGACGTTATGCGCCGCGTCGGCCTGGCCGGTCTGGTTGTTTATCTCGCGGTACTGCGCGATGGCGTCGTTGTAGTAAATGGCGGCCTTGCGGTAATTCTTCATCGCATGGGTGTAAACGAGGCCCATGGAGTTCAGGATTTCGGCCGTCCCCTCCCAGTCGCCGAGGCGCCGCGTGATGGACAGCGCCTGCTCGTAGTAGCGGAGCGAGTTGGCGGCGTCGCCCTGGGCGCGGAGGGCGTCCGCGTTGTACTTAAGGCAGCGGGCGATGCCGTCCTGTTTCCCGAGTTTGGTATAGAGCTCGCGGGACTTCTCGAACTGCGTCTGGGCGCCGTTGTAGTCCTTCTTTTCGAGGTACACCCGGCCTATGAGCATCTCGCCCTCGGCCTCGCCCTCGGCCTCGCCGACCTTGGTGTAAATCGACAGGCCCTTGCGGAAGTAATCGAGGGCCCGGTCGACCTCGCCCTGGTCGAGGATTATCTGGCCGGCCTCGAGGTACATCCGGCCCTTCATCTTCTCGTCCGCGGCGCCGGCGTACTTCGCGGTGGCCTCGTCGTAGGCCTTGAGCGCAAGGTCGTACTCGCCCCGGGCGAAGTAGATGGAGCCGATGGCCGCCTGGGCCCGCGCCTGGCCGGTGACGTCGCTGGCCTTCTTGTAGAGGTTGTACGACTCCTCGAAGTAGGTCAGCGCCTGGTCGTAGGACTCCTTGGCCTGATAGGTGGAGCCCAGGTTCTTGTTGACCAGCGCCATGCCGGCGTTGTCCTTGAGCGCGGTGAAGTCGTTCAGGGCCTTCGTATAATAGGTGACGGCGGTGTCGTACTCGCCCTGGACCTCGTAGACCGAGCCGAGGATGTTGTTGGTCCGGGCCACGCCCTCGACGTCGCCGATGGAGTCGAAGTAGTCGAGCGCCTCCTCGAACACGGCGATGGCGCGGGCGAACTTGCTCGACTCGAAGAGCTTCATGCCCTCCTCGAAGGATTCGAGCGCCCGGTTGCGGGTTTCAGCTTCGGACTGGCCCAGGGCCGGCCCGGCGGCCGTAGCCGCCAAAAGCGCGGCCGCCAGTACGCATAGTTTCACTACCTTCGCTGCCTTCATAATCGCCCTCTTAGGTTATCGGCTGCGATGAGTTTACGAATTTACTATACTCCACGTAATTAAAAAGGTTAACAGAGGGGGTAGGCGTTGTCAAGGTAATACTGAATAAATCCGGTTCCGAAGTGTCATTAAAGCCAAGGGGAAAGGGGGCCGAACTGAAAGCCGTTCGGGAGGTTCATTCGGATGGGGCCGACGTTCCCGCCGGCCGTCACAAGTGGCGTCGGATGTTACCCTTATTAGTGGGGCCGGCATTCCTGCCGGCCAGGAAAAAGCCGCCCCGGAGGGGAGGGGGGGCGGCTTAAATATCGAGTTCAGCTTAACGTTACCGGGCGACGACCACCTTGCCGGCCGTGACCATACCGGCGGCCTCGAGGCGATAGACGTAAACGCCCGTCGGGACGTCGGCGTTCCACTCGGCGCTGTATTCGCCGGCGGGATAGCGGCCTTCGGCGAGGGTGGCGACGCGGCGGCCCGATATGTCGTAGACCGCCAGCCGGACCTTGCCCGCCTCCTTCACCGCGAAGGATATTGACGTCGTGGGGCCGGTCACCGGGTTGGGATAACAGGCCACCGGGGGCCGGGCCGCGGTTCCCGCCGGAACGCCGCCGGCGCCGTACGGAGAAGCGGCCGAACCGGCCTCAATCTCGTCGCCGCCAAAACCGCCGGGGGACGTCAGGGCGGGGTCGCCCATGGGCGGCAGGTCGGCGCCGGGTTCCCCGAGTTCGTTGCCGCCGGGCCTCGACGCCACGTCCGGCGCGCGGTAATCGCCGGCGCCCGGGGAAGGCCGGAAGGCAAGGTCGGGGGGCGAGGCAGGACCGCCCTTATCGGCCGTCCGGTCGTCTATCGGCTTTCCGCCGCTATCGCCGCCCGGGGCCGTCAAGTAACTGTGGAAATCGAGGAAGCAGCCGCCATCTTTACATATCGTCGGCGTGGGATCCGGACTATTAGAACCGCCATTTCCCCCGCCCGGAGCCACGTACGCGAAGGTATACTCGCCCGCGCCCGTCTCGTCGCCTCCGACGAAGTTCGGTATACGGGCTACTTTTTTATCGACTACGTACCTTACGGGGGCGCCGTTGTTGTATGAGACGTCGAGCCAACCGCCGCCGTTTACAGCGTCCATTACGACCGCGAATACCTCGTCGTCTTCGTAGGCGTCATCCGAATCTACGCTGAAAGTAGTGGCATTGGCCAACGATTCCCAATAGTAAATGCCGCCTGAGTATTGTTCCTCGAAGTATTCGGCCTTTACGCGGAACATGCTATCGTCGTCATACAGCGTCGGGTACCAATACGCGTAACCGTCGTCAAGGCTGGAGAGCTGGGCGTAATCGCCGACCGTCCCGTCCCAGTCGTACTTTGTAACCTCGAGCTTCTCGTCGGCGCCTTCGACGTCTACCGCCGCCTCGCACGGTTCGCCGTTATACTCGTACCGCCTGTAATTGAATACCTCGACCTTCGATTTGTAAATGATGGGAACGCAGACGTTTATGTTCCCGCCGTTGATATTTTGAAGGATAGGCTGCGCGTCGAACCAATCGGCGAACGTCAGTTCCTCTATCGCACCGCCGTCGTAGTTTTGGATAGCGGCCCAGTACAGGTTATCGTACGTCGGCTTGTCGGGCCAGGTCGTCCGCCACAGCTTACACAACTCGGCGTTGAAGTCCTTGATAAAATCCGGGTCGTGATGCAGGACTTTCCACCAGCAGTACCCGCAAGCCCCGTAGCGATAACGCCGTATTCTGTCGTTTACCATCGACCAGTCCGAATCGAAACTGGCCAGGTTCGTAGCCATGCCCTGAACGTTGAAGTTCTCGAAGTACGTGTAATACGGCCTTTCGTATTCCCACTGCCCGGGCAACTTCTCGTAGTGGCCCAGGTCGTTGAAGTACGTCTCGTGGCCGTCACGGTAAAGGCGGGCCTGGATCTCGAGCCAGGCGGCGTGCACGGTCCCCGCGCCGAAATGGTCCCACGTAGCAGGCCAGGGCCCCCGGAACGCATGCAGCATGAGCCGCGTCGAGTACGCCCGGTCGGTATCGATTTCGACCTCGTGAGCGTAAGGGTCCCCGGCGCGCCAATTTTTTAAATATATCTCCTCAATCGACACGAGATAATAACCATCGTCCGGGGCATTCGAGTCGAGGTTAATTGTCACGTCGCGTTCAATTACCGGCGGGACGTACCCGGTGTCGTAGGCGTAGGCCGGGCCGAAGACGTCGGTATAGGCCAGGCCGTAAACGCCGGCGTAGTCGGGCTCGCCGACCTGGTGAAGATGATACCACACGTCGTTCCACTGGCCGTCAGTAAACCCGGAACCGCGGTAGAAATGGACGTGCCCCGTCGTCGGCTTCGACGCGACGTCCGTACCCTCGCCCTCGTCGAAGCGACGGGCCACCGGCTTGCCGTTTTTGGTGAAGATGACGACCCGGCAGGTATGGGCGTTGTTAAGTTTCCCCAATTCCTCCCGGGCGAAGTCCCGCAACGCCGTCAGGTCGGCGTCCGTCGGATGTTCGACCATATCGGCGTCGTAGGCCGGCGGCAGCTCAAGGTATAAAACGCCGCCGTACGCGGCCGAGGCCACAAGCAAAACCACTCCCAAGATGATACTCCGCATATCCTTCCTCCTACGTTTGGGTTAATTGAACCCTGTGAAATGATAAATATCTCCCGAATTAGACCCGGCCCAGATGTCGTTCGGGCCGACGCACTCCACACACCAAAACACCGCCGGCGGGGCCGACGTTCTAAACCAATCACCCCCTTCGTATACAGCCGCGCTATCGCCGACGGCACAACCGTATTTAGAATCATAGAAGTCTATATCCCGAATATCCCGGTCGAATATATCGCCGTACTCTTCCCATTCCCGGCCGTCGTAGTGAAACATCAACGGCGGGTCTCCACCCCTTTCTTTGTATAATCCAGCCCACCCGGAATCCTTTTCGTTGAACGCAATCGACGTAAAACCTTCAAACGATTCACCCTCGGCGACCCGCGTCCACGTTATACCATCCCAATGCCAAACGGACCCGTAAGAAACGGCCCAACCGTCGGTTTCACTTAAAAAGAAGCAGTCTTCGACGATAACGTTGATGTCGACCTTTTCCCATGTGCCGTTCACGTAGTGTAGCGCTCCATAACCCAACGCCCATCCGTCGCCGTTATCGTTAAACCAAACCGTCCCCAACCATCCCATATCCGGATGTTCGACAGGTGTGAACGTATCTCCGTCGAAATACCAAATCATACTATGCCGGATCTTACGCCCCCCCCCTCTCGGGTCGGGTACTATCTCGATCCCTACAAACCAACCTTCGTTCTCGTTCAACATTTGGAAATCGGCGAAACCGTAGTCGGATAGCGGATCGGGGTGGACGATCTTTTTATACCCATACCACTCTTTGCCGTTGAACCTTAAAAGGTACTTCCCGGCAATCGCCCATCCGTCGTTCTTGCTTAAGAACTGTATTTCACCTACCGACGCTTCGATACCCGCCGGCGTTTTCACAATTCGCCACGGGCCGCCGTAAAGTTCGCGTACCTCCTCGTCTTCGCAACTCGCCGGCAAAAACGCCGCGATAAAAAGAACCACGCAACTGCAGTATCGAAGTATTTGTTTTATCATATATAAAACCTCCGCGTAATTATGCAACTACGATTCGTTTCTGTCAACTAGTTATTTTAACGCTCCGTCCCGCAACGCCGTGAGGTCGGCGTCAGTCGGGTGTTCGACCACGTCGGCGTCGTAGGCCGGCGGCAGCTCGAGGTATAAAACGCCGCCGTACGCGGCCGAGGCCACAAGCAAAACCACTCCCAAGATGATACTCCGCATATCCTTCCTCCTACGTTTGGGTTACTAAAACCCTGTGAAATGATAAATATCTCCCGTATCCGAGCCGGCCCAGATGTCGTTAGGGCCGACGCACTCGACACACCAGAAATAAGCGCGAGGCGCGTAGGCCTTGCGCCATTCGCCGTTCTCATAAATCGCCGCGCCTATACCCGCGGCACAACCGTAATTAGCATCCGAGAAATCGATATCCAATACGTCGCTGTTGAATATATCGCCGTACTCGTCCCATTCCCAGCCATCGTAGTGGAAC
>JASFLY010000026.1:0-35784 GCA_050117845.1 Candidatus Zixiibacteriota bacterium
GCGGGTTAGGCACCGGCCGCTGAAGCGGCCGGCCTATTCCTTTGAAGCGGGTGCCGTCAGGTGTTACAATTTAGATTCACCGGCAGGAATGCCGGTGGCACTCTATAAACTATTATAATTAAGAACCGGCGGCCTTTATGGCCGCCGGCGCCGTATTCGCCGACAGGAATGTCGGCCCCACCCGATTTGCTTCACCGACAAGAATGTCGGTGGCACACAAAAAAAAGGAACGGCGGGCTTTAAGCCCGCCGCTTCATAGAACGAAACTTAAACGCCGGTGCCGCGCCCCCCTTCGTGATATTTTTCCCTTGACGGCCTTCGGGGGGTATATTAGTTTTTCTTCCTTCGTTTTTTCAAAATTCCACCCCCGGCGACTGCCCTAGCCCCCGGCGTAACGGGTAACGTGAAGCTTGCGACGGGCCGCGCCCCAACACTCGAGCCGAGCTATGAACGACGAAGCGATTCTGGTTATCAACCCCGGCTCCACCAGCACCAAACTCGCCCTCTTCCGGGGCCCCGGTTCCGTTGCCGAGGAGACGGCCCCCGCGCCCGCCGGCGCCGGGGCATTGTGGGACCAGTTCCCCGGCAGGCTGGAGACGGTGAAAACCTTCCTGGGCCGCAACGGCGACATCCACCTCGACGCCGTCGTGGGCCGGGGGGGCCTTATTAGGCCCGTACCCTCGGGGACGATTCTCGTAAACGAGGCGCTCATAGAGGACGCCCGCGCCGGTTACCAGGGCGAACACCCCAGCAACCTGGGGTGCGCGCTGGCGGACGCTATCGCGAAGGACCGGGGCATCCCGGCCTATATCGTCGACCCCGTGGCCGTGGACGAGATGTCGCCGCTGGCTCGCTACTCGGGCCACCCGCTGCTCTCGCGGCAGTGCCTCTCCCACGCGCTCAACATCCACGCCGCGGCCCGCAAAGCCTGCGAGAAAGTGGGCAAGCCGCTCGCCGACACCCGCTGGGTGGTCGTGCACCTGGGCGGCGGCTTCTCGGTGGTGCCGCTCGACGGCGGCCATATCGTCGACACCAACAACGCCAACTCCGAGGGGCCCTTCGCCCCCACGCGGGCGGGCGGCCTCCCCACCCAGGGCGTCATCAAGCTCTGCTTCTCCGGGGAGTACGACCGGGCCGACCTCAAGCGGATGACGACGCGCGAGGGGGGCCTTGTGGCCTACCTCGGGACGGACGACGCGCTGGAAGTGGAACGGCGCATCTTGGAGGGGGACGACTCCGCCCGCGAGGTATACGAGGCCATGGCCTATCAGGTGGCCAAGGAGATAGGCGCGATGGCGGCGGTGCTGGAAGGCCGGCTTGACGGCGTCGTGCTGACGGGCGGCCTGGCCCACTCCGACGTCTTCTGCTCCTGGATTACGGACCGGGTATCCTTTTTGGGGCCGGTGCTGAAGTACCCGGGGGCGTTCGAGATGGAGGCCCTCGCGCTGGGCGCGCTGCGCGTTCTACGCGGCGAGGAAGAGGCCCTCCCCTACCCCCCGCCGGAAACGAAATAAAGCCACAACAGCGGAGCTCTTTTCGAACGGAGATCTTTTATGAAAACTTTGATGTTGGGAAACGAAGCGGTAGCCCGCGGCGCGTTCGAGGGCGGCTGCGGCTTCGGCTCCGGCTATCCCGGGACGCCGAGTACCGAGATAATCGAATACCTGGCGCCCTACGAGAACGTACGCGTGCAGTGGGGGCCCAACGAGAAGGTGGGCCTGGAGGTCGCGGTAGGCGCCTCGATGGCGGGCGTCCGGTCCATCGCCACCATGAAGCACGTGGGCCTGAACGTCGCCGCCGACCCCTTCTTCTCGGTCAGCTACATGGCCGTCAACGGCGGCCTGGTCGTGGTCTCCGCGGACGAGCCGGCCATGCACTCCAGCCAGAACGAACAGGACAATCGGCGGCTGGCCAAGGCCGCGAAGTGCCTAATGGTCGAGCCGGCCGACGCCGAGGAGAGCCGCTGGATGATGCGCGAGGCGCTCGCGCTCTCCGAGGAATTCGACTCCGCCATTCTCTTCCGCATGACGACGCGGGTCTGCCACCAGACGGGCGTCGTCAATCTAGAGGACCCGGTAACGCCGCCCCCGGCGGAATATAAAAAAGACATAATGAAGTTCATACTCCTGCCGGCCCACGCCCGCTTGCGCCGGCACGAGGTGGAGAAGCGGCTGGAGGCCGCCGCGGCCTTCGGCAACGAGAGCGACCACTGGAATCCAATATACGAGGGTTCGGGCGACCTCGGCGTCATCACCTCCGGCGTCTCCTTCGGCTACGTGCGGGAGACGGCCCCCGACGCCAGCATCCTCAAACTGGGCCTCACGAACCCGCTGCCCATGGACCGCATCAAGAAATTCGCGGCCTCGGTCAAGAGATTAATCATAGTGGAAGAGCTCGACCCCGTCCTCGAGGAGCAGATTAAGGCCGAGGGCATCGAGGCCGAGGGCCAATCGCTCCGTCCCTACTTCGGCGAACTCAACCTCCCGCTGGTGGAGGAGATGCTCGCCGGCGGGGCCAGAAACAAGGTCACGGTCTCGCTCGAGGGCATAGACATCCCCAAGCGGCCGCCGACGCTCTGCCCCGGTTGCGGCCACAGGCCGGTGTTCAAGGTCCTGCGGGACATGCGGCTCCACGTCATGGGCGACATCGGCTGCTACACGCTGGGCGCGCTTAAGCCCCTGAGCGCGATGGAGACGTGCCTGTGCATGGGCGGCTCCATCGGCATGTCGGAGGGCCTCGACCTCTTCGGCGGCGAGGGCGTTTCCGGCAAGGTCGTCGGCGTCATCGGCGACTCCACTTTCTTCCACTCCGGCATCACGGGCCTGCTCGACATGGTGGTCAACGGCAGCAAGGCCACCATTCTCATTCTGGACAACGGCACGACGGCCATGACCGGCGCCCAGCCCCACCCCGGCACCGGCGTGGATATCCGCGGCGGCGAAGCGCCCCAGATAGACCCGGCGGAGGTTTGCCGCGGCATCGGCGTCAAGCGCGTCGTCGTCGTCGACCCCTACGACATGGAGAACCTCGAGAAGGTGCTCACCGAGGAACTGGAGGCGCCGGAACTCTCGGTGGTCGTGGTGCGGGCGCCGTGCGTGCTCAACGAGCGCGTCACGTTCGCCGACCCGGTACAGCTCGACCGGGAGCGCTGCAACCAGTGCGGCCTGTGCATCCGCGTGGGCTGCATGGCGATTCGCGAGAAGGACGGCTACCCCGAAATCCTGGCCGACCTGTGCAACGGCTGCGGCGTGTGCGCGCAGGTCTGCCCCGAAGGGGCCCTAACCATACCGGAAAAAGTCAGCTCGTAGCGAGGGATATATGAAATACGATGACATCACGAACGTAATGTTGAGCGGCGTCGGCGGCCAGGGGATCCTGACGGCCGGGCGCCTCCTCGCGTTCGCCGCGCTGCACCACGGCCTCGACGTCAAGATGAGCGAGGTGCACGGCATGTCCCAGCGCGGCGGCAACGTCGATACCCACGTGCGCTTCGGCCCCGAGGTCCCCTCGTCCCTTATCCCGAAGGGCGGAGCCCACTTCCTCGTCTCCTTCGAGAAGCTGGAGGCGCTGCGCTACCTCGACTACCTCCGGCCCGACGGCGTGGCCATCGTCAACCGCCTCGAGATATCGCCGTTGACGATAGCGCTCAAGAAGCCGAACTACGTCGACGACATAGACGCGGTGCTCGAGGCCAAGGCGCCCAACCTCGTCTGGGTGGACGGTACCGAACTCGCCCGGGAGATGGGCGACCTCCGCATGGTGAACGTTATCCTGCTCGGCGCGCTGGCCTCCCGGCTCGGCGTGCTGGAGGACGCCGATTGGGAAACGGCCATAAAGGAACGTTTCGCCAAGCCCAAGGTCCAGGAGGCCGTCATGGCCGCGTTTCACAAAGGAGTCGACTTATGCCCGACGTCCTAAAGGATTTCGACCAGGTCGCCGCGGCGGCGGCGGGGCGCGGCGAGGTGGCGGTCGCGGTCGCGATGGGCCACGACCCGGCGGCCCTGGAGGCGTGCGCGCTGGCCGAGGAAGCGGGCCTGGCCCGGGCCATACTCGTCGGCGACCCGAGCCTCATCGAGAAAGCGCTCGCGGATATGCCCCGGCCGCTGGCCAGGGCCGAGATAGTGGAGGCCGTGGGCGAGGAGGCCGCGGCGGCCGTGGCGGTGGAACTCGTCCGGAACGGCGACGCCCATATGGCCCTCAAGGGGAAGCTTCCGACGGCGACCTTCATGAAGGCCGTGCTCGACGGCGAGCGGGGCCTTCGGACCGACCGCCTCGTCTCCGACGAGTTCCTCTTCGAGTATCCGGACCCGGAGGCGGGGATGCGGCTCGTGTGCATCACCGACGGCGGCATCAACATCGCGCCCGACCTCGAACAGAAGAAACAGATTATCGAGAACGCGGTCGAGCTGTACCACGCCCTCGGCTTCGAGAGGCCGCGGGTGTCGCTGCTCTCCATGGTGGAAAAGCCGGTCAAGGGCCACCAGCCAAGCGAGGACGCGGTGGCGCTGACGGAGATGAACAAGAACGGCGAGATAACGGGCTGCGTGGTCGAGGGGCCGCTAAGCCTGGACCTCAGCATCTCGATGACGGCGGTGCGCAAGAAGGGCTACGAGTCCGAGGTGGCGGGCCGGGCCGACATCATGGTGGTCCCGGAGATAGTATCGGGAAACCTCCTGGCCAAGGGCACGACCTACTTCGCGCATTACCGGCTGGCCCACGCCATGATGGGGACGTCGAGGCCGGTCCTCATCCCCAGCAGGTCGGACAAGCCGGAGGCCAAGTTCCACTCGCTGGCGCTGTGCTCGCTGACGTGCCGGCGATGACTCAATTTGAACCGGAAAAGACACCCCCGGCCCTATGCCGGGGGTTTTTCTTATCGGCAACATTTTCCTAAATCATGTGACGGCCTACGGCCGGCGCCGTACGCGCCGAGGCCCGGACGCCCCGTTCCGCGCGCTAATAAAGCCGACGCCGGCGTATATTCAACCGAAAAAGACACCCCCGGCCCATGCCGGGGGTTTTTCTTATCGGCAACATTTTCCTAAATCATTAAAAACGTACGAGGGCGCTTACCGGTAGATCGCTTTTATCTTCCCTACACTCGCGGGGACGACGTTCGTGGCGCCGCGGGCGTCGATGTCGGTCTGATACACAGTAAAAACGTCGGTGTCCCAATCGTAAGATAATCCCCACAACGAGGCGCCGTAGCTGGACGGCGCCGCGTCGCCACAAACCGCACTACCCCAATTATGGAAGGATTTCAGCCAGGTCGCAACCACCGAACCTGTATCCATATCGAAAATATAGTTATAATCCACATTGGAGTCAGTCGTAACTATCAAATATCGGCCGGAAGCGTTGTTAGCTCTGCGAGAGAAAGCGGCTCTATAGCAAACCATGCCCGCCGGCCAACCGGACGGGAGCCACGTTCTCACGAAGGAACCAGCGGGCGTATACAGACAAAACGCGTCGTAGTCATCCGAATAAACGTAGTAGTATTGCCCGTCCCATGAAACGCTATTCCCTTCGATAAACCCGATAGGCTCTATCATCGTCGCCGTCCGCGTATTAATGGGTGAGAGTCCTTCGTCGCTTAATGTTACGAAGTAAGACTCTCCTAAATGGCAATGGCCGGTATCGTAAAAACCCCCGTAACGAGGTCCGTACGGTTTAAGCTCTTCCCCTTTAACGGGTTCTCCGGAAGGCGTAAACGTTCCAAAATAGGTTGCGAGAGAATGCTTAGTTATTTGATATACGTAAGTGGAGTCGCGGTAAATAACGTAATTATCGATCATCGGCGCAGGTCCGCCCGCGTGAAAAGAGCTTATTATCGACCCCACCGTCGCGCCGGCCTGGCCCGCCAGCGCGGCCAGTAAAAATACTACGATTATCCTCTTCATCGTCCGTTCCTCCCGCGTTTCGATTGACCGTTTCTACATTAAATTATAGCGGGACAAACCGACCGGGGCAAATATAAATGACACGCCTGGCCCATGCCGGGGGTTTTTCCATTCGGGAACATTTTCCGAAATCATATGGCGGCCTACGGCCGGCGCCGTACGTGCCGAGGCCCGGACGCCCCGTTCCGCGCGCTAATAAAGCCGACGCCGGCGTATATTCAACCGAAAAAGACGCCCCCGGCCCATGCCGGGGGTTTTTCCCGTCCCGCAACATTTTCCGAAATCATGACGACTACCGGAGGCCGGCCTCGTTTACGAACCTTTAGGTACTATCCTCCCCCTCGTCCACGTCGACGTAGATATAATCCACGTCCTCGGCGATCTCCTCGCCGGGAACTATTTCGCACGGGTCGTCGGGCCGGTCGCGAAAGACGTCCGCCGGCGGCTGGCCCAGCGCCACGGCCAGGCCGATCAAAGCGCCGCCCATCGCGGAGCGCAGTTGCCGGAGGAAGCGCGCCAGGAAGGAGGGCGACTCGTCCGCCGCAGGGCCTTCGGCCTCGGGAATGTCGGCCCCGGTCCGGTCGGGCATGGCGTCGTAGGCCGCGGGGGCGACGTCGGCCACCTTCGCCTTGTCGCGCTCGCTCGGCGGCCCGACGCCCAACGGGACCGTCGAGGCCATGAGGAGCGCGGCCACGGCCACGAGCCAGGTCGTCAGCCGGCCTGTCCAGCTTCCTCGGGGGCGTTCCGGGGCTCTATTCCTAAAAATACGACTCATCGTTGGGTATGGTAAGCGGGGGGGCGGGGGGGGTTACACGTCCCGGCGGGCGTAGAGGGCCCAGGCCGCGACGCCGAAGACCACCACGTAGACGCCGGCCGTCGCGAGCGTCATCCAGCCGTCGAAACCCCACCAGTTCAGCTTCAACAGCTCCGCCGCGCGAACCTGGACGCCCGCCACCGGCGGCACCGCGGCGAAGTATATCTCGCTCCCCCATCGCACGTACCAGGGGAAGTCCATTCCGACCTTGCGGTAGCCCTCCGTCATGAAGTCCCGCAGATCGCTCGACGCCGCGGGCATGCTCAGCGCGTACAGGATTATCCCCATCAGGCCGGCGACGATGCGCGGCACGAACAGACTAAGGAAAACGACGAACACGGCCACGAGCGCGAACGAGAGAGTCGATACCGCCAGGCCGAGCCACAACGTAGCCGGGAATGTATGCGTCTTGATGAGAGACAGCGCCGAGGCGATCAGGCCCAGGCCCGCCACGGTCGCGAGGACCGTAAGGAATACCCCCAGCAGTTGGCCGAAGAGCACCTCGCCCCGCCGGACCGGCTTGGCCAAAAGGAAGGCGGCCCGGCCGTCCTCAAGGGGCCTCGCGGCCGCGCTCATCGCGAGCATCACGGCGTAGAGCACGCCCCAGCCCACGGCCATATAGAACGCGACGTCCCGGGCGAGGTCTAGCTGCTGTTCGCCGGCGACGGCGTTACCGCCGGCGTAGAGCTGGGAGCCGAAGAGGCAGCCGGAGATGATGACGAACAACGCCGCCACCACCACGAGCACGATTATCATCCGGGAGGCGAACGCCCGCCGGAAATACTCGGCCGCTACTGTCCAGGCCGTCACGACGCTTCCCCTTCCTCGCCGCCCACGACCGAGACGAAGAGGTCTTCCAGGCTCTGCCGCCGCGTCGAGAGCGAGGTAACGGCGCACCCCGCCGCGGCCACGGCCTGCGAGACGTCCCGGGCCTCTTTGCCCGGGAGCAGCGTCAACGTGAAGCGGTTGCCGGCGGCCTCCACGGCGCTCGCGATTTTATCGAGAGCCTCGCGCAGGCCGGCGGTCGCCTCGTCGACCTCGACCTCGACGACGTTGGTGGGCCGGAGGAGTTCGGCCAGGTCGCCCTCGGCCACGAGCCGCCCTTTCTCTATGATTACCACCCGGGAACACTGGGCCTCTATCTCGGCCAGTATGTGGGAGCTGATTACGGCGGTCTTACCCCGGCCGGCGTAATCACGCACCAGGTCCTTGACCAGCCGGTGGCCCAACGGGTCGAGGCCGGCCGTGGGCTCGTCGAGGAGCAGAAGATCCGGGTCGCCCAACAGCGCCTGCGCCAGGCCCACGCGCTGGAGCATCCCCTTGGAGAAGCCGCCCATGGACCGGCCGGCGGCGTCGCCGAGTTCCACCCGGGAAAGCAGCTCGTCCGCCCGTCGGGAGGCCGTGGCGCCGTCCAGCCCCGAGAGGCGGCCGGCGAAACGGAGGTAGCGGCGCGGCGTCATATACGGATAGCGTACCGGGAACTCCGGGAGGTAGCCTATGCGGCGCCGCAGCTCCGGTTGCCGCCAGTCCTCGCCGAAGAGGCGTATCTCGCCGTCGCTCGGTTTCACCAGGTCGAGGGCGGATTTGATGGTCGTCGTCTTTCCGGCGCCGTTGCGGCCCAGGAAACCGAAGACCTCGCCCTCGCCCACGGCGAAGGACAGGCCGTCAACGGCGGTGATGCCGCCGAAGCGCTTGGTCAATTCGGATACTTCGAAAACGTTGGCCATTTAAGCTACCCGTCGGCGCGGATTGTACTATTATTCGGTTAAAAAGTAAACAGTCGTTTAAATAAATGCCCAAGTTGTCTTGACCGAACGCCGGGTTTGCGTTATTATTAATGTGTGGTGGGGTGGTCCTCGATCCTCTTTTAAGAGGCCCTCCACCCATTTTTATTTAACACCGACTAAACTCGCGCCATAGGAGTACGCGATGGAAGAGCGAAACGTTGCCCGAATCCAGGCCGAAACCTACCGCAACCGCGGCGTGTTCTACTTCGACTCCCGACAGTACGAGAAGGCCCTGGCCGAACACGAGAAGGCCATCCAGGCCGACCCGACCTTCCTTCGGGCCTACGCCGCCAAGGCCATCACGCTCCGGGCGCTGGACCGCAACGCCGACGCCATGGAGGTCGCCGAGGAGATAATCCGGCGCGACCCGAGCTACGCCTTCGGTTACGTCGCCCGGGCCTCCGCGCTGGCCGCGTTCGGCCGGCACGACGAGGTCGTCCGGGATTACGAGAAGGCCATAAGCCTCGCCCCCGACGACCCCATGCCCTACTTCAACTTCGCCTGCTACTGGGCCCTGCTCCACGACGAGGACAATACCCGGCGCAACCTCGAACTCGCCGTCGACGCCGACCCGCGCTACAACACCCGCGTCGCCACCGACCCCGACTTCGAGCAGTACCGCGACCGGGAGTGGCTCCGGGACCTGGCGGCCTTCCGGGTGGAAAAAACCCCCGAGGTCGAAGACAGCGTGACGACGGAGAAGCTGTCGACGCGGGCCGACGCCCCCGCCCCCGACGCCAGCGTCCGCCTCCAGGCCGAGGGGTCGTTCCACCGGGGCGTGTACTGGTTCCGCCGCCAGCGCTACCAGGAAGCGCTCGCCGCCCACGACCAGGCCATCGAGATGGACCCGACCTTCCTCCGGGCTTACGTCGCGAAGTCCATCACCCTCCGCCACCTGGACCGGCTGGACGAGGCGCTCGAGCTGGCGAACGAGATAGTGGCCCGCGACCCGTCTTACCCGCTGGGGTACCTGGCGCTCGCCGCCGGCCTGGAGCGCAAGGGCGACTGGGAGAACTCCCGCTTGGCCTACGAGAAGGGCCTGGAACTGGACCCCGGGGAGTCCATCCTGCATTACAACTACGCCTGCTACTGGGCCCACCGGGGGGACGAGGAGCACGTGAAAGAGCGGCTGGCCAAGGCCATAGACCTGGACCCGCAGCTCAAGTCGTTCTCCGTGACGGACCCGGACCTCGCGGCCTACCGCGAGAAGTCCTGGTTCCTGGACTTGACCTCCTTCACCGGGTAATCCGCTCGACCTCCCACGAATCGTAAATAACCGACCCGCCCGCGAGGGCGGGTTTTCCACGGGCAACCTGAACGGCCGTGTTACTTACTCCCTTCTTGACAAATAGCCGGCCTTATTGCAATATGTAACGGCGTTAACGCCGGGGCGACGAATAGGAAAACGAGAAGGGTAATTGCAGCAAGAGAAACGAGGGAAGTGCGATGACGGAACGATTCGACGGACGTCGAGGATGGATACCCAGGTGGGCCTGTTGGGCCTTCCTGGGGATCGTTGTGCTGGCGGCAGCGGCGGTTAGTGCCGAAACGGAATACGATTACCCCCCCGAATTCGCCGACCTATTCGAGCAGTTCCGGGTAATCACGCCGGGAGAAGCGCAGCTTTACGTGGCGTTGGACGGGGACGATCCGTGGCATACGTTCGCCGGAGGTGTCGTTCTCGAGCCGGTACTCATCAAATGCGTTAACGGCGTACCTGGCTATTACTTGGTCCTAAGTTATCACGGCAAAGATAGTAACGTCCGGGGAGAGATGGAGAACGTAATAAATATCTTGAACGACGACGCCGGCTTTGACCCGACGGAACTGGACGAGAGGATCAGCGCGCTCGAGCCGTACTGGGGCGATTTCCGTTATTACGGTATCCCGGCCTGGACGTACGACGGAGGCCCCGTTTATTCAAGGGCGTACGCCCCGGAGTTATTGGTCGATTTTCCCAAATACCTGGCTTCGTTGAGGGAGGAGGCCAACGCACGGGATATCCCGCGCCTTTATATCCACGCCTCATTTACGGAAGTCACTCCCCCGATGTTCGCCCTGGGCGTCGAGGGGCAGGACGGTTATTTTATCGGGGACCCGGAAACCGGCTGCGTGCGGGAAACGAAGGGAACCGAATTGGCCGCGACGTTCCGAGAGCAGGCCGAGAGTATTAGTAATAAGGTATCGGAGGAACCCGACGGCTTCACCGTTAAAGCCAGGCGGTGGGACCTGTTAATGGATCGTAAGGCCGAGGCGGAAAAGAAGGGCGAGTATTTAAAGGTCCGGGAGTACGAGGCCTAGGCCGACGCGGGATTCGTACGGAAGGGGTAACGCCGGCCGGCCGCCGTATCGTCGATTAATATTACCCGCCCGTAGGGGCGGGTTTTTCTTGGGTAACGTAACCGAACACGGCGGCTACTACCGCCTTGACAAACAGCCGACCTTATTGCAATATGTAACGGCGTTTGCGCCGGGGCGACGAATAGGAAATGAGAAGGGTAATTCCGGCAAGAGAAGCGAGGGAAGCGCGATGACCGAACGATTCGACGGACGTCGAGGATGGATACCCAGGTGGGCCTGTTGGGCCTTCCTGGGGATTGTTGTGTTGGCGGGGATACCGGCATGCGATGGGACCACGGAACCGGAACCCGTGGAGAGCGGCTATTTATACGTAGCCGGGTATCTTGAAGCGTGCTTCGGGATGGACCGGTTTTTAGCGCAAACGGGAGAAGAAAGGACCGTTTTTCCCGATACTCAGACGTTTATATCCGCCGATATCGAACCGAATACCGGCGATATTTTCGGCTACACTTGGAATTTCCTGTATCGGTATTCCGCAGAGGGCGAGGAGAAGTTTAAGGTCCAGGTGTGGACCGAACGGTACGAGGGCCGGGAGTACATCGCCTATAATAAAGTAACGGGACTTATATACTTCTTAAACGGCAAGGGATGGTTATACCGTTTCCGCTCCGGCAACGGCGAGGAGGTGAGTTACCTCCGCGCCACCGGGATGAAAGACGCGGAACAACTTCTCATAGACGAGGACGATAATACCCTTTGGATCGTAAGCCGGTTCGGGGCGGAACTCGGGAAGTACGACGAAGCCGGCGACAACCTTTTCGTATTGACGGCCGGTCCTTATTCGGGAGTCCGTGTCGAACCGGAATTCAACACCGTAATCGTCGGCGTGATAAGGAACGGCTCGAACTACCTGTGCCGGTATACCAAGAACGGTGGTAAGGTTAAAGAAATCCCGACGGGCATCGAGCCGAAGTACCTCGGCGTCGAGCCGGCCAGCGGCGTAATATGGGTATCCGACGGCGACGCTATCGAACGGTACGCCGCGGACGGCGCGAAACTCGACGGCATCTCGACGGCCGGTTTCGAGTATATCGCCTTCGCGCCGGGCGGAGCCACGGCGTTCATGGGAAGCCCCGACGGGTATATAACGGCGCTCAACACCCGCAACCTTAACGACGTTTGGCGAGAACAACGTTACGGGACTACGAACGACATACATTTATTCAAGTACAACAAGAAGTAATTATTAGGGGAAATCAAAACTTTTCCACCTTGACAACTACCCGAACCTATTGCAATATGTAACGGCGTTTGCGCCGGGGCGACAGATAAAAACGAGAAGGGTAATTCCGGCAAGAGAAGCGAGGGAAGCGCGATGACCGAACGATTCGACGGACGTCGAGGATGGATACCCAGGTGGGCCTGTTGGGCCTTCCTGGGGATTGTTGTGTTGGCGGGGATGCCGGCCTGCGACGGGGAGGACGAAGAGGGCGGCACGACTATCCCGCCGGGGTTCGTTTACGTTATTAATTACGATTCGGACCTCCCGACTATACGCAAGTTCACCGCCGATACGCACGAACGCATTTTAGCATATACGCCCAACGGCCTTTGCATCGCCGCGGCTCTTGACTCGGACAACGGCGACTTGTACGTGCATTCTTGGGGTTCGCTTCGCCGGTACGATAAGGACGGAAACGAGATTTACCTTGTAATGGCTGAAACCGCTCGGTATACGGGCCGGGAATACCTCGGTTTCAATAACGAGACGGGGCAGGTTTATTTCCTTAACGGAGAAGGTATATGCCATCGTTTCCGGGGAAGCGACGGCGAGCGTATCGGGATTTTTAATACAGGCCTCGAGGACCCGGAAGGGATAGTAATCGACGAAGTCGAGAACACGGAATGGGTTCTGGGGAACGGCGGCGCAGTAGCGCAAAAGTACACCGACGATGGGTATAACCTATTGGTCGAACTCACCGCAGGGCCTTATACGAAAATCGTCGTTGACGATAGTACCGATACGATACTAATGGGCGTTTCCAGAGCGGCACGGGACTTCGTCGTAAGGTACTCGAAGGCTGGCGTCAAACAACAGGAGATAGAGACGACCATCGTCCCGACCGCCCTCGCCGTAGAGCCCGGTAGCGGCCGGATTTGGGTTTCCGACGGCGGCGTGGTCGAACGGTACAAACCCGACGGTACGAAAATAGAAGGCGTAAACTCGATGGGATTCCAACATATCGATTTCACCGAGGACGGCGCCGTAGCGTTTGCCATCGATCCTGATGGTTTCTTCTACGCCATTGACGTCCGGACTATAGGTATTTTTTGGCGTATACAACAAACCCACCCGGGCCATAATATCCACTTCGTAAAATATACGAAGTACTAATATCAAAGGAAAGAGGAGATGAAAATGAGAAGGCTTATTTTTACCACGGTTTTGTGTGCAACGGCCGTGGCGGCTGTTAGCGCCGAAACGGAATACGACTACCCGCCGGAATTCGCCGACTTAGTGGCTGGATCCCGGCTTTTAACACCGGAGGAAGTCTTAATCGACGTAGCAGTACACGCTGACACTCCTTGGCACGAGTACGCTGGCGCCTTACTGCTAGAGCCTGTACTTGTAAAATCATTTAACGGCACCCCCGCGTACTATATGATTATAGGTTACGTCGGCGACGATAAAACGGCCCGTGACGAAATGGAAAGTATTACAAAGTTACTAAATAACAAAGAAGGTTTCGACCCTTATGACCTCGCTAAACGGATAACGTCAATCGAATCGGCGTGGGGCGATTTCTATACTTTTTTTCGGCCTGCTTGGAACACAGGAATAGGTATCCGGATGTCGGTGAATTACGCCCCTAAAATCCTTATGAATTTTACCGATTTCTTAAACCAGGTCGAATCTTATGCCGAAATCACCAAGACCGGCGATTTTAAAATCTTAGCTTCCGATTTCCACGTAGGCAAGCCGGTATTGTACTATAGTGATTCGGAAGGCGGCCCGAGGTACTTCCTCGTCGAAATGATGACCGAGGTCAAACCGGTTGACGAAATGGAGTTGGATAGGAATTTCTCCGAGTGGGTTTCCCAGACGGAAGATTGGTTCGATAAAAGGCCGGAATACATCCCGGCGGAAATCGATTTCTGGAATGATATTTTAACCGACAAAAACGAAGTAGAGAAGGAAGGTAAATATTATAAGGTCCGGGAACGCGAAGAATACGAAGACGATGAAATCGACGATTGGGACGTTGAAAACGTTCCTGATTTTAACCAGAATGGAGCTCCACATGACCAGGGGTCACCCGATTGTTGGGCGTGGTCCATGGTTTCGAATCTCGTTTACTATTCCCAAAAAAGAGGTATGGTTTGGGAAAACTACAAAAACCCGCAAGGTAAAAACGAGACGCCGGAGTTCGACACCGGGCAAAGTTGGGGATCAGACACGTGGCATTTCGCCGATTTCGTTTATTATCGCTTATACCTAGCAGCGACCTACGAGGGTTTGGGGGGGAAATACCAAAGCGGCGCAAAAGAGGATTGTACCGTTTTTTGCGCCGACGGTTGCACCGAACGCGAGGGGTGGAAGGGTCTAAATAACGAACCAAAATGGAAGTATTGGCTTGGTTCAGCATTGTATGGTTCTGAATATCACGACAACGATATCGAATGTACGCTAAGTAATTTATCTTATTCTGAGATACAAGGTAAGATAAACGGCAATAATCCGCTATCCACCCACTGGTTCGATTACCCCACGTACGGACAACACGCCGTACCTACGTGGGGATGGTACATGGACGGCGACCATAAAATGCTCAGTACATGGGACCTTCATCCCCCGGCTTACGTCGAAGTGCCATATGTCGAGCATCCTGAGACCAACCCCGGGGGTGTACCGATTGCCGGGTTACACTGCAAACCGCCCCAAGGCGCCGGAACCGACCCGTGGGTGTGCGATTTCGAGATTAACAAGAAATGGGGGAGGGCGGAGTTAACTTGGGACGTTTCGACGAGTTGGGACGTGAAAGGATTTAATTTATACCGGGAAGATACCAGGGGGAATCTACACAGGCTTAACGACGAAATTATAAGGCACGATCGCGAAGATGAGTTCTCGTATAACTACACCGATGAGGATTTCGAAAAGGACCGGCCTTACGTACTGGAAGTCGTACGTTATACCCCCGACGACGTGAAGACCTTGATATATCAAAGGGAGTTAATACGATGAAGAAAAAAACCATACTAACTATAGCTTTAAATATTTTATTAGTCGCCGCGGTTAACGCTACTCCGGTGTATTTAATCCTCTACGTACCCCAAACGGATATGTTGGCGCAGGTGAACCGTCTAAAAGTTATTAAAGAGAGCGAAGGTTTTCAGGTGTTAACATCGTCGTCGTCGTGCGTTTATAACCAATACCCGGCGCTCGACCCTAAGGACGCCATTAAAGAGTATTTACTTAGTATATACGATAACCCAGCGTACGACTTGGAGTTCGTCTTATTAGTGAGTTCCCAAAGAACCGACTACCCTCGCTATTGGATTAACCTCCCCGGGGGTGGTATAGCAGGTTCGTATTTATCAGACGATTGGTACGTCGACTTCGAAGGCGACGACCTTTTACCCGAAGTCGCCATCGGAAGGCTCCCGTTCGCCCATTCGGAGGAGCTGTATAACTACGTTGATAAATTACTGGCATACGATGTGCATCGGGGCGAAGGTTGGTGTGATGACGTTATAATCAGTATTGATAACGTTAGCCATTTTAGCGTAGTTCCGGCTCCGGGAATGACCTGGGAGCAGTACTTCCAAATGTTATATGACACGTCCGATACTTTCTCGTCGTTTATAGAACCGCATTGTACCGTAGAAGAATTACGAAGAGCTCAACACCCTACCCCGTACGCTGCTTACCGTGCTTACATAGATTCCGGTGCCGCCCTCTCGGTCCATCTTGGTAGCGGTAGTAAAGACGGCATCGGGGGTTTTTGGAACGAGCTTAATTACGCGTTTTTAACTGCGGAGTACGGAGAATTAAATTCCGTCGAGGCGCTCGCGAATAACGATAAATACCCGTTTTTTTATTACCCGGTATGCTACGGCGGTAATTTACACGGCGTTTTCTTAAGATACCCCGATACGCCGACATTAGCGGAAAGGCTTAACTTCGTAGAAGAGAAAGGCGCTATTGGAGTGTTAGCCCCGGTCGGTTGGGCCTTGCTAACGCGCGAC
This sequence comes from Candidatus Zixiibacteriota bacterium, assembly GCA_050117845.1. Taxonomy (GTDB): domain Bacteria; phylum RBG-13-66-14; class B26-G2; order WVWN01; family WVWN01; genus WVWN01. Next base: position 16,053 of record JASFLY010000026.1, read on the forward strand.
TTAAGGTTATTTACTCGGTTTTTCATTACCGAAATCCTAGACTACGGTACGCCGGTTGGTGAAGCGTTAAAAGAAGCGAAAAAGCTATACTTCAATCAGAAACAATCGAACCCAGCTTACGTATTGAGTATGGAGTTGTATTGCGATCCGTCACTTAAACTCTGCCTCCCTTGCCGGGATTATTTCCCCCCTGTGGTTTCCGGGTTTCCTATTCTTCTGGATGAAAGCATCTGGGGTTTATCCGTGGCGAATATGTACCCTTCTATTAATCAAGGGGCTCCAGTCGAACACCCGCCGTATATAATCGGTTCGGGCGATTCCTTGGACATCGCTTTCCTTACGAGCGACGTCGCGAAAGGGTATGACCACGCCGGGAAATGCAACTTCTCAGTTCCGGCCGCGCAACTCGGGTCTTCCGTCCCTTTAGTAGATATCGATAGCGACGGCCTTTTCGAATCGGTCGTTTGCGGCGACGACGGCGTGTTCATTTATGATAACGAAGGTAATATGCTGGATGGCTTCCCCGTTTTCTTTGTTAATCCCGTCGCCGAGGCCCCTGCCGTCGGCGACGTCAACGGCGATGGATACTTAGACGTCGTCGTCCTTACGGATAGTAAAGTCCACGTAATAGACCATACCGGCGCCGAACTGAGCGGGTGGCCCGCTAACCTTCCGACGGACTTCTCGCCCGTCGGCGCCCCGGCCGTCGGCGACCTGGATAACGACGGTTTCCTGGAAATCGTCGTCGGCACGCGTAGTTTTTCGCCTAGTAACTCCAACGTATGCGTCTACGACAAAAACGGCAACGCCAAGGCCGGGTTCCCGTATACTCTTTATAACCAGGCTATAACGCCCCCCGCGCTGGCCGACCTCACGGACGACGGGCCGGTGGAGATAGTCGTCGCTTCAACGCTGTATTCGGGCGGAACGTGGGATAACGCCGAATATTACGTTTTCGACTCCGCCGGAAATAAAACCGTCGACGTGGCGTTGAACGGGTACAGTATCTACAAGACGCCGGCGGTCGGAGATTTCGTTACGTGGCCGGAGTGGCCGGGCAAGGAAGTCGTGCTCATCGGCTACGATAGTCCGTCTTTTTACATCCTGGCCAGGACCGCGACGACCGGCGCTTACCGCAATACCATCAGCATGGGGAATGAAATCCCTACTTCCGCGCTTACGATTGGCGACGTTAACTTCCTAGATACGAACGAGGTCGTTATCGGTTGTGAGGATAGGTTGATGGCCTACGACCTGGCCTGCGGCCTTGTGCCCTTCGGCGGCGACTGGGACGGTACGCTCAACGGCGCAGTATCCACGCCGATCGTTACGGACTTAAACGGCAATACCCATTGCGATATAATCTGCGGCGACGGCGAAGCCCTGTACGCCTTCACGACTCATGCCATTTTTAATACGATCGGCACTTACGACTGGATTCGTGAAGGCCACGACAACATGAATACCGGCATCTGGGACATCCTGGCGCCCACGGGCGTCGTGGCCGAGGACGTCCCCGACGACCAGGGCCACAAGATAACGCTCGCCTGGACGCCCTCCGTGGACGACGGCGTCCGCTCGACGCGCGTAACCGGATACAAGATATACCGGGAGGCGGGAGAGGTGGGCCCACCGCCCGGCGGTGACGGCCTGGCCGGTGGAACGGCGTCGGCCGCCGCGCTCGCCGCGAAACGCTCCGAAGGCCGGCTCGCGGACGTCGCCGGCCCGGCCTCGCCGACGGACTCCGCGGGGGGCACCGACCTCGAGCAGGATAATTACCTGCTAATAGATACCGTGGCCGCGGGGACCTTCTACTACGAGGACGATAACCTGGATAACCTCCGCGAGTACCATTACTACATCGTCGCGACCGACGGCGTCCACAACTCCCAGCCGTCGGTAAACGTCTACGTCGTGCCCCGCGACAATATCGCGCCCGCTGCGCCGACGAACCTGGCGTGCAATATCGTGGACGACGGCGGTGACCCCGTCCACGTCGTCCTTTCGTGGACCCGCTCGGTGGACGACCCGCTGTACAGCGAAGGTTTGCCGGGAGATACGTCCCCCGACGGCGTCGTAGCCCGGCCGTTCAACCGGCCCGACGGCACGGCGGCCCGTCCGGTCCCGGGCGGCGTCGCTTCGGGTGCGGGCGGCGCGGACACGGCGGCCCTGTTGGCCGCGGGCGATTCGGCCGGCCGCAACGGCGCGTCGGCTCCGGTTGCCGGCGGCACGGCGGCCTTCCCGCTCTCCGACAAGGAAGGCGACGCGGCCAAAGCCAAAGTTGACGAGCGCGTCTTCAACCCCGGGGCGCCTGGCATCCCGAATAAGAGCCGGCGGTTGTGGGCCGGCGGCGACCTGGACGGCGGCGCGAACGACGTCGAGAATTACCAAATCATGAAGAACGCGGCAACCATCGATTACTACCCCGACACGCAGGGCAATGACGTCGAATACGTCGACTGGAACGTTTCCTACGGGAATATGTATTATTACAGCGTGGCCGCCCGGGACAGCGAGAATTATTCGCCGGCGGCGGGGCCGGTTACGGCGGACTTAACCCAGATACCGGAAGATTATATAACGTTCCCGGGTGAGGCCGACGCTCCCACGACGCCGGGCCTTGCCGCCAGGACAGGCGTCCCCGGGGCTTCCGAGAAAATAAACGAAACGGGATTCGGGGCGTCGGGCGCCGAGAAGCGTTCGAAGGTCGTAACCTGTAAACCTAACCCCGTAACCGGTACGGCGACGTTCACGATTAACCTTAAGGCCGGGGGCCCCGCCCGCCTCGACGTCTATGATATCTCGGGCCGCCGTATAGCGACGGTCCTCGACCGCGCGGTATCGGCCGGCGGAGACTCGGTCACCTGGACGCCGACGGTGGCGGCCGGCATTTACGTTTACGTCCTCGAGGCCGAAGGCCGGCATTACGTCGGGAAGGTCGCGGTGGCCCGGTAAAACAACCAGCCAAAACGAGCGTAATAATAAGCCGCCGGTTAACGCCGGCGGCTTGTCGCTAAACCTATCGTTCGTAACCCCACCCCGGCCTTGACGCCGCCCCCTTTTTCCGTTATCATTTAACCCCTTGGAGGGCTCGCCTAATGGTATGGCAGCGGATTTGAAATCCATGCCCGGCCCTTTCAACAAGTCCAGCGGTTACAGCCTTTTACGGCGCAACCGCTTTTAATTTCACGGCGTTACGATTCACGGTTATTCGTAGTTGTTCAGAACGACCAATTACTACGCGGGGGAATTTTAACACAAAATTAACACAAAAACCAGCTGCGAAATAATTTTCAATGTGCATCCACGATCCCGTCGACGGCGCGCCACAAAGCCTCGAGGTTCGGTAGAGGAAGGTCCGCGGCCGCGGCGACGTCGCGGACCTCGGTCGGCCGAGCGCGTACTCGGCGACGAACGCGAATACTTCGGCCCTCTTCTCCGCAGCGTGATCCGTGCCTTCGGGGAAAGGGCCTCGAGTTTAGTATTAATATTTCGTAAGAGTTCGTCGCGGTTATTCCCGACGTTATCTCCCATATCGCGGTTTCTTCCCCTCAAAGGGCTCGCCGCTTAAACCAAACAAGTTTTAATTAACCCCACTACCTAAAGAGGGCTTTAACCCGGCCGATGGAAGATGGGTCAATAGGTTCCGGGCCTACCCAATCCAGGGAATAGATATTATTCGTTGAGGCGTCGACGACCATCGGATCTATAAAGGGTGGCGAGCCGGTACGTCGGCTCGAACATAAACCGACCGGTTCGGCGATATTCGCCGAACCCCAGTTAACGACGTAAACGAAATAGACTTTCCCGGTTGCCGGATCACCCAAGACCGCATCTTTCTCACCGTTGGCTTCGATAGCCGTTAAACTGCTTCCGGGCCCGGAAAACGAGCTAATAATCGACCCAGTCGTAGTTAGTTCCAGGGCAATGTTATCATCGGGAAACGCTACGTAACGATATCCCCATACGCGACCGTACTCAGAGAGGTCTGCGGGATGGTCTTTCGGGCAATGAAAGGAGGCGACCACGGACCCGGACGACGTTAACCCGTATATATACCCGTTATTATAATTCGAAACAACGACGTCGCCGTAACCGCTCCAGTAACTCAAACCCCAAACGCCGGAGGGTACCGCGAGATTGATATAATTCGAGGGCGTGAATAAATCGTAAATGCGCGGCGGCGTACCGTCGCACAAGACCGATACGTCGTACGGCGCATCGCGGGCAATTCCCCGGGCGTTTGGCGCCGGCGCGGGAAACGTATATGTGATCTCCCACCCGCTCGAAAAACAACATGCGACTAACACGGCGGAAATAACTGCTATCACGACAGCCATTCCCTTCATGGCGACACCCCCTTCGGTACTATTCCGCCGTAAAACTCGTTTGAGCGGGTACCCAGTTCTTTTTCGTTGCCGTAATGGTACCACTTGCGCCGGCCGGCACGCGGAAATCGCAACGGCCGTTTACGTTGCTAAGATTAAGGACGTAAACGTTCCCGTTGCTGGCGAAAGCGATACCGCGGGGGGAATCGAACTGGCCATCGCCTGCCCCATACGACCCCCACATTCCAAGAAACGAACCAGTCGGGGTAAAATATTCCACCCGGGCATTATTGTTATCAGTTACGTATACATTCCCATTAGGGGCGACAGCGACGTATTCGGGGAAATCGAACTGCCCTTCACCAGGACCGAACGAACCCCATTGGCCTTCGTACACCCACGCGGCGTAGGTACTCGTAAACAAACCCGAGAAGGTTACCGCGGCCAGAAGCGCTATTACCTTTCTCATGTGCTATCCCTCCAGTTTAAACCTCTTTACTCTACACGTTATCTTAATCATAACAAAACTACCTAATCGGCACAATAACTCAATAAACCCTAGTTGCTTGAAGCGGTTTTCGATTATACTTCCCTATTAGGATACTCTATTATACTTATACCCTCTGACAAAGCGTGGCAGTTTTTAACCCGGGGTTATTAACCCCGGGCGTTAGGAAGGAGGGATATCGCTAAATAATGCGATCGTTCAATCGCAACTCCGTTTAAATAACCCCCATGTCTTCCTTACCAGGTACGTCTCTCCTAGCCGATCCCGTTGCGCCGACACGTTCCATCCGTCCCAGCCGCCGTGGACCTCGCCGACCAGACCGTCGCCATACCCGACGCCGACGCCTACCTCGAACTTCTCGTACCACTTCTTTTCCCAAGGATCATCGGCGTAAAAACGCGTCTCCTCGAGTTCGAGGCCAGGCTCGTTCGTCGAAACGGTCGCGCCCAGGCGGCCGTCGCGTTCGCGGGTCAACTCGACGTCGACAGCGAACCGCCACGGGTTCCAGTTCATCTCGACGTCGCGCTCGGCGAAGTCGGCGAGGCCCGAGCCGCCGCCGCGCTCGGTCCACTCCCACGTCAGGGCGTCCGGCTGCCCCTCCGGGACCTCGGCCTCGTAAACCGACGTCGCGGGCGGCGCGTAGAAGTCCGCCTGGACCGCGGCTAGCAACTCGGCGTCCCGCTGCGCGAGGGCCGTTTCGAGTTCCTCGATCCTGCGCTCGTACGCCGACAGATCCTCGGCGGTCCCGCCGGCGGTCCGGGGGGAGACCCGCCACGTTTCGACCAGCGGGTTCTCGGGCGTCCCTTGGTATCCCCAGATAATGTACCCGGCGCCGACGCCGGCGCCGAAGACCAGGGCGACGGCGATGACGCCGCCCGCGGCTCGTAGCTTCTTCATGTTACGGCCTCACGCGGTAATGCCAATATTCCCCGTACCCCTTCGTGTACGAGGTCAACGGCGGCCCGTTGTACCACGGCCGCTCGAGCCCGGCCCGGGCCGCGGCCAGGTTAATCTCCTCGATCGTCAGCGCGGGCACGCACGACAGCCGGAAGAACTTCGTCGGCACGTCGATCGCGAATCCCGACCAGTGCCCGAAGTCGTCCGTGCTGTCGATGCAGCCGCAGGGGTCCTGGTACTTCCCGCTGCCCGCGGTGGTGCCGAGCGGCCGGTAGCAGGAGTTCGCGTAGATTATGCCCGCCCGGGCGGCGCCGCCTCCGGCCTTCTGCCGGCAGATCCTCGCCGCTTCCTCGCGCCACTTCCGCAACGCGTCCAGGAGTTGCCCCTGAGCCATCATCACGGCGCCGGTCCCGGCGACGGCCGCGGCCACGTCCGGCGGGATCTCCAGAAGCGAACGTTCAACGGCGTCGACGTCGCGTTCCTGGAGCGCGACCCAACCGAACCGAGTCTTATAGGCCTTACCCACCGTGCACTGCATTATGGTTCCGTCCCGGGCGGGTTGCCGTCATTGCTGAACGCCCGCGCCTGGAACGCGTTCCCGGCGATGTAGGCCGCCGCCAGCGTGCAGGCCGCGGCGAAGATCGCGACCGAGTGCTCCCGCAGCCAGGCGAACGGCCCGAACAGCGGCAGCACGAACGCCGCCAGGCAGCCGGCCACGACGCCGAGTAACGCCAGGACGAACTTCCGTGACTTCCATCCGTTTCCTTCGCTCATCTCGTTCCTCCTAAAAGAGTTTGTCCCAGATTATTACCGCGACCGTGGTGAACGTAGATATGGCCGCGACGCCGACGCCGGCTAAGGCGGTTATTACCGCCTTCCGTACTTCGACGTTTCCCTTCAGCCGTTCCTCGAGGACTTCGAGCTTGGTCCTTATCTCGCCGATACCGTGGAACAGCACCTGGTGCTCCTCGTAGTTACGCGCGGCCGCGTCCTTCGAGTTTTTTATCTCCTCGCGGACGAACTCCTTAAAGCCGTTGTTCCCATCGTCAGCCATACGCTCTCCTAGGTGTCGTCCCCGCCGTTCAGGTTGACCGCCGGCGCCTTCTTCCCGAGGAGTACGCTGACGTGGCCGTGCGACCCGGGGCTCGCGCTGTCCGGGACGCCGTATATACCCAGGAGGTCGCCCTCGTCGAATTCTACGAATCCCGACGCTTTCTCCGGGTTGCTGGAAGAGGAGTTAATCTTGACCTCGAGTTCGGTGTCGACGCCGTTCTTCCTCACCGTGTAGACGTCGCCGTCCGGGTTGGCCACCGTGCACTTCGTTTCCTGGAAAACCATAAGCGCGAGCGCGACGCAATCCTCGGGCACCGGCCACCCGTTCCCCTCGATGTAGTCGTCCGAGGGAACGCCCGAGTGGAACCACTTCAGGTAACCCGACGTCGCCGCGAATATCTCCCGCATGTCCGTGATATCGCCGCTGTTGATCTCGGTGACGCCGGCGCCGACGTAGACTTCCGCGAGTATCAGGTAGTTGTCGGTGATCGGCTCGCCGTTGTACTCGGTCGGGGGCGAGGGATCGGCGGACGGCGTTCCGGCCACCACGACGACCTCGAATCCGTCGAGTTCCCGGATGTAAACCTCCTGGTTGTACTCCGCTTCGGTCACCGGGTTCCAGAACGTCCGCTGCACCGACGTCGAGTCCACCGCGGCGTAGCCGATCGCGACGACGTCGATGCGGTCGTACGTGGGATCGGCCGGCGCGATGGCGACGGTCGTCGAGTCGCCGATAATCGGGATCCCCTCGTGGTAGCCGACGCCGGTGGCGACGTCCACGGTCATCGCGTCCGGCGCCGAATCCGATACCTTCAGGCCGTCGAGTACCTTGTTCGCGCCCAGTATCAGGTGCTGCACGAGCTGCGCCAGGCCGCTGTTCTGGACGAGCTGGGCTATCGCCGCCAGGTCCGCTTGCGTCACCTGTTCCTTATCGTGGAATTTTACCTTCTTCATGGCTGCTCCTCAGTTCAGGACTTCGATCGTAACCTCGATGCCCGCCGGCTTCACCGCCCGGATAAGGCACCAGAGGAACCACATCGGCACCGAATACTCAAGCCTGTCCTCGTAATTGTACTGCACGCCCAGGAATGAACGGCCGACGAAGAACCCCGTCCGCTGGATCGTTTTCCGCGTGTCCATGACGCGCACCAGGACGCGGTACGCTACCTTCGTCCGGTCACACGACCAGGTGTTGACGCCCAGATAGTTCTTGCCGACGAACCACTGGTCGCGGATCCACTCGACGATCTCGGGATCCTTCACGAACAGACCCTCGAGGGCCTCCTCCAGCGCCTCGCGCGTTACCTTGGGGCCGAACGCCAGGCGGCCGAGGCGCTCCCGCAGCCACTCGTCGGCCTCTCGCTCGCGGCGCTCGAAGCCGTACCCGGCGCATACCGTGTCGAGGTCCCGGCCGACCGCGGCGCCCGGCAGGATCTTCGCCGGTATGTTGGCGACCGGGGCGTGGACCGAGCCGTCGACCTCGTTCCCGACCGCCGTCAGGATGATCTCGACTTGCGTCCCCTCGTCCGTGTTGAACGCGGTGATGAGGCGACCGCGAATCCGCTGCCCGGCCGTGACGCCCGCCGTCGCTGCCGCCGTGGCCGACACTAGACGTCCTCCTGAATCGTAACGTCGTACTCGGCCCAGGGCTTCTCGTCAGCGAAGACCGTGACGTCGCTAGAGATCTCGTCGAAGTTGATGTCCTGGATCCCCGGGACCTCGAGGCCGGCCTTGATCAGGCGGTTCACGAATACGGAGCCGGTGCCGACGGCGAGGCCGGTGTGTTCTCCGCCGATGTTGAGGGCCCGGACGTAATTAGCCAGCGTACGCGCGAGCTCCGCGTTCACCATCGCCTTGTTGACCGTCCCGGCCGAGTACTTCACCGAGCAGGCCAGGTTGATGGGTTTTTCGTTCGGGGCCTCGACGTCGAGCGTCGTGCCGAGGGCGCGTAGGTAACGGTTGCAGAACTCCTGGGCCTTAGTCTTCACGTCGTTAGCGAGCCCCCCGTCACCCGTCGCCAGATACAACACGTTTTTCCCCGGTTCCGGGTCGCACTCTGACAGATGGGCATAAGTGATCTTCTCGCCGATGTGGTCGGAGATGAGGGGGACCGCCGCCAGGACGGCGTGGTAGGTGCACCGGCCCATCAGCTTGATCGCCCGGTGGAACTCCGTTCGGTACTCGTCGTCCGTCCAGGCGTCCATGCCGCCGGCGCCGCCGTCCTCGTTCGTGACGGCGTCCACGCCCGGCAGGTTCGAGACGATCGTGTTGACCTTGCCGGCGCCCACGTTCGTCACGCGGCCGCCGCTCGTGCACTCCGCGTAGCAGGACACCGACTTCTCGCCGTACGTGATCTTCTTGCCTTCCTCGTACACCTCGAACTCCAGGACGTCCACCTTGGTGGTGTCGGCCTGGTAGACGACCTCGTCGGGATCCGTCGAGACGACCGTCCCCTTGGGGATCGGGATGTCCTGGGGCGCCCCGGCCGCGGCGTTCACGGAGAATTTGACCAGCACGATGGACGGGATGTCGGGCCGCCGGAAGAACCGCAGGCCGTTGAGAATGCGGTCCAGTTCGTCGCCCTCCGCCGACTGGATAAGCAGCCCCGCGACCGCCTCCTCGCGGCGGTAATCGGACTCCTCCAGTTCGTCGTCGATCGACTCCAGGAACGACCGCAGGCCGCTCCCGACGTTGAAATCCGTTATCTTGTCGGTCCGGGCGTTGATCCCCCGGATCATGCGCTTCAACCGTTCGGACATTCCATCGGCCACGTCGCTACCTCACGTAGAACGGGAATACGATGTTAAGCGGCACGTTCGAATCGATCAGCTTGAAGAACGCGAGTACGTCGAACCGGTTGCCGTCGTAGGACCGGACGTACACGTCGGAGATCTCGCCGACCCGCGGCTCGAGCGCCAGCGCCTGCTTCACCGTGCGGACGGCCCTCGCCCACGTCACGTCGTCGTTCTCCTCGCCGACGAGGTCCGGCAGCTTCGAGCCGTAATCCGGGTGCCGGCAGCTCTCGCCCAGCGCCGTCGAGATCCGCCGGATGATCGCTTCCTTGACGTTGTCGGCGCCGGCGATCGTCAGCACCTGGCCGCTCGGCGATAGAACCAGGTCCCCCGACGCGTCGAACGCGAAGTCAATGCCGTACAGGTCGCGCGGCAAGTCCCTAGTCAACGAGCTTCACCTTCCCCGTGCCTTCGTCGATGACGACCGTGTGGCTGTGCGGCCCGTGGTCGCCGACCACCGCTTCCGAACAACTGCACGCGTCGCCCTTCCGGGCCGCTTCCTTGCCGTCCGAGGGGACCGCGTCCACGGCGTTGAACATCCGGGCGACGACGATCTGCTCGCCGGCAGCCGTAACCACCAGCACCTCGTCGCCCGCCTCCGGCAGCACGACGTCGGCCCAGGCGAACAGCGGCGCCGCCACGCGGAGCCAGTCGGTCTCGATCCCCGACGGCTGCAGGCGGACGCGGACGCGGAACGCGCCCTGGTCGGCCCCCAGGACCTCGCCGAGTTGCGCCGGCGGGCAGGCCGCGGCCGCGGCGCCCCGGGCGATATCCTGGACCTCGTCGACGATACCCGCCATCTACTTCTCCTTCCCCTCCACCCGGAACTCCTCTATCGGCAGCACGGCCTTGACTTCGGTGGTCCCGCCGCCGCCCTTGGAGATGTGGTGCGTGACCTCGTTGACGTAGTACGCCCGGGCGAGGGGCCCTAACGGATCCGGGTCGCCGGCGTACTCGACGATGACCTGGTGCTCGGGCATATAGATGGGATTGAAGGCGATCGACGCTTCGACCTCGACCGCGTCGCGCGACAGCTCCTCGTATATGGCCTTCGCCCTGGCCTTCGCCTCCGCGGTCGTCCGCACCTCCGGTAGCTTGTAAACCCGCTCCTGCGCCCCCTCCTCGGCCTTCTCCGGGTACTTGCCGACGATGCTCGTCTTCTTCTCGTCCCACGAGCGGACCTCGACCGCGTACTTCCTCGTCAGGTCCTTCTTTATCGTGAGCCGCTCGGCGCCGGCGCGGAACACGATCGGCGGCAGCATCTCCTTCGTGGTCCGGGGGCCGACGTATATCTCCTTCGTACCGGGTTTGACGAACGCGATGCCGCCCATCTTCCGCGACAGCATCTCGACGACGTCCCACTCGGTCACGTCGTCCTCGACGAACGCCTTCGTCGCGCCGCCGGAGCCCTTCAGGTCCAGCGTCAGGCCCCGCGCCTCCACCATCTCCCGCACGTGGGAGGCCGCCGGCCGCTTTGGGAAACGGGCCGCCACCCGGGCGTCCAGGAGGAGCGCCGTCATATCCCGGCCGCCGAGTCTTATCGTTTCCCCGTCCCGAGAGAACCCGAACTCCACGTCGTCGACCACGCCGTGCATCATCTTCACGAGGTCACCATCGCCGTACGCCTCGTCGCCGACGTTCCCCATCCAGATCTCGACCTCGGACTTCGGCCGGCCCGTCTTCTTGTCATCCGTCCGCTCGTGGAACTCCCCGGTGAACCTGGCGCCGTCGTTCGGGATGACGATCGAAAACGTGTCGGCCTCGGCCCGGGCGATGATCGTCACCGTCAGGTCGTCGAACGTACGCAGCCGCTCGCCGTCGAGTTTCACCACGGCCCGGGGCCTCCGGGATTTGTCGGTCATCGCCACGCTAAGCCATGTCTCCCGTATTACCGAAAACCGTGTCCCGGTTGTAATCCTGGGCCCACGGCACGCGCTCGTTGAACGACCCGGCCGTGCCGAACCCCAGGTTGACCATCGACGCGATGTCGGGCCCGATCTGGTAGTACCCGCCGATGTACTTCTGCGCGTGCCGGCGCCGCGACTGCTTCCACCACGTGCGCCGCCGCTCCAGGAACCAGTCCCAGAAGTTGTCGAAGGAGTAAATGCCGAACGCCGTCTCGACCTCTCCCTCGACCTTCGGGATTACCAGCTTCTGGCCGGCGACCAGGTCGAACGACGCCAGGCGGTTCCGCCGGGCGACCGCCGACCAGTAGTCCGCCGTGCCGTAGTACTTCACCGACACGTCGCGCAGCGTCTCGCCGTCGATGACGACGTGCGCCGGGACGTTCATGTCGGCACCCTGCTCCACCCTGGCCAGCGTGCGGTCCAGGATGTCGAGTTCGATCCGCATCCCGCGGAGCGCCTTGCGGGCCCGGCCGAACGCGCGCTTCGCCTTCAGGTCCTCGGCCCGGGGGCTGGAGAACACGGGATCCGACGAGCCGCCGCTGCCGCCCGGGCCGGCGTTCCGGTTCGGGTCCTTGCTGCCGCCGCCGTACGTTTCCTCGAGTTCGGTGAACCGATCGACCGTCTCGACCAGGTCCTCCTTGACCTCGGCCGCGGCCCCCCGCACGTACGCCGCGAGATCCCCCGGCATTTCGAGGATGTCCACGAACGCCCCACCGATGTCGTTCATCATGTCGGTGACCGCCATCACGCCGTCGACGACGTCCGTTATCCGGCTTATCAGGTTCTGCATCTTCCCCTTGAACCCGTTGACGGAATCCAGCACGTCGTTCAAGAGCGCGAGCAACCCGCCGGCCTTCCACTCCGGCCACACGACGACCTCGGCCTTGAACTGGCTCGAGACGTCGTCGAACTCGACCAGCTCCATGTCGTACCAGAACTCGGTGAGCGAGCGGATCCGCCACCGGATGTCCCGAACGGCGACGATCTTGTTGATCGGCCCGTACACGAGCGTGAAGACCACGCCGTCGCGCTTCCACCGCTCGAACATCTCGTAGTCGGTGTAGGCCTCCGCGCCCTTGAGGACGCCGTGCATGCCGAGGCGCTGCTCGCCGGGCCCCATGAACTGGTAGATGGGCTTCGCGCCCGGGGCCTCGCGGGCGACGTACACGCCCTCGCCGGCGGGTTCGAGCGCGTCCTCCGGAAGGATGGCGAACTCGTACTCGTCGCCCTCCTCGGGGATGAGGATAACGCGGGGCGCCTGGGTCTTCTTCTCGTCGTCCAGGTGGTCGAGGACCGACTCGCCCAAACCCAGCAGCGAACCCACCGCGCTCTCGATGTCTCCTAAACCGGCCATACGCCTATGGGGACTTCCTTTTCCCCGTCCGCCGCGCTTGTTTCTTAAGCTCGCTCGCCAACGCCGCGCCGTCCTTAGCCTGCGTATTGACGTTGTTGATATTGATCGTAAGGTTCTCCGTTTTACTGACTTCCTTGGCCTTCTCCTCGCGCACCTGTTCAGTCCGGAACGTTTCAGTCAAATAAACATCCCGCCACGCTTTTCGCGATTCTTCGGACACCCCCCACGACCCCGCGAGTGGGTTCCAGGCCTTGCCGGTCTCCCACGCCGCCTTCCCGAACATCTTCGTCCGCTCTCCGAACCCCGCGACGTATTCCTTGCCGAACAACCCCTTTTGCGCTTTCTTCAGAATGAAGTCGTCCACGGCGACTTTACCCGCCATAAGACCGGTGGCCAGGCCGAACAGGCCGGCCTTGCCAAGGAACCCGCTTTTGGCCGCCGTCCCGGCCGCGCCCGTCGCGACGCCGCCTCCCTCCATCGCCGCCGGGTTTGTTTCGAACACGCGGGTGGCGCCGGCGGCGCCTATCCCCTTCGCCATCTTGTACTGCATCAGCGCGCCGTAACCGGTCATCAGAGGCCCGGCGACCGACCCGGCGACGCCCCCGACGGCCATGCCGCCGGCGACGAGGTCCTTCGCCCAGTCGGGCATCCCGTCCAGGGCCGCGACGAGTTCAGTTAACGATTTCACCGCCCAATCGACCGAGGCGCTGTCATCCATCAGCGACGCCGTAAAAAAATTCCACGATTTGGCGAGTTTCTCCAGCTTGGCGCCGCTCGTCCGCTCGTACGCCTGGGCCATGTCGTGCGCCATGCCCTTGTTCTTCTTCATGGCCTCGGTGTTGGCGTCGATCGCGTCGCCCATCGTCCACAGCGCGACGATGGCTCGCTTGCCCTCGTCGCCGAACGTCTCCTGGAGCTTCTTCTGGAGTTCCGTGTTGCCGGCGATGTTCTCGCCGTACTTCTTGCGGAGTTCCTCCATCGTCCCCGCGAAGTCGTACGTGCCGTCGGCGTTCCGCTTGATCGTGATGCCGAGCTTGTCCTCGACCTCCAGCATCTGCCGCATCGTCGCCGCGAACGCCGTGCCGGCCCGGCCGCCCTCGATCCCGGCGTTGTGGAGCGCGCCCAAGACCGCGACACCCTCCTCGACCTCCATGTTCCATTCCTTCATCGTCGGCGCCGCGTAAGACATCGACTCCGCGATGGCCGGGCCGGTCATCATGTACTTCTTCGTCGCGTAGGCGAAGATGTCCGCGACGTGCTCCATCTTCTCGCCGTCGGTTTCGAACTGGTCGAGCTGATCGCCGAAGTTGTTGATGACCGTGCCGAACAGCTTCGACGTCTCCGACAGCTCGCCCCGCATCGCGATGTTGCCCTCGATGACGTGGTCCATACCGTCCGCCACCGTGTCGTACGCGATGCCGGACGAGAGCATTTGGTACATGCCCTCGGAGATGTCCTCGAAGCTACCGCGGTGGGCGACCGCCAACTCCTCGACGCGCTCGCGCGCCTTGTCCTCCATCGCCAGCCACTCGGCGTAGGTCCCGGTCGCGACGGTGCCGACGCCCGCCAGCGACTCCTCGATTTGCTTGTTGGCGTCGATGAGTTTCACCGCCGCCACGGACGCGCCGGCGCCGATCGCGGTGATGCCGGCGCCGATCTTCATCATCCGGCCGTACCGCTCGAGCTGGCGGAGTTGGCCCTGGAGGCCGGCGAGCTTCCGTTTGGCCTCGTCGGTGTCGCCCTTCACCCGGCGCATCTCGCCCTTGAGGAGGTTCTTCGCCTCCAGGACAACGCCGAGTTGGAACCCGCGCGTTCCGCCGAACCCGAACATCAGCCGTCGCTTTCCATGTCGTTAATGATGTTGCGCCACCCGAGCAGCTCCACCGGGGACATCCGCACGATGGCGTCGTAAGGGAACCCGAACCGAATCAGTTTGGCGACGATTCGGTTGCGGGGGTCTCGAAAAAATCCCGGATCTCCCGCGCCATCTTCGGCGTGAGGTCGTTGAGCCAACGCCAGTACCGCATCAGGTACGCGCCGTCTTGGCTCGCCAGGCCGATGATGTCCTCGGCCTCGAACGGCCCCTTCTTGCCGCCGAGTTCTTCGATCGTGCGGCCGATGAGGCCCCAGGGCCGGAGCGCTTCCTTCGCACCCTCTTCGGAGTAGTCCTCGTCGTTCTTAAACTCGTCGAGGAGCGTGGACCGGCGCATTACGACCTTCTGTTTCGATACCGGTAGATTGAATTCGAACCGTTCCGTACTCATGCGTCACCTCGTCTCGTCGTGTGGCCTACTACTTGATTTCGTTCTCCCACTTCTCACCGACCCAGTCGAACGTCTGGTCGACGATCTCGCCGGCGCGGATCTGCTCGCTTACCTTGTGGAACAGCACGTCGCCGTACGTGTCGGTACCTTTCGTACCGTCGAAGTAGGTCTTCGTTATCGTCAGGATGTACCGGGGCGCGTTCTGTGGATCCTGGCCCCGCTGCACCTGGTACTGGCCCCAGATGATCCGGGCCATCGTCTCGTCGATCTTTCCCTGCGAGAGGCTCCCGCTGAACTTCTTGGTCGCCTCCAGGTTAAGGGGAACCTCTTCGCCGATGGCGACGTATTCCTTCACGTCGATCTCGCGCGTGTGCGAGGCCTCGGTGAACTCGCCGACGGCCTCCGGACCGTAGGGCCCCTGGATTTTGACCTTGACGTGCTTGCTAAGAATGGGGTGCTTCATCGATATCCACCGTCCTCAACGGAGTGAAGGAAGGGGCGGGGGGACCGCCCTCGTCGCTAACTGATCGTTACCTCGCCGGTCGTGAGCAGCTTCTCGACCTCGAAGATCACGAAGTCGGCCGGCTCCTGGAACTTGATGCCAAGCTTGCCGACGCATTTGTTCTGGTTGACGATGTCCTCCGGGTTGGTCTCCTCGTCGCATTTGAACCAGTAATCGGAGATCTCGCGCTCCCGCTTCATCGGGTCGAGGAGCGTCGCCACGGATTTGCGGAGCGGCGACCAGAGATCCTCCTCGTTATTGTTCTCCGATATCGCCCACTGCGTGCCCTCGTAGATCGACTCCTCGATCTGGTCGGCCTTACGCCGGTGGGCGCCCTGCTGCCACCGCGTGTCGGTCGTTAAGGCGTGGTCGCACCGGAAACGGTAGCCGCGGCCGCGCATCTTGGTGACCGGCGTGATCTGGTTCGCGAAGAGGTCCGCGACCTCGGCCCGCGTCAGGTCGCGCTCGAGGCCGACGATCCCCTGGACTTCCTTGTTCGAAAGCGACTTGTGCGCCTGGATAACCGAGAGCCGCCCGGCCGCGAACGCCGCCGGCGCAAGCGTGACGTTCTCGCCCGACCACTCGTCGAATATCTTGATCCACGGGTAATAGAGGCGGGCCCGGGCGCTGTTGTAGTTCAGCCGGGCCGCCTTGACGGCGTTCACCGACTGGTTCTTCGCCGGGTTGAGGCAGACGATACGGTCGCCCATCGTCTCCGCGTGTTCGATGAGACCGCCGTTCAGCGTCTGGACGTCCGAGTCGCCCTCCAGGCCGGAACCGGCGATGACGATCGAAACCTCGTCCACCGTCTCCATCAGCTTCAGCCCCGTCCGGTCGCCCGTCGTGCCGTTCACCGTCCCGATATAGTCCGCGGGCGTGAGAGCGGCGCCGTCGTTCCCGCCGGCGAAGTTGGTCTCAGCGAGCGGGGCCGGATTGGTCGTCGGCGTCCCTACGGCCGAGGCGGTAACCTCGAGTTGCGAGTTCTTGTTTACGTAGTCGACGAGGTAATTACCGGCCGTCGTGTCGGCCATCTGGACCGCTTTGTGCTGCTCGACGGTATTCCCGAAGTAGAAGACGACGTTCACGGTCCCGGCCGCCACGGTGTTGTCTACGATCTCCACGGAGAACTCGTCGCCCAGCACCCCCTCGTACGGCGCTTCGAACTTAACGACGTCGACGGCCGTGCTGTCCTGGCAGGTGATCGAGGATTTCACGGCGCCCTCGCCGACGACGCGGATGAACCGGAACGCCCGGGCGCCCTGCTTGAGCGCCCCGAGGAACGCGAACGGCCCCTTGTGCGTGGTACTCGGCGTCCCGAACTTCTTGACGCCGGCGGTCAAATCCCCGACCGTCGTCGACTCGTTCACGGGCCCCCAGGGAAACGCGTCAACGAGGCCGACTATCCCCGTCGGCACGGCCTTGATCACCCGGGGTCCGGTCTCGAGTTCCCAGATGTAGACGTCCGGGACGTCGAGGTACGTGGATCGGTTTATCATCTCCGTTAGCCTCCTTCGTCGTAATCCCCGAGCGTTATCTCGACGCCCGCGGACGGCTTTTGCGTGGTGACGTCCTCAAGCTCCTGGCCCTCGACGGTCAGGGTTAGAATGTAGACGTAGAAATCGTCTTCCGGCTCCACGTTCCGGCCGGCGACGGACATTATCCATATGCTGTTGCCCGTGGTCGTGTCGCCCACGACGCACGGGATGATCTCGTTGTCCTCGAAGTAGCGCTCGAGCCGCCGCGCCAACAGCCGCTTCCAGCGCCGGCGCCGGGCGTACACGCGGCACTCGACGCTGAAGATCCGCTTGTCGGCAACGACCAGGTCGGTATTGGACGTCGTGTCGCTCTCGCGCAGGTACAACTCGCCCTCGACGAACCGGGGGCTCGGCTGGTCGGAGACGATTTCCAACGCGACTGCCGCGGACGTGTCGCCGTCCTCGACGCGTTGTATATAACGCGGGTCCGGATCCTCGACGTGGACGTCGGCCTCCGTAATGAACGGGAACTCGGGAACCACGTCCTCCAGGACCCGCGTCCGCAGCGTCAACAGCAACTCTTCCTGATAATCCTCGGCTGTCATAAGAAAGAATTCGGCCTATTTCTTTCCTTTAAATCCTGGTTAAAAAAGGTTTCTTTCCTTACGATCCCTGGACCGTCCTCTCGAACGCCTTCTCCCACCGCTCCAGGCATTTGTCCCGCACGCGCTCAAGCACGTCCCGGACGAAGTGGAACCGCTTCTCGTGGAACTCGGGCACGTTGAACCCCTTGGACGATTTATTCTTATTGACGTACCGCTGGACACCGACGATCGCCTTGAGAAGACCGACCACCCTACACGTGAAAGCACGCGAGAGTTGGCCGCTTTCGACCAAGGCTTGTTTCCTGCCCTTTTTCAATTTCCGGCGCCTCGTGGATTTAGCGAGTTTCGAGAACTTCACCTCGCCCCGCTGACTCAGGATGTGCCGCTTCATCTGACCAGCCGTGTATTCCCCGTTCCGGCGCGTCGCCCGGGCCATGTTCCGCTCGAGGCGATCGGAAAACGTCGCCACTTCTCGTTCGAACTTGTCCCAGTCGCCGTAGAACCCTTCCACAGAATCGCCCCTGCCGGCCGCAAACGCGGTGAATAGCGGTGAAAGCTCCGGACCCTATCCGTTATCCCCCCGGAGCCGGGCCTCGCTCCAGAAGTCGTCGTTTTCGGCCTCGACGAGGTACACTTCCAGGCCGGCCTTCTCGGCCAGCACGCGGATCGTTTTCTCGTCGAAGAAGTTGATATGCTCCGCGGCGTTCGTAGGGTCGAAGTGGATCCAGCCCGGGCCGTGGGCTTCCGGACGCCACGCCCGCACGTTGGGCTTATAGTTGAACCACACGCCCTCCGGTTTGAGCATCTTCGCTATCTTCTGGACCGCAGGCACGGGTTCGACGATATGCTCGAGTACGTGGAACGTCACCACGTAGTCGAACCGCGCCACCGGTGGCGGCACGCGCATTTCCTCGAACGGCATTACCTTCACGTCGAGGTCCCGGCAGCGCGCCGCCAGGGATTCCCCTACCTCGACGCCCCGCACGGTGAAGCCGAGTTCGTCCAGGCGGCGCAAGAGGTGACCGTTGCCGCAACCGACTTCCAGCAGTCGGCCGCGTTCCTTCTTGCCGAAGAACCGGTCGGCGTAGCTCCGGATGAGGTTCACCAACTCCGGCCGCTCGTACCCGCGGGCGTATTCCTCGTTGTAGATCGAGAAGATCTTGTCCTCGTCGTAGTACTCCTTGCCGTATACGAGGCCGCACGGGCACTCGAAAAGGTCGTACCCTTTGGCCGTCTTCGCGAAGTGCCTGGCCGCGTCGGCCGGCGCCCCGCAAAGGGGGCACTCATTACGAGTCCGCATCGCTGCTTCCTTTCCGCGTTAACACGTTCAACGCCGCCGCCACGACGGCTTCGGGTTTCAAATTGCGCAGGCACGGGCTGACGCCGTCCTTCTTCGCCTTCGGGCACGGCAGGTGGCCGTGGATGAAGCACGGCGTGCACGACTTCAGGCCGAGCCACTTCCGCTTCTTCCCCTCGAGCGTAGTGCACCCCGGGTAGTACTTCGTCCGCACCGCCCCCGGGAACGGCCCGTACAGCGCGACCGTCGGTACGCCCAGGGCCCCGGCGAAGTGGACGAGGCCGGAGTCCGGCCCGATTAGCAGGTCCATCTTCGACAGGAAGGCCGCGGTGTAGTCCATCGACCGGAACCGGCCGCACAGGTTCGTCACGTTCTTCAGCTTAACCAGCGTCTCGCGGTCGACGCCGACGATGTCGTCCCAGTCGCGCTTCGTCCCCAGCAGGAACACCTTGGCGCCGCCGATTCCCAGCGCCGCGGCCACGCGCAGGCTGTTCTCCGGCGGGTAGTTGCGGACCACGGACGACGCCCGCAAGTGAACGGCGACCTTCACGTCCTCCGGCTTCACGTCGAGTTCGTAACGGAGGACGTTCTTCGCCTTGTTGGCGAGCTGGTCGTCGACGTTGTACTCGAGCGTCCGGTCCTGCATGTCGTCGACGCCGGCGTGCCGGGCGAAGAGATCGACGGCGTGCAGTTCCGGGTCCACGCTTTCCTCGACCGTCCCCTCGAAGCAAAGCTGGTAGTCGTACGAGG
>JASFLY010000027.1:0-35195 GCA_050117845.1 Candidatus Zixiibacteriota bacterium
GTACAGCGCCCTTACGCCTCCGAAGGACGCGGGCGTTACGGCCGGGTCGCTGCTAATATTTACCTTGTATATCGTACCGGCGCCGTCCTTATTCGTCGCCCACAGGTACTCGCCGTCGAAGTCGAGGCCCCACGGTTCCCCCGCCGGGAAGGTATAGGTCGCCAGCAGCGAACCGGCGGTGGTTAGGCGGTACAGCTTGGCCGTATTATATTCGGCGGTCCACAAATATTCGCCGTCGTACGCCGCGCCCGTCGGCCGCCAGGCGGTGTCGAACGACCCGACGAGCGAACCCGCCGTGGTCACCCAACCCATATTGCTGTAGTAGGAAGTCAACCAAAGGTGCGAGCCGTCCCAGGCCACACCCACGGTGCGGTTGAGCGGAGACTTCCAGGACGACAGAACCGACCCGGCATCGTCGGCTTGATATAAGTAGTATTCGAGGGAGGAATTAAGCGCGTCGTACCACAAATACGACCCGTCGTATGCGCACGCCAGGAGGCCGCTGGTCTCGACCCGGAACGACGACAGCACGGAACCGGTACCCGGGTCGCATTTATAAAGGCTTTCCTTGCCGGCCTCGTCGCACGATACCCACACGTACGAGCCGTCATGCGCTACGCCGTAGGGAATAAGGCCCGGTGAAGGCCACGACTCGACGATCGCCAGGTCGGCGAACGCCGCGGCCGCCAGCGCCCCGGCCGCGAACATTATAATCGTTTTTCGCAATTTCATCTCCTCCTGACTACCAGTACGATTATAGTTATATCTCCCCTATACGAAATAGATTTCCCCCGGACGCCGTTCTCCCTCGCAGCCCTTTTCGCTTACTACTCGTCGGGCGACATCTTGAGAAGGTCGAGGAAGGACCGTACCGTTTTCAGTTTACGTTCGGAGAGGGCGTAGAGCCGGGAGGAGTAAAGCGCGGTGGCGGCGTGGCCGGCCAGGAGGTCGAAGAGTTTGAAGTCGATGGACGTGAACCCGTCTTTCTGGCGCAGGAGCCGGTAGATGGATATGACGCCGATGAGCCGGTCGCCGATTTTCACCGGGATGCAGGCGATGGGCTCCCCGGCCTTCTCGGCGTTCCGCTGCTTGGCCTCGTCCGTTAAGAAGTAGGATTCGCCCAGCGCGGCCACCTTGCCCTGCAGCCCCTCCCCGACGATTATGGAGCGCGCCTCCTTCTCGGAGAGGCCCTCGTGCGCCACGCATTCCAGACGCTCGGTCTCCTCGTCGAAGACGAACACGCCCAGCTTCTCCGCGCCTATAAGATTAATCACAATCTCGACGACGATGCGCACGACCTCGGCGAAGTCCAGCGTGGAGTGGAGCTGGTACGACGCCACGTAGAGGTTGGCCAGGCTCGTATTCTGTTCCTCGATGTCGACGTACTTTTTCGCGAAATCGATGTTTTCCGTTTTTATGGCGTTGAGTTCCCCCGCCAGCTTCCGGTACCGCTCGCGCAATTCATTGTAGTTGGCGGCGAGTACGCCGAATTTCTTCTTCAGTTCGGCATCGCCGTCGGGCGCGCCTTCGCCCTCGCCCGGGCTCTCGCCGACCTGGGCCTTCAGGTGCGCGATGGCCGCTCGGAGATCGGCGTTCTCCCTGAGCAGCTGTTCGGTGAACGCCTTGCCCTGCTCGAAGACATGGATAAGGTATTCGCCCTGTTCGCTCCGTTCGTGCTCTTCCTTCGTCATGATAATCAGCCGCCGTCGCGGCGCGCCCCGGCCCGGGTTAAGCCAATAAACGGTTGATTTTATCCAACAGCTCCAATTTCCTCACGGGCTTGAATACGTAATCGTCGCAGCCGGCGTCCAGACACTTCTCGAGGTTTTCGGCTTCGCTGCGCGCCGTCACAACCACGACCGGGATGTCCTTCAGCTCCGGGTCGCCCTTGATTATGCGGCACGCCTCGACGCCGTCCATGACCGGCATGAACACGTCCATCAGTATCAAGTCCGGCCTTTCCCCGCGAGCCCGCTCCACGGCTTCCGCGCCGTTCTTGGCCGTCAGGAATTCGAACCCCTGCCCGGCCAACAGCGTCTTCAGGAAAAGGAGTATGGTATCCGTATCGTCGACGAGGAGGATTTTTTTCAACTGCTGTACCATAACCGATCTAGCCCTCCGTCCGCGCCTCTACTTCCCCAGTGAGCTTATCTCGGCGGACAGGTCTTCGAGGGGGAGAATTTTGTCTACCACGCCGGCCGAGACCGCCTCGCCCGGCATTCCGTAAATTACCGCGCTCGCTTCGTCCTGAACCAGGGCCGTGCCGCCGGACCGCTTAACTTCGCCCAGGCCCTCGACGCCGTCCTTGCCCATACCGGTGAGCAGGACGCCGATGCAACGCGACCCCCACGCCCGCGCCGCGGCCGAGAAAAGGCGATCGATGGACGGTTTGTGCCCCCGCTCGGGAGCGCCGTCATCCAGGCCGACGCGGCCGTCGCCGTCTATTACCATGTGATAGCCGTCGGGGGCGAAGTAGGCCGTGCCGCCTTCCGGCTTCTCTCCGGCCTCCGCTATCTTGACGTTCAGCGGCGAGGACTGATTAAGCCACTCGGCCAACCCGCCGACGAAGCCCGGGGCGATGTGCTGAACCACGAGCACCGGCGCCGGAAACTTCTCGGGCAATCCTGACAGCACCTTCTCGAGCGCGGCCGGCCCGCCGGTCGAACTGCCGATGACGACGACGCGGCCCGCCTCCCGGCCCCGCAGCACCGCCTTGGGCAAACGCGACGTGCGCTTGAGCCGCTCCTCGGACATCCGCCGAACGACCTTGACCTCGCTCATCGCCTTCACGGCCCGGACCAGGCGACCCCGGACCGTCTCGTAGTCCTTGTGGCCCACGCCCTTGGGCTTCTCGATTATCTCGAGGGCGCCCGCCCGCAGCGCCTCGAAGGTGATGTTCATGTCCTGGACGTTGACGCTCGCGCTCACCACCACGATGGGAGTGGGAGCCACTTCCATGATTTTGCGGGTGGCCGCGAGGCCGTCCATCCGGGGCATACGGACGTCCATCGTGATGAGGTCGGGTCGGAGCTTTTTGGTCAACTCGACGGCTTCGGCCCCGTCGCCCGCGACGCCCACTATTTCTATTTCCGGATCCGAACTAAGCACGGCCTCCAAAACGCGGGCCACGACGGCCGAATCTTCGGCGATAAGCACTCGAATAGGTTTGTTCAATTCTTCCATGGGCCGCTATTCCTTTTAGATGAATTGCTCCACGACCGCCAAAAGTTCCCGCTGGTCGAACGCGCTCTTCTTGATGTAGGCGTCGGCTCCGGCGTCGAGGCCGCGGGCCACGTCCCGTTCGGTGTCGAGGGAGGTTACTATGACTACCGGCAACTCCCGATGTTCGGTGGAGGAACGGATGCGCCGCGTTAATTCGTAACCGTCCATCCGGGGCATCTGTACGTCCACGACCGCGAGGTCGCAGGTTTCCCGCCCCAGGACCTCCAAAGCCTCCTCCCCATCCGTGGCGACGACGACCTGATACCCCGCCGCCTCCAATATGTTCTTTTCGAGTACGCGAGTAGTTAACGAATCGTCGACCACGAGCACGGTGCGCTTCGCCACTACGGGCTCGGGCGCCGCGGCGGGCCGGAATACTATTTCCCCTTTTACGATTTCCTGAATGAGCGCGTCGGCGTTGAGTATGAGAATAACCTCGCCGTCCCCCGTAACGTGGGCCGCGCCGAAGTACGGCAGGAGGGGCGCCGCCGGCCCGAGGTCCTTGGTCAAAAACTCGCCCTCGCCCCTGACCTCGGAGACGACAAGCGCGGCCTCCCCCGACGGCGACGTCAATATCAACACCGTGGGCCGGCTGCCGAAACCCGACTCTCCCCCCAGGTCCAGGACGCGCGAAAGGTCCCCCGCGGCGAGAACGCGGCCCTGGTAACGAAGGGCCGTCTTGCCCTCTATCGTCTCGAAATCCGAACTCGCTATCAACTCGACCCGGCGTATCGCGCTCGACGGGACGATGAACTTATCCCCCGAAGCCTCGACGAGCATCCCCCGGGCCGTCGCTATCGTGAGCGGAATTTGAATCGTGAAGCGGGTCCCGATGCCCGTTTCCGACCAGACGTCGAAGGTACCGCCGAGGGCGGCCACGTTGGTCGCGACGATGTCGAGACCCACGCCCCGGCCGCTGACCTGGTCGGCCTCCGGCAAGGTCGATATCCCCGGCTCGAAAATAAGGCGGGCGGCCTCGTCGGAAGTCAGAGCCTCCGCGGCCTCGCCGTGGATGGAGCCGCTGCGAAGCGCGGCCTCCTTGACCCGTTCCACGTCGATTCCCCGGCCGTCGTCCTCCACCTCGATGAGGAGGCGGGAACCGATTCGCGTACTGGAAATTAGAACGCGGCCGTCCGGCGTCTTGCCCGCCGCCTTCCGCGTTTCCTCGTCCTCGATGCCGTGGTGCACGGCGTTGCGGAGGATGTGGATAAGCGGGTCCTTTATCAGCTCGATAACCGTTTTATCCAGCTCGTTCTCCTCGCCCACTATCTCCAGCCGTACGTTCTTGCCCAGCCGCACCGCGAGGTCCCGCACCGGCCGCCGGAGGGAACGGAAGAGCTCCCGGAGCGGCGCCATCCGCAGGCGGCCCAACTCGTCGCCGAAACTCCCCAGATCCAGCTCGAAGCGCTGGCCGGCGGCGCCGAAGTCGAAATCGAGCACGCGCATATCGCGGTCCACGGCCGCCAGGCCGGCCGTTGCCCGTTCCACCTGGTGGAACAGGCCGGCCGCGTCACCCTGACGCCGGTACAGCTCGAGCGCGTCGTCGAGCATTTTGGCGGCGACCCGCGTCGCCGCGGCCACCCGGTCCAGCCGGGCGAGGAACTCGTCGTTGCGGAACTTCTCCTCCCAGACCTCGGAGAAGCCGTCTATTACGGCGTCGAGTTTGTCCACGGCCAGGCGGACCGTGTCCTCGGCCTTGCGCCGGAACGTCGTGCCGCCGTTGCGGGTTTCGGCCTCCACCGGCGTCTCCGCTTCCGGCGCCGGCGCGGCCTCCTTCCCGGCGGGCTTGCCGGAGCCTTTATCCTTGTCGGGAGCGGGGCTCTTCTTCTTCGCGGCCCGCCGTTTCTTCTTCGGGCCTCCGTCGAGCACGGCCCGGACCCGGGCCGCCATCTTCCGCGCGCCGGCCTCGTCGAGTTCGGCCTCGGGCGCCGCGTTGTCCAGAATATCGCCGATGGCGTCCAGGGCTGCCAGTATCTCGTCGGCCACGGCCGCGTCGTATTCCAGCTCACCGCGCCGGAGCGCGCCGAAGACGTCCTCCATCGCGTGCGCTATCTCGGCCAGGTCGTCGACGCCGAGCGTACTGGCCGACCCCTTGAGGCTGTGCGCCGCCCGGAAGAGCTCCTCCTGGCCGTCGTCGCCGAGTTCGCCCTTCTCCCACGCCAGGAGAAGGTCGGTAACGCGGGAGACGTGCTCGCGCCCTTCCACCCGGAAGAGGGCGAATATCTCGCGCATCGCTTCCTGGGGGTCGACGCTACTCAACCGGCGTCTCGGCCTCCAATCGGTAGCGGCCCGTAAGGCTCGCAAGGCGGGAACCCGACTCGCTCAGGCCCCGGGCCGCCTCCTCGATTTCCTTGACGCTCGTTACGCTCTCCGCCGCGACCTGGTTGATGTTCTCCATGGCCAGCGCCACCTGCTCCATGCCGATGCTCTGCTGGTTCGACGAGGAGGCGATTTGCTTGGCGGAACGGTTGACCGTGGCCACGGCGTCGGTCAGGTTTTGCATGCGCTCCCGCAGCGTCCCGACTATCTCCTTGCCCCGGTCGACGCGCTTCGACGCCTCTTCGGCCACCATGACGGACGTGTTGGCCGCGCTCTGGATTTCGTTGATTATTTCCTGGATTTGCGAAGCGGCGATTTTGGACTGGTCGGCGAGGTTCTTGACCTCCACCGCCACGACGCCGAATCCCTTGCCGGCCTCGCCGGCCCGGGCCGCCTCGATGGAAGCGTTCAAAGAGAGGATATTGGAACGTTCGGCGAGTTCCCGCACCGTGCGCAGGATCTCGCTTATTTGCTGGGTCTTCTCGGAGAGGGTCAGGACGCTGACCGCGCTCTTCTCCACCTGGTCCGCGATGAGGTTGAACTCCTCGACCGTCTTCTCTACGGAGGCTTCGCCGTCGGTGCAGAACTCGGCCGAATCGTCCGATACCCGGACTATCTCCTGGGCACGGCCCGCCGCCTGTTCGCTCGTCTGCTTGACTTCCGTAACGGTCGTGCTGGTCTCGCTGATCGACGAGGCCTGCTCGCTCGCGCCGGCGCTCTGCTGGACGATGGACGCGAGGATCTCGTTGGTGCCTTTATTGATGTCGAGGCCCGCCTGTTTGACGCCGGCCAGGAGTTCCCGGATACCCGCGGCCAAAGCGTCGATGGCGCGGTAGAGTTCCCCCATCTCGTCCTGCGTCACGGGGCCGGGTTCGAAGGTCAGCGTGCCCCCGGCGATTTCCTCCAGGACGTCGGTCACTTCCTTCAACGGCCCGAGGTAACGGCGGTCCACCCACCACAGTATGGCCCCGGCGCCCAGGACGATAAAGCCGGCGAGGGCCCCCACGATAAGCCACGACCCCGTAACCCGGGCCAGGATCGCCAATCCCAACGATATTACGACGTAGACGAGAGATATCGCGAACAACTGCCACCGAAGAGTTAATCGCGGCGAAGCCATAATTCTCCTTTGGTCCCGGTTTCGTACGAGGCCGGTATTGCGTTAAATCCGATTATAATACCCTGTCTCCGCGACTGTCAATAGTATATCACTTACGGGCCGACGTAGCCGAGGCCGCGGAGCCGCTTCTTGCGGTCCTCGGGCAATTCCATGGCCTCGGAGGAACCCATCGCCCCGACCGCCGCGGCGTTGGCCGCGACGTACGACTCGAGTTCGCCGGTTAATTCGGCTTCGACGGGTTCGTTCCCGCCCGCCAGGTTTACCGTCGCCCCCGGGTCCTCGGATATGCGGTAAAGCTCCCGGGAAGCGGACGCCTCGTCCCTTATCAGCAGCCACCCGTCCCGCGCGACCGCCTTCCTCTCGCCGCCCCGCTGCAAGTACTCCGCGAAGACAGGCCGTCCCCCCTCGCCCTCGGGGAAACCACGGAGGAGGGAGCGGCCGTCGAGTTCCGCGGGAGGGGTAATCCCCAACGCGTCCAGTATCGTCGGCACGACGTCGACCTGCGTCACGTAACGGCCGGCGGCGCCGCGGGGAAACTCGCGCCCCGGGACGCGAGCCAGGAACACCATATTAATTAGTTCCGGGTACAGCGTATGGCCGTGGCCGTACGCGTCATGGTCGAAGAACTCCTCGCCGTGGTCGTTGATAACGAAGACCAGCGTATCCTCGGCGAGGCCCTCGTCTTCGAGCGCGTCCATTATCAGGCCGAACTGTTCGTCGACGTACGCGATTTCGCCGTCGTACAGCATTTCGAATTTCTTCACGTCCCGCCTCGCCATCGGCCACTCCCCGACGTCCCACCCGTTGGCCTGGAGGGTATCGAGCAAGTCGTATGCCGCGGCCGGCTGGATTCCGGGGTACGGCGGCACGTAGCCCCGGGGCGGCGTGTACGGATTGTGCGGGTCCATGAAGTGGCACCAAATGAAGAAAGGCCTGTCGGCGTCGCCCAGCCGCTTCAACGCCGCGATCGTTTCGTCGCCGTTGAACCGGGTGTCGTCGCGGCCCCGGCCGCGCCGGGCGTCGACCGCCATAATAGCCTTGTTCATCCATCCGTAAAGCAACGTACCGCGCAGCGGATAAAGCCAACGGGTATCCCCGTTCATCAGGTAGACGTCGAAGCCGTTCGCGTAACCGTACTCCGGATGCATGAAGACGTTCGTCACGTACGCCTCGGCGCTATACCCCTCGGCCCGGAGAACGTCGGCCAGCGTCGGGATGCCGGGGCGCAGTCGGTGGTGGGCGTCGACGCCGCACACCGCCGGATACCGGCCCGTGATGAAACTCGTGGTCGACGGCAGCGTCCACGGCGCGCAGGTATACGCCCGTTCGAACTTCGTCGCGGAGGCCGCGAACCGGTCGATATTGGGGGTCTTCACGAGGTCGTAGCCGTAACAGCCGAGGTGATCCCGCCGCAGCGCGTCGATAGATATCAACAGGACGTTCATGCCGCGCTCCGGCGCCGGCGGCCGCGTCAACGCCGGGAGCGCGTACGCCCGGAAAAGCAGGAACACGTACAACAACGCGCCGCCGTAACCGGTTACCGCCCATATCGTCCGGCGTACCCCCCGGCCCCCGGGGCCGATACGGCCGAAGAGCCGGCCTCCCACGCTTATCGCCAGCGCCAGCCACCCGGCCAACACGACGATATCCACCGCCAGCATCGCCGGATGGGTTATCGTCAGGTTGAAGCGGCGGTTGGCGATTACCGCCACCGCCAATACGGGCGCGAACAGCACGCCTCCCGCCGCCGTAGCGACGGCTCCGGGCCGGCGACGCAGAAGCGCGCCCACGGCGCTCCCGATGCCGGCGGCGACCAGGGCCAGGACGACGAAAACCGCGCCGTAAATAACGAAAGAACGCAGGAAATATACGGAAACGGAGTAATCGGAATAATTCGCCCGTAACGCCAACACGCGCACGATAACGGTGTCCAACAGCGCGTAGGCCAGCGCGGCGACCGTAACGAACTGGACCGCCCCGAGGAACCGGGTAGGTTTCGGTTTTTCCTTTTTATTATCGCTCATTTAAATAACTTACCTCGTTCCCGGCCTTATCAATCTTCTTTACTGTCACGATAATATAATAACCGACCGCAATAAAAAAGCCAAATGCGAATACGCATCGGCTTCACTTGACCCGCCGCGACCGCGACGCTCAGGGATTACGGCTCGCCCCGGCCAACGCCTCCCCCCGGGTTATATCGCCCACGCTTATCTCCGTCCCGCGGAGCGCGTAAACGCGCAGGTTGTAACCCGGCCTCATCGTAAACGTAAATAAATAATAATAGGAGCGGCCGAACTCGCGCGAACGGTAATACCGCCATGACCAGTGGCCCTCCGGGGCGGCCGGTTCCTCCGCCGAGGAGCTGTACAGAACGAAGAAGGTCGGACGTTGATTAATAAAGTAATCCGGCCGGTACCCGTGCCGCGTCGTCTCGCGGGAGAGCAAGCCTTCCGGGTTGATATCGTAAACGCGGACGGGATCGGCGAAGTACGGCAACGCCCCCATGTCCCAGGCGGCGAGCGAAATCCCCGCCGGGGCGGCCTCGGCCATCCACTTCCCCAGGGCGACGTGGGCCCGGTCGAGGCCCCGCGTATAATCAACTTCGTCGAAAAGGAACGCCGCCGGCACGAAGGCGTACGCCGCGACCAGCACGGTACATATAACCGCCACGCCGGCAGGCCGCCGCCGCGCCCACGCCGCGAACGGCCCGGCGGCCAGAATCCACAACGCCGCGGCGAAGGGCAATTCGTAGCGGAAGGCCGGCATCCACTCCCGCCGCGAGGCGAACGCCAGCACCAGGCTCGCGGCCGTCGCGGCCCAGAGGAACCCGGCGCCACGGCTCTTCGCGCCCCGCGCCCAGCCCAACGCGAACGCCGCCGGCGGTACGGCGTACAGGAGGAAGGGCCACAGGCCGCGTACGCGCGACAACAGCGTCCCCGGCGACAAGCCCGCCCGGGCGTAATAGGTATTCGGCAGGAACGTATCGAAGTACCGCCACCGCCACCCGAAATAGACGCC
The DNA here is from genome assembly GCA_050117845.1 of Candidatus Zixiibacteriota bacterium. GTDB lineage: Bacteria > RBG-13-66-14 > B26-G2 > WVWN01 > WVWN01 > WVWN01. The sequence goes on from JASFLY010000027.1 coordinate 9,683, forward strand.
GTAACAAACCGCAAGCGCCGCCCCGGCCAGAAGGAAGCGGCCCCGGGGCTTGCCCGACGGCGATGCGACCAGGCCGTACAATAAAACGATAGCGCCGACCGCGACACCCTCGGGACGGGCCATCGCCGCCAGGGCCCAGGTCGCCCCGGCCGCCAGAGCCGCCCACGTATTCCCAGCCGCCGAAACCGAAAATACCAGCGCCAGGAGCAGCAAACATATGTATTGCGCGGTCTCGAGGCCGCCGACGGCCCAGAACGCGAAGTTCCCCAGGGCGGCGATAAAAAGCGCCCCCAACGCGCCCGCCCGGGCGCCGTAGACCTTCTTCCCCAAAACGTAAGTCGCCGCCAGCGCCCCCACGCCCCACAGAACGCCGAGGACCTTAACCCAGGTTAATATGTCCCCCGGCAGGCGGACGGCGAACAAGGCCGCCTCGCACGTTACCCACAGGAAATTCGTATAACCCTCGACCGGCGCCGGGGCCTCGTCGAAAACGAAGCCCGCGCCCGCGGCGACGTTCCGCGCGTAGCGCAACGATATGTACGCGTCGTCGATGGTGTAGCCGGAATAAGCCGCCGCCAGCGCCACGAAAACGGCGAGCGCCGTGAACATTACGGCTATCGAAACCTTGTCCTGGGGGAAACGTCCGGCGATACTAGGTAACCTCCACCGTCGCCGCCCAGCGGGCGAAAGATTCCCGGGCGCGGCGGATTATCTCGGCGTGGCGGTCCCGCTTGCGGCCCGGCCCTACGGTCGGAAAAAGGCCGAAGTTAACGTTCATGGGCGCGAACGACGACGGCGGCGCCGTCGTGACGTACCGAAATAAAGCGCCGACGGCCGTTTCCGGCGGTGGATAAACAGGTCTCGCGCCGCGATACGCCCGGGCGGCGTTCAGGCCGGCGACGATGCCCGCCGCCGCGGATTCCATATACCCCTCGACGCCGGTCAACTGGCCGGCGACGTATACTCCCGGCCTTTCCCGAAGCTCCAGCGTGGCATCGAGCGCCAGCGGCGAACAGATGTAGGTATTCCGGTGCGCCGCGCCGTATCGGTAGAACTCGGCCCCGGCCAGCGCCGGGACAAGCCGGAAAACGCGCCGCTGTTCGGCCTGCTTGAGGCGCGTCTGGAAGCCTACGAGGCCGTACATTTCGCCGCCGGCGTCCTCGGGACGGAGTTGGACCACGGCGTACGGCCTCTCCCCGCTGCGCGGGTCGACCAGGCCCACCGGCTTCATGGGGCCGAAGCGCAACGTATCCTCGCCCCGGCGGGCCAGCTCCTCGGCCGGGAGGCACCCCTCGAAAAATACGCCCCTCTCGAAGTCGCGCAAGGGCGCCTTTTCGGCCGAAACGAGGGCGGCGACGAATCGCCGGTACTCCTCCTCCGTCAGGGGGCAGTTAACGTAGCCGCCGTCCCCTTTCCCATAGCGGCTGGCCTCGAAGGAGCGTTCGCGGTCCACGCTCGCCGCAGCTACGACGGGGGCCAGCGCGTCGAAGAAGAAGAGGTTGTCACGGCCCACGGCGGCCGCCAGCCCTTCGGCCAGGGCGTCCGTCGCCAGCGGCCCGGCGGCGATTACCCCGGGCCGCTCAGGCAACGCCGTCACTTCCTCCCGAACGACGGCCACGCCGTCCTCGGCCTCGAGCGCCGCGGTCACGCCCTCCGCGAAACGGCGCCGGTCGACGGCGAGCGCCCCTCCCGCGGGCACGCGGCAGCCGTCGGCGACGCGCAGGGTAAGCGAACCCAGCGCCCGCATTTCCTCCTTCAAAAGGGCCGGGGCGGTCCCCTCCTCGGCGGACTTGAAGGAGTTGCTGCAAACCAGTTCGGCCAAAGCCGCCGTCTCGTGAGCCGGCGTGGTTTTCGCCGGCCTCATTTCGCAGAGCTTCGCCGGAACGCCGAAACGGGCGCATTGCCATGCGGCCTCCGCGCCCGCCAAACCGCCGCCTACGACCGTTACCGGGTCCTTTCCCATATCCCCTTATACCGCCGCGTCCCGAGGCACAGGCCCAGCTCCCTCAAGCGGACGCGCAAGGCCGCCTGCGAAACGTCGAAGATGCCGGCCACGACGGATTCCCGATTCTCCCGATTCCCCGCGTACGCTCTCCAATAATCCCTCAACCACGATTCGGGCATGAGTAAACACGCCGCGAAACGATTGGCCTCGCGCTCGAGCTGGACGTCGTTTCCCGGCTCGGGGAAAGCCGTCCGTTGATGGGCGAGATAATAATGGCCGAGTTCGTGGGCTATCGTGAAGCGCCGCCTTACGCGGGGCTCGCGGGAATTTACCATTATTACCGGGAATACCTCGTCCCGTATGAATACGCCGGCCACGTAATCGAAAGGCCGGGCGCAAAGGAACAATCCTTCCGCCCGGCAAATATCGTCCAGCGCTACCGGTGGAACGCTCAACCGAAAACGTTCCACCACCTGCTCGGCCCTCCGCTCCACGGCGTCGGGGACGTGTACGCGCGCCGCCATCGAATATCTATACCCGACCCTCCCGGTCGACTCTATTTGTTGCCGTCCGCCGAACCGTCGTCGGAGTCGCCGGTGTCGAAATCCAGATGGGCGCTGAAAACCCATCCGCAAGCACCGCCCATTACTTCGGCCTTATACCAGTAGCCCTCCTCGCCTTCCACTTCCACCTTGTCCTTGAGGCGGGCCACCAGCTTCAACTCCGCGCCGGCGTTCAAGCAGATTACGGCTTCCGATTCGCCGTCGGGCGATTCGTGCAGGCAGTAGTTATCTTTTAAAGTCGCCGACAGCGGCGTCGACAATTTCAATTCGGCATTCGCCGCCCAGGCCCCGCCGAAAGCGAAACATATCGTAGCGGCAAGCCAGATCCATCGGTGGTTCATTCCGACCTCCTGTCGTAGTTCACCTGGATTTCTTTCTCTTTTTCTCGGCCTTTTCCCGCCGAGCCCTTTCCTTACGCCAGAACCGGAAGAAATTCAATAACTCCTCCCGGTCGGCCTCGGTTACGCGTTCACTGCGGAAGAACTCCACGACTTCTTCCGGTACGCCTTCCACCGGCGTGGGTTCCTCCTCCCTGATAAGATAGTCCAGCGAAGCGCCGAAAGCATCCGCGATTTTCCCGACCAGTTTGCGAGAGGGCATTCTCAAGCCCATCTCCAGTTGGCTCAAATACCCGGCGGAAATGCCGAGTTCCCGGGCAAAAGCGCTCTGCGTATACCCCCGCGCTTCTCTTAATTTTTTAACCTTCTCGCCGAACGACGGCACAGCTTCCTTATATCCCTTTATTGGACCCGCGTATAGGCTTCTTGGTTTATATTAACACGCCGCCGATAGCTTGTCAAAACGCTACCGGCCCCCTAAAAAACCGGCCAAATCCTCGGCCCGAACCGCCGTCGTTCCCTCTCGCCCCACGGCCGCGGCCGCCGCCAGGTTGGCGAAGGCCGCCGCCCGCCCCAAAGCCACGCCGGCCCCGAGGGCGGCCGCCAGCGCCGCCGTTACCGTATCTCCGGCGCCGGTGACATCCGTGAGCTCCCGGGCCGCCGTTTGAAAGTGCAGAACGCGGCCACGGGGCGGCCGGACGTACATGCCGTCGGCGCCCGCCGTAATTACGAGGTATTGCGCGTCGAGCCTCCCCGCGGCCCGAGCCAACGCCTCCCCGCTAACACCCGCGGCCCCGGCCTTCCCGCCGGCGGCCAGCGCCAGTTCCTCCTCGTTTCCGACGATCAAGGTAGCGCCCCGGAATTTGCGCAAATCGCCCCGGCCGTTCGCCACCGTTTTTACGCCCTTCCGCCCGCATTCCCCGATAAGCCACCGAGGAAACGACCCGACCAACGTGCCGCCCGCGTAGTCCGAGAGGACGGCCACGCCCGCGCCCGTAAGCGCCCGGGAGGCCGCCGCCCGGAGTTCCCGGCCCAGTTGCCGCGAGGGCCCCCGGCCCTCCTCCCGGTAAACGTGAAAAACGTGCTGGCCGTGCCGCTGTTTCTCCCGGGTCACGTATTTCGTCTTAAACGTCGTAGGCCGGCCCGGTTCCGCCAGAAGGCCCGAGACGTCCACACCCGCGCTTTCAAGCAGGTCGGCCAATCGATCGCGGGCGGCGTCGGGCCCCGCAAGGCCGACGAAGGACACGCGGGCCCCCAGCGCCGCGGCGTTGGCCGCGACGTTCGTCGCCTGGCCCGGGGCGTATACCTCCCGGGAAACCTCGAACGCTATTACCGGGGCCTCTTTCGCCACGGTCCGGCCGCGGCCGTAAACGTTCAAATCCAGACAGGGGTCGCCGAAGACCGCAACGCGGCGCCCTTCGATCCGTTTAATAATATCGGCCAATTCCGCACGTGTCACCCGGCAAGCATACATAAAAGGACCCCGGCCGGCAATAAAAAATCCAGTTTCGGCGAATATACTTTCTAACAAACATAAATTGACCGCGTCGCCGATTTATGATAACATTACAAACTAAATCCTGCCCCACGGAGATAATATGAAAGTACTGGGAATACACGACGGCCATAACGGCACCGCCGCCCTCTTCGAGGACGGGCGCGTCGTAGCCGCGGTCTCCGAAGAGAGACTGGTTCGCGTTAAGAATCTAGATTGTTTTCCGGAAAACGCCATCGGCGATTGTCTGCGCATCGGCGGCTGCAGCGTGGCCGACGTGGACTACGTCGCGTTCAACGGCGAGCACCAGCCGTACTCCCGGACGCGGGACGAGCTCATGGCCGCCTTCCGGCAGGCCTCGAGCCCCCAGACGGCGGCGCGAAAACTGCTTCGCCGCACGCCTATTAACCGCGTATTCCGGAATCGACGGCGGGCGACCCGCATCGAGGCCGCGGCCAGCCTGGGCTTCGACCCCGCGAAAATCCGCTTCGTCGAGCACCACAGGGCCCACGCCTACACGGCTTACTGGGGCTCCCCGTGGCGCGAGGGCGAAGTCCTGATACTGACCTGCGACGGCTCCGGCGACGACCTCTGCGCCACCGTCAACGTCGCCCGGGAAGGCCGCATCGAGCGTGTCGCCGAGGTCGACGAGAGCCACTCGCTCGGCATAATATACGCCATGGCCACGACCGTCCTCGGGATGATGCCCCTGGAGGACGAGCACAAGGTCATGGGAATGGCCCCTTACGGCCAGCGCCGCGTCATGTCCCGGCCGGCGGACGACTGCTTCGCGGACCTCTTCCGGGTGGACGGCATATCGTGGGAACGGGCCAACGGCCTGCCGGACGCCTACCGTTCGTTCAATTATATGAAAAACCGGCTCGGCCTGACGCGCTTCGACAACGCCAGCGCGTCCATCCAGATCCTCGCCGAAAAGCTCATCACGGACTGGGTGGCCAACTGCGTCCGCGAGACGGGCATAAAACGCGTGGCCCTGTCCGGCGGCGTCTTCATGAACGTCAAGGCCAATAAAGTAATATACGACCTCCCGGAAGTGGAGGAACTGTACGTGATGCCGTCCTGCGGCGACGAGTCCAATACCATCGGGGCTTGCTACGCCGTTTATGACGACGAGCGGCGCCAGGCCGGCCTTCCGACCGACATCCCGCCCCTCGGGCCTATATACTTCGGCGGCGAGTTCGGCGAGGTAGATTGCGAACGGGCCCTCTCGGCCGTGCGGCGGACGGACGGCGTTTCGGTCCACGAACCGGAGGACGTCAACTACGCGTTGGGTCAGCTCATCGCGAACGGCAAGATAACCGCCCGTTACGCCGGCCGGATGGAGTTCGGCGCCCGGGCCCTAGGCAACCGCTCCATCATCGCCGACCCGAGCGACATGGCCGTCATCCCCCGCATCAACGAGATGATAAAAAGCCGCGACTTCTGGATGCCCTTCGCGCCGTCGGTGCTCGCGGAGCGTTCGGAGGAATACGCGGTCAAGACCAAGCCGATGGTCGCGCCGTACATGATTATGGCCTTCGACTCCACCGACAAACGCGACGAATTCCGCGCGGCGACGCACCCGTACGACAAAACCACGCGGCCACAGGAGGTCTTCGAGGACTGGAACCCGGGCTACCACCGGGTCCTGAAATCGTTCGAGGAGGCCACCGGGCGCGGCATCGTCCTCAACACGTCCTTCAACCTCCACGGCTATCCCATCGTTTACCGGCCGGAGGAGGCCGTGGAAGTCTTCCTCCGCTCGAGTCTGGACGCGCTGGCCCTGGGGCCCTACCTCATACAGCGCGACTGACGCTGGAACGTCAAACTCCCGAAAGCGAAAGCGGCCGCCAAGGCCGCTTTTTTATATATGGATCGGAGGGTTATTTTTCCGGGCGTAAAATCCGCCCGAGAACGTTTTCTTAATAATTCGGAAGCGGGGTTAGAAACTGTCCGGAACGTCATACTCCCGCAAATTGGGGGGGGTTAGAATTTGCCGAAGAACGTCAATACGCCGAAGACGACGAAGAGCACGCCGGCCACCTTCTGGATAATATCGTGAGGTACGACCTTCGTAATGCCGGCGCCGAGGAACACGGCGATGAACGTTACGACCACCAGCGCCAGGGCGGCGCCGAAGAACACGTGCCAGGGTTTCCCCGTTTCGGACGACATGACGATCGCGGCCAGTTGGGTCTTGTCGCCGAGTTCCGCGAGGAGGATCAAACCGAAGGCGCTAAAGAACTGTTTCATATTATTATGTCTCCTTAAAGGTTAGCCCGGACGCGGAACCGCGCTATCCGGTCCGTCCAATATAGCCATCCGTACTCCGCGAAGATCTCTTCGGCGTACCGCGTGTACTTCACGGCCTCGTCCCGCCGACCCAGGGCGTGCATGGCACGGGCCAGGCCGAAGGCCGCCCAGGGCCAATGGACGACGTTGCCTCCCTCCGTCTGGCCCATGACCCACTGGAATTCGGCGGCGGCCGAAATGGCGTTCCCCGTGAACACTTCCAGCTCGCCCAACCGGATTCGGCCCTCGTAAATCTCGTCGGCCTTCTTGGCCGCGGCGACGCGGCCGCGGAGTTCCGCCGTGAGCAGGGCCGCCCGGTTGCGGTCCTCGCGCTCCAGCGCCAACGCGGCCTCGAGGTTCATCCGGGCCAACGCGGCGGTCCCGCGGAAGGGCGGCTCCAGCTTATACAAAGCCTCGTAATGACGGCCGAAGGCTTCGCCGTCGTACTCGCCCACGTCCAACTCGATTTTGGCGCCCAGCAGGTGGGCCTCGAACGCGATATACGGCGTACTGATGTGGGTCGCGGCCTCCAGGGCGGCCGCGACGTGCTCCCGGGCCGTATCCCACCGCCCGCGGCTGCGCTCGATTTCGCCCAGGTTGACGTTGGCCGCCGTCATCGCCTCGTAGTTGGATATGTCGGTGGCGAGGGCCAACGCACCCCGGCCGTATTCCTCCGCCTTCCGGGGATCCAGGTACCGGAATATCGCGGCCAGGTTGGTGGCCGCCGCCGATTGTACCCGCCTCGTCCCGATGCGGCGCGTTATGCCGAGCGCCTTCTCCGCGAAGTCGGCCGCCTCCCGGTTCCGGCCCATAAGAAAGTGCCCCACGCCCAGATTCGTCAGCGCTATCGCCTGCCCGGGCAAATACCCCGACTGCTGCCAGATGTACAGCGCTTCCTCGAAGTACTCCAGCGCCTTCGTCGCCTCGTCGGCGTTCTGGTAATCGGCGCCGATGGCGTTGTAGCAAAAGCCGACGCCGACGTCGTCCCCGGCGTCCGTGAACCGGGCGAGGGCGTCGGCTATCGTCCGGCGCCGGGCCGCGGCGTCCCCCAGGGCCGAATAAGCGTTCGATATGCTCTTGAGGGTCTGCCCCTCCATCAACGGGTCGCCGAGCGTCTTGTAAACCTTCCGGGCGTCCTCCAGATAGAGGAGGGCCCTGCGGTACTCGGCCATCGAAAGATACGCCCGGCCGGCGAGGTAGAGTAACTTGGCCCGGACGGCCGGAGTTTCCGCGTATTTGAACTCCGCCTCGGCAAGTTCCAGCGCCTTGCGGGGTTCGGCGTAATCCACCAGCGCCAACGCCAGCTTGTCGATGATCTCGAGTTTCAGGTTAATATCGTCCGGGGCCGTATCGCGAAGGTTCTCGAAGGCGCGCTGATAGTGCGAAATGGCCTCCATGAGAGCGTAGGCCGCCGCGGCCCGGTCCCCGGCCTCCTTTAAACGCTCCACCGCTTCCCGATTCCGGCCGGCTTCCAAAAGGTAATGGGCGACCACGCCGGGTTCCACGCCCCGGCCTTCCGCCACGCGGGATACCTCCGCCAACGTCGCCTCCCGTTCCTTGTGCACCAGCGACTCGTACAGCACGTCCCGCATCACGTCGTGGGTGAAAACCAGGCGTCCCTCTTCCAGCTTCAGGATACCCTCGCGTTCCAGTTCACCCATTAATTCGGCGCAATCGCCGGCGATGTCGTCGGGGCAAAGCTCCCGCACGAAGTCCTCTTCGGCCTCGAGACCCACGCAGGCCGCGACCTTCGCCAAACGGAGCGCCCGCGGCGTCAGCTTATCGGCGCGGGCCCGGGCCGCCGCCTTGATGGACGCGGGAGGGCGAGACGTTTCCACCGCGCCTCCGGCGGATACCGCCGAGGCGACTTCCTCGCAATAGAGCGGCGTCCCCAACGACAACTCGACTACGCGACGAATCAACGTCGGGTTCAACCGTTCCCGGGGAACGAGTTCCCGAATAAGCTCCTCCACCTCTTCCGCGCTGAGCGGGGCAAGGGCGACAACGTTGGATGTTATTCGTTCGACCGTTTTGCGGTCCCGGGCGCTGACGATAACGAGTAACGGCAGCTCGGCCGCCCAGCCTTCCATTCGGGAGAGCAACTCGACGTCGGAATTCGAGGCCCATTGCACGTCCTCCAGAACGACTACGCGCGGCCCGTCCCGCGTCAAGCCCTCCAACACCTGCCGAATCAGTTCGGCCAATTTCTCGCGCCGGGCGCCGCCTTCTACCTGCTCGACTCCCGCCGCACCGGCCCGGGAAGTATCGAAGGCCAGGCGCAAGAGCGGCAGGGCCTCCTCGGACTCGGGATGGTATTCCCGTATAAGCGATTCCGCCCTCTCGGCGACGTTTTCGCCCGGCCGCCCCTCGAGCGCCCGCGATAAAAGGTTGCGTATCGCCGCGTAGGTTATGCCGGTCGTCACGGGCAGGCAACGGCCGACGGCGACCGGGTGTTTCTCGAATCCGGCCAACGCTTCCGAAATAAGGCGCGTCTTCCCGCTCCCCGCGTCTCCGGCCACGCCGATAACGGCGCCGCGGCCGGCGCCCAGCTCCCGCAATATCCCGGACAAGCGGGCGAGTTCCTTCGCCCGTCCCACGAAGGACCGCCGGCGGGCCGGCCGGGGGGGAAGCGCGTCGGCGGCGCCTTCGACCAAAAACCCCGTTTCGGCCCGGCCGTCGGCCCCCGTCGTCCCCAGGGCGACCGGCCTCAGTTTAAACAACGGCTTGACCTGCTCCGCCGCGGCGCTGCTGAGCAGCACCGTATTGGGTCGGGCGTTGTTCCGCAGTCGGGCCGCGTTTTCGACCGGCGCGCCGAGCGCCACGTAATCGGCCGCCGCCACGAAGCCGCCCGCCCGCACCAGGCCGAAGTCGACGGCGAACCTCGCCGCCAGGCCCTGGCCTACCGTCGTATATATGCGCCCGGACAGTTCCGTTATGCCGTCGCGGGCCCGTAACGCCGCCTGCACCGCGAGTTCGACCTCGCGCTCCCGGGCGACGGGGGCCCCGAAAATGGCGCTCAGGCCCGCGCTGTGGCGGTTAATTATGGTGCCGCCGAACGACGCGCACGATTCTTCGAGCGCCGACATGCATTCCCCGACGAAGTCCGAAACACTCGAGGTCGGAACCGTCCCGAGCAGTTTTGCCAGGCCCTGAACGTCGGCCGCCAGGCACGCGACGTCCCGCAGTTCGACGCCGTACGGGCCGGACCGGGTCAGCTGGCCGCCGCACGCCGGACAGAAGTTGTCCTCGGCGTTCACCGTAGCGTTACAGGAGGGGCAGCGCATTCCCTTTCCTCGTCGCGTTTATTCCGAACCGCCCTCGAATATCTGGGCCTCCAATATTTGCTCGCGCTGGAAGTCGTCTATCTGCAAATACCAGGCGGCGCAATCGAGCAGGGCCTGCATCGGCGACATCCCGATAAGTTCACAGTTGACGACGGGCACGCCGTAGCGCGCGGCCTCCCGCCGGATCAACTCGACCACGCGGAATATCGGCGTCTTCTCGTAATTCGTCAGGTTCATCGAGACCTGGACGATATCGGGGTCGTCGGTCGCGAAACCCTTGCCCTTGACGAAGCGCAGGCCGCCGCCCAGGAAACGGACCTCGTTCGCTATCTTCTCCGCCACATCCAGGCGATTGGTGCCCAGATTGACGTTGAAGGCTATGAGGAAAGGCCGGGCGCTGACCGCCGTGCAGCCGGCCGTCGGATGCACCTCGGCGGGGCCGTAGTCGGGCTTCCACGTCGGGTCCTTTATCTTCTCGGAGAAGCCCTCGAACTCGCCCTTGCGAATCTTCGCCAGGTTCTTGCGGCCGGGCGTCGTGGCGCTGTCCTCGTAAAGGTAAATCGGCACGTTGAACTTCTCGGCGATCATCGCGCCGACCTCGCGCGAAAGCTCCACGCAATCCTCGGTGGTCGCGCCCACGATGGGGACGAACGGCACGACGTCGACCGCGCCCATCCGGGGATGTTCGCCCTTGTGCTTGGTGAGGTCGATGTGCTTTAGCGCCTCGTCGAAGAGCGCCTCGACGGCGACGGGGAGCGACTTCCGGTCGCCGACCATCGTGAAAACCGTGCGGTTCTGAGCCGCGTCGGGCGCTACGTTGAGGAGACGTACGCCCTCCACCGCGCGGATCCGTTCCGCGACTTTTTCCACCGTGTCCAGATTCGCGCCTTCACTTATGTTGGGAACGCATTCGATGATTTCAGCCATGCCTGATACAACCTCCTATTTTTAATTAATATTAATTTACCGACCCAATTCCTCGCGCCAACCGGTGAACGCCTCGTCGACCGCCTCGATGCAGCGCCGCTCGATGAGCGCCATATATTCCTTGGCCTTGGCCTCGTCCAGCGACGGCATGCCGCCCGTCCCGGCCTTCCGCACGCCCACCGGCCGCGGGAACGGAAAGCGGTAAACGCCCTGGTCGTAAGAGGCCGCCTTGAGGCCCTCCACGTTCTCGGGTCGCACGAGGTCGGGCCGCACCGCCAGGACTCCCGCCGTCTCCTCCGCCGCGGCGTGGCCGCCCTCGGCGCCGTAAACCTCGACGCTGGCCTCGGGCGCCATGAGCCACCAGTGCAGGACGACGGTGAAGATGTCCGCCTCGCGGTAGGCGTCCTGCGCCGCTCCCTTGAGTTCGTCCAAATGGCCGCCGTGGCCGTTGAGGACGACGAGCCTGCGGAATCCCATCCGGCCGAACCCTATGAATATCTCCGTGACGTATTTTTGGAACGTTTCCGACGTCACGGTGTGGGATCCCGGGTACGGCAACAGCGTCCGCGTTACGCCGTAATTCACGGTCGGCGCTACCACGAGGCCGAAGCGCCGGGCGACTGGCTCGCACAGCGACTCCGGGATTATAATATCGGTGCCGAGCGGTATCCCGCCGTGGGCTTCGATGGTCCCGATGGCGAGCGCGATGCCGTCGTACTTGTCGGGCACCAGTTTCCGAAAATCCTTCCAACAGATCTCGGCCAGCTTGAGCGCCGGGGCGTTTCCCTCGGGCATAAGGCCTCCTGGTCTTTACTATTGCTTAATCGCCGACGACCGTTACGGTTATTTCGCGGCGGCGGTTCTTGTTGTCGAAATCGATAAAAATAATCTGCTGCCAGGTCCCGAGCATGGGCGCCCCGCCCGCCACCGGGAACGCGAACGTCGTCCCCAGGAGCGACGAGCGGACGTGCGAGTGGCCGTTGCCGTCGCCCCAGCGGGCGTCGTGGCCGTAGGGCGCGCCCTTCGGCGCCAGCTTGTCGAACAGCGCCGTGAGATCCGAGACCAGCCCCGGCTCGTACTCCACGGTCGTGATGCCCACGGTCGAGCCGGGCGACGAGACCAGGCCGATGCCGTCCTTCAAACCCGACGCCGATACGATACTCGAAACCTGCGACGTCACGTCGTGGATCTCCGCGTCGCCCCGGCACGAGAGTTCGAAGGTGTCGCGATAAACCGTCATGCCGCCCCCTTCGGAAGGAAGAGCCCCTTGAAGATAGCGGCCGCCGGCCCGAACGACGCCACCGCCAGGACGTACTTCGCCGCGGCCCCGGGCAGGAACGGCGCGCACCCGAGCGCGAACGCCCGGCCCCAATCGGCGCCCGTGGTCATTACCAGGTGCCCCAGGCCGAAGGCGTACACGGTGACGAGGGCCCCGAGGAAACAGGCCGCCCGAACGTACCAGGCCCGGCCGTGCGACAGGCCGGCCAGGACTACCGCCGGGACGAAGCCGACGAGGTAGCCGCCCGTCGCGCCGGCCACCACCGCCCAACCGGCGCCGCCGGCGAAGAACGGCGCGCCCATTATTCCGGCCGCGACGTACGCGAGTACCGCCGCGACGCCCCAGCGCACGCCGAGCGCCGCGCCCGCCATCAGGACCACGTAGGTCTGCATCGTCACCGGTACCGGCGTGAACGGCAGCGGCACGCGAACGGCGGCCGAGAGGCCGAGGGCCGTAACGAACAACAACGCGCCGGCGAGTTTCAAGATCCAGTCGTAATCGGCCGCGCTGGACGCGGCTAGAGTCCTATCCTTTACGCGCATTTAATCCTCCGTTAAATACTCCCAGAGTTCGGCCGCGGCGTCTTCCCGCAAGGCGGCGTTGCCCGCCGCCGGGCCGCCGGCCTGGTAAAATACGAAATCGAAGGGCCGCGCTTCCCGCGGCGTCGCCCAAATTACAACGTCGCCCGCGGGCCGCCGGGGCCCCCGGCGCTCGTCGAAGAGGGCGTCGTCCGCGAGCAGGTTGACGAGCGGAACGCCCGCCTCCTTCGCCGCCGCCGCCAGTTCCTCGTCGGGCGCCTCGGCCGTGAATCCCTCCAGGCCGAAATCGCCCGCGCGGCATATGGCCGCCGCGCCGACGCCGGCGAACTCGCCCCGGTAATCGGCGAGCGTTACTTTGTTCGTCGTCCCCACCTCGACCGGCTTAATCCCTTCCAGGTAATCAAAGGTCGTGGCGCCGGAGCGGAAGGTGAGGACGTGCCGCGTCGCCACGACGGCCGCGTCGACCCCCGGCAGGACGTCGGCCACTCGCGCCCGGCCGCCGGGATAAACGGCCACCGCCACGCCCTCGCCGCCGACGTACGACCACATCGCGCCGACGTCACGGCGATTTACGGCCGCCCGGACGTACGCCCCCGTGGCCGCTGCCGAGGCCGCGCCGCCGGCGCCCCGGAACGCCGCGATGGCCTGACGAACGAGGTCCCGGGCGAACTCCCCGGGCAACGTCGGCCCGCCCAACCGGCCCAACTCCTCCAGGCACGCGTTCACCGAGGCCGGCCGGCCCCCGGCGGAAGCCGTGAAGTAGGCCCCGCCCTCGGCCAAAGCGCCGCGCAAGCCCACGCGGTGGCCCCAGGCGTCCGTTACCAAAAGTTCGTCCGCGCCGGCCGCCCGGCGCTCCTCCTCCGACAGTAGGCTCTCCACCGGGGCGTCGGGCCGGACGTCCCTTTCCGCGCCGTTAAGGGTAACCTTCATCGGCCCTCTATCACTATCCTTCCGGCGGCCTCCGTCGGAACGGGCCGCCCTTCCCGCAGGCCGGACGCCACGACGTCGTACAGAATGGCCCCGGTTTTGTAAACGGACTCGATGCCGGCGAACATGGCGTAACCGTCGCCGCCCTCGGCCAGGAAGTCGGGCATCGCGACCTTGTATACCTTGTCGTCGTCGAGCGGCTTGCCGCCGACGGTTATCTCCAGACTATCGCCCGCGCCGGCCTTGTACTCGCAGCCGGAAATTTGCAGGAAGCCGCCCTCGCCCACCTTCTCCCGCACGCAGAACTCGAAGGCCTCGCGCAACGTCGTCCCGGGTACGTCGAGGACGACTATCTCGTTGCCGAAGGGCAGGGCCGTAAGGACGTCGCCCAGCGTAATGTCGCCCGGCCCCAGGTCGGCCCGGACGCCGCCGGCGTTGACGAGCGCCAGGTCCGCGCCCGCGGCCTCGCGCGTCAGGTCCGCGACGAAGTCGCCGAAGTTGGTCTCGCGCCGGCTTATCGAATCGCGGGACAGCACCGTCTCGGTATGCCCCACGACGACGCTCAGCTTGTCGGAGAGGCCTTCCGTGAACCCCGCGAGCACGCCCTCGACCGCTTCGTCGTCGGGAGAGGCCGCGACTATGGGGATCAACTCGTACGCCGTTACGGAAACGTCGCCCGCGTCGCCGATGTCGAGGTCCAGCCGTCCCAGGTATATCCCGTACTCGTAGGCCGAAACGACGACCGCGCCGCCGGCCCTCACGGGTTTCGTGACCTTCGTGTGCGTGTGGCCGCCGACGACGACGTCCAGATCCGGGACCGCCTTCGCCAGCGCCAGGTCGTTCTCGAAGCCCAGGTGCGTGAGGGCGATTATGGCGTCGGCCTCGCCGGCGCCGATTATCATGTCCTGCGCCGTCGTGGCCGGGTCGTCGAACTTGAGGCCCGCGACGTTGCGCGGCGCCGTGGTGATGGGGGTCTCCGAGGTCGAAAGGCCGATGACGAGGACGCTCTTGTCCCCCGCGTCCAGCCGCAGCATAGGCGTCGTGAACTCGTAACCCGGCGGGTGCATCGTTCGGATGTTCGCGCTGATGACCGGGAAGTCGGCGAACTCCATCAGGTCGCGCAGGTTATCCTGGCCGTAGTCGAACTCGTGGTTGCCGACGCACATCGCCGTCACGGCCATCTCGTTGAGGCAGGCGAACTCGGCCTCGCCGCGGTACACCGTGGAATACGGCGTCCCCTGCAGGACGTCGCCGGCGATCAGGAGGAAGGTCGGGACGCCTTCCACCTCGTTGGTCGCGCGGATCTCGTCCGCGACGCCGGCGAGCCGGCCTATGCCGCCGACCTCGCCCTCGCCCTTCACGGCCTCGAACGGCTCGAGGTGGGCGTGGAAGTCGTTGAAAAATAATATGGTTAGCGGCTGTCCCGCCCAGGCGGCGGCCGCCAACGTTAGCAATACCAACGTAGCTTTTACGACGTTAACTCGCATGATGCTTACCCCGTGTGAATATGTTAAAACTACTCGCTCTTCTCGTCGGTTGAAATCAAATCGCCGTATATATTATACCTACGCACTTCGGTTACTATCCCCCGGTCGTCGTAACTCCACTCCAGGCGGTGGATGCAACGTTCGGGCGGAATACCGCCCTCGGCCTCGCCGTCCGGCCCCCCGGCGGTCGTCTGGCCGCTACCCTTTTTCCATACGGCCTCGCCATCCTTGCCGAAATAGCTTTCCGACGCGGGGCGGTTGTAAGTGCCGTACGTATAAACGTATTTGTGGATATCCAAATCGTCGGCGACCGGTTCCCCGGCCGGGCCGAAAAAACTTTCGGAAGTCTTCTTGGGCCCGCCGAGGTAGTTAAACATATACGGGTCGGGTTCGAGGAGCGTCCACTTGTATTGGTGGAAACCGTCCCCGTTGACGGCAGGTTCGCCGTTCGCGTTGAAATAACTCTCCGAATTCATACGGCCGTCGTCGTCGTACCCGTATTTACGAAGGTGTACGCCGCTTTTATCGGTAGCCGGCTTACCGTCGGGTCCCCAATAACTCTCCCACGATAAAGCGTCGCCGTCGTACCCGCGTTCGTAATGGTTAACCCCCTTTTCGTCTACCGTGGCTTCGCCGCCAACATCGAAGAACGCCTCGTATATGGTGTTACGCCGATCGTCGTAACGATATTCGTACCTAGCTATTCCATCCCGGCCTTCCAGGAGTTTACCGTCTACGCCGTAGTAACTTACCACCCGCGTGTCGCCGACGTATTCCGACGTGTACGCGTGGCACTGCCATCTCCCCGTGACCGGCCCGCCGCCCGGCCCGAAATAACGTTCTCCTATTTTCCGCGTCCCGCCCTCGTCGTATATCGTCTCGGTGCGATGGACGCCGTCCCTATCGGCCATCGGTAGGCCGTCTACGTCGAAGTAGCTTATGGCTGCCATGTTTCCTTTATCGTTGTATTCGTATTCGGACCAGTGTACGCCGTCCTTTCTAGCGACCGGTTTGCCGCCGGGGCCGAAATAACTCTCCGAGGTTATATGGCCGCCGTCGTCGAACGTTTGTACGGTATGTTTTGTACCCCGCGCCTCTTCCTCCGTAATCTCGTGCCCGCTCGGAAGCTCGTAGTACTTCACCGTCTCCGCGACGCACGGCGCCGCGACCGAGGCAAATAATAATAATATCAATATGTTACGTTTCAAGCTCGTTACCCTCCTACTAATCCCTAACGTTTTACGCCGGCGGCTCGGCGTACGGGCCGCCGAAGACGTGGGCCTGGAACTTCGACAGGCGGGCGTCCTTCCAGGTGTAGGCGTCGGGCGGGAGGCCGGCCTTCATGCAGATACCCTCCAGGAAACGCTCCCGGTCCCAGCCCTGCTCCGGCGCCACCTGCGGCAACAGAAGGCCGCTCTGTCCCCGGGCCTCGATGACCAGGCCGTCCTCGCCCACGACTATCTCCTCCGGGTCGGCCACCGGCTGGAGCGGCGTCATTACGGATATTTCGATGTGAAGGTCGGCCAACTCGGCCGCGGTAACCGGCGGGAAGCGAGGGTCGCGCAGGGCGGCGCTAATAGCCATGTCGCGCACGGCCAGGTAGAGCGGCTTCGTCGGCAGGACGTAGCCGATACAGCCCCGCAGTTCGCCGTGCTTCTTCAGCGTGACGAAGACGCCCCGCTCCTCGAGCAGTTCGGCGTTACCGGGTTCGGGGGGCTCGTAGGTCCGGCCCTCCTCGACGGCCAGCCCCAGCGTCTCCCGGGCGATCCCCAAAAGTTCCACTTCCCAGGCGGTCTCGGCCTGCTTTCCCTGTTCTTCCGCCGGCGGCGGTTCCCGCCGTTCTTCGGGCGCGCTCACGTCAACCGGCTCCTTCCGCTTGCAGGCCCCGCCGGCCCAAATCACGGCGCCGAGGCAGGCCCAAGCCGTTATTCTTGCGGCGATTACGCGTATCGAGTCGTTAGCAGTCATTTCGTCAAGGGGGTAATTAAAATGCCAGATATAGGGTTATAAGTAAAGCGAAAAGCAAGGGACGCGGCCCGGCCTCACATCCGGCCCGAGCGTAGGATGGCGAACGCCAGCCACAGGCCCAACATCCCGGCCACGACGAAACCGACTATCCCGAGAACGGGGTAACCGAAAACCATCGGCCCCACGCCCGCCGCGAAAATTAGCGCCGAACCCATGATGATCGAAGCCACGACGATGGCGAACGACAGGCGATTACTCGAACGGTCGAGCTCGTTCAGGAAGTTCGGCAGGCCCACGTGCTCGAGCTCGAGTTTCACCTTCCCGCGAAGCAGCTTTTTTAATAGGACGTTTACCTCGCGGGGGAGTTCGGTCAGGTAATAGTTAAGGTCGTGGACGCCGTACGCCAGGTCGCGGGCCAGCGTTCCCGGCGAGTACCGCGCTTTGACGAGGTTCCGGGCGAACGGCGCCGCGACGTTGAGGAGGCGGAGGTCGGGGTCGAGCTTGCGCGTCAGGTGCTCGATGAGAACCACTGTCTTGGCCAGGAGCATGAATTCGCGCGGCATGTGGACGCCGTTGCGGTTGGCGAGGATAGTTATTTCCTCCAGCATCGTGCCGATACGGAGGTAGCGGAGCGGCATGGCGTAGTAGCGGCCCACGACCGCGGCCGCGTCGTTCTTGAAGCGCCTCACGTCCAAAAGTTCGTCGCTGGCGCCCAGCCGCAGGACCTCGGTGGCGACGCGCTCGTAGTCGCCGTCGTTGAACGCGATAAGTATGGCGGCCAGCGAATTGAGGTGGTCCGCGCTCAGGTAGCCGACGCTCCCGCAATCGAGCAGGAGGATCTCGGCCTCGGGCGAAACGTGGACGTTGCCGGCGTGGGGGTCGGCGTGGTAGAAACCGTCCTCGAATACCTGTTTCATAAAGCACTCGACCAGCCGGCGGGCCAACGCCCCCCGGTCGACGTTCATCTCGTCGAGCGCGTTTACGTCGTCGGCGCGGGTTCCCCGGAGCCGCTCCATGACGAGGACCCGGCCGGTCGTATACTCCCAGTACACCCGGGGCACGAGGACGCCCGCCACGTCCTCCAGATTCCTCCGCAGGCGGTCGGCGTTCCCGGCCTCGCTGGAGAAGTCGAGTTCGCGCTTGACGGCCACCGCGAATTCCTCGACGAGTTCCCTCGGCTCGATGGGCTTCACTTCCGGGAAACGCTCTTCCATGACGCCGGCGAGGTAGGCCAGGATCTCGAGGTCGGTCTTGACCACGTCCCGGATGCCGGGCCGCTGTATCTTTACGACCACCTCCTCGCCGTTCGGGAAGGTGGCCGCGTAAACCTGGGCCAGCGAGGCCGAGGCCAGCGGCTGTTCGTCCAGCGTCGCGAAAACCTCCGTCCAGGGGCGGCCGAGTTCGGCCTCGAGCACGGCCTTGACATCCGGGAACGGTAGCGGCGCCACGTTGTCCTGCAGGGCGTTGAACTCGGCGACGTACGCGTCCGGCAGGACGTCGGGCCGGCTGGCGAGCATCTGGCCGAACTTGATGAAAGTGGGCCCCAGTTCCTCGACGACGCGGCGTATCTGATGGGGGAAGGTTACGGGCGCGGGCGCGGCGGTCAGGTAACGGCGGAGGCGCTTGGGCAGGCGTATCAGCTTGTGGAGGTTCATCCGGACGACGACGAAGCCGAAGCCCTCGGCCAAAAGAACGTCCAATATCCGCCGTAGGCGCACTACGTGCCGGTAGGTCCGGCCTATGCCGAATAAACGCGACTTCATGGACGTTAATCTAGCATATATAAAAAGGCGCCGCAAGGAGGAGCGGAGGCCGACGCGCGGGAACAAGGGCGGGTCGGGAGGCGGCGAATAGTAACGGCAAAAAGGCGCTTTTAATATTCGATAAATCTTGCATTTTACCGTATTTTGTCGTAATATTATAATGAAGGTAAATGGCGGCAGCGGGAAACGCTAGGAGGGCCGGGCAATCTGCGAGCGGGCCTTTTTATATTAGGGTTCCGCGGCCCGGACCCCGGGGAAAAACGTAGTCCCCCGCCGGGCGGCCCGATCCGATTACCAAAATTACCTTTACAAACGGGCGAAATTATGGTATATAACCCGACACTTTAACTTGGCACAAATGTGACAGCTTAAGGAGGTAACCGCGTATCGTAGAAAAGCGGGCCCGGGTGAACCGAAGGATTCGCGTACCTGAAGTTCGCCTAATCGACGAGGAGGGGGCCCAAGTCGGCGTAGTACCCACGAGGGAAGCGCTGGCCCAAGCCGAGGAAAAGGGTTTAGATTTGGTCGAAGTCGCGCCTCGCGCCAAGCCGCCGGTATGCCGGATAATGGATTACGGCAAATACCAGTACGAGCAGCGCAAGAGGCAAAAAGAAGCGCGTAAAGCGCAGACGGGCGGAGCGGTAAAAGAAATTAAGATTAGCTCAAAAATCGAAGCTCACGATATCGATTTCAAGATTAACCACATCCTCAAATTCCTAAGTCAAAAAAACAGGGTAAAAGTTACTGTCGTTTTCCGGGGGCGGGAAATATCACACTCCGACCGCGGCCGCGAACTACTGAAACGTATAGTAGCCCTGCTCGACGGCCACGCGATCGTCGAAAATCCGCCCATGCTCGACGGAAGACATATGACGATGCTACTCGGGCCGGCGAAAAAGAAGGCCCCAGCCACTACGACCGAAGCCGAATAACGGCCCGAAACCAAAGGTTACGACATGCCTAAAATGAAAACAAACCGGGGAGCCGCCAAACGTTTCCGGCGTACCGCGCGCGGGAAAGTAACGCGACACCGTTCTTACAGCGGCCACCTTATGACTAGCAAATCGCCGCGGCGGCGGCGCCGCCTTCGCCGTAAAACCACCATCGCCCCGGTGGACATGAACCGGATCGAGGCGCTGCTACCTTACTCCCGGCGAAAACGTTAACCAACACCGAGAAAGGTCCTTCATGGTTAAGGCTACCAACGCGCCCCAGCGGCGGCGTCGGCGCAAGAAAGTTTTAGAACGGGCCAAGGGTTTCCGCGGCGCCCGCGGAAAGCTTTACCGTATCGCCAGGAACGCCACCTTCAAAGCCCGGCAGCACTCCTTCGCCGACCGGCGTCGGCGCCGGCGCCTTTTCCACCGGCTTTGGATCACCCGGATAAACGCCGCAGTACGGCCTTACGGCCTCTCTTACAGCCGCTTCATCCAAGGCCTCAAGAAGGCCGGAGTCGAACTGAATCGGCGCGCGCTGGCGGAAACCGCGGCGCGTTCCCCCGAAGCTTTTCGGGCGCTCGCCGAAGTCGCTCGCCAGGCGTTGAACGACGGTTAAGCCGGCGGTTCGCGTACGTTCATACACCGCCGAAGGAACACCCATGGTTACCAAGGAACAGCCGGTCGTAGCGTTAACGCTCGGGGACCCTGCGGGTATTGGGCCGGAAATCGTCGCCAAATACGTCGCGGGATCCCGCAAGAGCGACCTGACGCTCGTCGTCGTGGGCGAACAACACACCCTCGAAACGGCCGCGCAGCGCCTTAAAATCAAACTCCCCTCCATGAACGTCGTTTCCCGGCCCGGCCGAGATAAATTCTCCCCGGACGCCGTCAACCTCGTCGCGTTAAAACTCGCCGGCCTGAAGAACGTTGAGCCCGGCATCCCGTCCGCGAAAACGGGCGCCGCGGCCATGGCGTTCGTCGAGAAATCGGCGGACCTGGCCACCCGGGGCGAGGTCGACGCCATCGTCACGGCCCCTATATCCAAAAAAGCCGTCAACGACGCGGGATATTTCTTCGTGGGCCATACGGAGTATTTCGCCAACCGGACGAACAAGTCGAAGTTCGCGATGTGTTTCGTCGCCGACGAATGGCGAGTGGCCCTCGTTACCACCCATCACGCCCTGCGCAAAGTCCACTCCAAGGTCAAGCTGCCCCGCGTCATTCGGACGGCCTGCCAGCTCGACGATTTCCTCCGTACGCTCGGCGTAAAAGCCCCTCGCCTCGTTATCACGGGCCTCAATCCCCACGCCGGCGAAGGGGGCCTGCTGGGGACCGAGGAGATAAACGAGATAGAACCCGCCATCGACGCTTGCCGGGCCCGCGGATTAAATATCGACGGGCCGGTGAGCGCGGAGGCGGCTTTCCTGGCGCACTTCGACGGCCGCTACGACGGCGTCGTGGCTATGTACCACGACCAGGGCCTCGTAACGCTTAAAGCCCTGGCCCCCCAAAAAACGGTAAACGTTACGCTGGGCCTGCCGTTCGTTCGAACGTCGGTGGGTCACGGCGCGGCGCTGGACATCGCGGGCCGAGGCGTCGCCAAGCCCGACAGCTTGCGGCACGCCGTCAATCTCGCGGCCAAACTCGTCCGGGCCCGCCGTCGCCGGTAGAACGCCGGCGAAACAACCGGGCGTCCGACCAAAGGGATCCCCGGCAGACTTATAAAACGAAAAACGAGGTCGTTTCCCGATGATCGCCGGCCCCGGCCCGAAGAATACCGAACTCCCGTCTCCGCCCGGTAACCCGGGGGACCCGGCGTGCGACGACCTCTATACGATAGTTAATTCGCTGGCCCACGAGATACGGAATCCGCTGAACGCGCTTTCCGTAAATCTTCACCTGTTGGGCCGCGAGGTCGGAGATGGCCCCGGCGCGGACAAACTCGCCGCCGCTCTCGCCGAGATAGGCCGGCTCGACGACTTGCTCTCCGCTTTCCTGCGTTTCACCCGACCCAAAAAACCCGCCTGGCGGGAAGCGAATCTGGCCCGGGTGTTGCATGATTTCCAGACCTTTATCACGCCGGTCGCGGCCGGGAGCGGGGCCGATCTCGAATTCCGGGACATCCCGGACATTAACCTTGAAACGGACGCCGACCTCTTAAAACAGGCGCTGTTGAATATAATTTTGAACTCTGTCGAAGCCGGAGCCGGCCGCGTGGAACTGAGCGCGGAGGACCGGGGCGACAAGATAACCGTACGCGTGCTCGACGACGGGCCGGGTTTCCAGGAACCGGACCGGGCGTTTGAGCCGTTCTACTCAACTAAAACGGAAGGATCGGGCTTGGGGTTGCCCACATCCCGGGCTATCGTCGACTCGCTCGGCGGTACGCTGGAGTTAGGGGACCCCGTTTCGGGTGCGGAGGTATTGCTTACCATTCCTAAAACGACCCAGGCGCAAGCTTAGAAATAAACCCAGGAGGAACTCGATAGCTTATGTCCCCGAAAAAAAGCCGATGGAGCCGAGACATCATTGCCAAAGAAATAAAAAGCCTTGCGGACTCAGGCGTCCGTTTGACAGTTAAAAACGTTTCCCGCGAACATTCCGCTCTGTATAGCGCCGCCCTCCGCTACTTCAAAAGCTGGGGCGACGCCGTGAAAGCGGCCGGCATCGACTACGACAGCATCAAAAAAGAAAGTCGGCGCGAGGCCGTGAAGAAGATTACGAAATGGAACCGGGAACGCGTCCTGGAAGAGATTAAAAAAGTACCGTTCGACAAGCTATGGTACGTGTACAAAAACGACGTCGCGCTCCACTCCGCCGCCCGCCGGGAGTTCGGTTCCTGGCGCAAGGCCCTCGAAGCCGCGGGCTACGATTACGACGAGGTCAATAAGGCCGCAGGAACCAGGTACACTTCCTGGACCCGGGAGAAAATTATAAACATGATCCGCGAACTCCCGCCGGACCGCCTGTCCTACGGCAACATGACCAAGGAGAACCTGTTGCTCTACTCCGCCGCCTATCGCCGGTTCGGCAACTGGCAGAACGCGCTACGGGCCGCCGGCCTCCCGGAGGAGTTAATCAAAAAGAGCTTCAAAAACCGGAAATGGACGCCGGAACGCATCATCGAGGAAATCAAGAAGCGCTTCCGCGCCGGCGAGAAACTGGCCAGCGGCTACATGCAGCGGCACGACCCCAGCCTCTTTTCCGCCGCCTTCCGGCGTTTCGGCTCGTGGGGCGAGGCCATCGCCGCGGCCGGCATCGACTACAAGACCATCCTGCGCAACAAAGCGCACACGCGGTAACTCTCCCCCATCGCAAACAAAAAGCCCCGGCTCGCGCCGGGGCTTCTTTTTTTCCGTACTCGTCTAGTTTTTCATTTCGTCGGTGCGCGCCCGCTGCCGGATGAACGCCGGTATATCGAACTCGTTCTCGATAAGCGCGTCGTCGAAATCTATGGACGTGCCTTCCGGAGGGGACGGCGGGAGAGGAGCCGCGTGCACCATGGAGGCCGGGACCTGGGTATCGCCGAAGATGCTGACCTCCTGCGTCGCGGCGGCCTCGAAGCCGGTGGCGATGACGGTTATCCGGAACTCGTCCAGGCCGTCCTCCACCACGGCGCCCACGATGATGTTGGCGTCCTCGTCGGCCACCTCGTTGACGATGGCGACGGCCTCGTTGATTTCGTGCAGCGTCATGTCCGGGCCGCCGGTAACGTTGATAAGAATGCCCCGGGCGCCCTTGATGTTCATGCCGTCGAGCAGGGGGCTCGAGATGACGTTCTGCGCCGCGACGGTCGCCCGGTCCTCGCCGGTGCCGGCGCCGGTGCCCATGATGGCGCTGCCGCCCGACTCCGACATAACCGCCCGGACGTCCGCGAAGTCGACGTTGATGAGGCCCGGGACCGTGATGAGGTCCGAGATGCCCCGCACCGCCTGCACCAGCACGTCGTCCGCCAGGCGGAACGACTCCGTTATCGTCGTCTCCCGCGCCACTATCTTGAGCAGCTTTTCGTTGGGAACGACGATGAGCGTATCCACCCGGTTCGCGAGTTCGGCCAGGCCCGATTCCGCTATCTTGAGCCGCCGCGGCCCCTCGAAGTGGAAGGGGCGCGTCACGACGGCCACGGTAAGCGCGCCGAGTTCGCTCGCTATCTCGGCCACGACCGGCCCCGCGCCGGTGCCCGTGCCGCCGCCCATGCCGGCGGTAACGAACACCATATCCGAACCCTCGAGCGCCCGGTAGAGCGATTCGCGGTCTTCCTCGGCGGCGAGACGGCCGACGTCCGGCTTGCCCCCGGCCCCGAGGCCCTTGGTCAACTGGGAGCCTATCTGTATCTTCTGCAACGCCTTGGTCTGGCGGAGCACCTGGGCGTCGGTATTGGCGACGATGAACTCAACGCCCCGGATCTTGGCGTCGATCATCCGGTTCACGGCGTTTCCGCCCCCGCCGCCGATACCCATCACCTTGATGGTGGCGAAATGTTCGTATTCCGGCGTGAACTCCAGCATTTTATTACCTCCTAAAAGATGTTTTCCATCCAAGATTTCATCTGCGAGAAGATCTTATGGAATATAACCGTCTCGTTATCTCCGCCTTCCAGGAAACGGCCGCCCTCGGGCAGGTTGTAGAGGATAAGGCCCACGCCCGTGGCGAAAATGGGGTCGGCCACCGATTCCGAAAGGCCCGTGATGCCAAGCGGCACGCCCACGCGCGTCGGCGTGTTGAAGACCTGGTCGCCGAGCTCGTCGATGCCTTCCAGGTTGGCGCAGCCGCCCGTCAGGACGACGCCGGCGGCGAGATGGTCGGCGTAACCGGACTGGCCGATTTCCCGTTTGATAAGGGTTATTATCTCTTCCAGCCGCGCCTGGACGATTTCGGCGATGTAGCTACGGTCGATCATCCGGGCCCGCCGGCCGCCCACGTCGGCCACCTCCACGACGCCGTCCTCCGAAACCATGTTGGTCATCGCGACGGCGTATTTCTGTTTAATCTGCTCCGCGGCCAACCGCGGCGTCCGAAGGCCCACGGCGAGGTCGCGCGTTATCTGGTCGCCGCCCACCGCCAGCACCGACGTGTGGCGCACCGAGCCCTCGTGGAAAATGGCGATGTCGGTCGTGCCGCCGCCCATGTCGACGAGCGCCACGCCCAGCTCCATCTCGTCGCCCGTCAGGACCGCCCGGGCCGAGGCCAGCGGCTCCAGCACGAGGCGGTTGACCTTCAGGCCGGCCCGGTTGATGCTTCGCACGAGGTTCTGCGCGGACGTTATGGCGCCGGTTACGATGTGGACGTCGGCCTCGAGGCGCGTCGCCACCATCCCCCGCGGGTCCCGTATCCCCCGCTGGTCGTCGACGGCGAACTCCTTGGGCAGGACGTGCAGGACTTCCCGGTCCACCGGCAGGGCTATGGCCTTCGCCTGCTCCACACAGCGGTCGATGTCCTTTTTCGTAATCTCCTTGTCGGCGCTCGAGATGGCGACTATGCCCTTGCTGTTCATGCTCTTGATGTGGCCGCCGGCGATGCCGACGTTGACCGCGCTAACTTCCACGCCGGCCATCTGTTCGGCTTCCCGCACCGCCTCCACCACGGACTGAACCGTACTCTCGATATTCACGACCATGCCGCGTTTGCTGCCGAGCGAGGGCGCCAGGCCGGTCCCCAGTATCTCCACGGCCGGGCCGCCGTCCTGCTTCGCTATCACGCAGCACACCTTGGTCGTGCCCACGTCCACCCCGGCGACGATATTAAACCGCTCCGTCATCCGTTGCGTCACC
>JASFLY010000028.1:0-34234 GCA_050117845.1 Candidatus Zixiibacteriota bacterium
CCTAAATAGTTATTAAGCGATACCGCGGTGGAGTTTAATAAAATAGGGTTGGGGTGGGTTTTATTAATGACCTTACTAGACGATATCAGGTAATAATTAAATATAAGGCGGCTCGGAACGCAATTGTGAAATCAGGCCTCGTCCTTGCGGAAGAAGCGCTTGACGCCGGCCAGAAAGCCCCGTAGGCCGACCGGGTACGGGAATATCCGCCGGCGGTTGGTGTAGCCGTACCACAGCTTGAATATGACGGTATAGAGGAAATTGGGCGGCAGCGAGCAGAGGCGCCGGGCGAACCGCCCCAAAAAAGGCCACTCCACCATGACGCCGAAGAGCTTGTGGAGGTTTGTGAGACGGCGCCGCTCGCGCTCGTCGTCGAACTTCAGAACCGAGTGCTGGTGGAAGGTGTGGAAGACGCGGTCGTAGTCGCCGTCGAAGTAGTTGCCTTCCACGGCGTATTGCGCGAGCTCCGTGGCCGGGTAGGGCATGAAGAGGGAAGCCCAGGCGAACGCCGGCCGGCACTCCTGATTGAGCCGTAGCGTCTCGAGGGCCTGGTCGAAGGTCTCGCCGGGTAGGCCGACGATGTTCTGCGTGTACACGTTGACGCCGTTCTCGCGCAGATAGCGGCAGGCGCTGACGATGGTCTCGCGGGACATCTTTCGTTTCAGGACGTCGTTTCGGAGTCGGTCGTTCCCGGCCTCGACGCCTATGAGGACCGAATGGCAGCCGGCCCGGGCGAGGTTCCGGGCGACGTTCTCGTCGATGAGGTTGGCCCGCACGTGGCAGTTGAAGGGAAGGGCCACGTCGCGGCTGTACTTGTCGGCGAACTCGGCCACCCACTCCTTCGACATCGTGAAGTTGTCGGAGAGGAAGCGTACGAAACGGAGGGGGTACTCCGCCCGGACCTCGGCGATTTCGGCCAGGAGGTTGTCCACCGAGCGGTAGCGGATGATGTCGCCCTTGCCCCGGTAGAGCTCGTTGAATTTGTGGTTGAAGCAGTAGGTGCAGAGGTAGGGGCATCCCCGGCTCGAGAAGAAGTGCTTTATCGTGACGTCGTGCATGTACCGGTCGTAGTCGTAGAGGATGTCGCGGGCCGGGAAGGCCAGCCGGTCTAGTTCGCACTCGAGCGGCCGGAGGTCGTTTTCGTAAACGGTCCCGTTCCGTTTGACCCAGAGGTTGGGGATGTGGGCGTAGTCGTCGCCCCGGTCCAGCGCGTTCACCAGGTCGATGATGGCCCCTTCCCCCTCGCCGCGGCACGCCACGTCCACGCCCTCCTCCTCCACGATGCCGGGGAAGAAGGTGGCGTGGGGGCCGCCCACGACGGTGAGGACGGGTTTGCCCAGCGACTTCTTGAGGCGGCGGTTGAGTTCCAGGTAGTAGGGGTGGAAGCCGGTCGTGATGGAGTAGCCTATCAGGTCGGGGTCGAACTCGCGGACGCGGGCCTCGAAGTCGGGCCGGGTGGCGAGGGCCAGCGTCGCCTCGTGGCCGGCTCGGCGGAGCGCCCCGGCGAGATAGAGGATCCCCATCGGCTCGGTGAGCGTAACGTCCTTATATACGAATAAAATACGCACAGGGAAGGATTTATAACACAACGGCGCCGGCCGCGCAATAAAAGACCGGCCGGAAGCGAAAAGGCGGCCCGAGGGCCGCCTTTGTAGGACGTATAGCGGGACGTGTCGTTATTCGGGCGTTTCGGTAGGCTCTTCCGCCGGCGGTTTTTCTTCCACGAGTTCCGGAGCGGCGTAGGAGCAAGCTTCCACCCATTTGACCTTGGCGTTCTCGCCGAATTCGGCGAGCTCTTCCTCGGTCATTTCGGGTTGTTCGGCCATGGCCATTTCGGTCAATTTCGCGAGGCCGCTGGTGCCCTCGATGGCCGCTTCAAGTTTGGCGGTGGCTTCGGCGTAGGCCGGAGCTTCTTCCTCGGGGGCCTCTATGGCCGCGACCTCTTCGTGAAGGGCTTCCAGCTTGGCGGCGTTGTCTTTGAACGCGGTGGCGAGTTCCGCGGTCGGCTCTTCCGCGCCGGCCCGCAATTCCTCGACGGCCACGAGAACGCCCTTCATTTCGGTCTTGATTTCGTCCACGGTCATCGAAACGTCGACGGCCGTTTCCGCGGTCGGCTCCTCGGCCTTTTTCTGGCAGCCGACGATGGCCAGCGCCACGGCTAGAGCCGCGATCACTACGAAGTACTTGCGCATGGTATGAAACCTCCTCTTTGGGGATAAAGAAAAAGACGAAAGCGAAACTAGCACGCCGCGCCGCCTAAGTCAAGGTTTAATGTCGTATCCCGCGGGAAGCGGGGCCGCCGCAAATTAGTTTGCGGCGATTATTATCTGTGTTATATTTCTGGACCCTAAACTCAAGAGGAGGTCCCCCATAATGATAGCGAGAGTTTTTATCGTTGCCGTATTGACGGTCATGCTCGCCGCGCCCGCGGCTTTCGCGTGGAAACGTTACCCCGCGGAATACAACGCGACCACGGGATGGCCGGGTATCCGCGTTACCGACGAGAACGACCACGTCGTCGCCGTTATATCGTTCCTAACGCCCGACGCCAGCTTCAGCGTTACGTCCATCACCTTCGAGGAGACAATGGACGTAAGCGACATCGCGAACTGGAACCATTTTTACGAGAAAAAGGACCCCGCAATCGCGAAGCGGGTGAACGGCACCGCCCAGGCCCTCAAAGTCTCCCGGTTGAAGATATTCGACTATTTGACCGAGGAGGGTTGGGAGGCTTGCGGCGGCGACTCCGCGTTCGTGAACGGCCAGGTACGGATTTTCGTGGGTTACCTTAAAGGGACGAAATACAAGGCGGTCGAGATCAAGGAGTACCAGGCCGACCCGGCCGGCCGGGGCGTCACGTTCGAGGTCGACGCCATTAAAGAGATCACGGAGATGGGGCCGGTATGCTGGGGGTACTGGGCGCCGTAGCGTTCGTCCCCGGTTAAGTAGAGGTCAACGCGGCCGCCGAGGGCTATTTGCCGGAACCCGGTTGTTGGGGTTAGCGCGGGTCGCGACCGTATATAAGGAAGGCGATATGGTTCCAGAGAAGGCCGGGAGTTATTGGCGTTTTATCGGGCCGGTGGTCGGCGCGGCCTGCCTGACGGGCGTCCTCGCGGCGGCCGGGGAATACATCCTCGGCGCCGCGGCGGCACGGAGTTCCTTCTGGGGCCAGCCGCGCCTATTCTACCAGCTACTGCTGGGAGCGGAGGCCGCGTGGCTGGTTTTGGCCGCGGCCGTGACGTTCGGCGTCGGCGGGTCGCTTTGGTACCTGGTCGCCGGCCGGCGGCGCCGGGGGCCCCTCGCGGCGCCGGCGCGTTTCATACTTATCGCGGCGCTGCTCGGCATTCCGGTTTTTCGCTGGTTGGCGACGCTCGATATCGCCATATTCTACGGCCGACCCAAAATAACCGTCGTCGCCGTTTTCCTGGGCCTCGTGGCGGCGTGGTTCGGCGGAACCTGGGGCCTCTACGCGCTGGCGGGGAAGGTGAAGGCCCGGTTGGGTCTCCGCCGGAAGCTTTCGCCCGTCTTATTACGCGTACTCGTTCTCGCGGCAATGCTGCCTTTCGTCGTCGCGGAGGGCTGGGCGCTATGGCAGGCCCGGACCCCCTCGCCCCGCAAGCCGGATATATTCGTGGTCATAATGGACGCGTTTCGGGCCGACCGCCTGAAGTTCTACGGCGGCGACCGGCACCTGGCGCCGACGCTCGAGCGCTTCGGCGACGAGGCCGTGGTCTTCCGGGAATCCTTCACCGTAACATCCTGGACGAAACCGGCGGTCGCTTCCGTTTTTACGGGGGCCTACCCCGGGGCCCACGGCGTTAACGCCCGTTTCTACGGCCTTCCCGAGGGCGCGGTTACGCTGGCCCAGGTCCTGCGGGAGGAGGGATACCGGACGATCGGCGTGTCGGCCAACCCGAACGTAACGCGTTACGCCGGTATGGGCACCGGCTTCGATATCCTGGACAGCACGAGCGACGGCCCCATATTCAACGCCGCCGGGCCGCCGCTGTCCTGCGCCCGGCCGTTGCGCGTGTTCCTTTGGATGCGGCCTTATCTGGGGCCGCTGTGGAAGACGACCGCCGACGGCGTCGAAATGAACCGCAGGGCGGAGTTCTATCGGCGCATTTGCGGGGACCGGCCCGCTTTCGTCTATATGCATTACATGGAGACGCACACGCCGAACCCCCGCCGGCCGGAGTACCGCGACGAGGTGGACCCGTACTGGAACAAAGTCGACCCGGCCCGGGCGCGTTTCATCGCGAGCGGCCCGTTTTTCTGGTTCGACGTTCTGGAGGACCCGTCCTTCGTTCCGGACTTTACCGAGGACGAACTGGCGCTGGCGAAGGCGCTGTACGACACGGAAGTCCGGCGCATGGACGTCGTCATCGACGACTTCCTGGGGACCCTCGCGGCGGCTCCGGGGGACGACGCCGGCTCCATGGTGGTAATCACGGCCGACCACGGCGAGGAATTCCTGGAGCACGGCCGCTGGCTTCACGGCGTCAGCCTGCACCACGAGGTCGCCCGGGTGCCGTTGATGATACGAATGCCGGAATGTCGGCCGGCGGTCCTGGCCGGGCCGGTCAATCTGGTGGACGTCCCCCGTACCGTCGTATCGTTCGCCGGGGCCGAGGCGCCGGAAACGTGGGACGGTATGGACCTCGGGCCGTACGTGCGCGAAGGCCGGGACGTGCCCCGCCGGGAGCTGCCGCTGGAGAGCATCCACGATTTATTGGCGGGCGAGGACGCGGGCCCCGAGTCCGGCGTCGAACTCAGCGCCCTGGTGAACGACGGCTATTATTACCTGCACGACGAGAACGCCGACCGGGAGTACCTGTACGACCGGCAAAACGACTTCTGGCAGAAGGATAACCTGGCGGCGGCGCCCTCGGCCGAGACGGAAGCGCTGCTCACGGGCCGCCGCGACGCGCTGGCCGCACAGAAGCGTAAAATAGAAGAAAAGGCCTTCGTCCAGGGCGAATTGCAGCTCCCGCCCGAGTTGGAACGGCAGCTACGAACCCTCGGGTACGTAAGATAGCTTTACCGGCGCCCGCCGGGCCGCCCGGAAAATCAACTTGACTTCGCCCGGTTTTGGGCTATAATTGACATAACTAGCAGGGGAACCATGGACAATCGATACGGAAATATAGTAGTAGTTGTAGTAGTACGCGGGGCGTGGGCCCGGCCCGGTTAAGGTGCGTGCTTTGCGCGATTACGGGCCGGCCTGAGAGCCGGCTTTTTTATTAGTGTTTAATTAAGCCGCGAAACGTCGGCGATAATGATGGACGGCGCCCCCGGCGCCGAACGAGGTGATTTAGGTGGCCAAGGAACTCGTCTCCCGATATGAAGCCTCCGAGCTCGAAGAACGATGGTACCGAGAGTGGGAGGAAGCGGGCGTATTCACGCCGCCCGCGGTACCCGAGTCCGAGAAGGGCGTCTTTTCGGTAGTTATCCCGCCGCCCAACGTGACCGGGTCCCTCCACATGGGCCACGCGCTCAACAACACCATCCAGGACATCTACGTCCGCCAGCGGCGCATGGCCGGCTACGATACGCTCTGGCTTCCGGGGACGGATCACGCCTCCATCGCGACCCACACCGTTATCGAGCGGGAACTGGCGAAAGAGGGCGTCAGCCGCCGCGAGCTGGGCCGGGAGGAGTTCCTGCGCCGGGCCTGGGCCTGGAAGGAACAGTACGGCGACACCATCGTCGGCCAACTCAAGCGACTGGGCTGCAGTTGCGACTGGACGCGGCTCCGCTTCACCATGGACGAAGGCCTCACCCGGGCCGTGCGGGAGGCTTTCGTCCGCTACTGGGAAGACGGCCTGCTGTACCGGGGCCTGCGGATGGTCAACTGGTGTCCGCGCTGCCGCACCGCCCTCTCCGACCTCGAGGTGCGCCACGAGGAGACCGACGGGATGCTGTGGTACATCCGCTATCCCGCCCCGGACGGCGGCCCGGGCATCGTCGTCGCCACCACCCGCCCCGAGACCATGCTGGGCGACACCGCGGTGGCTGTCAATCCCGCCGACGAGCGCTACCGCGACCTCATCGGCAAGGCCGTCGTACTGCCTTTGGTCGAACGCGAGATCCCGGTCATCGCCGACGAGGCCGTGGATTCCTCCTTCGGGACCGGCGCCGTTAAAATAACCCCCGCCCACGACGCCGACGACTACGAGGTGTCCCAACGGCACGACCTCCGAGTCATCGTGGCCATCGACGAGGACGCCCGGATGACCGACAAGGTCCCGGAGAAGTATCGGGGAATGTCCCGCGAGGAGGCCCGGGAGGCCGTTCTCAAGGACCTCCAGGTCGAGGGCTTGCTCGAAACCACCAAGGCCTATAAGATACCGCTGGCGAAGTGCGACCGCTGCAAGACCGTCGTGGAGCCGTACCTCTCGCTCCAGTGGTTCGTGAAGCAGACCGAGCTCGCCCGGCCCGCCCGCGAGGCCGTGGCCGAAGGCCGCGTCCGGCTGGTGCCCGAGCGCTGGACCAAGGTCTTCTTCGATTGGATGGACAACGTCCACGACTGGTGCGTCTCGCGCCAGCTGTGGTGGGGCCACCGGATCCCGGCGTGGTACTGCGACGACTGCGACGAGGTTATAGTGGCCCGCGAAACGCCCCAGAAGTGCGCCTGCGGCTCGACCAATATCCGGCAGGACGAGGACGTGCTCGACACGTGGTTCAGCTCGGCCCTGTGGCCCATATCCACGATGGGTTGGCCCGACGAAACCGGCGACCTCAAGCACTACTTCCCCACGGACCTCCTCTGCACCGGCCCGGACATCATCTTCCTCTGGGTGGCGCGGATGATTTTCTCGTCCTTGAAATTCACGGGCGAGGTCCCCTTCCACACCGTCTTCTTCCACCCCATGATCCAGACGGCCGAGGGGAAGCGGATGTCGAAGTCCCTCGGCACCGGCCAGGACCCGCTGTCCCTCATCGACAGGCACGGCGCGGACGCCGTTCGCTTCACGCTGACGTCTTTGTGCACGCAGTCGCAGTCCTTCCGCCTGTGGGAGGAGCGCTTCGACCTGGGCCGGAATCTAACCAATAAAATCTGGAACGCGGCCCGCTTCCTGCTCCCTTACGTCGAACGGATGGAGAGCCGCGACCTTCCGGCCGAAGGCGACCTCGAACTCGTCGACCGCTGGATCCTCTCGCGGCTGGAACGGGCGCGCGCCCGGGCCGACCGGGAATTGGAAGAGATGCGCTTCAACGACCACACGCAGACCCTTTACCAGTTCTTCTGGAGCGAGTACTGCGACTGGTATCTGGAGGCGATAAAGCCGCGGCTGTACGGCAAGGCCCCGGGGGGCGACGTGGCGACCCGCGTGGCCCGGTACGTCTTCGACGTTCTGCTCCGCCTGTTCCACCCGACGATGCCCTACGTCACCGAGGAACTCTACCACCTCGTCGCCCCGGGGGCGGGCTTCTGCGCCCGGGCCCCGTGGCCCGGGGAGGAAGGCGGCCGGCTCGACGACGAGGCCGAAGGGCGAATTGGCGAGCTCTTCGACGTGGTGCGGGCGGTCCGCAATATCCGCGCCGAGATGAACGTGCCGCCGGCCAGCATGGTCGACATCCTGATCTCGTCGGAGGAGGCGGGGGCCGCCGCGGCCGCCGCCGAGGAATCGCGGCCCTTCTTCGAACTCGCGCGCATATCGAGCGCGTCGCCGGTGGCGGCGGGCAAGCGGCCCGCGCACGCCGCGGCCGCCGTGGCGGGAACGTGGACGGTATTCGTTCCGCTGGAGGGCCTCATAGATTTCGACGTTGAGAAGGGGCGTCTCGAGAAATCCAAGAAAAAGCTGGAGGGGGACATCGAGACCCTTTCGCGGAAGCTCAGCGACGAGAATTTCGTTAAAAAAGCGCCTCCCGAGGTGGTTGCGGCGGACGCTGACCGCCTCGAGACCCTGCGGGCGACGCTTTCCCGCGTCGCGGACAACCTCGCGGCGCTGGAGTAAGCTTAACCCTTTCTGCTTGACGATAAAGCGCCCCCCTTATATAATGTCGGCGGGGCGCATTCCCTTTATGGATGAAGTAAAAAAGGAACGCCGGGGCCGCGGCTGTATCGTCGCCGTTATCGTCTTGGTGGGCGGCATCGGCGCCTTCCTGGTCGTCTCGCTTATATATCTCGGCGTCACGGCCGGCGACCCGGATAGCTTCGGGGCCCAGCTGTGGCTGGTCATAGGCGGCGAAAAAGAAGCCGACCTCTTAATTACCGAGATAATCGTCGACCGTCTGACGAAGCGGGCCGGCGTCCCGCCGGACGAGGCCGCGGCGCTCAAGCGGGAGCTGGGGCCGATTTCGGAGCAATTGCCCCGATTGTCGGAGGGGGAGAAAAATAAATTGGCCCAGCTTATCCGGGAGGCCATAGCGGACGGCCGGGTGCCCCCGGAAGAAATAGCGGTTATACGCGATTACAGTTACAAGTCCGCCCGGGATGGCAACTCCATACCTTAGATTGCCCGTCGTGGCCGGCCAGTTCTACCCGGCCGACGAGAACCGCCTCCGGCGGGACCTGGGGCGCTTCGTCGTCTCGGCTGAACGGAAGCACTGCCTGGGCGGCCTGTGCCCCCACGCCGGATACATGTACTCCGGCGCGACCGCCGGGGAGCTCTTCTCCCGGCTCGACGTCCCGGACGTCGTCGTCCTCCTGGGCCCCAAGCACCACGGCGCCGGCGCGCCCTACGCGGTGTGGCCGGCCGGGGCGTGGCGGACGCCGCTGGGGGACGCCGCCGTCGACGAGGAGGTCGCGGCGGCCCTGATAGAGGGTTGCGAGTCGTGGGAGGCGGACGACGCGGCCCACAGGCCGGAACACTCCCTCGAGGTCGTCGTCCCCTTCGTCCAGTTCGTCAATCCGGCGGCGAAGATAGTGCCGGTGGCGCTTTCGCCGATGCCGGCGGCGGAGGTCGAGGCGGCCGGGGAGGGCCTGGCCCGGGCGCTTACGCCCTACCGGGAACGAACGTTAATAGTTATTTCGAGCGACATGACGCATTACGAATCGGCGGCTGCGGCCGAGCGGCGGGACGCCCTCGCCATAGGCCGGCTGGAGGCCCTGGACGCGGCGGGCCTGTTGGAGGTCGTCCGGTCCGAGAACATATCCATGTGTGGCGTATGGCCCGCGGCCGTGGCTCTCGTCGCCTTCCGGGCGATGGGGGCGGCCGGCGGCGCCTTGATCCGGTACACGAATTCCGGAGAGGCGTCCGGCGACTTCGAGCAGGTTGTCGGTTACGCCGCGATGTCCTTCGCCTGAGGGGTTGATCTTATGTCGGCCTGGAGAACAGAAAAAATCGTATTGCCGATAATGGTAGGGGCGGCGGTCCTCATTCTCATCCTTGGCGCCATGAAGGAGACCGAGGAACAGAACCTACAGAAGCGGCTCACCAAGTGGCGGGAAGTCCTCCCGGACGACGCCCGCGAGAAGTTCGACGCCGGGGAGGACAAGGCCTGCGCCGCGATGATCGAGGAGCGGCTCGAGTCGGACTCGGCCTTCCGCGAGCGCTACGAGGCCCTTCAGGACGAGGAGCTGACGCCGGTCTTTACGCCCCGGGACATGGTGGATTACTACCGCGTCTATTTCGTGGAACGATTGGAGGAGATTCGCGAGGCGAAACGGGAGAGCTTCTGGTATCGACTCTTTCACGGGTCCGAGGAAACCGCCCCGGAGAGCTAATGCGCCGAACGGGTCGCCTCTGTCATTTCGGACCGACGAATATCGGCACGGCCTCAGCGACGCCGTGCCTTTCGCGCAATCGGCGTCGGGGCGCCGTACGTGAAAAAAATCGGTAAAATCCTGATGGTTCACAACTACTCGTCGTGGGGCGGCAACCTCGCGACGGTCAGGGCGTTGTGCCTGGGGTTGCCGGACTACGGCTTCGACGTCGCCCTCGCGGCGCCGGCCGGCGAGCCCTACGTGGGCCGGTTCGCCGAGGCGGGCGTCCCCACCTTCGACATAGAAATCAAGAGCAAGTACGACCTCGGGGCGGCTCGCCGTTACGAACAGCTCGTGGACGAGGAGGACTTCGACGTCGTCCACACGCACACCCGGCGGGCCGACTTCGTCGCGGCCCGGGGCGGCTGGCGCGCCGGCGCGATAATCGTCTCGACCCAACACGGCCAGATAAACCTCGACCGCCACACCCTCGCCGTCAAGCGGGACCTGCCGGCCCGGTTCTACTGCCGCTGCCTGCGCAAGTACTTCGACTGCCACGTCGCCGTATCGGCCGAGATAGCCGAGGAGTTGCGCGAGCGCTGCGGCGTCCCCGAAGAGAAAATAGTAAATATACCGAACGGCATCGATACCCGGCCCTTCCTCGAAGCCGCCGGCGAGCGCCTGTCCTTCCGGCACGAGATAGGGGCGCTCCGCTGGACCGTGGTGGTTACCGTTGTGGCGTCGCTCGACTCCAAGGGGCACGGCGAGCTGCTGGAGGCCGTGGCGCAGGTCATTTCCCGGGGCGTCGATTTGCGCCTCGTCGTCGTCGGCGAGGGGCAGTGGGGCCTGCCGGAGATCCGGCGCCGGGCCGAGGAGTTGGGCCTTACGAAATCGATTAACCTCCTGGGCTTCCGGGACGACGTGCCGCGGGTCCTCGCCGGCTCCGACATCTTCGTCCTGCCGACTCCTTCCGAGGGCCTGTCCATCGCGATTATGGAGGCGATGGCCGCCGGCCTGCCGGTGGTCACGACGCGCGTGGGCGGCAACCCGGAACTCGTGGAGGACGGCCGGACCGGCCGGCTGGTGTCGGTGGGCGACGCCGCGGCGCTGGCCGAAGCCATCGAAAGCCTGGCGCGGGACACGAACCGCCGGGCCAAGGGGCGGGCGGGCCAGTCGCGGGTCGCGCTCGAATTCACCGCGGATAGGATGATTAAAAACTACGCCGCTTTGTACAAGAAGCTGCTCGAAATGCCGGAGGGATCGGCGTGACCGGCGGCGAGCCGGGCATAGCCTGCATCGGCCTGGGCCGCTGGGGCGCTAACTACCCGGCCAAGCTCACGGCCATGCCGGCCGTGGGCCGCGTGGCCTACTTCGACGCCGACCCGGAGCGGATGCGCGCCGCGGGGGAGAAATACCCGGACGCGGAGCCGCTCGCCTCCTGGGAGGCCTTCCTGGGAAGCGACTACGGCGCGGCGGTCATCGCGGCGCCGGCGGCCCGCCACGCCGAACTCGCCCGGGAGGCCCTCGCGGCCGGCAAGGACCTGCTGGTCGAGAAGCCGCTGGCGCTAACGCCGGCGGACGCGGCCGGCCTCGTGGAACTGGCCGAGGAGAAGCGGGCGGTCCTCATGGTGGGCCACATCCTCCTCTTCGACCCGGCCTTCGAGGCCCTGAAAAAAGTCGTAACGGCCGGCGAGTTGGGCGACGTTAAATATATGACGGCGGCTCGCGCCAAACTCGGCACCATCCGTACGGAGGAGGACGTGCTGTTCAGCCTCTCGGCCCACGACGTGGCGCTGGCGCTGTGGCTCTTGGAGGACGAGGCGGCGGCGGCCTCCGCCGTGGGCGTCGACGCGCGCGGGACGGGCATCGACGACGCGGCCTTTTTAAACGTTACCTTCAAGGGCGGCGCAGTGCTGGGCGCCTGGGCGTCGTGGCTCTACCCGGTGCCGACGCGGCGCTTCGCCGTCGTGGGAGGCCGGGCCATGGCGTCGGTGATACAGGAGAAGCGCGGCCCCGGCGAGCTGGTCATATACGAGAAGGGCGCCCGGGACGGGGAGGCCGGGCCGGAAGTCTACGACGACGGCTCGCGCACGGTGGAAACCCCGCAGATCGATTTGCTCGAGGCCGAACTCACGCACTTTATATCATGCTTGGCTTCCCGGGAGGCGCCCCGGGCCGACGGCCGGCAGGGCCTCGAGGCCGTGAAGATCCTGGCGGCGGCGCAAAAGTCCGCGGCGGCGGGCGGGGCGCCGGTCCGGCTGGAAGGTTAAACTTATGAGTGATAAAGGCTATTTCGCGCACGAGAACGCGGTCATCGACGACGGCGCGGCCGTAGGCGCCGGGACGAAGGTCTGGCACTTCTGCCACGTTATGAGTAGCGCCGTCATCGGCGAGCGCTGCGTTTTGGGGCAGAACGTCTTCGTGGCGGCGAACGTCCGCATCGGCGACAACGTCCACATCCAGAATAACGTCAGCGTCTACGAGGGCGTAACGCTGGAGGACGACGTGTTCTGCGGGCCGTCGATGGTTTTCACCAACGTGCGGGACCCGCGGTCCGCGTTCCCGCTGGAGACGACCGCCGATTACGAGAATACGCTCGTGCGGCGGGGCGCCTCGCTCGGCGCCAACTGCACGGTCGTTTGCGGCGTGACGGTGGGCGAGAACGCGTTCGTGGCGGCCGGCGCGGTCGTGACCCACGACGTCCCGGCCCACGCCCTGGTGGCCGGCGTGCCCGCCCGCGTTATCGGATACGTTTGCGCCTGCGGCGCCCGGCTGGGCATGTTGGTCCCGGGCGACCGGCGGGCCTGCGGCGAGTGCGGCCGCGAATACGTTTGCGGCGCCGGCGGCCTGGCCGGCGCGAGTAAGGAATAATACTTATGGCCGAAAACAAAATACCGCTCAAGGATCTGGTGGCGCAGTACCGCTCGCTCGAGGGCGAGCTCGACGGCGCGATACGCGAGTTTCTGGCCGCGGGGCAGTACGTCCTCGGGCCGCCGGTGGACAGGTTCGAGCGGGCCTGCGCCGAGTACCTGGGCGTAAACGCGTGCGTGGGCGTCGGCTCCGGCACGGACGCGATACTTATCGCGCTGCGGGCGCTGGACGTCGGCGAGGGCGACGAGGTCATTACGACGCCGTTCACCTTCGTCGCGAGCGCGGACGTCATCGTGCGGCTGGGAGCCAGGCCGGTATTCGCGGACGTGGACAGGGCGACGCTCAACCTCGACCCCGCCTGCGCGGCACAGGTCCGAACGGCGAAGACGAAGGCCGTTCTTCCGGTCCACCTCTTCGGCGTACCGGCGGACGTGCCCGCCCTCGCGGCGGCGCTGCCGGACGTCCCCATCGTCGAGGACGCGGCGCAGGCGATGGGCGCGCGGCTTGGGGGCCGGCGCATCGGCGCGCTGGCTCGGGCGGCGGCCTTCTCCTTCTTTCCCACGAAGAACCTGGGTGCCTTCGGCGACGGCGGCCTCATCGCCACCGACGACGAAGAGCTGGCGGCCCGGGCGCGGCGGCTCCGCGTCCACGGCGCTGCCAGGAAGAACTTCCCCTCGGAGATAGGGTACAAGAGCCGGCTGGACGGCATGCAGGCCGCGATTCTCTCCGTAAAACTGCGGCACCTCGACGACTGGGTGGCGAAGACGCGACAAATGGTGGGCCGGTACCGCGAGGGCCTGGCCGGCGTCGGCGACGTTACGCTCCTGGCCGAACCCGCCGGCTGCGAACCGGCGTACCATCAATTCACGATTCGCGTAGGCCGGCCGGCCGACCTCCGCGAGTTCCTGACGGGCCGGGGTATAGCGTCGGCCTCGTACTACCCGACGCCGATACACTTGACGGACGCCTTCAAATTCCTGGGCTACGAACCGGGGGCCTTCCCGGCGGCCGAAGAAGCCGCGGCGGAGGTCCTTTCGCTGCCCCTCTGGCCGGAGATGACGGAAGGCCAGGTGGACGACGTTTGCCGGGCGGTGGCCGCGTTCTATGACGCACAGTAACGCCGTATTGCTGATAGTCGGCGCGAGGCCGCAGTTCGTGAAGGCGGCGCCGCTGATGGGAAGGGCGCTCCCGGGCGCCTCCTGGGTGCTGGTCCATACGGGCCAGCATTACGACTACGAGATGTCGGCGGCCTTCTTCGAGGAACTCCGCATCCCGGAGCCCGCGTACAACCTGGACGTGGGGCCCCTCTCCCCGGCGGCCCAGCTGGCCAGGATGACCGGCCGGATAGCGGAAGTTATAGAGAAGGAGAACCCGGCGGCGGTGGCCGTCGTCGGCGATACGAACTCGACGCTGGCGGGGGCCCTGGCCGCCTCGTGCGCGGACGTTCCGCTGGCGCACGTCGAGGCCGGGATGCGCTCGTACGACTGGGACATGCCGGAGGAGCGGAACCGCGTCCTGGCCGACCGCCTCTCGGGCCTGCGCCTCTGTCCCCACGAGGCGGCGGCGGAGAACCTCCGCGGCGAGGGGCTCACCGGCGGCGTCGCGGTGGTCGGCGATTTAATGTACGAGGTCGCGGCGGCGGCGTATCCCGCCCTGGACGCGGCCACGTACGTCGAGCCCCGGGGCCTCGTTCCCGGCGATTACGCCTACGTCACCTGCCACCGGCAGGAGAACGTCGATAAGGCGGACCGGCTGGCCGCGGTCGTGGACGCCATCCTTCGGCTCGACATGCCGGCCTACTTCCCGGTCCACCCCCGCACGGCCCGGGCGCTCGCGGCGGCGGGCCTGGAGGAACGCCTCGCCGCTTCGGCCGACGTCCGCCTGGCCGAGCCGGCGACGTATTACGCCAGCCTGGCGCTCATCCGGCACGCGGCGCTCGTAGTCACCGATTCCGGCGGCGTCCAGCGCGAGGCGTACCTGTACGACGTGCCCACGCTGACGCTCCGCGACCGGACCGAGTGGCCCGAGACGGTGGAGGACGGCGTGAACCGGCTGGTCGACGCGGACCCGCTGGCGGCGGCCCACGGCGCCGCGGCGGCCTTGGCCCGGGAAGGCGACCCCCGGCCCCGCTTCGAGCTGGTGGGCGAGCCGGTACCGAGTGTTCGTATAACCGAAGCCCTGGCGGCCTTTATTATGGCGAATAATTAACGACGAGCCTTGACATCCCCGCGCTACTATCGTATTATCCTCGCGCGGGGTGGAGCAGTCAGGTAGCTCGTTGGGCTCATAACCCAAAGGTCGCTGGTTCGAATCCAGCCCCCGCAAATCTAATGCCGGCCTCTTCAGGCCGGCATTTCCTTTTGGGTTAAGGGCGCTCGTCGGGGGTGATTTTCGGGGTTGCGTTTACGGGGGACTTTTGTATAATTATATTTCAAGGAGGCGGGTTTGTTACCGTATAGGAAGGGAGCGCATCGCGAGAGTTCTCGTGCGGCGTGGGCCGCGGCCCTATTGGGTACGTTCGGGGCCGCCCACGTCTTTTATTACCTTCTGGGGGTCCGCTTCGACGATTCGTCGCTTTCGTGGTACTGGCAGTTCCTGGACCCGGAATTGTTAAAGCACAACCTGTGGGAAAGCCTCTTCTATCTGCACGGCCAACCGCCGCTGTTTAATCTGTTCCTCGGCCTGGTTTTAAAGGCTGCCCCCACGGCCGGCCGCTACGTCTTCCAGGCCGTTTTCCTCGCCTTCGGCGCGACGCTCTATTTGTCGCTCTTCGGCCTCCAGCGCCGCCTCGGCGTGACGCCCGGCGTTGCCTTCGCGGTGAGCACCCTCTTCCTCGTAAGCCCCTCCTTTATGCTCTTCGAACACCTGCTCTTCTATACGCTCCCGGTCGCGGCGCTCGTCGTGTTGGCGGCGCTCCTATTTTTCGAGGTGGCCGCGCGCCGGAGGGCCTGGGCCGCGGTCGCGTTTTTCGCGGTTCTTTTCCTTATATGCGGGACCCGGCACCTGTTCCACCTCGTCTATTACCTCCTCGCCGCCGGGGCGTTGGTCGCCTTCAGCGCCGGCAATCGCAAGAAGATCCTGGCCGCGGCGGCGGTGCCGTTCCTTCTGCTCTTTTCCATTTACTTCAAAAACTACGTCGTCTTCGGCGAGTTCACCGCGAGCACGTGGACGGGCATGCAGTTCATGCAGATGACGGGGTACTTCCTGCCGCCCGAGGAAATGCTGTCGCTCCAGGCCGAGGGCAAGATCTCGCCGCTGGCCACGCTGCCGACCTTCACCGATTTGACGTTCTACCCGCCCTCGTACTCGAAAGTGGACAAGTTCGAGGACGTGCCCGCCTTGGCCCAGGCCCACAAATCCACCGGGCCGCCCAACTTCAACCACCTGGCGTACATCGCCATCGCCAAGCAGTACCGGAAGGATTCCTGGACCATATTCCGATACCAACCCCGGACGTACCTGAAGGCCCTCACGAGGTCGTGGTTCGTGTACTTCAAGTCGTCGATGGACTACGCGCGGAGCGGCGTCGATTTCCTGGATGAATCCGGGAACGTGGGCCGCGTGGCGTTCGTGCGGGAGGTGTACGACGACGCCGTTTACGGGAAGTTCTACTCCGGCCCGCTGCTAATGCGGGTAATGGCGCTCGCCGGCCGGCCGATGCGCGATTGCGAGCTGTGCCCCTACCTGATAATAGGTCTGCCGCTGTTGCTGTTTTACGGCGTTCGCCTGGCGTCGAAGAGGGACGCCGCGGCCTCGGCGGGCCTTACGGCCGCGGGGCGCCTTACGCTCGCGTTTATTTGTTTCACGATATTGTACGTGGCGGCCGCGGCCGGCATGTTAACCTGGGCCGAGAGCAACCGCATACGTTTCCTGTCCGACCCGTTGTCCGCGGCGCTGGCGGGCGTATTTGTTCAACATTTCATAGTAGCGAGCGTGCGGCGTTCGCTGCAAGGCGGGAAGGGGCGAGTAGGCGGCGGCGAGGTCGGGAACGAAGCGTAAAGGCCGCGCGGGGAGTAAGAAGTTCAATGATTTAGGAAAATGTTGGGGGAGGGGCCGGGCCGGGTCCCGTACGCTCCGGCCGCGCCGTGAGGCGTATTGAGAACACCCCACGAAAAAGGCGGGCATTCCGCCCGCCTGTTCGGCTAAGTCCCTTCTAACGGAATAACGCTTTTACTCGACCCAGCGACGTAGGCGCCACCTTGCCGTACGCGTCGTCGGTCGTTTTCCAAATATCCGTCTCGCCGGACCCGCCCGAGCGCCGCGAACCGAAGTACATTACGCCGCCCATCTGGCCGTAGTTGAAACAGAACGTCGCGCCCCCCTCGTTCACAGAGGAGTTTATCACGGGCCCCAGGTTAACCGGGTTGAGCCACACCGAACCGGATTTCTGTACGTACCACAAGTCGAAACCGCCGTACGAACCGCCGGCACGGTCGGAGTAGAATAGGAGGGTGTTCCCGTCGGCCGAGAGCCACCGCGGCGCATCGTTATCGGCGCCGTTCACGCCGTAGCCGAGGTTGATGGGGTCGCTCCACCAGAGGCCGTACTTGACGGAGTACCAGATATCCAATTTCCCGAAGCAGCCGCCCGGGCGGTTGGAGGCGAAGAAAAGGGTCTGCCCGTCCCCGCTCACGACCGGGGAATGGTCGTTGCTGGAGGAGTTTACGGGAGGGCCCAGGTTATTTCTGGGGCCGGCGGAGCCGTTGCTGAACGGCGCCCACCAGATGTC
The DNA here is from genome assembly GCA_050117845.1 of Candidatus Zixiibacteriota bacterium. Lineage (GTDB taxonomy): Bacteria > RBG-13-66-14 > B26-G2 > WVWN01 > WVWN01 > WVWN01. The sequence goes on from JASFLY010000028.1 coordinate 17,253, forward strand.
GTACCCGCCGTAGCCCCCGGCGGCGACGCCGGAACCGTAGTACAACTTAGTATCGTTCTCGGCCAGGAAAGGATGGTAGTCGTGGGCGTCGGTATTGACGTTATCGCCCATGTTGACGGGGGTCCCCCAGGCGTCGCCGGAGTACGTCGAGCACCATAAATCCAACTTACCAGAGCCCCCGGGCCGGTCGGAAGAAATGACCATGTAGGTACCGTTCTCCGTAATCGTTACCTCCGATTCCCGATACGACGTGTTGATAGGGCTCCCCAGGTTTACCGGCGTCGTCCATCCCCACGCGGTAGCCGCCCCGAGGACCAATAGCAATAATCCCTTGATCATGTCGGCCTCCTCTTTTTAACTCGCCCCAACGTATTCGGTTAACTATCTTTAGAATAACTCATTGTTTTCAGTATGGCAAGCTATATTTCGCAATGGGCCGCGCGGACAAAGGGGGGTACTCGCCGGCCGCGGGTGGGATAAAGCCACATGATTTAGGAAAATGTTGGGGTGTGGGGGTAGGGCCGGGCCGGGTTCCGTATGCCCCGGCCGCGCTACGAGGGGAGTAAAAAGCACCATGATTTCGGAAAATGTTGGGGGGGGGCCGGCTTTCTTTAAATCCTTACGCGCCCCGGGCCGGGGCGTTTCCGGATTCTCAAGTGCCGGCGCCGCGTTTCTTAAAATACTTCAACCGCAGGCCGTTGAGGCAGAGGGCGAGGAACAGCGCCGCCGCCCCGGTCCCGAATATCCCCGTATGGTCGCCCCCGCCGCCGGCCGCCGCGGCGGCCTTGGGCGCGAGGCCGAAGCCGTCGTAGAACGCGTTCAACGCGACGCCGCCGGCGACGGCGCAAACGAGGATGGTCCCGAGGTAGATTATTATGGAGCGCCGGCCCAGGTATTTGGTGAGGACCGCCAGGCTCGCGGCGTTGGTCGCGGGGCCGGCCAGCAGGAAGGCCAGGGCCGCGCCGGGGGAAACGCCCTTCGCCACCAGCACCGCGGCGACGGGGGTGGCCGCAGTGGCGCAGACGTATATCGGCGCGCCCAGTACGACCATCGCGAGGATTTGCAGTGTCGACGACGGCAATTTCTCCGCCACGAACGCCGGCGGCACGAGGGCCGCCAGGATGCCCGCCGCCAGGAAGCCGATAAGCAGATAGGGCGCCATGTCCTCGAACATCTCGACGAAGGCGTAACGGAGGCCGGCGACGGCGCGTCCCCGGAAGCCGGCCGGCTTATCGCCGGCGCTTTCGGCCTCGGCGTTCGCGTTGCAGCCGCAGCCGCCGTTTTCTTCCGGCGTCGGGGCGGCCTCCGGGGCCCGCCGGCCGAAGACGACCTCGGCCAGGCCCGCGGCTATCGCCGTCACGAAGGCGATGACGGGCCGGGCCAGCGTCATGGGGAGGTCCATCAGCGCGTAGGTGGCGGCGATGGAGTCCGCGCCCGATTCCGGCGTCGATATGACGAAGGACGATACCGCCCCCTTGCTCGCGCCCTCCCGGCGGAGCGACGCGGCCAGCGGGACGACGCCGCACGAACACAGTGGCAGCGGGACGCCGATAATAGCGGCCCGGAGGACCGAGCCGACGCTCGACTTCCCCAGGAAACGGACGACCGCGCCGGAGGGCAACAGCGCCCGTACCGCCCCGGCGAGCAGGAACCCGGCCAGCATGAAAGGCCCCGCTTCCCGTAGCAGCTCCCAGGTCGATAGTAGGATTTTAAGTATCAGGTGCACGAGTAAACAGCTTATATAATACCATATTGGTCATATATAATAAAGGGATAACGCCGTCGGTCGTCGCCGACGGCTTTTCGCACCGGCCTCGGGGCGGGTTCACCGATCCCGTGTTTCCGGTATTAATTGAAATTGATAAGGATGCGCCACGATTCGTGGCGCCCTTTGACGTAGGCCGGATGGCCGTAGGGGATTTCGTCCCAACGCCATTCCGGGAGGAGCATAAAGGCCGGGGAGAGCTGGAAAGCCGGCCCGGCGAAATAGGATTTCCCGACGTTCCGTTTGAGGACGACCAGATTGCCGTCCTCGTCGGAGGGGGCGGCCCACGCCAGGCCTGCCCCGCCCTGGACGTAGAAGGGCCCCCATAACCAAAAATAAGCGCGGAGGTCACCGTACGCGGCGCCGAGGGTATAGCTCGAGCCGTTGCCCCGGGCCTCGCCCGCGTCGACGCCGACGGCGAAGTCGAAGGCCGCCCGGTCCTCCCGGATGGGCGTGCAGACGAGGCGCAGGCCGAAGACCGGCCCCCGCATCCGTTCGCCCTCGGTGTCCTGCAGGTAGTATTGGCCGTAACCGTTCACGGCCCACCCGAAGGCGCTGTGGCGGTGCCAGCGGTCGTTTTTGTCGGCGCCGGCCGCAGCCGGGAGAGCTAGGGCCAGGAGGAGAACTGTCCAATTTTTTAACACCTTATTTTACCTCTTTGTCAAGAGATAGTATAACAGGAAAGCCGGCCGGAGTCAAATCGCCGGTTTCGAGGGGGGGGCGAGCGCGGAGCGGGGGTTACTCCCGGGCGGCGTTGATGCGGCGTACCGCCGCGAGGGTATAATCGGCGCTTTCGACGGTAATCGAGTCGAAGTAGAAGGGGGCTACGGCGTGGATTTGGATTTGGGCGGTAAAGGGTTTTTTGCGGACGAACCGCAGGCGGTAGGGTTTATACCTTTCCGGCGAGGATAGGTTGATTTTTTTACGGCGTACCAGCGGAGGCGCGCTTTCGTTCGGCGTGTTCAGCGAGGCGACGAGCATGGCGAAGCCGGGGAGTCCCGGGTCCGCGGGGCGAAGGCGGAAGGTGAGCTTGTAGCGGCCGGGCGGGTATAAATAACCGGCCGTACCGGGGACGAAAACGTGGTTATCGGCCAGTACGGCCCGGCCGTCGTGGGCGAGGGGATCGTCGACGGCGCTGCCCCCGCGCGGCGTCCATACCTGCCACTCCTCCACGTTGCCGTACCAGCGGCGGAATAGCTCGGCCTCGGGGCAGCGCGACGGCGGATTCGAGGAGAAGTACGCGTAATCGCCCGAGCATTCGGCGAGCGACAGGCCCCACCCCTCCGCTGTTTCGAGGATCCGGGGGAGGTTCCCCAGCGGGTGCAGGCGGCGGTTTACCAGCAAATACTCCGGCCTCACCCGGGCCCCATCCGAAGCGGGGCCGGAAAGGTAGACGTAGGGCCTATGGGCGAGGTGGGCCAGAAAGGGGTCGTCGGCGCAAATAGGAGCGTCGGGCGGCACCCGGCTCACGGCCCCGGCCAGGGCTTTCTCGTACGAGCCGGGGAAAGCCTGCGCCAGTCTCGGCTTGTAGTACGGTTCGGCCAGTACGGTTATCAACAATAATTGAAAGGCGACGGCGGCGACGCACGCGCCGATTATTAAAGCCCGGCGACGGCGGGTCGGCGCCGGCGTAACGAGGCGCCGTATGGCCAGGGCCGCGGCCCCGAACATAAACGGTACGACCGAGAGGCCGTATTGACAACCTATTTTGTAAGCCGGCGCGACGGTCGTTATGGCCGGCACGGCCAGCGGCGTTATAAGGGTTAGGAGGGCGGGTCCCGCGGCGGGCAGGGCGGCGACCGCCGGCCCGACGAGCGCCCCGATATAGCCGGCTTTCTCGCCCAACAAACGGCCGAGTTCCGGGTCGGCGGCGCCGGCTCGCGTGTGCTCCAGGTGGCGGACCAGGAATCTGTTTTGAAGCGGCCCGACGTCCGTCGCGTACGTCAGTTTCGGATACAGGACGCAACACCACCCGAGGAAATAAACGGCGAACACCCCCGCCGCGAGAAAACCCCATCGCCGTCGGCCGGTCGCTATGCCTCCGTAGGCGGCCAACCCGACGGCGTGGAGGGCCAGTTCGTCGTGCGCCAGGGCCATGAGCAGGGTGAACGCGATACCCAACCGGAACTCGCGCCGCGAGAAAAAGTAGAGCGCGGCCAGCGCCAACGGAACCCCCAGCGCCCGGGGGTGGAAGTCGAAGAGGTGGGCGCCGTGGAGCGCCGGGGACAGGGCGAAGCCGACCGCGAATACGGCCGCGGGCCATTTCGACCCGGCCGCGGGTCGGCCTATCGCGTAGACGAGCGGGATGCCCGCGGCGATGAACAGCGATTGCACCGGCAGGAGGTAGGACGGGTCCTTGAATACGTACGTAAGCGGGGCGAGGGCGGCTATCAACGGCGCGCAATGGTTTACGTACCGTTCGGCCGGTAATAAGGTTTGGCTAAAAAAGGCGCCCCTCCCCGTCGAGAATATCGCGTTCCCGTAGTACCCGAGGTCCAGCCCCGTCGTGGCCATCCCGAAGTGACGGCCCAGGGCCACGGCCGCGAAAAACACGAAATAAACAACGGCCAGCGTCCAAACGACGCCGGCCGGGGAGGGTCGGGGTAAACGGATTTTACCGCGGTATACGACCACGGCCGCCACGGCGACCGCGACGGCGAACGCCGCGGCCGCGAGGACTAGGACCGTACCGAGCGGAAGCGGTACTTGTGCCGTATAGTCCACGTGAAACCCCGCAACACGGAACCGGCGAATAATAGGAAATTATCGCCGTAGTCGTGAGAGCGTGGGTTTGTCTGCCACTCCCTGACCTACCTGGTGGTCCCGTGGCTGGCTAAACCCCTTTAGCCGAAACCGCGTCTATAAGGAATGGAGTAACGATTCCTTACGACGGATTGTATGACAAGACCGTCGGATTCTATAATCGCCGGCGCGATTTTGCAATAATTAAATCCGGATAAACGAACCCGCCCGCGGCCTACGTGAATTCTTGACCTAAACCCCGGGCCGTGGTAAATTCAAGTCGCCCGTATCGGGCGTTAACCGCGGGAGGTAAGCATGACCAGGCATTTCCCAAAATTCGCGGCGGTTCTCATTCTTACGGTAGCGTGCTCTTCGGGCGGCGGTTCGGGCCCGTCGGAGCCGGTTGACACCTGGCGTCCCGTGAAAAGCCCGACGGCCAACGACATCCACGCCCTGTGGGCCAACGCCGAAGACGACGTCTGGGCCTGCGGTAAGAACGGGAACATACTCCACTACGACGGCGGCGAGTGGCGACTCGACATCACCGAACTCGCGCCCGATTTCTACGACGTGCAGTTCGTGTCTCCCACCGTCGGCTGGGTATGCGGCAAGGACGGATGGGTGGCTCGCCTCGAAAACGGCGAGTGGACCCGCGTGGCCGGGATACCCCGCACGAACACGCTCTACGCAATGCACGCCCGGAACGAGGAGGGCGCGTGGTTTTGCGGCGCCGGCGGCACGGTTCTCCATTATCAGAGCGGCGAATGGGTCGACGAGTCCCCCGGCATCAGCGAGGACCTGGCCGGCATTCGCGTCTTCTCGCTCGATAAGGGGTGGCTCGTGGGCGACGGCGGCCGCATCATGGAGAGGAAGAACGGCACCTGGTCCCGCGTAACCAGCCCGGTGCAGGCCGACTACGAGTGCATGTTCTTCGTGAGCGAGGACGAGGGGTGGTTCGGCGCCACGGACGGTTTCGCCGTTCACCTCAAGGGCGGCGGCCTCAGCAAAACCCGCCTTCCCAACCCGGAAACGATTACGAGCCTCTTTTTCAATCAGGAGGGCCGGGGTTACGCCGTCACCAAGGCCGGGAATATCTACTTCTATGCCCCGGCGACCGGCGAATGGCGGCTGTGGGACGGCGTAAGCCACCAGTTGTACGACATCACGTTCCCGGCGGGCGGACACGGTTGGATCGTCGGGGCCGAGGGCACGATTCTCCGGAATTAACGCCGGCCTTCGCTAACACGCGGCCGCACGGGTAGGGGCCGGGGGCGCCCGGCCTGTTCCAAGCCGTTTATGAGAGGGCGATATTTCAGCATAATCGTACTCTGCGCGACGTCCATCCTTTGGGCGTCGTTTATTATTGTCATAGGCCCGTACGACCCGAAAAGCGATCAGGCCGAGTACAGCTCCGCCGGCCGCCGGTTGGCCGAGGGCCACGGCCTGACGCACCCCGGCGGCACGTTATACGTTCACTCCCATCCTCCGGGGTATGCTTTCTTTTTGGGGATGATATACGCGACGGGCGGCGGCGACTCGGCCGTCAAGTGGATACAGCTCGCCATGGCGCTCGCCACGCTCGTCCTGGCGGCGTCCATGGCCCGGCGTTTCTTCGGCGACGCTGTCCACCGGGCGGCGCTTATAGCGGGCGGCGCCTATCTCCCCACCGCTTTCTACGTCTCGCAACTGCTGTCCGAGATCCTATTTACCTTCCTGCTCGTCGTCGGCGTATATCTCCTCGTCATCGGGGCGGCGCGGGAACGGGGGGCGTGGCAACACCTGCTCGCCGGGTTGGCGTTCGGCCTGGCCGGCCTGACGCGCGGCGTTGCGCTGGCGGTGGCCGTCGCGGTCGCCGTCACGATTCTGACGCTGCCGGGCGTACCGCGCCTCCGGCGGTGGGGCCGGGCCGCCGTGTTCGGCGTGGCCGTCGTCGCGACGGTGGCGCCGTGGAGCCTCTACGTTTACCGGACGACCGGCCGGTTCGTATTGGTGGATACGAAAAGCCCGGAGGTCCTGTACAAGGGGAACAACCCGGGGACGCCGCTCCATCACGCCTGGGATATCATCGAGGGGCCGGCCAAATGCATGATCCCCGCCTCGACCGTCGGCGTGGCCGACCGCTACGACCGCTCGCGGATTTACACCGGCGCCGCCCTGCGGTACATGGCGGACCATCCTTTTCTCACCGTTCTTCGTTTCGGGTCGAAGTTCGCCGATATGTGGGAGGTCGAACGTCTTTTCATGGGCGACTATCGCGCCGGCTACTTCCCCAACGCCCCGGAGCCGCTCATAAAGGTCTTCATCTTCGCGGAAATCGCGGCGTCCGCGGCGGCGCTGGCGGCGTTTTGGATCGCCGTCGCGTTGATGCCGGGGAGTCGCTGGCGCCGTTTGACGCTGGCCGTGGTGTGGTGCAGCGCGGCGGCGTTCGCGATAACGATAGCGCACCCCCGTTACAATTATCCGCTTATGGTCCTCGGCGCCCCGGCGCTCGGGTACTTCTTCGCCGAGGCCATCCCGGGCATAAGGAAGAGGGCGTACCCGGCCTGCCGGCTGGTTCCGGCCGGGGCCGCGGCCTTATTCCTGGTCGCCGTCTGGGTACGCATGGTGTGGTTGTATGCGGCGCACGGCAGTTAAGGTCACCGTCCTGCTCCTGTTGGCGCTCGCGGTCCACGCCGCGTTCTTCCTGGCGTTCGGGAAAGGGCCGCTGACGGCGGACGGCTACGAGTACGCGGCGGTGGCGAAACGTTTCTCCCTGGGCCTCGGCCTTACGTCGGCGGGCGGCAAACTCTACGTCCACAGCCATCCCCCGCTCTACCCGGCCTTCATCGGCCTCGTCTTCCGAGCCGGCGGGGACCTGGGTTCGGTCCGGCTGATCCAGATGCTCCTCAGCGTGGCGGCGCTCGCGTTGGCGTACGCCGTCGCCCGCGCGGAGCTGGGCCGCCGGGCGGCCGACTGGACCCTCCTCCTCGGCGCCTTGTACCTGCCGGCGGCATTCTACAGCACGCAAATTCTCTCCGAGGCCGTTTTTGCGTTTCCGCTGGCGCTGGGCCTGTTGTTGTTGTCGCGGGGGTGGCGGGGAGGCCGCGGCGCCGCGGCCTGGTACGTCGGCGCGGGCCTGGCCTTCGGCCTGGCGGCCCTCGTGCGGGCGCTCGCGCTCCCCATGGCGGTCGCCGTGGCGGCCTACCTCCTCTTTGCGCGGGACACGGGGCGCGGCCGCCGGTGGGTTCGGGCGGCGGCGGTGCTGGCGGGTACGGCCGTGGTGATGGCAGGCTGGTCGGGATACGTCTACGCGAAGACCTCCCGCGTCGTCCTCGTCGACACGAGCGGCGCGGCCATCTTCTATATCGGCAACAACCCCCGGACGCCCTTCCACCACGCCTGGGACGCGCTCGACGACCCGGCGTGTAGCGAGCCGTTGCGCCGGGCGCTGGACCCGGCGGAGGACGGCTTCCGCGTCGCGGCGGAGTACCGGCGTGCGGCGCTAGATTACGTATGGGAGAGGCCGCTCGAGACGGCGGCGCGGATGCCCGGGAAGTTCCTGGACCTCTTTGAGCCGGAGAGGCTCTTCGCGGCCACGGCCCGGAACCGGGGCCTGCCTGCCGGCGTGATGGCCGTCGTGGCGGCGGAGATGGCGGCGGACGCCGCGCTGTTGCTGCTGTGGGGCGTAGGGTTGGCGTTGATGCCGTCGGGCCGGTTGGCCAACACGTTGCGCGTCCTCGCCGGCGTCACGGTCCTGGCCCACGTCGTGACGTACGCGTACCCGCGTTACCACGTGCCGCTTTTGATCGTATCGCTGCCGGCGGCGGCGTACGCCGTGGCGGAGGGGTTGCCGGCGCTGTTCCGTCGGGAGTTGTCGAAGCGGCGGGTGGCCGCGGCGGCCGCGGTCGCGCTGGTGCTCCTCCTGTCCTGGGGCCGGATGGCCCTGCTGTACGCCCTCGCGGGGGGCTAACCGATTAAATAATAACGCGCCGACCCGTGGGGGTGACCGGCGGGGCACCCCTACACACGATTCGCCGGCAGGAATGCCGGCGCTACCAAAAAACGTAGGGGCCGACCTTCAGGTCGGCCCACCGTAATCCCTTATTAATAAGAGAATTTTCGTGGTCGCACCTGAAGGTACGACCCTACGGAAAAGATTTTGGTAGGGGCGACTGGCCAGTCGCCCTTACAATAGGCCGGCAGGAATGCCGGCCCCACCAATGAAGAACCCGGCCCCAGGGCCGGGTTTTATATTGTATTGATATGCGTCGGGTTAGTCATCCTTCGGGGGGGCCACGGGCTCGAGGTCGTCCGTATGTACAAAGCCCTTGAGCCGGCTCGCCGTCATGACGCCGTGGTAGTCAATAAATACGGGGCTGCTGATTACGGCGTACGCTACCAATTCGCCCTTCGCAAGGCGGCCGACGACGGTCCCGGCGGTATCGTCGGTCGGAGGTTGGCTATATATCGGGACGTCGTCCCGGACGGCCTTCAGGGCCCAGCCGAGGGTGTCCCATTCCGTAAGTCCGCGGCGGCCGTCCTCGGTCGTTACCAGACAATAGGTCCGGGCGCTCATGGGCGTGCCCACCGATTCGGCGACCACGGGAGTCCAGTAGGGCAGGCGGGCGATTACGTAATCGTCCTCGTAGTTGTGGTCCTCGTCGTAGACGACGGCGTCATCCACGACGACGATATGGTCCGGCGCGAAGGCCAGGGCGGCCGGCGCGAGGAGGAGTGCGCACAGTAGAAGTTTCATTTTTCCTTTCCCTTGTCTCGGGTCGCTCCCCTACGGGGGCGGCGTTGGGTATCCGTATTAACGGGGACCTTTATTCGTCCGCCTCGGGGACCGGCGGGATCTCGTCGATTGGAACCAGCGGCTCTACGTCGCTCTTGCGTACCCAGCCCTCCAGCCGCTCGGCCGTTATGATGCCCTCGCACTCGACGGCCCCGGCGCGGAACGCCACGACCTCGCCCTTCTCCAGCGTATCGACGACCGCGCCGCCGTCGTCGTGGATGACGGCACGCTCGTAGACGGGGACGTCGTCCCGGACGGCCTTCAGCGCCCAGCCGACGTGGTCCCATTCCGTCAGGCCCCGGCGGCCGTCCTCGAGCGTCACCAGGCAGTAGGTCCGGGGGCTCTCGGGCGTGCCCACCGGTTCGGCGACGACGGGCGTCCAGTAGGGCAGGTGGGCGATTATGTAATCGCTCTCGTAGTTGTGATAATCGTCGTATACGACGGCGCCGTCCACGACGACGATATGGTCCGGCGTGAAGGCCAGCGCGGCCGAGGCCGTTATTATCAATACGACTGCCGCGAAACGAATCATCTATAAACTCCCTGCAAGGGTGCGATCTTGCCTTTCCTGCTTATACGGTCTAAAAAGGCGAGGCCCTCCGGTACGCACATAATCGCTTCACATTTCACATATCCGGTCCGGCCGTCCCGGGTGATTATTTCCGCATGAAAATCGGGACTCGTGGAGCGTGAGAAACCCTCGACGAGCCCTACCCGCTCGCGTATCTCCAACTCGAAAAGCTCGAAACCGAAAGGTTCGAAGTAGACTATCGCGTTATCCGCTACGACTATTACTTCGGCCCCAAAGGTACCCGTTTCCATGACGCCCTCGCGGCCGTCCTTTAACCGCACGAGCGAGATTACGTTGGCCCCTATCCCGTATACATACACGGGCCCGGCCTGGACCGGCGTTCCGTACTCCAACCGTTCTAGGACGTGGTCGTCGGCGCCGTAATGCCCCTTTTCGTACAGGGGAGTTCCGTCAACGATAACGACGTACGGCGTGTCGTAAATCCCTACGAAATAACCGAAGGAGGCCGATTCCACGCCGCCTTCCCGGCCGTCGCCTAGCGTTACCCCCCAATATTCCGACGGCACTTCTCGGGGGTCTTTGGGTTGCCGGGGCGTCACGGGGGTACCGGCCTCCAGGCGGTCGATAATGTAATCATCCTCGCCGAAGTGGCCCACGTCGTATAGGGGAGCGTCATCCACGAGTACAACGTACTCCGGATCGGCGGCCAGCGCGGCCGAGGCCGCGGCCAGGGCTATAATCAAAAACGAACGTACGACGGCCTTCACCTCCCGGCCTTCATTTCTTCACGAACGTGAACGTGTGCTTGTGCTTGCGCTCGAACCGGAAGTGCCCCCCGGCCCGGACGCGCGCGATGGCGTCCTCCGCCTTCAGGTGGTGGTCGGAAAACGATAGGACGCCGGAAGGTTTGAGGACGCGCGCGAGTTCGGCCAGGATCGCCTCCGGGTCGTCGAACTCGTGGAATACGTCGTAGAGGAGGATGACGTCGACGCTGGCGGCCTGGAGGCCCGTGGGGCCGCTGGAGCGGATCGTCTTGACGCGAGCGCAACCGGGCCCGCGGGTTAGCCTGCGCGCGGAGGCGAGGGCGAGGGGGTTGAGGTCCAGCGCGTACACCGTGCCGGTGGAGCCGGCGGCCCGTGCCGCCGCCGCGGTGAAGCCGCCGCGGCCGCAGCCGAAGTCGAGGACCGCGTCGCCCTCCTTGACGCCGGCCTCGGCCACCCAGTTCCGCGGGGGATTGACGAAATCCCGTATCGCCGAGAATAGGACGAACGCGCGGAAATGGCATCCCGTCATCGGTTCCTCGGGCATAACGGCCACCTCGATTCGCGGGTCAACTCGCGTTACGCATTTCTCCATCTACATTATATAATCATCCGCCTATACCGCAACTAAAAACCCGGCCGGGAGGCCGGGTCGTTCGCGACGTTCATCCCGCTATTTAAACGCCACCAGTTCCTGGAACCACTCCTCGTCGCGGTAGGCGGTGAAGTCGTCGTCGGTGGCGGCGAAGGCGTTGGACCCCGGTTTCAGGGAGAGCGCCTTGGCGAGGTGGTAACGGACCTTGTCGACGTTCTTTCGCCGGGCCCAGAAGCACGCGTAATTGTAGTGGTGGGCGGAGTCGTCGGGCTCGAGCGTGAGGGCGAGTTCGAAGTCGTGCTCGGCCTCGTCCAGCCGGCCCATAAATTCGTGGATGGCGGCCCGGGTGTTGTAGAAGCGGCCGCTGTCCGGGTCGACCTCGCGAAGGCGCTGCACGGCGTCCATCGCCTCGTCGAAATGGCCCAACCGGCCCAGCGTCATGCCCAGGCCCATCAGCGCCCGGGGGTTGCGGGGGTCGTCGGCCAAGAGGTCCTCGAAGACGGGCAACGCCTCCCGGTAGCGCCCCTGGCGGAGGTAATTGAGGGCTATGCTTATCTGGGCGTCGGCGCGGAGGGCGCGGACTTCGCGGTCGGAGGGGGAGCGTTTTGTGTCAACCATGGCGGGGGATTATAATAAAAAACCAGGAATATTTCAAGGGTATGTAAAAAAAATACCCGGCCGCTGGGCCGGGTTGTGTCATTTTTCGGATTACGTTATTTAAAGGCCGTGAGTTCCTGGAACCACTCCTCGCCGCGGAAGCGCTCGAGGTCGACGTCGGTCGCGGCGTAGACGTGGCTCGCGGGGTCGAGGCGCAGGGCTTCGGCGAGGTACTTGCGGCACTCCTCGGCGTTGCCCCGGGCCGCCCAGTAGCAGGCGAAGTTGTAGTGGTGGGTGGAGCCGGCGGGATCGAGGGCGATGGCCCGCTCGAAGTCGGCCCGCGCCTTCTCCAGGTCCCCCATGTATTCGTAGATAGACGCCCGGATGTCGTAGGCCCGGGCGTTGCTCGGGTTCTCCCGCAGGAGTCTCGTCACGACGTCCAGCGCCTCGTCGAAGCGTTGCAGGCGCCCCAGCGCCAGCGCCCGGCCGGTGGCGGCCCGCTCGTTGTCGGGAACGTCCGCCAGGACCTCGTCGAATATCCGGAGAGCGTCTTCGTCGCGCTTCTCCCGGAAGAAGTTCATCGCGACGGTAACTTGCCCCTCGGCCCGGATGCGCCGGGCCTCGTCTTCCGTAAGGTGCTTCTTCTCTTGTGCCATGGCCTCGGGATGGAATTAGTGCGGTTGGCGAATATCGGGGGCGGCCGCTCGGGGCAGGCCGCGCCCCCCCGTTTCATATATAATATAATTTAATTTCATATAGTATAGCACATTCGACCGGGGCCGGGCAACCGGGCATATTTATAGTTTTTCGGATTTTCGGCGGCGGGCGCCGACCCGAAGGTCGGCCGCTACGTTCTCGTGCCACCGGCATTCCTGCCGGTGCGTCGTTCTCACCGACGGGAACGTCGGTGGCACACGTATCGCTTGATATTTTCGCCGACGGGAATGTCGGCGCCACCCGTAAATCTGCCGCAAAGATAAAGGGCGGCCCGCGGGTCGCCCTTACGTAAAGAGAGGAGAGGAAGGGAAGGTCTATTCCTCCCAGCCGTTGTGCGCGGCGTTGCCGCCCCACATCGGCCATCCGTCCGCGGACGGGTCCTTAACGTCCACGCAGAAAATGTTGCCGTAGTCCGTGCCGACGAAGACCTTCCCGTCCGAGACCGCCGGCTGGAATCGAATCGGCTCGCCGACGTTGAAGCGCCACAGTTCCTTGCCGTCGCCGGAACGGACGCAGAGGACGTCGCCGTCGGTGGAGCCGAAGTAGAGGTTGTCGCCCGCGTAGGAGGGGGGCGTCAGGGCCCGGCCGCCGCGCTCCTCGCCCTGCTTGAACTGCTTCTCCCAGATGATCTTGCCGGATTCGACGTCGACCGCCCGCACGGCGTCGCCCATGGCGTTGTAGGATTTGTTATCCAAAACGATGGGCCGGGAGCCCTGGTAGGCCCAGACGCCGGAGACGGTCCCGACGCCGACGTTGGACATGGCCTGGTCCAGCTTGGCCTCGCCCGGCGCCGAGCTGAAGCCCACCGACGCATCCAGCTCGTACTGCTCCTCGGCGTACTCGCTCTCCGGGTCGTGCACCAGGTAGTCGGCCTTGCCGTAGGCGTAGAGCTCGTCGGCGTTGTATATCTCGCCCGAGCCGCGGCCCAGGCCGGCGATGCCCTCGTACTGCTCCGTCGTTCCGCCCTCGCCCGCGACCTCCACGCGCTTCGAGACGTAGACCTCGTCGCCCACGACCCAGGGGGCCGAGGTGGCGAGCTTCTGGTCCTTCCACTTGAGCTCGCCGTCGTCGGCGTCGAAGTGGTAGACCGTCCCCTCCAGCGTCGAGCAGAAGACCGAGCCGCCGTTGATGACGGGCGCCGTGATGACCTCGCCTATGAGCGGCTGCTTCCATACCTCGCCGCCGTTCTCGAGGGCCCGGCAGGTGAGGTAGTGATGGCCGTCGCCGCCGGGGTAGGTGATGTAGATCTTGTCGCCCGCCGCCGCCGGTTGGGCCATGAGCGGGTCGCCCAGCCACTGGCTCCATACCTTCGTGCCCTTCTTGGCGTCGAGGACGTAGAGGATGCAGGATTCGGTGTTGAAGGCCACGCGGCCGTTATGGACGATAGCCGCGGTCGGGCCGTCGTCGCCGCAGTGGTACTGCCAGCGGAGGTTGCCGTTCCCGGCGTCGAAGGCGTAGAAGTCGTAGGTTCCGAAGCCGCCGCCGACGTAGACCATGCCGTCGGCCACGGCCGGCGTGGCGAGCGGCCTGCCGTCGGGCACGTGGACCTTCCAGCCCTTGAAGCCGTTCGCGGTCTTGTAGGGCTCGGCCTTGATGGTCGCGTCGGTAACCAGGCCCTCGCCGCCGCCCTCGTCGTAGTTAACCTGCTCGGGCGAGCTGCCGACCACGTCCTCGATAAACATTGGCTCGTTTAACTCGACCGAGGCCTGTTCGTTAAGGCCGGCGACGATTTCGTCGTCGGCCCGGGCGCTGTCGCCGGGCAAGAAAAGCAGGCCCAGGGCCAGGCCCATGGCCAAAAGCGCCGCCGCCAACCGGCCTATAACGCGGGATGAAGACATTTTCGGAACCTCCGGGTTATTCCAAATATATAATCGCGTTCATTTGCTTATTCGACTATATTTAAGCGCCCGAGGTTTAAATAAGAAAAAGCCGCCCTTGCGGGCGGCTATCTTCGATTCGGACAACGGTTCACGTGTTGCATGTTTAATGATTAATAATAAACCTGACGGGTTTTCTTTAAGGTAATCTCGAATTACGACGATACGACGGGCCGTAGCTGTCGTAACCTTGGATAATCGTCCGTAGTTTTTAGGAATCGCCAAATCGTATCGAACTGGGAGGTTCTATTATAAAGACTGTACGATATTATTCCCTTCTGGGTTAAAAGATAGGGCGTGTACTATCAGACTTGAAGAATCAGCAGTATTGAACCCGGTAGCATCCCACACAATATCCAAGAGTTTAACTTCCCCCGAAAACAAACTGGTTATCCATACGAAACGCGGGTAATTTTCCGTAAGAGTTTTAAATTTCTCACTGGCGCTAAATAAAACCGACTTTTTAATATCTTTTTTATAATCAATTTGCCTTCTTAATTGAATATCCCATTCATATTCTTCTTTCCATAATCCTATATCCCTTATAGCGTCTGTTAAAGTTTCGACGAAACCGAATACGTTCTCGTAACGTATTCTTATTTTATGATATACTGGTATTATAACGTACCAAGGTATGACTTCGGAAGATCCCCCTACTTCCCGCGGATCCCACGTCGTATCCAAACAACCGGGAGTAGAAAATTCCATTTTCGCAAAAGGTCCTATTTGATCGTCGTGGCCGTAGAACTTATCTATATAATCTGCCTTTAAAGGGATATCATGCGGTGTCTCGAGAGGGACTTCTCCCCGGCTATAACCAGCAACCGTAATTGCGTGCCCTTTGTTATCGGTGAATTTTATTAATAGGATTACCGGCAATTTGCAACCTAGATATGCCGCTACGTATCTCCGAAGTAGTAGAGTATCCGCGCGGTTTTCAGCGTCCCGCGGTTGCCTTAATTCGAATTCTAATCCTTCATTCTTTATCGCTGAACAAACTTGGAACGAATTTAAACCCTGAGAGGGCATCTTCCTTTTTAGTGTTAACGAGCTTTTTGACGCAGCGTCCGTTATCTCAGACGGCGCAGGTATTTTCGTCCCGAATAGATTACTGATTTGATGGAAGGCTGACCACAAAGAAATAGTCGCGCAAGCTGCTACTACGGCGTCTTGCTCCTGGAACGCAAGGCTCTCTATTTGGAACTCTATTCCTGCAACGTGTGTTTCGTAAAGGTGTGTAGCCCCGAAAAACCGCGACCTCCCGTCCTTACTGTACAAATATAAACAAGTCCTACCGACCATCGCATCGGGCAAAGGTTTAATAACTACGTAGCCTAAATATTCATCTTTTAGTGCTTTTATAAATTCCCCTTCGCCCTCCTTCATCTCTTCGGCGATAATGCAATCCCGGAATTCTACTTCGGTGAAATCGAAACCGAAAAAGTGTAGCCGCGCGCACGTCCTTTTTACTTCGCCGAAACACCTCGCGTAGTAATTAACATAATCGTGGAGAAAATCGCCATCGGTGTAGTTTTCTTCTACCACTATGGTTTTACACTTTACCGCTGGCGAGACTAAATAGTTGTAAATATATCCTAAACGGCCGTTTCTCTTCGTATTACAATTAGGTTCGGCGCTGGCCGTAGCCAGCGCCGAATTAAAGCCTGCTTCGTTAAACGGAAATACTCTCATTCGGTTATCGGTTAATCTCGAATTCGTAAAACTCCGGCCCGATATCCGAAAACCGGTCTAACTTCTCTAAAGCTTTTTCGTAAACGTCTTTCCGCTTTTCTATCTGCTCCGCGATGGCTTTAAGCTTGTCGTCCTTCTCTGCCTCCGCCATCTTACCTCCTTAATAAGATATATTAATTCTTACAGAAGTATAACAGAAAATCAGTACTTGTCAACGAACAATTAGATTTAAAATCCCGGACTTTGTATAACCATAACCTATTTTAAATAATAAAAGCCGCCCCGGAGGGCGGCTTTTCCCTTTCGCGGTTGAGGAGTTAACGGTACATCGCCTTGATTTTACCCATGGACGCCGGCGAGACGTTCATGTCGCCGGGGCAATGGATTTTGAGTATCTCGGCTACGGGCCGCGTGCAGCCCGCCCACAGGTATTCGCCCTCGTAGCAGATCCCGACCAGGTGGCGTTTGCTGTAGCCGCGCATGTACCAGAACGAGCCGATCATGGAACCGGTGGTGGTATGGCCGATCAACGGCCCGCCGGCTCCCCAGAGGACGTTGTTGCGCCAATCCCAGGCGACGTCGTACGGGGCGACTCCCATGGGTAGAAAGGACGAAATGATGCTGCCGGTGAAGAGGTTGTGGAGGTAGATATAGGGTATTTCCACGGGGGCGTCCCGGCCTGTGGCGGGGCCGCCCATAATATCCGCTATCGGGGGCACGTACGAAGCCCACATCTGCGTGGCGCCGGTGCCGCCGTCGCCGGTGTTTCTGAGCGATAAGCCGCCGTGCATGTCGTGAGTCGTGGGGAACGAGGAGATAACGTTGCCGAGGTTGGGATAGCGGACGCGGTAGACGTAGTCGCCGGAGTAGTCGCCGACGTACAGGTATTTGCCGTCGCCGTAGGCCAGGCCCTTGGTATAGTAGCCCCAG
>JASFLY010000029.1:0-32335 GCA_050117845.1 Candidatus Zixiibacteriota bacterium
TTATCTATTTAAGCATACGGTTATTCTTCACGTTCTACTATATCTAGGCCCCGCTCCCGGAGGGCCTCGACGAAGGGCCCCGGTTCGACGGCGACTTCCGGCGGGCACGCGCCGGCCTTATTAATTTTATCCTCCGCGAGGAGCGTGGCGGCGACCGCCACCGGGAAGCCGGTCGTCCGCTGCATGGCCGTGAGGCCCGACGGCCCGTCGGCATAGTCCACCAGTTCGTACGAGAAGGTTTTATCCGCGCCGGCGGCCGTGCCGGCCGCCCGACAGCGCACGAGGACGAGGTCGTCCTTGCCCTCGGGCAGGCTCGCGACGAGGCGCTCGGCGAAGACGTCCCGCGGCCTTATGGCGACGCCGCCGATGCTTATCTCCCGCTCGTCGGCGAGACCCAGATCGAATAGGGGTTTTATTTTGGCGCAGTGGCCGGGGTAGCGTATCGTCTTGTAGTCGAGGTCGCGGACGCGGCCGCCGTACGTAAGGGGCAGCGTGGAGGTGCCGCCGGAGGTATTGAAGGCCTCGACGCGGCCCACCGGAGGAAAGTCGAACTCTTCCACGTCGGTAAGCGGCGGGAGCGTCGCAACGTCGCCGCCCCGCAGGACCAGACACGGCTCGGCGTACTCGTTTATCAGGCCGTAGGGCGAGAAGACGAGGGCGTAGCCGAGCGGCGGCTCGGCGTTCCGGGGCAGGCCGCCGACGCGGATAGTAACCCTGTCCGCCGTATCGAGGCGGCTTATCAGGCCGGCGGCGAGGACGTTGGTCATGCCGGGCGCGAGGCCCATATCCGGGATTATGGCGACGCCGGCCTCCCGGGCCTCGGCGTCGAGGGCGAGTTCCGCGGCGACGACGTCGTTGTTGCCGCCCATGTCGACGAAGTGGGCCCCGGCCGCCACGGCCGCCCGGGCGAGCGTCACGTTATACCGGTACGGCGCGGCGGAGACGCAAACGTCGTGATCCGCGATGACGGCTTTGGCGGCGGCTTCGTCGCCGGCTTCCAGTTGCGCGGCGGCGGTCTTGCCCTCGCCCCGGCGGCGCGCGAGGTCCTCCGCCCGGGCCGGGTCGGCGTCGGCAAGGGTGACCCGTTCGTAACCGGCGAAATTCACGAAGTCGTGGAGAACGGCCTCGGCCATGCGGCCGGCGCCGATGATAACGGCCTTCATAAAACCTCCTCGAGTAGGTTTTCCTCGCAGATTACGCTGGCGCGGCGCGCTTGTCAAGCGGGATTATAAAGCTTGCGCCGGAGACGTTTTATGTGTTAAAAAACATGGGGATAATTTGTATCAAATCAGAATAAGGAGCAGGACGGACCGTGCATAAAATCGTAATCGTATTCCTGATCCTCCGGGACGCCGCGACGCGGTACAAGGGCCTTATCGTCCGATTGCTCGCGGCTTTTCTGGGGGCGCTCGTCGTCGGGACCGTGGCCTTCTACTTCATCGAGGGGCCGCAACAGGGAGGCGTCGGTTTCATCGAGTGGTTCTGGTCCACGTTCTTCACGATGATATCGGGCGACTTCGTCGAGGTCAAGCCGGTCACGGCGGCCGGGAAAGTACTCGTCACGATATTGATATTTTTCGGAATAGGTTTCGTCAGCATCGTTACGGCCAGCATCGCTTCGGCCCTCGTCGTCGAGAAACTGGAGGCGGGACGCGGCATGAAAAAATTGCACTTACGGGATCACGTTGTTATCTGCGGATGGAATTCGGGCGGCGCCACGATTTTGGAGGAACTCTCGGCGGTGGTCAACGGCCGTGACCTGGTCGTCGTGGCGGACATGGATGAGGAGCCGTGGGCCGGCCGCACCGGCGGCCGCGAGGTCCATTTCGTGCGGGGCGACTGCACCGATGAGGAGGTCCTGGAGCGGGCGAACGCGGGCCGCGCCCACACGGCTATCGTCCTGGCCGACACGTCCGGCGGCCGGAGCTACGACGATGCCGACGCGCGGACCATCCTCGCCGTCCTCACGGTCGAGACCATGAACCGCGACGTCTACACCTGCGCCGAACTCGTAAACCACAAGAACCGCGTGCACCTCGAGCGCGTCCACGTCGACGAGGTGGTCGTGTCCGGCGAGTACGGCGGGAAGATTTTGGCGCACTCGGCCGTCTACCACGGCATGTCGCAGGTGCTGTCGGACCTTTTGACCGGGGACGAGGGTTCGGAGTTCTACCGCGTCCCGGTCCCGGCGGAGGTGCGGGGCAAGGACTTCGAGGCGGCGCTTGACTACTTCCGGCGAGAACATCGCTCCATCGTCATCGCCGTCATGCGGGGCGACAAGGCCCTCGTCAACCCGGAGGTGGGTTTCGCCCTCGAGGACGGAGACGAGCTCGCCATCATCGCGCTCGACGACCCCGAGATAAAATAACCCGATATTCCGTAAATAATAAAGCCGGCCTTAGGGCCGGCTTTTTTCATATCAAAGTCGTACGTGACGTTTATTCCAGGACGTGGATCTTGCGTTCCGCGCACATGTCCTTGAGGACCTGCGGCCACACCGTGACGCTGACTTCGCCGAGGTGCGCCGTGCGCAACAGGTACATGTAGGTCCGCGACTGGCCTATGCCGCCGCCGACGCTCAACGGGATCTCGTCGTTGAGGATGGCCTGGTGGTACGGCAGTTTGAGGAAGTCGTTCTGGCCGGTTATCTCGAGCTGCTGCTTGAGGGTGTCCTTGGTTACGCGGATGCCCATGGAGGTCAACTCGTGGCGGCGCTTGGTCACGGGGTTCCAGACCAGGATGTCGCCGTTGAGGCCGTGCATTTTCTTGCCGTTCTTCTCGACGGTCTCGGTGACCCAGTCGTCGTAGTCGGCGGCGCGCATCTCGTGGGGGTAGCCGTCCTCCAGCGTCCAGCCGATGCCGTAGATGAATACGGCCGGGTAATCCTGGAGGATGGCGGTCTCACGCTGTTTGCGCGGGAGGTCGGGGTAGCGGTCGAGGATTTCCTCGGCGTGGAGGAAGGTCAGCTCTTCGGGGATGGGAGGATACTTGTCGGTGTTGAGCTGGGGGAAGTTCTCGCGGGCGAACTGGCCGGCGCCGTAGAGGACCTTCCATATTTTCTTGACGATGTCGGTGAGGAAGTCGAGGTTCCGCTGGTCGGCGGTCATGACGCGTTCCCAGTCCCACTGGTCGACGTAGGAGCTGTGGTCGTGGTCCAGGAAGTAGTCCTTGCGGACGGCCTTCATGTCGGTGCAGATGCCCTCGCCCACGTCGCAGTCGAACTGCTTGAGGGCGACGCGCTTCCACTTCGTCGCGGCCTGGACGACCTGGGCGTCGATGGGGTTTTTGTTGTGGTCGTTGTTGATATGGAATTCGATGGGCGTACGCGAGCCGTCGCGGTCGAGGTAGTCGTTTACGCCGCTATTAACGTCCACGATAAGCGGGACCTGGACCATGAAGAGGTTGAGTTCCTTGCACAGGTTCTCCTCGATGTAATTCTTCACCGCGAAGAGGGCCTTCATCCGCTCCTTGGGCGGGAGTAGTGGCTCGTAATCGGTGGGGAGTATCTTTTCTACGTCCTCGTAATTACCGATGCCGGGGCCCGCCAGGTCTGCTTTCTTGTCTGACATTTTCCACTTCCTTGTTTATGGGGAATGAACGGTGAAAGAATAGATAAGTCCGGCATTATAAATTTTTCCGCCGGGAAATTCAAAGCTTTTTTTACTCGTCCGGCAACGCCAGGCGGTACTTCGCGAGCAGCGCCAAGATGGCCGTGGTCGGCGCGGGGTGGGACTCGCCGCCGACGAAATGGGGCCATCCGCCGTCGTCGTTCTGGGCCGCGGCCAGGAGCTTCAGGCATGCCTGAACGTCGTCGTCCGCGGCGCGGCGGCCGAGGCCCAGGAACACCGGCAGGGGGTTCTCGATGGGGTTTTTCCAGCCGTCCTTCTGCCGGCCGAGCGCCCCCGGCAGGCCGGCGAAGACGTCGTGGTTGGGGGCGATGCCGGCGGCCAACAGGCCCTGGACGACCCCCGGGACGGTCCACAGGTCGGTCCGGTCGGGATAGCTTTCGGCCACCTGGCCGGGCCAGCCGCCGTCCTTGTTGCGCGTCCGCAAGAGAAGGTTCCGGGCGGCGTTCATCTGCCGGTCGAAACCGCCGGCCAGCGCCAGCGCGACTATCGCGTCGCCGGTCATCCAGGTTACGGTGTTCTTGGTGGTGTACCAATCCCACTCGCCGTCGATAGTGTCCGCCAGCGCCGGGTTCTCGCAGAAGCCGCCGTCCTCGCGCTGCTGCGCGGCGAGCCACGCCGCTCCCTTTCCGGCGGCGTCGGCCTCGCCCACCCGGGCCAAAAGCTCGACCCGGTCGGAGGTGCTGAGGACGCTGCCCGGGCCCCCGTCGGGCCCGGGAGCCGTAAACGAGCCGTCGTCGTTCTGGCGGCCGGTTATCGCGGCCACGAGTTCGGCCTTGCCCCGGCCGGGGTCGATTCCGGCCAGGCCGAGTTCGAGCTGGTGGTTGGCGCTTCCTTCGGAAATGATGTAGGCGGACGCTTTTTCGATGGCTCCCATATTTCCTCCTCGCCCCTTCCCGGAGGCGTCTGCCGGGTACTTCGCGGCGGCCTTCCTTATAACATAAAGGCCCCCGGCAATAAAGGCTTTTTATAGCGGGGGACGGGGGGTAATTTTAGCGGCGGAATCGGGGCCGGATCGGCCCGTTTTTCGCGCTCAAGGACGAGCGCGGTGGAGGAAATTCTGGAAGTAATATTCGCGCGAGGGCGCGAGTTCCTCGGGTTGGAGGCGGTATTTCTTGGGGGCGTTGAGGATGCGGGAATGGACCTCGGCGATGAGGCTGTTGCTCATCTCCTTTTGCTCGGCGAGCATGTCGGCGATGGGCACGCGGGACTCGGCCTGGCCCCGGAGGACCTCGACGATGTGGGCGTCCGCCGCCAGCGAGCTGACGGTCGCGTCGATGACCTCGAGGCGGAGCTGTTCGCCCCACTTGGTGTCGGGGACGTAGGCCGTGCAGAAGTCCACGGTGGCCTTGGCGGTCGGGACGGTCTGGCGGTTGATGGCCTCCTCCAGTTCCCCCGGGTCCTCGGCGAAACCGCCGGCCTCGACGAGCTCGTCGAGGTAGCGCCGGGCCCGGACGAACTCCTCGAACAAGGCCCCGCACTCGGCGAGCCACACCGCGGTGGGGACGGTCCCGTCCTTCTTGGGCTTTATTACGCCCTTGGGCAGGGGGCCCGTTTCCGCGACGGCCGAGGCCGCCCCGGCGAGGAGGGCGAGGACGAACACGAGTATGCGGTGCGCTTTGCTCATTGCGGTTTTATCGCGCGTTTTTTTCCTGGCCGCGGGCGGCGCCGCGGGCCGCACCCTCGAGCAGCGTCTTGGCGGTCGGGTTGCCCGGGTCCAGCATCATGATGTCGGCGCAATGCTTGGTCGCGGCCTTGTAGTCGCCGGCGTCGAGCATGTAGCGGGCGAGGTGGAGCCGGGCCGGGATGTTCTGCTTGTCTATCTTCGCGAGCGTCGCGTTGAATATCTTCCGGGCGAACAGTTCGTCGGACTCGAGGCCCCGGGCGGTATAGGCGAGCGCGACCATGTTATTGACCGAGGACAGGTAGTCCCGCATGTAGGTCTGTTCCGGTTTACCGAGCTGGGATACGAAGTTCATGATGGCCGCGCCCAGGCGGATGATGCGGTCGGCGGCCTCCTGGGAACCGGCCTTCCCCGTCACGTCCATCAGCCAGTATCTCATAACGAGCAGGTAGAGCCAGAAGAGGTCGCGGCGCAGGTGCGCGGTCTGGATTAGTTTCACCATCCGTTCGACCGTGCGTTCCTTCAGATTCTCCGGGAGGAAGGCGAAGATCTCGTGGTCGAGGAAGGACACCACCTCGAACACGGCCAGCGTTATGGCCGAGTCCTGGAGCTTCTGCTGGCGGTCGGAGGAGAACTTGACGGCGAATTTCGGCGGTTGCTCGACGATGGAGCGGACGTTGCCGCTGACGAAGATTTTAAAGAGCCGGCCGGCGCGCGAGAAGCCCTCCAGCTTCTTGCCGATATTAATGGCGAAGCCGTCGATGCGGGGGATGACTTCGCGGCTGCGCATCCGCCAGTCCTTGGTCTCCCGGATGACCTTGCCGGCGTGGAGGCCGATACCGACGTCGAACAGGAGTCCTTTGTCCTCGTACGCCCGGAAGTTGAAGTCGGACGTGAGCCAGGCCAGCTTCATCTTGACTGCGAGTTGCATGGCGGAGCGGACGTCGTACTCCGGGTTCTCCGAGTAGAAGAAGACGCGGACCTCGTCGCTGTCGATGTCCCACTCGTAGTCGACGCCGGCGCGGATGTCGGCCCCGCGGCCCGCGAGGCGCAACCGCGGCGTGTACCGGTATTCCCGCACGTGGTCGGTGATGACGTCGAACATCAAAGACTGGTACTCGGTGAGCATCCGGTTGTAGCTCGCCGGGTCCTGGACGCCCGAGATGCCGGTGGAGTTGATGATGTCGAGGAACAGCACCGTCGCGCGTATTTCTCTCTCTTCGACGTTCTCCGCCATATTGATTCGTAATTTTAAATCTGGAGGCTTTTGCGTTTCTCGCGGATGAAGTCTTCCAGATAGGCCACGCGTTCCTCCAGACGCGAATCGATGTCGTCCCGGAATTTGCGTTCGTCGGCGACGAAGGACGTGAACTCGTCGCGGATGACGGCGAGGGTTTCGGCGGCCTCGGCGTGGCCGCTTTCCAGGGCCGCCAGTTTTTCGCCGCAGGTGGAGCTGTTCCGGTCGTAGCTCTGTTTGAATTCGTTCAGCGCGGCGACCGCGGCCTCGAGGCGCTCGTCGTACTTCTCCATGAGCGATTTGACGTTCTTGCGGAGGGCCTCCACGTCGGCGGCGTTCTGTTCGCTGGCGGCGCCTATGCGTTCGCGCATACTCCGCGTCAGGTGCTCGATGTCGGCGAACGACTTTTCGAGCGCGGCCCGGTGCTTCGCGGCCTCGAGTTCCTGTTCCTCCAGGCGGCGGTCGACCGTGCCGATTATGCCGCCCAGCTTAACGCGGATCGTCAGGTATAAAAAAGTGACGGCTCCGGCGGCGAAGGCCGCCACGATTACCGCCGGATAAGGGTCGACGAGATAGAAAGCGCCGACCGCGGCCACGGCCGCGAGGATGAGTACCGCCACGAACAATATGTCGAAGATGCGAAAGCCCATTCGTTCCGTCCCGCGTTAATATGTCGGTTTTTAGTAATTATACCACGCGGTTAATGTCCGGTCAACAAACCTTTGTTCTTAAGAAATAAGGACTTACGGGGCCCGGTTCGGCCGGCGCCACTCGGTCCACCAGAAACTCGCGAGTTCGGCCAGGATTTTCAGGACGACGCCGGGGCGGGCCAGCGTCGAGCGGCCGGCGCGGCGCGGGAAGTAGTGGACGCCCATCTCGGCGACGCTAAGGCCCTGTCGCCGGGCCCGGGCCAGTATCTCCGCGTCGATGAAGGAGCCGTCGGAGCGGAGCGCGAGTTTCCGCAAGGCCGCGGTTTTGAAAAACTTGAACGAGAAATTGACGTCGCGCACGCCCAGGCCGAAGAGGGTGTTGACGAGCCAGTTGTACGCCGCGGTATAGACGGGCCGCCACCAGCTTTCGCTCCGGTCGAGGCGGTAGCCGACGAGGATGTCCGCGCCGTTGCGGGAGAGGACCTCGACGCCCCGGGGCACGTCGCGGAAGTCCACCGGGAGGTCGGCGTCGGTGTAGAAAATTAAATCCTTGCCGGCGGCGGCGAAGCCGTCGCGCAAGGTCCTTCCCAGTTTGCAGTTGCGGTCGTGGTGGATAACCTTAACCTCGCCGGGGTATTTTGCCTCGAACTCGTCCGCCAGCGCCGGCGTCCGGTCCGTCGAGCCGTCGTCCACTATTATAATCTCGAACTCGTCGAAGCGGCCCGCCAGGACGCCACGTACGCCCTCGACCGAGGCGGCCAGGTTGGCCTCCTCGTTGTAAGCCGGGAATATTACGCTCAAGCTTCGCTTCGACATCAGGGCTCGTTCGGGAAAACAGGGAAGGGGCGCGCGGCGGCCGGAACACGGGCCGGTTTGCCGCGACGGCGGCGTCAGGCCATGCTCCGGGCGAGCCGGTGGACCTGGGGCAGGAGTTCCGCGACGGCGCGCAACGGGACGGGTTCGACTATCGTTTGTCCGACGGCGCGGGGCATCGCCACGTACACGTCGCCGTCGACCGTCCCGCCGTCGGGCACCAGGGCCGCGAGGATTTTATCCAGGTGCAGGGCCGGGAGGTGCGTGGGGAGGTGGAAGCGGCGCAGGAGGGCCACCAGCCGGATTACGACCTCGGTCGCGAGATCGCCGCGGAGTTCGGAGAGGAGCGCGGTGTAGACCAGGCCGACCGCGACCGCCTCGCCGTGGGGGAGCGCGTAGCGGGTGGCCGCCTCGAACGCGTGCCCCAGCGTGTGGCCGAGGCGGAGCAGGCGGCGCTCCCGGCGGGTATCCTTGCCCGCGCTGAGGACGGCGGCCTTGTAACTCAGGCCCCGCTCGATTACGGCGTCGAGCGCGGGGCCGGCGCGAAGCAGGCTCGCGGCGTTGTCCTCCAGATATCCGAAGAAGTCCTCTCCCTCGAGGAGAGCGTACTTGACGGCCTCGGCCAGGCCGGCCGCCAGGTCCTTGCCGGGCAACGTGGCGAGCAGTTCGCCGTCGATTACCACGGCCGAGGGGTGGTGGAAGGTTCCCACCTGGTTCTTGGCGCCCTCGAAATCCACGCCCACGTCGCCGCCGAGGCAGAGGTCAATCTGCGACAGGACGGTCGTGGGGACGGCGGCCCAGGGGACGCCCTTCTTGAAGGTGGCGGCGGCGAAGCCGCTCACGTCCAGGACACTCCCGCCGCCCAGCGCGACTACGACGTCGCCGGCGTGGACGCGGGCTTGTGCAAACGCCCGATACAGGCCGGCCAGGTGTTGTTCATTCTTGGCGGCCTCCCCCGCCTCCGTCGTAACTTCGCCCACTTCGAAATCGGCGGCCACCAGCGCCTGGAGAAGCGACTTGAGGTAGAGCGGCCGGATGCGCTCGTCCGTCACGGTCAGGGCCCGGCGCGCCTCCGGCAACGCGCCCCGCAGCAGTTTGCCCGTGCGGGCCAGAGCGCCGCGCTCGCCGTGGGCGATATACACCCCGTCCCGATGTTCGACTTTTATTTCAAACACAAGAATAGCACCTTCCGGGTATCAAAGTACCACAACCGGCCTCGGCGCGGCAAGATATTCTTGACGTGACAAAAACGACGGTCTATAATCGGCGTATGAAGGTCGTAACCCCCACTCAGATGAGAGAGATAGACCGTCGGGCCATCGCGGGCCTCGGCGTCCCGTCGCTGGTATTGATGGACCGGGCGGGTAGCGCCGCGGCCTCGGTCGCCGCGGCCATGGCGTGCGGCGACGCGGCGGTTGTCGTCGCGGGCCCCGGCAACAACGGCGGCGACGGTTTCGTCGCGGCCCGTTACCTGCTAGACGCCGGATTCGACGTTAGCGTGCACCTGCTGACCCCCGCGAACCGCCTCAGCGGCGACGCCCGCGTCAACTACGACTTGTTGCAAAAATGCGGTTGCCCGGTCGCCAAATTCGACCGGCGGCGCTTCGGCCGGGACGTGCGCCGGGCCGGCGTGGTGCTGGACGCCATGCTGGGGACCGGGAGCCGCGGCGGCCTGCGGGGCGATTTCAAGGCCGTGGCCGAGGCGATGGCCCGGGGCGGCGCGCCCGTCGTGGCCGTGGACGTGCCTTCCGGCATCGACGCCGCGACCGGCGCGGTCCCGGGGCCGGCGGTGGCGGCGGACGCCACGGTCACGTTCGGCCTGCCCAAGGCCGGCCTACTCCAGTTCCCGGCGCGGCGTTACGTCGGCGACATTCACGTCATCGACATCGGCTTCCCGCGCTTCATAATCGACGAGCTGGCGTACGAGCCGGACGGCGAGAAGCCGGGCTACCTGGCTCGCCTGCCCGAGGTGGACGAGGTGACGGCGCTCCTGCCGTCCAGGCCGCGCGACATGCACAAGGGGGACGCCGGCCGGGCGTACGTACTGGCCGGGTCGCCCGGGATGAGCGGCGCGGCTATACTGGCGGGGCGGGCGTGCTTGCGCGGTGGCGCGGGCCTCGTGACGGTAGGCCTGCCGTCGGGCCAGGACGCGGCCTTCAGCGCGGCGGCGCCCGAGTGCCTGTCGCATCCGTTGCCCGAGGGGCCGGGGGGCGAACTCGCGGCGGAGGGCGCGGCCGCGGCCGTCGCGAAAGCGGCGGGAGCGGATGCTTTGGCCGTCGGGCCGGGGCTGGGGCGTTCGCCGGAGACGGCGGCGCTGCTCGAGCACGTGTTGGCGAAGACGAGGACCCCCGTCGTCGTGGACGCCGACGGCTTGTACCTCCTCGGCCTGGAAGGGCTGGGTCGCCTCGGCCGGCGGGGCGGCGTGCTGACGCCGCACCCGGGCGAGATGGCGGGCCTCTTCGGCGTGAGCGTGGACGACGTTCAAAGCGACCGCGTAA
Source organism: Candidatus Zixiibacteriota bacterium (assembly GCA_050117845.1). GTDB lineage: Bacteria > RBG-13-66-14 > B26-G2 > WVWN01 > WVWN01 > WVWN01. Next base: position 10,449 of record JASFLY010000029.1, read on the forward strand.
GGTGGGCGCGGGAGCTCGCGGGGCGGACCGGCCTGGCCGTAATCCTCAAGGGGTACCTGAGCGTCGTGGCGGCGCCGGGCGAGGAGCTGTGGTTCAACCCGACGGGGAACCCGGGGTTGGCGAGCGGCGGGACCGGCGACGTGCTTACCGGCGTGGTGCTCGCGCTCCTGGCGGGCGGGGCGGCGCCCGTCGACGCGGCCCGGGCCGGCGCGTACGTCCACGGCCTTGCCGCCGATATCGCGGCCGAGGCGTGTGGTGAGCGGTCGCTAATCGCCGGGGACGTGCTCGACGCCCTGCCGGCGGCGTTCGCCGTTTTGGAGAACGGTCCGGCGGAGGGCGATCCGGGGTTGGATAATATATTCACTTCCTACGCTTAACCGGGCGGTGCGCGTCATCGGCCGGAAAGGAAAGGGGAAGCGATGAGAAAAGTATTATTGGTGTCGTTGATTTGCCTGGGGCTGGCGGCCTCGGCGTGGGCCGGGAAGTTCGGCATGAACCTCGGCCTGGGTTTGTACAAGCCGGCCGAGGAGGGGTCTTCCTACACCCCCATGTTCAGGCTGGGGGCCCACTACTGGGTGGACAGGCACTGGGTGCCCACGCTGGAGGTGGGGTACGCCCGGTACTCCATCGCGGATACGACGTACAGTTACTTACCGGTCGTACCCGGCGTCACGTATCATTTCGTGTTGACCAAGAGCTTCGACCCGTACGTCGGGGCCGGCGTGGTTTACGCCCGGAAGTGGTGGAGCGGCGCTTTGGAGGGCGACGACGACAGCTGGGGATTCGCGGCCCTGACCGGCTTCGACCTCACGCTCTCGGACAAGTTCGGCTTCGGCCTGGGCGTGGAGTACGTCGTGCCGGACGCCGGGGACTTCGATTCCGCGTACCCGGGTTTCCGGTTCTCGCTCGCGGCCGGCGGCCTCTGATAGGCCGTGGCCTTCATCCGCTACAAGGGGCCGTACGCCTACCTGGTGGAGAACGAACGGCTTCGCGTCGAGGGGGAGAGCCGCGTCCGCCAGCGGGTACTCTGTTACCTGGGGCGCGAGCCGGAGATTACCGCCGATATAATCGCCGAGGTCGAGCGGCGTTTCCCGGACGCCACGGTGGACTGGGACGCGTTGCGGGCGGAGTTGGCCGGGAATAAAGCGGAGACGAAGGCCGAACCGAAGCCGGAGAAGAAACGGCCGAAGCGGCGGCCCCCGCCGGAGCGCGCGCCGGGGAAGGCCGAGCGGCCCCGCGGCGACGACGAGTGGCTGGATTGGGATTGATAAAAAGAAGCGGCGGCCTTTTCGATCCAGCGCTTACGGGGCCCGAGTATTATAGACTATGAAGCGGCGGCCTTTATGGCCGCCGTATCCGTGGTACCCGAGGCTGCGGGTCGCCGCCGGGCGAAGGCGCGGACCGCCGCCACGCGAAGCCATGGTCCGCCGGTTGAAACCGGCGGTTAACGCCGCGCGGGTTACGCACCGGCCGCTGAAGCGGCCGGTTTAATTAGATTGGCGGACGGGAATGTCGGTATCCGTGGTACCCGAGGCTGCGGGTCGCCGGTTGAAACCGGCGGTTAACGCCGTGCGGGTTATATACCGGCCGCTGAAGCGGCCGGTTTAATTAGATTGGCGGACGGGAATGTCGGCCTACAGCGCGTATATATGGTAATGTTGGTCATATTTATGGTATAATAACGGGTGTGGGCGTTTGAACAACGAGGTGTGCAAGTATGAGTGAGACGAAGAAAAAGATGGCGCTGGTGCTGTGCGCCGGCGAGCTGGACCGGGCGCTGGCGTGTATGAACATCGCCGTGGGCGGGGCGTCGATGGGGATGGACGTAACGGTTTTCTGCACCTTCTTCGGCCTTAACGCCGTTCGGCGGGACGGCGTCGCCCGGGCGCCCCGGCCCGAGGAGGAACCGCGCCGCGAGGGCCTGTTCGGGGCCCGGGCGATACGGCGGGCGTTCGCGTGGCTCAATCCCGGCGGCGGGAAGTACATGAACCCGAGCCGCTTTTCGTTCGGCGGCCTGGGCCGGCGCTTGATGGCGCGGCTCATGCGGGATTCGCGTATGGCGCAGTTGGACGAGTTGATAACGACCGGCGCGGCGTTGGGGGTCAAGTTCGTGGCGTGTACGACGTCGCTCGAGGCGTTGGGCATCCCCAAAGGCAACCTCCGGCCCGAGGTCGCCGAGTTCGCCGGCGTCGCCACTTTCCTCGCGGAGGCGCTGGAGAGCGACGTACAGCTTTTCATATAAAGTAACGGAAGGTATCTTATGACCGAAAAAATAGTGGATTGCGTGGGCCTCTATTGCCCGGTTCCCATAGCGCAGGCGGCGCAGGCGATACAGGAAGTGGGGCCCGGCGAGACGATAATCGTACTGGCCGACGACCCCGGCGTCGAGAAAGATTTCCCCAACTGGTGTAAGGTAACCGGCCACGAGCTGGTCTCGCTGGAGGAGGCCGACGAGGGCTACCGGATAGTCATCCGCAAGAAGGGGGAGTAGGGGAGAGCGGCCCCGCGCCGGGGAGGCGAGTCGACGAACTCGGGTCAACAAAACGAAAGCCGCGCTTAGGGCGCGGCTCTTTTTTATATAAATCCCGCTACATTTATTTAACTTGCACCGGGGCGTCGGGGTCGAAGGGATTGGTCCGGACGGCGAGGGAGTACAGGTACGGATAGGAAGCGTGCAGGTGTTCCATGTACTCTAGCCATTCGGCGATGGTGCGCTGATAGGCCCGCTTTACGTCGCCGGCGAGGTGTTTGTAGTCGGAGGCGGGCAGTTCGTAAACGCCGCCGCGGTGGGATAGTTCCTCGGTGAGGTGGGTGATGGCCCAGAGCATGTCGGTGAACTTGTCGTGCTCCAGGAGGTTGGGGTTTTCCATGAGGCGGAGGAGGAATTCGCGCTTTTCGAGCAGGAATTCGCGGAGGGCGTTGAGGGCGTCGGCCTCTATTTCAATGCTGTAATCGTAGTCGGCCATGCGTTTCATCGCGGCCGCGAAGTCCTGTTGGGTCCATTTGCCGCTTATGAGGAGGTTTTGACGGACGCCGTCGAAGTCGGCGTCGAGGACGATGACCCGTTTAAGGAAATCGGTCCCGGCCTCGTTGAAGAACGCGCCGACGACCATGTTGAGTTTCTTCAAAAGAGCGCGTTTCTCGCGTTGGGTGAGCAGGCGGTGCAGTATGAGGGTTACGAGGAGGACTTCCACCGGGACGAAGGCGATGTCGCCGACGAGGTAGATGAAGATGTGGTGAACGTCGCGGAAAACGAGGTAGTGTATAAAATAAACGGCGGCGGAGAGGAAAACCAGAAGCGCCGCCAGGCCGATAAGCCAATTCGATTGCTTCATTACCGCCGGCCCCTTTTTGGTAGCATTTTATTAACGGCTATAATATAATGAATACGATATTAACGGATATTAGCATATCGTTCAAAACTAGTAAAGGCCGGGGGCCGATACAGTGCGAGCAATAAGAGCATTGACGATATGCGGGTGCGTGGCGATGGCGGCCGCGGCCGGGGCGACGGAAACTACGCCCGAGGCTGCGGCCTTCTTCAATGACGGCATCGCGAAGGCGAACGCCGGCAAGTACGACGAGGCTATTGAAGCCTTCGAGAAGAGCCTGGCCGAGGACCCGAATTTGACGGAGTCGCACGAGTTCATCGCCCAGATCCTCATCCTGAAGGGCGATTACGAGGCGGCGATAGAGCGTTACCAGAAGATGGTCGCGCGTAACCCCTCGACCGAATCCAAAGTCAACCTGGGGCTGGCGTATCTGCGCATCGGCGACGAAGAGATGGCGGCGGGGACGCTCGAGAGCGCGGTGGCCGCGGACCCGGGCAACAGCGCGGGGTGGAACAACCTCTCCATGGTTTACCTGCGTCAGGGGAAGGCGGCGGACGCGCGGGCGGCGGCGGAGAAGGCCGTGGACCTGGACGCCGGCTACGCCCCGGCGCACGTTAATCTGGGCAACGCGCTGCTCAAAGAGGGCGACGCCGACGGGGCCGTGGACGCCTTCGAGAAGGCTATTTCGCTCGACGATAAACAGGCCGGCGCATATTACGGCCTGGCCGGGGCCTCGGAGTTTATGGGAGACGAGGAGGCCGCCGGCGATTATTATTTGAAATACCTGGAACTCGCGCCGGAGGACGAAGGCCGGCGGAGCGCGGCGGTGCAATGGCTCTGGAAGCACGGCCGGGGGGCGGAGGTGCCGAGGTAGTGGCTCGGCGGGGGCGCCGGAGCGCGGCGCCGTTCGACATCGTCGCCGGCCGCAACAGCGTGGCCGCGGCCCTCGTGGCCGGCCGGCGGGCCGTTTCGACGGTGGTCCTGGACCGAAGCGCCGGCGGCGAGCCGATAGACGATATACGGGCCCTCGCGACCCAGGCGTCGGTGCAGTTGAACGTGACGACGGCCCAGGAGTTGACGCGATTGGTGGGGGGCGATTTCCACCAGGGCGTGGCGGCCTACGTCGACAAGATTTCCACGCCCGACTGGGACGAGTTGGTGGAGGCGGCCCGGGACGGCAAGCCGCTCGTCGTCCTGGATCACGTGGAGGACCCGCGGAACCTGGGAGCGGTCATCCGCTCGGCCGCGGCGATGGGGGCCGGGGGAGTGTTCTTCCCGCCGCGGCGCCAGGTGCAGGTGACGCCCGCGGTATCGAAGGTGGCCGAAGGTGGCCTCGAATACGTGCCGGTGGCGCCGGTGAGCAACGTCGCCGAATTTTTACGACAGGTGAACCAGGCGGGCATTTGGCGCTACGGGTTGGAAGCCGACGGGGAGGGCGTAATGGGACAATTCGAATTCGGCGAATCGGCCGCGTTCGTTCTGGGAGGGGAAGACACGGGCCTGAGTACGGCGGCCCGGCGGGAGTGCGACGCCGTCGTGGCCGTGCCGTTAGCCCACAGCGTATCGTCCATAAACGTAGCCGCGACGGCGGCTGTAACGCTTTACGAGTTTCGGCGCCAGTACCCCTGGGCCGAAACGTCAGCCCGAAGGGGGTAGGCAATGCGGGGCAACGCGTTATTTACGGGCCTGGTGGTCGCCGGCGTGTTAGGCGCCCTGGCGATGGCCGGGTGTAGTGCAACCGGGAAGTTCGGAAGCGATATAAAGACCACGGACGAAACCGCGATCAACGATATCCTGGATAATCCTGACGAGTTTTCCGGAAAGACCGTCATGGTTAAAGGACAAATCCAGACGGTCGACGACGACGGGAAAGGTTTCCAGGTGGACAACGGCCTGGGCAGCATGATTTACGTCGCGGTCGCCGGAGACTTTAAAATCGCCGGGGCGGCGAAGTACCGGCTCGCCACGGTGGAAGGGTCCGTCCAACTCGACAAGAACACCGGCGAACCACGGATCTCGGCGACCGGCGTGGACGTGAGATAGGGTCCTGAAACGCGAGAGCCGGCGCGGCCCCAAACCGACGCCGGCTTTTTACATTTTGTCCGGCCCGGCCTTTGTGCTATTATGCCGCCGTGAAAACCCTCGGGGAGATTATACGCAATCGCTACCTCCTGGGCCTCGCCGTATTCCTCGGGGCCGTATTCGGCGTTAGTTTTCTCCTGCCCCCCGCGGCCCAGGCCCTCACCCGCTTCTTCGCCTACATGTCCCTGGCCTGCAACACCATCCCCCTGCCGGCCACGCCCGTGGTCCTGTACATGGGCACGGAGTACCCCTGGATCGTCGTGGCCCTGGTGGGCGGCGCCGCGACCTCCCTCGCCAATCTCATCGACTACGAGATATTCTCGACGGTCTTCAAGACGAAACTCCTCAAGAAGATAAAAGACAGCGAGCATTCGCAGGCCAGCATCCGGACCTTCAACCGGGTGGCGTTCCCGGCGCTGGCGGCCGTGAACTTCGTCGTCTTCTCGTGGGACCTCATTCGGCTGGTGGCCATCGCGGCCAAGTATCCCCGGTGGAAATACGCCCTGGCGACCTTCATAGGCCGGACCGCGCGGTACGCCGTGCTGGCGGCGGTGGGCGAATTCTTCAAGCCGCCCCTGTGGGCGGTGGGCATCGTGGCCGTGCTGGTAGCCCTGCCGGCGCTGGTGTCGTGGGTGCGCTCGCGAATCCGGAAGCCGAAGGAATCCGAAAAGGAAGTTAATCGAGGACCGGAAGGGTAAAACCGGCCGTTGATGGACGTTACCCGCCGGAAGGCGCCGCCGCGCAGTACAGGAGGAACCCATATGCCGACCGTTAAGGGCGAGACGTCGCCGCTCGTATACGCCCGGGCCGCGGGGGTACTATTTCTGGTTATCCTCGCTTGCAGCATCCTGAGCATGTTATTCGTCTCCTCCCGGATAGTCGTGCCCGGAGATGCCGCGGCAACCGCCGACAATATCGTGGCCTCGGAGTCGCTGTTTCGCGCGGGCATCGCCGGCGAGGCCGTCGTCTTCCTCTGCGAAATAGCGTTGACCGTCCTTCTTTACGCATTATTTAGGCCGGTAAGTAAAACGCTTTCCCTGACGGCGGCGTTCGCCAGGCTGGCGATGACGGTTTTGCAGGGCGTCAACACGCTTATCCATATTACGGCCCTGGTTCTTTTGACCGATACGGTTCACGCGACGGCTTTCGGGACGGACCAGTTGAATGCGATCGTTCTGATGCTGTTCAACGCGTACGGTTACGGGGAACTCGTCTGGGGGGCGTTCTTCGGCCTCCATTGCCTCGTACTCGGGTATTTAATATTCAAGTCGGGGTACTTCCCCAGGGTCCTCGGCGTTTTGATGGCGTTGGCGTCGTTGGGTTATTTGTCGGACAGCTTCGGCAGTTTTCTGTTTTCCGGTTATCAGGAGGAGTTGGGCTGGATCGTTTTTATAACGGCGTTTGTCGGAGAGCTGCCGTTCTTTTTCTGGCTTCTGTTCAGAGGTTTGAACGTTCAGAAGTGGCGCGACCGGGCCGTCGCTTTAAGCTGAATCCGGGCCGGTTCGTCGCGCTCCCTCCCGCGGGCGGGACGTCGAAATGGATTTTACGAAACGGACCATCCTGGGCAGGACCGGCCTGACGGTGAGCCGGATGGGCCTGGCGTCGGGTTACGGCGTTCCGGACGCCGCTATCGAAAGGGCGTTTCACGAGTACGGCGTTAACTACTTTTACTTATCCTTCCTTAAACGAGATTACATGGCCCGGGCCATCCGCCGCCTCGCGCCGGCGCACCGCGACGACCTCCGCGTCGTGCTGGCCTGGCCCTTCTTCGTCGGATTTTCCCTTAAAAGCTTCGTTAACCGGTGGCTTAAGAAACTAAAAATCGAACGGGCCGACCTGCTCCTTATACAGGGTTTACGTCAAGCTCCCGGCGGAAGGCTCCTGGGCCGCCTTCGCGACCTCAAGGAAAGCGGCAAGGTCCGCTTCGTCGGCATGTCGAGCCACGACCGAAACCTCTTCGGCCGAATCGCCCGCGGCGAGGTGGAGGCGGCGGTGGACTTTTTCCAGATTCGGTACAGCGCCGTGAATACCGGGGCCGAGACGGACGTTTTCCCGCACCTGCCCGGGGAGAACCGGCCCGGCGTCGTTATCTTCACCGCCACCTGTTGGGGCAAGTTGCTTAATCCCGGGCTCATGCCGCCGGGCGAGAGGCCGCCGGCCCCGGCGGACTGCTACCGTTTCGTCCTATCCCATCCCGACGTGGACGTCTGCATTACCGGCCCCTCCACCGCCGAGCAGATGGAGGCCAACCTCCGCGCCCTGGCCGCCGGCCCGCTGGACGAGGAGGAGATGGCCCGCATCCGCCGCATAGGCCGTCACATATACGGGAAAAGTTGACGCGCGGTCCCGCCTGCTCGCGGCCTCGTTCCCTGACAGCGGCGTTATTGCGTTAATTGAAATACTAAAAGCTAAACTTTTTTCCTTCGAAATACGTCAAAAAAAGTAAGAAAGCGGAACGTTAAGGTCCGTTTTGACTTGATTTCGTTTCGCCGTTTTTATATACTGCGCTTTTAAGGTAATATTTATAAAGATTGACGGCGCCCGGGGGCGCCGGGACGGTATATTCGTACAGGAGGAAGCCATGGGCTTCAAGGATAAAGTAAGAGAAATAGCCATAGAACAGACCGTAAACCGCATGGCGGATCTGGCTTGCAAGGGCGACCCGGATAAGAGCCTGCGTCGGATCATTAAACTCGGCGAGAAAATCACGAGCGATCCCTTGTGGGTCGACGCGATCTCGGGGTTCAAGCATCGCCTGGACATCAATCACCCGTTGATGGCCATCGCCCGGCGTTTTTTAAAGGAATTCGACCCGAACGTCCGGCGGCGTCTTTTAACGAACCTGGTCGTCAAGGAAGCGCTCATCGGCGCCGATAAACGGCACCGGGTGGAAGAGGAAATCGGCTTCTACCCGCCGACGCTCTTCGTTATTTCGCCGACCATGCGCTGCAACATCACCTGCACCGGGTGTTACGCGGCCCAGTATTCCAAGAAATACGAGATGGACGCCGAACTCATCGACCGGATTTTCCAGGAAGCCAAGGACATCGGCATCCACTTCATCGTAATATCGGGCGGCGAGCCGCTCTTCCATCCGGACATGATGGATCTCATCGAGAAGCACTCCGACATCGCGTTCCAGATGTACACCAACGGCACGCTCATCGACGAGAAGATGGCCAAGCGCATCGCCAAAACCGGGAACCTGATTCCCTGCATCAGCCTGGAAGGCCTCAAGGAAGAGACCGACCGGCGCCGCGGGGACGGCGTCTTCGAGAAGTGTTCGGAGGCGTTCGACCACATGCGCAAAGAGGGCATCTGTTTCGGCTTCAGCGCCACCTGCACCCGCTACAACCTCGACGCCATTACGAGTCCCGAATTCATAGATTTCGTCGAGCGGAAGGGTTGTACCCTCGGGTGGTACTTCACGTATATTCCCATCGGCCGCGAGCCCGACACCTCGCTCATGCCCACCCCCGCCCAGCGCTACACGCTCGGCGCCCGGGTCCGGCGCATACGCGAGACGCGGACGCTCTTCGCCGCGGACTTCTGGAACGACGGCCCGCACGTCGACGGTTGCATTATGGGCGGCAAGCGCTATTTCCACATCAACGTCCACGGCGACGTCGAGCCCTGCGTCTTCGCCCAGTTCACGGTCGACAATATCCGGGACAAACCGCTGGTCGAGTGCCTGCGGTCCGACTTCTTCCGGCAGTTCCGCAATCGCCAGCCGTTCAGCAAGGACCTGCGGCGGCCTTGCGCCATCATAGACAACCCCAGCGTCCTGCGCGAGTGCGTCTCGAAGTGCAACGCCCGGCCCTCGTACCCCGAGAACGCCAAGCTCGTTACCGACCTGGCCGAGGACCTCGACGCCTACGCCGGCACGCTGGAGGCCGAGATAGACGAGTACAGCCGCAAGTACGACGGCGATCCCTACTGCGAGTTCGGCGAAGTCGAACAGACCGGGTGGGTCCCGCCTTCGCAGGAGAAAAAGAAGGCCGAGGTCAAACAGCAATAACCGTTCACCGAATCTTCCGGGCCCCCGCGTTTCGCGGGGGCCTTTTCATGCGCGGCCTTGATTTTCGGATGTTCTTTGTTATACTCCGTTAGGGGAAGCCGATCCCTTCGTTCATACCGCAGGAGGCAAAATGCGTAATACGATAATTCTGATATCGGTTATCTTGGCCGTCACGGCGGCGTGGGCGGCCGACGAGGTAGCGCCGCCGGTAGGCCGGCCGGCCGTCACGTTCGTACCCTTCGTGGACGAGTCGCCCGGCGCGGCCGAGGCGCTGCCGCCCCTCCCCGGCGCGGCGTTCGACCCGGAAGGGCCGATGCCCTGGCTCGGCGACGGAATCCCGGCGCTCGTGGAACTGGGCCTGGAGCGCTCGGCCGCGGTCAATGTCGTACCCCGCGCCGAGTTCGCGCTGGCCCTTAACAAGCGGCTCGGCGTCGAGCTGGCCGCCGACACCAGCCCGGGGCCGATAAGCAGGGTGGCCCAGGTGGAAGGCGTGACCCACGTCATCAGCGGCTCTTTTTCCAAAGAAGGTAAAAAACTGAGCTTGACCGTGGACGTGCGGCCCGTCGGCCGTGAGGTCGTGGAGGTCCCGGGCGTGGGCGAAGTCCGCGTTCCTACGGTCGACCTCGAGACGCTGGAAGCCCATCAGGCCGAGCTGGAAGCGGTCAGCGAGGAGCTGGAATCGCTCGGCAAGGAACTCGACGCGTTGGTTAAAGAAGGGGATCCGGAATCCGAAGAGAGCCAGGCGCGGATAAAAGAGATAAAAGAGAGCATCCAGGAAAAAAGTAAATACATCGGAGACTTGACGCGCAAGATACTGAAGGTGGAATCGAAGAGCTTCACCGGGGAAATCGGCGACGTATTCAAGCTGGCCGACGACGGGACGAAGTTCGTCCTCGCGGCCGTTGAGGCCGGCGGGGGCTCGAACCTGATCGCCCGGGAGCCGACGGCCGACCTCGAGGCTTTCCAATGGTTCGCGAAGGGCGCGGCCCGCTACTACACCGGCGAGCAAATAAGCTTCTTCCTCCGGGCCACGGACAAAGACGCGAATTTCGCCGAGGCCCACTTGCGGCTGGCCGGGGCGTACCTCAAGGAAAAGACCTACGCCGACGCCAAGGTGGAGTACGAGAAGGCGAGGTCCCTGGCCGATTATTACCCCTCCGCTCCGCTGGGCCTGGCGACCATCGTCCGCAAGGAAGAGCCGGACAACATGGAAGCCGCGACTTATCTCTTCAATGAATCGCTGGCCATCGACCCGTCATACGCCCCCGTTTTCGATAGTCAGGGAGGAATGCATTTCGCGGCCGCGGATTACGAGGCGGCCCGCGAGGCGTACGAACGGTTCATCGGCGTCTGGCCCACGAACAAGGACGGCTACTACGCGCTCGGGAACACGCTGTGGCTTATCGGCAAGGACAGCCCGCAATGGAAGACGCTTTTGCGTTCGGCCATCGAGTCGTACGAAAAATCGCTCGCCATCGATCCCGAGTTCGCCGCCTGCCATTACAACCTGGCGTCGGTGTACAAGATATTCGAGGACGTCGACAAGGCCATCTTCCACTACAAGCGTTACATCGAGCTCGAGCCGAATTCTCCCAAACGCGCCGAGATAGAAGAGACCATCGCCGAGTGGGAGGCGAAGTTCGGCCCGAAATAAGAACGGCCTGACGCTAGCTGCGAAACGCTACGAAATAAAAAGGGCCCGCGCGCGCGGGCCCTTTGTTTTTTACTCGAAGAGGAGGGTTTACCGTACGAGTACGATGGTTTTGGTGGAGGGGGCCGTGCCCTTGCCGACGCGCAGGCTGGCCAGATAAACGCCGCTCGCCACCGGAGAGCCGCCGGCGTCGGTCCCGTCCCACTCCGCTATGTATTTGCCCGCGGCCATTTTTTCGTTCATAAGCAGGCGGATCAGTTTCCCGGAAATGTCGTAAATGGCGATGGTCGCGGTGGCCGCGTCGGCGTCCTCCTCCGAGACCTCGAACGCGATGCTTACCTGATTCATGAACGGGTTGGGGTAACAACGCGTTATGGTGCTCTTGACCGCGGTGGCGCCGTCGCCGCCCACCGCCCGGATGGCCTTGGGGCCGTAGGTGCGGCTTGCGCCCGAGGACATCCGTTCCTCTATCTTGTAATAGTATATGGTGCCGTCGTCGACCTTCTCGTCGCGATAGCTGTAGGAGGACGTCGGCTGCTGCTCGACGTACGCCATCTCGTAGTATAAAACGTTTCCGCTGACGTAGTCCTTTATCCCCTTGAATATAGCCCACCCCAGCCGCTCGTCCCTCTCGTCCGCGCGCCACTGGATGTTGATGCCGCCGGTCCGGACCGACAGGCTGAAGCTCTGCCGGGGAGAGGAGGACGCGAGGTATTTGCCCGTACGCCAGTGGTTGCCGCCCAGCATGGGCCAGGGGTTAGCCGAGGGCTCGAAGGCGGAGTCGGTGGTGATGGCCTCCAGGTAGCCGTTCTGCGCCGCCACGACGATGTCCATGAAACCGTCGTCATCAAGGTCGGCGGCGGCGGGCGTGGAGGTGATGCCCGAGCCCAGAAGCTTTATGGGGAAGCCCCGTGACAGCGTTCCCTCTTTCTCGAACGCGAGCAGCGACCCGTCGTACGTTACGAGCAAAACCTCGGGAAGGCCGTCGCCGTCCGCGTCGACGACCAGCGGCGCCGTGGCCACGGTCCGGCCGATGTGTTTGGGGTAGCCGGGACGGGGTTTACCGGCGGCGTCGAATACGCCCACGGCGGCCCCCGAGAGGTACGTCGCGCCGGCGACGAAGACGAGCGAGAGGGAACCGCGGCCGTCGAAATCGCCTACGGCGGCCGGGGCCGTAATGGGTTGCGACCCCAGCGTCTGGGGCCACCCGGCGGCGACGCGGCCGTCGGAATCGAGGACGTACGCGGACCCGGCGGTGGTGCCGATTAGAACCTCGGTGCGGCCGTCGCCGTCCGCGTCCGCCAGCACGGGCGCGCAGACTATTTTACCGTCCAGCGTCACCGGCCATCCCGGGGCGTCGGCGCCGGACGTCGTAAAGGCGTACACCTTATCCTCGGAGGCGACCACGACCTCGGGCTGGCGGTCCCCGTCGAGGTCACCCACCGCCGGCATATTGGCCGCCGCCCCCTCGACCTCGACCGGCCATCCGGAGATGGAAGTGGCGTTGCCGTGAAGGCCGAAGACCTCTCCGCCGGCGACCGCGAAGACCTCCAGGCCGCGGTAGCTGGTGTAATCCTGGACCGCCGGGCCGGCCGAACCGCTCGTACCCAGGTCCTTGGGCCACCCCGGCAGCAGGACCCCCCGTCGGTCGTACGCGTAAACGTGGCCGTCCGCGGAGGCGAATATCAATTCCAGTTTTTTGTCGCCGTCGAGGTCGGCGAGGGCGGGGGAGCATCGCTCGCCGCTATCGACGCCGGTCGTGACGGGAAAACCGGATACCGTCCGGCCCCGGGCGTCCAGCAGCGTTACGCGGCCGTCCCACGCGGCTACGGCTATCTCGCGCTGGCCGTCGCCGTCGACGTCGGCCACCGCCGGCGAGGAATCGTGGAAGGGGCCCGCGGAAACGGGCCAACCCGCCAAATAACTCGGTTCGGCGTAAATTGAAGCCGGCGCGGTGACCGTTAAGGCCGCCGCGCAGCTTATTGTCGCGTATAATATGCAGTTTGAGGCACGCACGGTTACATCTTCTACATTATACTAGAAAGCGGCCTCGATTTCCAGTTTTAATTCCCGGGAGCGGTGCTCCTCGAATTCGTCGGTGCTGTGGAGGTTGTAACTCGGGTCCCATTGGGTATCGGCGTACGTCAGGTCTATCTTCATATTCTCGACCGGCGCGTACGAGAGGTGGGGGATGTAGGCGATGCTGAGGGTTTTATTCTCGCGGGTGACGGTGTTCTCGTCGTCGGGAATTTGGCGGCTGGGGTTCAGGTAACGGAACCCCGCGCCGACGAACAGGTTGTCGGTGAAGAAATACTGGGGCTCGCCGAAGAGGAGCAGGCTGTCGTTGGTGTTTATATTATCGCCGAAAATGCTGTGGTAGTTGCCGCGCCAGGCCTCGTACAGCACCGCGCCCCGGAACCACACCCGGGGATGGTACAAACGAATGCCGACGTCGGGGTACACCTGGAAGAGCGCCCCGCCGGTCGGGTCTTCGTAGATTTCGTCATCCGCGTAAACGTGATAGGCCGCGACGCCGTAGAGTTCGAAGAACGGGTGTTCCCACCCGGCCTCGGCGCCGACGTGCAGCGTTTCGCCGAAGGTTCCTATCGTGGCCCGGGGCTCCGACGCCAGGCTCTCCTCCCGCCAGTAGAGGTACCGCCAGAATTTCGGGAGGCTGGCGGCGTAATGCGTGTCCCACAGGGATTTTAAGTCGTAGGTCATTCCCTCGGTGGCGACGAAGAGGCCGCCGCGGGCGAAACGGAGGGAGGCCGCGGCCATGGCCTGGTGCTCCAGGCCCGCCCCGACGTTCAACGAAACTTCGGCGGGGCCGAACTCGCGCGTGGCCCGGGCGCCGAACGGGTCGAGGTGCGCCGCGAAGGAAACCGGCGAGATACGGTTGACCAGCTTGTTGTAATAGCCGCCGTTTCCGTATCGGATGTTGTAGCCGCCGAGGGTTACGTCCGTCTCCCACGCCAGGTCGGCGAGTTCCACGTTTATTTCCTCGAGGGAGGCGTATATATATTTCCCCTCTTCACTCTCGTGAAGGTGGTAGACGCCGGACTCGCTCTCGAAGAGCGTGTAACGGTAGAACTTGGGCTGCTTGGCGTCGTCGAAGGTGAAGACGAGGTTGGCGACGGCGTCGTCCGAAAAGCGGCCCCGTATCCCGACGTCGGCCTCCAGATGGAAATTGTACGTGGGGTCGCCGTCCTTCGTGATATCGTCCGAGCGTCCCTCCTCGACGGACGATTCGGGTATCGTAACCGGCCCCACCTCTCCCTCGGCGAAATCGTCCGTTAAAGCGCCGTAAACGTGGCCGTAGACCTCGACTTCGGTGGCGTATACGGCGGCCGCCGTTAAGGCGATTAGCGTAGCGGTAATAACCGAACGAGCGCCCATACGAAATACTCCTTTATATATTTTCCCGAAAGGAATTAAAGGCGTTGGAGAATTCCCCAGCCGCTTCGTCGTCGTACAGGACGAAAACGACGCGTTGGAGACGGGGTATCTCGCGGCCGGCGAGATAACCCGCGGCCGACGCGAGCATAGCCCGGGCGGCCTCGCCGTACGGCATCCCGCCGACGCCGGTCCCCAGGGCCGGGAACGCGATGGACTTCAGGCCGATGGATTCGGCGTCCGCCAGCGCGGCCGTCGTGGCCCGGCCTATTATGTCCGCGTCCGTTTTACGATCGTCGCCCATTACGGCGGCGTGGATGACAAACTTCGCCGGAAGCAGGCCGCCCCGCGTTCGGGCCACCGCCCCGAGGCCCACCGGGGCCTTCTCCAGGGCTTCCTTTTGAACCGTGGAGCCGGCGCGCTTCGCTATGGCCCCGGCCACGCCCGCGCCCATCACCATCGAGGTGTTGGCGGCGTTTACGATGGCGTCGCCCCGCCAAGCCGTGAGGTCGCCCGTCTCCATCTCAAGTACCGTTTCGCCGATGACGATTTCTTCGGCCATAACATTTACTCCTGATTAGTCGCTTGCCCGGAAAGCGCGTTACTTAGAAACACGCGATTACGAAAGCGTAACCCTTGTCGTAGTACAGGTACTGTCCCCAGTCGCGCCGGTCGAGGTCGAAGCCGGAGGACATTTTAAAGGCGATTTTTTCGCTGAATTTATACTCGAGCGCGATGGGCATCCGGTTCTCGTACCAGCGCCACCCGTCCGTATACTCCCGTACGAAGTCGAACCTTTCCGCGTCGATGCGTTCCCCCATGTATCCGGTTTCGACGTGAAGGCCCCGCCACACCCGCAGTTGCCACATCAAATAATAAACCCACTCCGTTTTGACGTAATCGTAACTCTGGTACGGGTCGTACGTGAAATAGAAACGTCGGGTCTGGTGACGCCGGTGGCCGCCGCCGCGGAGGCGGTGCCGGCCCGGCGGCTGGAAGTACGCCCCGCCGCCGTGGCGCTCGAGCGAAAGCCGGCCGTCGTAGTCCTGCTCGAGCCGAACCGTCCCCACCGGGGGCGAGACGAGACGCCGGGTCTCCTCCCAACGGTTCGTCTCTCCCTCGTAGAAAAGTTCGACGTGGCCCGGCAGTTCCTTGTGAAGCGAGAATTCGGCGGCTTTTTCCGCGTAGCGTCGGGCCCGGTCCGGTTCCTGGCCGTAGAAGAAGGTGTGGTACTTCGTGGAGGGGGTGCGGTAAAACCCCTCTCCCGCGACCCGAAAGCCGGCCGGAAGGGCCCACGAGGCCGCAACCTCGTAGCGCTTCGGCGCCCGGCCGTATATTTCCTCGTATCCCTCGTCGTAATTCGAGTGTCGAAAGGAATAGTTGTTGTCGAAATCTATCGCGGTGTATCCGAAATCGACGTATTTGCCCGGCCCGTAGTGGAATTTGCCGGTGGCCCCGATATCCGCGTACCTCTTCCAGAAGGTCGGCTCGGTCCGGACTCCCACCTTGAACCAGCGCCAGGGTCTCAGTTCCAGCTCGAAGTCGTTGCGTTGGCGCTCTTCCCACAACGGGTGCAGGCCCTCGTAGCGGTCGTATCGGTAGAGGAAACGGAGCCAGTCGGTGAAGTCGGCCGCGAATTTGACCTCCTGGTCCGCGTAATACTGGCGGACGTTGAGGCTCCCCATCGATACGCGAAAACCCCGGTCGTGCGTCTCCCAGATGCGTTCCCAGTCGCGGTCGTACGAGAGCTGGACCAGGTCCATGCCGTACTCTTTATCGAACTCCTCCTCGATCTCGTACGGCCCGGGGACGTACTGGCCGGCGGCCGGGGCGGCCCCGCAGAGTATTATAATTACCCCGACGATTAGCCTCGCGAACTTGGCCGGAATACCCATATGAAATAATACCCCCTATTTGGGGGAGGATAATAATAACCGAAGCGTCTAGGGCTGTCAACTCCAATCCTCGGTCACAGGCGGCCGGGGAGCACGGCGCCGAAGCCGAGGATTCGCAAGGCCAACGCGGCGGCCACGGCCAAAAGCATCAGCGCCGGCAGGACCCTGTCCCAGGCCGAGGCGGCGTGGGTGCGGTACGGCGTGGGCCGGCGCGCCGCTCGGTATCCGCGGAGCTCCAGGGCGGTCGCGAACTGGTCGGCCGAACGCAGGCTGTAGAGGAAGACCGGGACGGCGAGAGGCAACGCCCGTCGGGCCTGCGAGAAGAAGTTGGAACCGAAGTCCAGGCCGCGGGCGCGCTGGGCCTCCAGCGCCCGGACGCTCGTCTCGAACATCACGGGGAGGAGGCGGAACGCCAACGTCAGCGTTACCGTCAGGCCCGAGGGGAAGCGGAAGGTCCGGAGGGCGTCGCCGAACTCCTCCGGCGTCGTCACCGCCAGGAATCCCAGCCCCGCGAAGAGCATGCCGACGATGCGGAGGCCCACCGCCAGGCCGTAGAGCACGCCGACGTCTGTCGCCCGGTATATCCAGACGTGGGCCCAGGGGGCGCCCTCCCGGATGAACGGCGGCCACAACAGGATGCTGAAGCATAGGAACGCCGCGGCCAACGGCAGGGCCCGGATTATGGCCCGGCTCGCGCGGCAGGGGCCGACCGCCGCGGCCGTTACGACCACGACCAGCGGCGCTATAAACGCCGGGTGATTGAAGGTCGTGAAGAGGACCAGCGTCGCGGCGAGCAGGAGGAGGCGGGTCGCGGGGTGGAGGCGTTTGAACGGGGCTTCGGTCATGCCGCGCCCCCGTTCTCGTCGGCGCCCAACGACCGGGCCAGTTCCTCGGCCGTGATGACGTCGAGGCCGAAGGCCCGGCCCAGCCGGGCCGCGAGCGGCGCTTCCAGGCCGGCCCGCGATAGCAACTCCTCGTCCCGCAGAATGGTCCGGGGGGAGCCCTCGGCCAGGAGTCGGCCGCCGGCGACGACGGCCACCCGCCGCGCGTATTCGGCGACGACGTCCATGGCGTGCGTGATAAAGATGACGGTGGCGCCGCGGCTGTTGAGCGCCACGACCGCCTCCATCAGCGTCGCGACCTCGCGCCGGTCCAGGCCGGTGGTGGGCTCGTCCATCACCAGCACCCGCGGCTCCATCGCCAGGACCGACGCCAGCGCGACCCGTTGGCGGTCGCCCTTGGGCATGGCGAACGGGTCCTCGTCCTCCCGGCCCTCTAGGCCGACGGCGGCCACGGCGGCGCCGACGCGGCGCTCGACCTCGGCCGGGCTCTCCCGCAGTTGCCGCGGCCCGAAGGCCACCTCGTCCCGCACCGTGGCCTGGAAGATCTGGTGGTCGGGATTCTGGAAGAGGTAGCCGACGGCTTGGGCCCGTTCCCGGGCGGGGAAGTCGGCGGGCGGCCGGCCCCCCAGCGTTACGCTACCGCCGGAGGGGCGGAGGAGGCCCGCGACGGCCTTGGCGAAAGTCGTCTTGCCGCCGCCGTTCTCGCCCACGACGCCCAGGAATTCCCCCTCCGCCACCGCCAGCTCGAGGCCGGCGAGCGCGGCGACGCCGCTCGGGTAAGTGTAGGTCAGACATTCGGCGGCGACGGTCGGCGGGCCGCCCGCGGCGGCAGTGTCCTCCGGCCGACGGCGTGCGGGGGAAACGGCGACGCCCGGCTTTAATCGGAACTCGGCGCCGCGCCTCTCGACGTACTCCAAAAATGGCAGGTATAGTACCCCCGCCCGGCCGCACGCTTCCCGGTCGGCCAGGAGTTCCTCCGGGGCCCCCCGGCCCGCGAGTGAGCCGCCGGCGAGGAAGGCTATCTCGTCGAGTTCGAGGGCCGCGGCCGGGTCGTTGTCCGCCACTACGGCCGCGCGGCCGGCCGCGCCGAGCCGGCCTATGATGCGCCGTAGGGCCGCCTTGCCCGCCGGGTCGAGGTCGGTCGCGGCCTCGTCGCAGAGGAGGAGGCGGGCGTCGGTCGCCAGCGCGGCGGCCAGTGCCAGCCGCTGTTTCTGGCCGCCGGAGAGCGTTTCCACGCGGCGGCCTTCGAGGCCTGTCAGGCCGCACTCGGCCAGGGCGCCCTCCACCCGCGGGCCGATGTCCGCGGCGGCCGCGCCCAGGTAACGGGGGCCGAAGGCGACCTCGTCCTCGACCGTGGTGGCGACGAGGGCGGCGTCGAAGTCCTCGAAGACGAAACCGACGTCGCCGGCGAGGTCGGCGGGCCGGAGGCCGGCGAGGGACCTGCCCAACACCTCGGCCGAACCGGCGAACGCGCCCTTCTTGACCGTGGGGACGACGGCCGCCAGGACGCCGAGGAACGTCGATTTCCCGGCGCCGGAATGGCCCAGGAGGCCGAGGGTCCGGCCGGCGTCGAGGGAGAGGTCAATATGGGAGAGGGCCGGCGTGGGCCGGCCGCGGTAGCTAAACGTCAGGGCGGAGACGTCGAAGGCGCGCGTCACGGGTAGTTGCGAGGCGGGCGGGAGGGGTGTTATTTGTCCTTGACCACTTCGACCGGCGCCGCCTCTAAAGCGTCGGCGTACTTGGCGATGGCCTGTTCGTAGAGGTCGAGGGCCGCCGTTACCTTCTCCTTATGCGTGAACTCGGCGTCGAAGTATTCGGCCAGCTCGAGCGCGGCCTGGGCGCCCAACTCGCTCGACGTCATCAGGTCCTTCTGGGCCGTTATGGCGTCGGCGGGCGGCACCTTCTCTTCCAGGAAGTGGAAGGCGTCGGCGAACTCTCGGGCCCGGTCCTCGCAGTCGGCGGAGTAGTCCCGGCCCGACGAGGCCTTGGCGAAGAGTTCGCCCAGCTTGTCGAGCTGCTTGCCGACCCGCTTGGCCGCGTCGCCGAAGTCGGAGTAGTACTGCGCGTCCGCGTCGGACATTTCGGCCGCCGCCGGCAGCGCCGCGAAAGCGAGCGTCGCGACGGCGACGATAATCCATTTTTTACTCATTCTTCTCGCCCCTCTTATCCTCATCTATGGTTATAACGCAATCCGTTTCGTCTATCGAAAAGTCGCCGAAGGTGGCCGGCGCGTGCTCCCGGAGGATTTTTAGTATAGCGACGGCCAGGCGGCGGATTTCCCACTGGGCGGAGCGGTGGCCGCGGAGTTCCAGGACGTGGCGCCACTCGCGGAAGTTCGCCGTCATCACTATCTCGGTGGCCGTGGCGTTGGGGAGGACGAAGCGGGCGTCCTCGCGCTTGACGCCGAGGGCGATTAGCTCCTCGTAGGCCGCCCGGGCGTTCTCGACGGCGTCGTCGTACCGGCGCTTGGCCGCCGGGTCGCCCTCTATCGCCGGCGGCGTGACGTAGGGGAAGCCGCCCTCCTCGACGTAGCGCTGACTACGCTGGGAGTAGGACGCGAGGCGGTGGCGGACCAGTTGGTGCGTCAACGCCCGGGAGACGCCGCGGATGCGGAACGCCGCGGAGGCGTGCTCCAGGACCGAGAGGTGGCCGCGGGAGATGAGCATCCGGATGAAGCGGCCCGCGGACGCGTCATCGGCGCGGTCGCCGGTGTCGTAGCAGGTCCGGCCGGCGGCCTCGATGAGGCGCTCGGCGTCGGGTGTTATGGTTAAGAGTTCGATTTGCATATGCCCTATTTGACGGAAGCGTATAGACCTGCTATGATTTAAACGAGTGTAAGAACAAATAGCGACAATATAGTTTAGCACTTTATCATGCCCGAGGCAACGTTTGCGTTGAGGATATCGGTTATTCGGAGGCGAAGGTTATGAACGATAAAAACCGTAAAACCAAGTTATTGGGTGCGGCCGCGCTATTGGCCGCGGGTTTAGCTACGATGGCCCATGGAGATTGGGAATTTTCCGGGGGTCCTTATAATGCATTAGTATACGATTTACTATGGAATCCGGGCGATACCGATACAGTATACGCCGCCACTCCTACGGGCGTTTTTACGACGACGGACGGCGGTTTGCACTGGGTACGTACTTCCGAGGGGATGGACGACACGGCGATCATGTGCCTCGGTTTAGCGGGAAATTATCCAAACGTAATTTACGCCGGATCTAGCGAAATGAGGAATTGGTACGACGAGGGCGAAGGCGGGAGCGACGGCAGCCCTTACTACGGTATATATAAATCGACCGACGGCGGCGCGAATTGGACGCGGTTGCTGCGTTTCCAGCAAGGCCTGGTTGAATCGTTGGCCGTAAACCCGAATAACCCGGATATCCTTTTAGCTTGTATAAAACATATCAATCACGGGATATGGAGGTCGGTTGACGGGGGCGGGTGGTGGGACCAAACCCTGGACGATTCCGATCCTGAGGCCGTTGCGTTCGCGCCGTCCAACCCGTTGATCGCGTTCGCTGCCGCCGATGGCGTCGTTTATAAATCATCCGACGGGGGCGTAACTTGGACGGAAGTCCTCGATGGGTCTTACGGAATGAGGTCGATGGCCATCCACCCTACTAATCCCGATATAGTTTTAGTCGGCCGTCGTTCAACGAGTCAAGGAATGGTGTGGCGTACGGAGGACGGCGGCGCAAACTGGACGGAAGTATTGGCTGAAGTAGGCGTTAATGAGTTAGTTTTCGATCCTTCGGACGGAGCGGTATGTTACATCGCCAGCAACGGTGGATCAAGTGGTATAAAGGGAGGAGTATACCGCTCTACGAACGCCGGGGTTTCTTGGGAAAAACTGGTATACCCGGCAGGAAAATACGCCAACGACAATAAAGACGCCGACGACACGACCGCGTTGGCGGTAAACCCGTTCGACGGCCGCGAGCTATTAGCGGGTAACCATTATTACGGTGTAATCGGTACGGCGGATCAAGGAAGTACGTGGGCTTATCGACGTAGGGGTCTATCCTCTTTACCCGAAACCGGCGAGGACGAGTGCGGTGTGTTCGCCGTTGCCGCCGACCCGTCCGATCCCCAGACGCGCTACGTGGGCGCATACGGCGTTTGGCGATGGCGAGAAGGAGCGGGGTGGGAACCGCTTGACGGCGGTTTATCCGACGCCGAAGGTTGGGTTCAAGCTATAGCGATATGCCCTTCGAATCCGGATATAATGTGTATCGCTACCGGTTACAGCGGCGTTTGGCGGTCGGACGATGGGGGCGGTAATTGGATTAACGTGATTGCCGGACAGGACGATTTCCGGGATATCGCGTTCTCCTCGTCTTCCGACAACGTCGTTTACGCAGTGGGTAAGAAGTGGGGCACCGGTTGGGAAGCGTGGAAGTCGATAGACCGGGGGGCGACCTGGCAAAAAGTGAAAGATAACGGCTCCGATGGTTTATATTCGGTTGCGGTGGACCCGACTGACCCTAACCGTGTTTTCGTCGGCGGTGAGATGTACTCATCTATAGAGGAAAAGAATTTCACGGCAATATGGCGTTCCGCTGACGGCGGGTCGGTCTGGGACGAAGTCTACAGGTCGTCCGAGGGGGGTATTTTGGAGGAACCGGTTTACGATATTGCTATCCATCCGTATAACGCGGCGGTTAT
>JASFLY010000030.1:0-31538 GCA_050117845.1 Candidatus Zixiibacteriota bacterium
CATTTTTCGTCGGGTCGCTCGGTTATTTCAATTTCTTCCAACGCTCCGCCAGCGCTACGAACGCCTCCTCGCTGCGCTTCATGTTGTCGCGCCACAGGCCCTTCTCGAGTACGACGTTGCGGTTGACCTCCCGGGCGCGTTCGCGCCGCGCCGGGTCGCGGGCGGCCTCGATTATCCCCCGCGCCAGCGCCGCCGCGTCGTCCAGCGGGACCGCGAGGCCCTGGGCGCCGGCGTCGAACCACTGCCGCGTCGCCGGAATGTCCGCCACCACCGGATAGGCCCCCGCCGCCATCGCCTCCAGCACCGAGATGTTGGCGCCGTCGGAACGCGACGTCGTAATAAATATGTCGGCGTCGCGGAGGCGGGCCGCCACGTCCGGGAGCGGCATCGAGCCGAGGAAGGAGACGCGCTTGGCCAGGCCCATGTCCCGTACCTGCGCCTCTATTTTCGGCCGGAGGACGCCGTCGGAGAGGAACTCGAGGCGGGCCTTCGGGAGCGTCGCGAAGACCTCCGGCAAGGCCGCCAGGAGCTGCTCGAAATTGTACACCGGCTTGAAGTGGCGCGTGTGAATCAGGACGACCTCGTCGGCGGGGCGGGGAGGCCTGTCGGTCATCGTAAATATGTCCGCGTCGACGCCGAAGTGATTCACGACCACCTTGCCGCGGTCGCCGCCCAGCGCGACGATGCGTTCGGTCATATGGTCCGCCATCGACGTGATGAGGTCGGCGCGTTTCAGGACGAACTCGATACGCTTGCGGTGGAGCCAGGACCAGCCTGGCTCGAGCAGTACGTCCGTCCCCCAGGCCGAGGCCGCGACCGGCCTCACGCCGCACAACACGCCGAGCGGCCCGTACGAGCCGAGTTCCTGCGCCGATACGATATCCGGCTTTATCTGCCGGGTCAGCTTGCGAACGGTGCCGACGTGGGCCAGATACTTCAACATAAAGGTGCGAGGGAGATTACTCTGAATAAAATAAGTATTCCCCGGCACCGGCCTACCGCCCTCGAACGTAATAAGGTGGGTCTCGTGGCCGGCGTCGTGGAAGTACTCCACCCAGCGGTGGGTGTGGTTGAGCGAGAGGTCGGATAAGAAGAGTATCCTCATGCGAACCGGTCCCGGGAGGGGCAGTGGGCCGCGACGACGCACTCGCCGCATCCGGGCCGCCGGGGGTGGCATACTTGCCGGCCGTGGCGGATGAGGTTGATGTGCAGATCGCGCGCCCGGCCCGGCGGGCAGTACTCGTCCCAGAAGGCGTGAGCGGCGCGGGCGTCGCCCTTGGCCGGGATGAAGCCCAGGCGGCGCGTCAGCCGCAGTATGTGCGTGTCCACCGGGAAGATATCCATGTCGAAGGAGAAGAGGAGGACGACGCGGGCCGTCTTGGCGCCGACGCCCGGCAGGCTCGTGAGCCAGCCTTCCGCCTCTCTCGGGTCCATTTTCTTCAGGAATGACAAATCCGTATCGCCCCGTTGCTTGAGGACCTCGCGCGTTATCTCTTTCAGATAGCGGGCCTTGACCCGCTCCAGGCCGCCCAGGCGGATGCGCGACGCTATGGTCCGTACGTTCGCCGTCGCGAGGGCCGCGAGGTCCGGGAAGCGTTCTTGCAGCGAAGCGAAGGTCCGCTCGCTGTTCACGTCGGTGGTGTTCTGGCTCAGGACCGTCTGGACCAGTTCGTCGAACGGCGGCCTCCGCACGCGCCGCACGGGGCCGTACTCCTCGGCGAGTAGCCGCGTTATCTCGACGACGCGGCGATTAACGTTTTCGGCCTTCTCAGCCACGGCCGCGATAATAACATAAGCGCGGCTCGCCGCCAACGGCCCGGCGGGCATAAAGCCCGCCGCTTCTTTGTAATTAATTGATTACCGGAATGATTATACAAATTTGACTTTCGCCCGGCGCCGGGGCCTGTTATCATACCCGCCGTATGAGTCCTTCCCGACGCTTTCCTTTCGGGCCTTTTGTTATACTGCTGTTCTTCGTCTCCGGCGCCGCCGGCCTCGTCTACGAGGTTGTGTGGATGCAGATGCTGGCCGTTACGCTGGGCGGGACGGCCCCCGCGGTGGCGGCGGTCCTCGCGGCCTTCATGGGTGGCCTGGCCGTCGGCAGCGCCGTTGGCGGCCGGCTGGTGGATCGCTTCCGCCGGCCGCTCGTCTGGTACGCCGGCCTGGAATTATTCGTAGGCCTTTACGCCTTCGCGTTTCCCCTAATTTACCGCGCCGCGGACGGCCTGTACTTCGCGGCCTACGACCCGGCCGCGAGCGGCGTCCTGCACCTGTTGCGCTTCGGCGTGGCGTGCCTGCTCTTGCTGGCCCCCACGGCGGCCATGGGGGCGACGACGCCTGCCGTGGTAGCGGCGTTGCGGGAAGCCGGAGGCGGGACGTCGCGGTCCTTCTCGGGGGCGTACGCGGCCAACGCGGTGGGGGCGGCTACGGGCGTACTGGTCGGCGGGTTCTGGCTCTTGTGGACGGCGGGCGCGAGCCTGACGCTCAAGGTAACCGCCGGCGCGAACCTGGCGGTGGCGCTGGCGGCGTTCCTCCTGGCGCGGCGGCTCCCCGCCCGGCCGGACGAACCGGTCCCGGATGAGGACGCGACCCCCGGGCCGCCGTCGTGGCGGGCGTGGGCGGCGGCTTTCGTGGCGGGCGGCGCGGCCCTCGCGGCCCAGGTCTTCTGGACTCGTACGCTCGCGAACATCCTCGGCTCGGCCACGTACGCCTTCGCCGCGATGCTCGCCGTCATCCTGTTGGCCATAGCGGCCGGCGCGTTGCTCCACCGGCGCGTGGGGCCCCGGGTGGGCGGGGCCGGGTGGTTCTACGGCGCCGGCTGTCTGGCGGCCGGGGCGAGCCTGGCGCTCAGCATCCTGGCCTTGCGGTACGCGCCCTATCTCTTCATCCGGGCGTACGGCGCGGCCGGCGGCGGTTTCGGCGTGGCCTTGGCGCTTGTCTTCGCCGTGGCCTGCGCGGTGCTGTTCCTGCCGTCCTTTTTTCTGGGGATAATACTGCCGATAACGGTGGCCGCCGCGCGGCGTCGGGCCGCCGGGTCGCGGGTCGGCTATCTCTACGCCGCGAACACTGCCGGCGCTATCGTCGGCAGCCTGGCCGGAACGTTCGCGCTTTTGACCTTGCTCGGGCCGGTGGGGGGCCTGCGGGCCATCGCGATCGTCGCGGCCGCGGCGGCCTTCATCCTGGGCCTGTCGCGGAAGCGGGCCGCCTGGTTCGGCGCCGTCGCGGCGGCGGTCGTCGTGGCGGCGCTCGTCGTCCCCGGCCCCGACCGGCACACTTTGGCCCTCGGCGCCGGCATCAGCCCTGAATATTATCTGGACGAATACGGCCGGCCGGACTTCTCGGACGTCGCGGCGGAGGAACTCCTGTTCTACGAGGAGAGCGTGGACTCTTCGGTGGCCGTGGTGGCGTACGGGCCGGTGCGGTCCCTCAAGATAAACGGGAAGACGGTCGCCTCCAGCAACTACGACGACGTGCGCGTGGAGCGCGAGCTGGGGCGGTTGCCGCTGGCCGCCCGGCCGGGGGCGAAGGACGTCCTCGTCATCGGCCTCGGGACCGGCATCACGCTCGGCGGCGTGGCCGAGGACCGCTCGCTCGATAGCGTCGTATGCGTGGAGATAAACCCCTCGGTCCCCGCGGCCTCCCGCTACTTCGACGCGTGGAGCCGGGCCCCGCTCGACGACCCCCGCGTCGAGCTCGTACGCGAGGACGGCCGCTCCTTCGTCCTCGGCACGAAGCGGCGCTTCGACGTCATCACCTCCGACCCCATCCACCCCTGGACCAAGGGCTCGTCCTCCCTCTTCACGGTCGAGCACTTCCGCAACTGCGCCCGGATCCTCCGGCCCGGCGGCGTCATGGCGCAGTGGCTGCCTTTGTACCAACTCTCGCAGGACGACTATCGGACGGCTATAAGCTCCTTCGCCGCGGCCTTCCCCCGGGTGGAACTCTACTACACCGGCCGGGACACCGTACTGCTCGGTTACCTGTCGCCGGGGGAGCCGGTCGAACGGGCGCGGCCCTACCTCGTCGCCGCGGGCGCGGCGCTGGACGACCTCGTGGCCGGCGCGACGCCCAACACCGAGGACAGGCTGACGCTCGAGTACACGGCGCCGCGGTCGCTTTACGAAAAGACCGAGGGGCCGAATCTGGAGATACTCCTGGCCGGACGGTCCGAGACCGACGACCCGGCCTACGAGGCCGTGACCTATCTCATCGCCGGCCGCCGCGCCTACCTCGCCGGCGACGACGCCGAGGCCGAGGTATATTATGAGTGCGGCCTGGCCCTCTGGCCGGATAATACGGACCTCCGGCAGGGTTTGGCCGACGTCTATTTCGAGTGGGGAATCGCGGCCGC
The DNA here is from genome assembly GCA_050117845.1 of Candidatus Zixiibacteriota bacterium. Classification (GTDB taxonomy): domain Bacteria; phylum RBG-13-66-14; class B26-G2; order WVWN01; family WVWN01; genus WVWN01. The sequence continues at coordinate 4,352 of JASFLY010000030.1, forward strand.
GGACACGGGGGACCGCGACGAGGCGCGGGAGATGTTCGAACGCGTCCTCGTCCTCACGCCCGGCGACGCGGCGGCGCGGGCGAACGTCGAGGCGTTGGGAGGGTAGATATGTGGCCCTGGCTCAGTAGAAATTTCGTCTACCGGCCCATCAGCTTCTATCGCGGCGAGCGGGCCCTGCGTTACCTCGCCGAATGCCGGCCCCGGCAATGGTGGCCGCCGGAGGACCTGGAACGTTACCGGCTCGAGCGGCTCGGCGAACTGGCGCGGCACGCCGCGGCGACCGTCCCTTATTACCGTAATATTCCGGGTCTTAGGGCTACGGATTTCGGAGGGGCGGACGTCGCCGATATCTTGTCGAAATTCCCCGTGGTCGACAAGCAACTGGTCAAGAGCGAGGGCGGCGCGTTCGTCGCGGAGAACTTCCCGGGGCGCGTGTATCGTATTACCACCGGCGGTTCGACCGGCGAGCCCCTGACCCTCGTTGAGGAGGGCCGGGCTTCCGGCGAGCGGCGCGGCTCCTATTACCGTTTCCTGGAATGGTGGGGTATACGGCCGGGGGACAAACAGGCGCGCTTCTGGGGCGTACCGCTCGACGAGCGGGCCCGCCGGCGGGAGCGACTCAAGGACGCGTTGATGAACCGGCACCGCTTCTCGGCCTTCGACGTGACGCCGGAGGCCGTGTCGGCCTTCTGGAAGAAGATGCTCCGCTTCCGGCCGTCCTACGTGTACGGATTCGCGTCCACGATACTGGATTTCGTCGAGGCGCTGGGGGAAACGGGGCAGGACGGCCGCGCCCTCGGCCTTAAGGCCGCGGTCCTCACCGCCGAAACGGTGTACGACCGCCAACGCAGCGCCATATCGGATTTCTTCGGCGCCCCCGCCGTGAACGAGTACGGCTGCGGCGAGGTGGGCATAATCGCCTTCGAGTGCCGCGAGGGGCGGATGCACCTGAACGCGGATTATATAATCCTCGAGCAGGTGGACGGCGTGGCCGTAATCACCGATTTGAAGGGATTCGCCCAGCCGCTGATACGTTACCGTTTGGGAGATTTGATTATAGAGGACGACCGGGGCCCCTGCCCGTGCGGCTGCACCTTTCCAACCATCAAGGCCGTCGCCGGCCGGGAGACGGATCGCTTCGACCTGGGGGAAGGGCGATATTCCCATCCCCAATCGTTGAACTACGTCTTCCAGGATTTCAAGGCGTTGGGCCGCGGCATCGCCCGCTTCAAGGTTATCCAGAATCGGGACGGGGGGGCGGTTACGGTTCTTATTCAACCCTCGGCCGAGTGGCGGGACGAGTACGGCGACGAGATAAGCGCCGTCTTGCGCGAGCGGTTGGGCTATACGGGAGTAATAAAGGTGGAAGTCGTGCCGGAAATTCCTCGCGACCCTTCGGGGAAGCTACGGTACTTTGTGAGGGAGCATTAAACGGCGTTTCCCCGAACGGCCTCTAAGATTAAGTCTAGGTAGCCCGGATTTTCGTACGGCCAATAAAAAGCGGTAACGCTCCGGGCGGCGCGGTCCACGACGGCCGCCGTCGCGGCCGGGTCGGTGTGAACGCGGATGATGTTGCGGGCGAAGGAGTCGACGTCCCCGGGAGGGGAGAGGTAGCCCGTTACGCCGTCTTCGACCAGATAGGGGAGGCCGCCGACGCGGAACGCCACGACGGGAGTCCCGCACAACATCGCTTCGATGACGCTGTTCGGGTGATTATCGAAACGGGCGGGGTTGACGGCCACGGTGGCTTTCCGGTAGTGGGCCGCGATTTCGGGGGGCGACAGGCGGCCGTGGAAATGGACTGCTCCCGGGGCGGCGCGTTCCGCCGCGGCCTCGAGTTTTTCCCGGAGCGACCCGTCGCCGGCGATGTGGAGTTGGGCTTCCGGGAGGGCCTTTCTCACTTCGGCGAAGGCCGCAATCGCGAGGTCGACGCCGTAAATGGCCTCCAGGTTCCGGGCGACGAAGAGAGACGCTTTGCCCGGCGGGGCCGCGTCGTTCCGGTAAAATAGCTTGTCGTCGATGACGTCCGGGATGACGTGCGCCCGCACCCCCAGTCCGTCGAACACCGTCCGGAGGAATTCGCCGGGGACGATGACGGCCCGGGCCATCCGGGAACAGGGCCGGACGAGCCATCCCCAGGTGCGGAAGAAGGAAGGGGCCGCGCCCCCTTTGTACATCAGCGCGGCGGGAACGCGGTAGCGCCGGGCCGCGAGGAGGGGCACCGCCGAGAAGGCGAAGAACGACGCGTACGAGCCGGCGAAGACGAGCGCCAGGTCCGCGCCCCGCAAGCGCCCAAGGTCCGACAGGAGGTGACGAAAGCGCCGCCAACGAGGCTTGCGGCGGCCGAAAGGGTTCGTGTTTATTCGCACGACCTCGGCGCCTTCGCGGGCCAGTATCTCCGCGAGCATCTCCGCCTGACGGGGCATCCCGCCGGGGGGCGGCGGGAAAGCGGCGACTATCGCGACTTTGGTTTTTCCGGTGCGTTCCAAATTAATCCTTGCAATTTAGGGCGATTTAACCTAATCATTTTATAAGCTAATAAGCGAAAAGTCAAATACTGCCGGTTCGCCGGCCGCCATTATGCGTTTTCGGGCATTAATAATACTAGCGTTCGCCCTCGCGGCGGCCGCGGCCCCGTCCTTCGGCACCTGGTTCGACGACGAGGATTGGCTGGCCGCGGTCACCTATTACCAGGGCGAGGACGCCATCTACCTGGATACCACCGGGAAGCTCCCGCCCCAGGTCAAGATCCTCGCCGGGACCGACCCCACGTTCGTCGTTTTCGAACTCGCCGACGTCCGCGTTAATCCCCGCGTTTATACCCTCTCGCCGCGCGACGGCGTGGTTAACAACATCCGCCTCGAGGAACTGAAGGAGCGGGGCCGCCGCCGGGTCGAGGTGACTGTCGAACTCGCCGAGCCGTTCAGGTATGATATCGAGCGCCGCCAGGTCGAAAGCGGCGTCTCCCAGGTCATCCTCCGCCTCACCGACGTTAACGTCAAACGCGTCGAGGCCGGGGGCAAGGACGACGTACGGCTCTACGCCCGGCCCTCCTCCGACGCCGAGGTCGTGGGGGCCGTTTCCTACTACGCCCACGTGGAGGTGCTCGACTACGCCGACGAGATGTACCTGGTGCGGACGCCCGAGGGCGTGAGCGGGTGGGTCTCCGAGAAGAACGTCAAGATAGAGGGAGACAATCCCTTCAAAGAACGGGTACCCCCGGCCTCTGGGGTTCGCAGCGAGATTATCGCGACCGCTCGCAAGTACCTCGGCGTGCCGTACGTCTGGGGCGGGACCTCTCCCGACGGCTTCGATTGCTCCGGCCTGGTCCAGACCGTCTTCTCCGAGAACGGCATCCAGCTTCCCCGCGGTTCGGGGGACCAGTACCGGGAAGGCAAGAAAATCTCCGAGAAGAAGATGGAGCCCGGCGACCTCGTCTTCTTCCACACCTACACCTCCGGCCCCTCGCACGTCGGCATTTACGTCGGCGAAGGGAAGTTCCTGCACGCCGAGTCGTCGCCCCGCGGCGTAACGATAACCGGCCTGGACGAGCCCTACTGGAAAGACCGCATCCTCGGCGCCCGGACCTGGATTCCCGAGTAACCCCGGCGCCGGACGCGGCCCGAAATAACGCTTGGCGGGAATATTTCCGCTATGTTATAGTGGCGCATTAGGCCACTGTGGTGGCCCAGGCTAAGGCCACCTTCTTTTATACCGGCGAGGAGGTCCCCGATATGGCCGTCAAGTTGACTATCCCCATCGAAGACCCGGAAGTCGTAAAAAACCTGAAGGCGGGGGAGGAGGTACTCCTCACCGGCAAGATGTACACCGCCCGCGACGCTGCCCACAAACGGCTCATAGACCTCCTCGATAAGGGCGAATCCCTTCCCATAGATCTCAACGGCGCCTGCGTCTATTACGTCGGCCCGTCGCCGGCCCGGCCCGGCAACGTCATCGGCTCCGCCGGCCCGACGACCTCCGGCCGCGTGGACCCCTACACGCCGACGCTCCTCGCCCGGGGCCTCAAGCTCATGATCGGCAAGGGCAAGCGCAACGACGCCGTCAAGGACGCCATCAAGCAGTACGGCGCCGCCTACCTCGCCGCCACCGGCGGGGCCGCGGCGCTTCTGGCCGACCGTATTAAAGGCGCCAAGGTCGTGGCCTACGAGGATCTGGGGCCCGAGGCCATCCGCGAACTCGAGGTCGAGGATTTCCCGGCCGTCGTCGTTAACGACGCGTCGGGGGGCGACGCCTACGTTGAGGGCGCCAAGAAGTTCAACCGCGAATAAATGGTCGACGACAAGGAAGGAAGCGGCCGGCTTAGCCGCCGCGAGTTTCTGAAGGCCGGGGCCGCGGCCGGGGCGTTCGCCCTCGTGGCCGGGGCCTTACCCGAAGTCGTCTGGGCCGCCGACGGGACCCGGCCCGACCTTTCCGGTCTGCGGGACCTTATCAACCCCTACGACGTGGCCGTGGGGCCCGACGGCGCGACGTACGTCGCCAACGCGGGCCGCTACGGCGTCGTCAAGGTGGCCGGAGGCCGGAGTGCCTACCTCGGCGACGGCCCGGGCACCGCGCCCGGCCGCCTCAACTTCCCGATGGGCGTGGACGTGGCGGCCGACGGGGCCGTCTTCGTCGCCGACACCAACAACGGCCGGATACAGGTATTCGACGCCGAGGGGGAACTTAGTCGGACCTTCGGGCGCCTCGGCTATCTGGATGGAGAGTTCCTCCGGCCCAAGAGCGTCCGCTGTTACGACGGCGGCGTGCTGGTGGCCGATACGCGCAACCATCGCATCCAGTACGTCGATTTGAAGAGTTCGCGCCTCGTCTCCGGTGAGCCGGTGACGCGGGCCATGCTCGGCGGCCTGGGCGAAGACCCGGCCGACCTCAAACTCCCGCGCTACGTCACGGCCGGCCCCGACGGCAACGTGTACGTCGCCGACGCCGGCCACGCCGTAGTAAAAGTATATAGCCTGAACGACGGCTTCCTGGGAACGCTCGGCGCCGGAGACTTCGCCGAGCCCGCGGGCATCGCCGTCGCGGCGGACGGCCGCGTATTCGTGGCGGACGCCGGCACGGCGCAGGTTTTCGCGTACGACAATAACGGCCGCAAGGCCGGGGCGGTCTCCGGCTTCAAGGGCCTCAAGGGGCCGCGCGGCCTGGCGTGGGCGGAGGGGGTCCTGTTGGTCGCGGACCCCAAGGCCGCGACCGTATTCATGGTAGAAGTATGAGCGATTTAACGGGCGCGTACGGAATCCTCTTCTTCGGCACCGCGGCGGCGCTGTTGGCCGCGATGGTGGCGTTGGAGGTGTACCGCCTCCGTACGGGCAGGCCCGGGCGCTTCGTGCGCTTCAAGGCCGACGCCGGGGCCTTCGGCCTCGCGCCTCGTACCGCCGAAGTCGAACTCGACGCCGGGGAACTGATCGAGGCCACGGTTCCGGGCTGTACGCAGTGCGTGTGCCGCTTTCAACCCGGCGACGCGGTCGTCGTGACGCGGACGTCGGGCCGGTATTACGTCGGCGCGGCCCTCGTGCGGCGCCGTAGCTCCCGGCCGGATTGCGCCGCCAAGTCGGCCCCCGGCCAATCGTAAACGGGCGTTTTACCCGAATCTCTTATGGCATTTACGATTATCGGATACGCCACGCTCGCGGTCTTCGTCGTCGTACTGGCGCTGACGCTGTTTCGGAAGATTAACCTTCCGATTCAGACCGTCCTCATACTTATAACCCTCTTCAACGTCGCCGTGGCGGTCGGGTATCGCCTGGTGGCCGAGGGGCGGCCGGGTACGCTCCTACTCGGCAGCGAGCTCCTCAGCGGCATCATCCTCCATCCGATAACGGCCCTTCTGGCCGGCCTCTTCCTGGCCGGCGCGCTTACGGCGTCGGGCGGCTTCGACGCGCTCAAAGTCATCATCGACTGGCTCAAGAAGACGCCGCTCGGCCTGCCGGGCACGATGGTCATCCTGATAAACCTGCCGCTCATCGCGATGCTGCCGTGCGGCCGCATCCTGGGCGCGGCGCTGTTGCCGCTTCTGTTCGCCTTCGGGCCGGAGGAGATGCGCGTCGTCTCGAAGGGCCAGTTGATAGTCCTCATCGGCGCCTTCGCCCGCAACGCCTTCGGCTCCTGCGGGCCGTCGCCCATCGGCGGCGTGGGGCAGATAGGCGAGGGTTTCCTGGGGGCCCACTTCGCGGAGGCGAGCCTGGGGATACTGCGCGGGCCGCAGTCCTTCGCTCTCCTCGTCGGCACGGCCTTCATGGCCCTCTTCCTCAAAATTATTACGACGAAGATTTACCCCGAAGACTCGGCGCTCCGCGACGCCCCGCCCGGCGAAGCGGCGGAAAGCGCCAAGGCCACCGCGCCCTTCAGCGGCTACGTTTCGCTCGCCATCTTCGCGGTGGCGCTCCTCGTCGCCATCTTCCAGCCCTTCGGCAAGTACCCCGTGCAGACCGTCCTCGTGGGCGCGTGCCTCGTTATCATGCTGCTCTGCCGGGTCAAGCTGACGGACCTCATGGGCGGCATCCTCCTCATGCCGGTTACGGCGATGGCCGCCGGCTTCCTCGCCGCGGGGTCACTCTACCTGACGGGCGGCTTCGACGCGCTGAGCGGCATCCTGAAACTCCTCTCCGACTTCCGCATCCTCGGCGTCGCCGGGATGCTCGCTATCTTCGTCCAGATTCAGACCATAATGCCGCTCTCCTGCTCGCGAATCCTGACGGCGGCGCTGGTGCCGACGCTCTACCTGTTCGGCCCGGCGGGCTTCGGCCTCGTAACCTGGACCCAGCTCGCCGTCGTCATGTCGGCCTACATGATAAACGCCACCACGTCCTGCGCGCCCTCGCCTTTGGGCGGCGCGGGGATGATGGCCGAGGGGACGCTCCGCGCCGAGACCGGCTACCTCAAGGGCGCGTTCTCCTTCGCCTCGATGGCCGTTATGGCGCCGCTGGCCGCTATATTCATGAAATTTATAAACCTCGAGATCTTCACGGCCGAGGGCTTCGTCCAGAACCTTCCGGCCCTCCTCATCGCCGGCGCGGTCGTCATCGTTATCAACCTGGTAATGGTGAGGTTGGTCGGAACCTTCACGGGGACGAACATCCAGCGCGGCTGGAACGTCCAATTCGCCGTATTCCTCTTGACCGGCGCGGTCGCCGGCGCCATGCTCGCGTACGCGCTCTACGACTTCAACTGGGTCGCGGCGGGCCAGGGGGCCTTCGGCGGCATCATCGCCGCCCTGCTCATCGGCATCATGACGCCCAAGGCCGTGAACGTGCCAAAGCCGGCCTGACGACCCTGATACGTTAATCCGCCGGCCGCCGTCTTCGCGGCGGCTTTTTCAACGCCGGAACGCTTATGGCGGCGACCTTTCTATTCGTAATTAAGGGAACCGCGCTGGTCGAGCGCTACGGCGTGATGATGCTGGCCGCCGTCCTCAAGAAGGCGGGACACCGCGTCCACCTCGCCCGGGCGGGACGGCTGGGGGCCGAGGGCCTGCGGCGGAAGGTCGACGAACTTCAGCCCGCGGCGCTCCTCTACAGCGCGATGACGGGCGAGCACCAGTACCTGTTGGAGGTCAACCGCCGCGTCAAGGAGACGTACGGGGGGATGTCCGTCTTCGGCGGGCCCCACGCGACCTTCTTCCCGGAGATGATTTACGAGGACGGCGTGGACGCCGTGTGCCGGGGCGAGGGCGAGGGGGCCGTGGTCGAGCTGGCCGACGCCCTCGCCGAAGGCCGGGACGTCGCCGGCGTCGAGAACCTCTGGGTCAAGCGGGACGGCGAGGTAATAAAGAACGGCCTCAGGCCGCTGGTAGACGACCTGGACGCGCTGCCCTTCGCCGACCGCGAAATCCTGTACGAGGGCGACGCGGCCTTACGCGACCACCCGACGAAAATCTTCTTCGCGATGCGCGGCTGCGTCTACCGCTGCACCTACTGCTTCAACCACGAGTTCAACGACATGTATCGCGGCGTCGGCGGCGAGGGGGGAGACGGGGGGGCGGCGCGGGTGTGCCGGACGCGGAGCGTGGACGGCCTGCTCGACGAGATGAAGTACGTCCGGGAGAATTGGCCGCTCCGCTACATGCAGATAGACGACGATACGTTTTTATTGCACAAGAAGGAATGGCTGGAGGAATTCGCGGAACGCTTGCCCGCCGAGGTCGGCGTGCCGTTCATGTGCAACGTCCGCGTGGACCTGGTGGACGCCGCCCGCGTGCGGTTGTTGCGCGAGGCCGGTTGCCGGGCGGTGTGGATGGGCGTGGAGGCCGGCGACGCGCAAGTGCGTCAGGAAATACTGGGCCGACCCCACACGGACGAGGAGATAATCGCCGCGGTGCAGCTCCTCCGGCGCAACGGCATCCGCGTCGCGACGCAGAACCTCTGCGGCCTGCCCGTGCCGGACCCCGTCGCTGTGGACCGCCGAACGCTCGAGCTCAACGTCGCCTGCCGGCCCGACTTCGCCTGGTCGTCGTTGTTTTACCCCTATCCCCGGACGGAACTCGGCGCCCGGGCCCAGCGCGACGGATACTACGACGGCTCGCTGGCCGACGTCCCGGAGACCAACAAAATAAACTCGATACTCGACTGGGGGGACGAACGGACGCGGCGCCGCGTCGAGAACCTGCACAAATTCTTCGGCATCGCCGTCGAGTTCCCGTGGCTGTGGCCGCTGATCCGTCGGTTGATAAACCTCAAACCCAATCGGGTGTTCGTGTGGGCGTTCTTTTTATGGTACGGTTACTGCTGGAAAACGCGCATCGAGAAGATACCGTTCACGCCGCGTACGATCTTCTCGCTTTTCCGCACGCTCGTCGAATATCTGGGCGGCGTTAAGGAAATGGGGCCCGCCCCGTCGGAGGGGACGCCGGCCTCGGCTTTATAATATAGGATATTAATATGTGGCTCGCGCTGGCATATATAATCTGCATCGTGGCCGCCCGGACGCTGACGTCGCTCGGGAGGCCCCGCCGCACGCTGTCCGACTTCTTCCGGGCCCTCCTCGACCCTACTTTCCACTTCATCGCGCTGGCGTCGCTCGTAGCCGTCGTCGTCCCGCTCCTCGAATACGTAATCATCCGGCCCGCGCAGTGGCTGCCGCTCAATATAATCGGCGGCGCGTTAGTGGTCGGCTCGGGCGTCCTGGCCTGGACCGCCAACCGGCAGTTGGGCGCGGCCTTCACGCCGTACGTGGACAACAAAGCGGCCGAGCGGCGGATAATAACCGCCGGCATTTACGGCCGGATCCGGCACCCCCTGTACACCGCGGGTTTTATGTTGACGACCGGCGCGGTACTTATGTTATGTTCCATTATCTCTTGGTTTTTTACCCTTATTTGCTGGGTCGCCATCGTCGTTCGGACGCTGCGCGAAGAGCATCTATTGAAACGCAATATGGACGGGTACGCCGACTATATGCGGCGGACCAAACGTTATATCCCCGGAGTATTTTAAAGCGCAATTCGAGGTATTATGGATAGAGGACGCATTCTATTATACGCCGGCTTGGCCGCCCTCGCGGCCGCCGTCTTCGCGTTCGCCGCGTACCTGCGGCAGGCTCTCGCCGTTTCCGCCGGCTTCGACGCGGCCGTGGTCGTCGCGGCCGGGTCGCTGCTCGGCTTCGCCTTCGGCGCGGCCTACGTGGCGATCCTGGGTTCCCGGGCCGGGAAGAACCCGGCGGGTTCGCTGGCGTTTAATTCGATATTGTTCGGCGCGACGGCGCTCATAGTGGGCATCGGCCTAGGCCGCATCTCGCTGGACGTGGCCGGTTCGTCCTCCGGGTGGGCCTGGCTGATGCTGCTTGTTTACCTGGCCTTCGGCGCCCTTCCGGGCCGGTTCGCCGGCGTCGCCTTCGGCGTCGCGTTCCGCCTGCAGGCCGGCGAGCCCAACCGCGTTTACGCCTTATTATTGGGCGGCGCCGGAGCCGGGGTACTGCTCGCGGCGGCCGCCTTCGCGCTCTCCGGTCACGCCGCCGCGCTGGCCTTAATCGTGGTGCTTGCCGCGGCCGCGGCCGGGATGTTTTATTTCGAAACGTCGAAGGCCAAACTCGCGGCGCCGGCCGTCCTGGCGCTAGTCGCGATAATCCTGCCGTTCGCCGCGCCGTCCCTCTTCGTCCTTGCGCCGACGCCGGGGGCTTTCCTCGGGGCTTCGGGCAACGAGGTAACGCGCGTGGCTTGGAGCGCGTCCTCCCGGGCGGAGTTGTCCGCCCCCGGGCCGGGGGAGAAGGACGCGGCGGCCCTCGCGGCGGCCGGCGGCGACGTCGTCCCCGTTTTGCCCGAACACCAGTGGCTCACCGTTAACGGCCGGGCGGCCTCGCCCGCTCTGGGGGGCGACGCCGCGGGCGAGTTCCTAAAGAACTACGCGCCGGCGTTCGCTTGCCGCCTCAAGATGCCGGAGGCGGCGTTGGTGGTCGGCGGCGGCGGTTTCGACGCCGCGACCATGGCGGCGCTCTGCGCGGGCCGCGTCGACCTCGTCGTTGACGGGGCCGTGCGCGAGGTCCTCATGGGCTCGGGTTACGCCGACGAGATGTTCGACCCGGCCCGAGTGAATATCCACGCCGGCGACGGCCGGAGCTTCCTGCGGGGCCGCTCCGACATGTACGACCTTATATTCCTGTCACCGGCCGAAGTCCCGGTCCCGGGCGAGGCGGCGCCGTCGCTCGCGCCCGACTACGGCCTGACCGTTAGTGCCTTCCGCGAATACTACCGGCACCTGAAACCCGACGGCGTAATCGCCGTCGTGGCCCGCTCCGGAGAAACGCCCGGCCCCGCCCACAAACTCGCGGCCACGCTCTACCGGGCGCTGCGTGATGAGGGCGAGCTTCAACCCGCGAACGACATCGTGATATTCGAGCGCGGCGGCCTGGTCGTCATCTTCGCCGAACCCGGCGGCTTCGACGCGCTGGAGGTCGAGGGACTGGCCGGAATCGCCGGCGAGGACTTCGAGCCGCGCTACCTTCCGGGTCACAAGCCGTCGGGCGACGCGGCCGAGTCGTACGCGACGCTCCTCACGGTCGACGCCCCGGCGGGCGATTACGGCAAATACGAATACGACGTACGGCCCGCCACCGACAATCGGCCCTTCCCGGTATCTCCCGCCGAGGGAACGGGCCTGTCGCTTTCGGCCGGCAACGTCGGCCGGCCTTTCGGCGTCTCCGTCCTCGTTCTGACCGTCGTTTTCGGGGCGGCGCTGCTGCTGGTGACGGTTTTCTTCTTCCGCAAACAAAAAGTGACGACGGGCGGAAAGGGTGCCTTCGCGCTGTACTTCCTGGTCGTCGGTATGGCGTTCGCGGCGCTGGCGACCAGCTTCCTGTCCAAGGTCTCTTTCTATCTCGGCGGCGGCTCGTGGAGCGGCCCGACGGCCTTCGCCATTCTGGCCGTCGTGGCGGCCGCCGGTAGTATGCTCAGCGGCAAGATAGCCCGGCGGCGCCGCTGGCTGCCTTTCGTGATGGTGGCGGCGGCGACGCTGTTGTACCTTTTCGCTTTCGACGCGCTCTTCGCCGCGACCGCGGGGTGGGCCTGGCTGGTTCGCTTCTACGTGGCCGTGGTGCTGGTGGCGCTGGTCGGCTTCTTCCTGGGGGCGCTGGCGCCCGTGGGGTTGGCCGCGGCGGCCGGCCGGGGGCCGGCGATGCTTCCCTGGTTGCTGTCGGCCTATATCCTCGCGTACGTCTTCGGCGACGTCGGTTCGCAACTGCTCGCGGCCGCGGCCGGCTTCCGGGTGACGGTGGGCGTGGCCTTCGTGCTGCTGATAGCCGGGTGGGTCGTGTTCACCCGGGCCTCGCGGAGCCACCTGCCGCCGGTCGCCGAGGAGGCGGATTCGCCATAATATGAGAAAAAGTTTATCGTTGTTAATGTTACTTCTGCTCGTCGGTTCGGCCGTCGGGGCGTTCGCCCAGGAGAGTGTGGACGAGATGCTCGAACGGGCCGCCCGGCTCGAGGAGGAGAAGAAGATATCCGAGGCCGTTACGCTCTACGGGGAGATACTCGAGAAATACCCCGAGGAGCCGCGCGCCTACAATCACTTCGGCGCCATCCTCCTTCGCGTCGGAAAGGTGGAGGAGGCCAAGTTCGCCTTCACCCGGGCGACCGAACTCGACCCGGATTACGACGTCGCGCTCAACAACCTCGGTTACGTTTATTTGAACGAGGGGGATTACGAAAGAGCGGGGCCCCCGCTTATCGCCGCCGCGGAGATGAACCCCGACGGCGACTCGGCTGTCAACAACCTCCGGTTATATTACGTTTTGCAGAATAAATACGAGGAGGCCGCGGCGGAGTGGGAGAAATTGAGCGGCCTCGCCCCGAAAAACGCCCGCCTCAAGCGCGACCTGGCCGAACTCTACATTCAACTGGGCGACCTCGAAGCCGCGGAGAAATGGGCCCGGGAGACGCTCGTCCTCGCCCCCGACGACGTCGAGGCGCGTTTGGACCTCGCTTTCGTCTACCGTCTCACGGGACGGCTCGACGAAGCGGAAGCGATACTCGAAAAATTGGCCAAGGCTAACGCGGATAACGCCGAAGTACAGATAGCCCTGAGGGACGTATACTTCGCCGCGGGGAAACTTGAGGACGCCCTGCGCGTGGGCCGGACGGTGTTGGAAGTCGAGCCGGAACCGGTGCCGGAAAACCACCTGGCGCTGGCGCAGATATATTACGGCCTGGGCCAGTACGATGACGGCCTGGCCGAGTGCGGTCGGGCCCTGTCGCTCAAGGACGACGCGGCCGGCCGCAACCTGCGCGGCCTGGGGTACTTTCTGTCGGGCCGGCTGGACGAGGCCGAGGCGGAACTGAGTATGGCCGTGGCCCGGGAGAAGAGTTACGCCGACGCCCATCGCAACCTGGGCGACGTCTACTACCAGAAGTGGCTCTTCGAGCAAGCCCTCGAGCATTACCGCACGGCGTACGAGCTGGACCAGCGGGACCTGCGCTCGTCCGTCATGGCGGGATATTGCCTCTACCAGATGGGCGTCACGGGCGACGCCGAGGCGATTTTCGACGACGTTCTGTCGAAGGCGCCGAAAATGGTCAAGGCCCTTAACGGCAAGGCCGCGGTGATGCGGGCCCGCGGCGACTGGACCGGGGCGCTGGAATACTCCGTCAAGGCGCTGGAGGTGTCGCCGAACAACGCCGAGGCCCTTAACACCGCCGGCGTTCTCTCGGCCGAGGTCGACGACTTCGAGGCCTCCTATAAATACCTGAAAAGATTGATAGCGCTGAACCCTTCCGAGGGGTACGCCTACGCCAACTTCGGCGTGGCCGCGGTTCGGACGCGCCGCTGGGAAGAGGCCCACGAGGCGTTCGCCGAGGCCGTGACCCGTGACCCGGGGGATTTCCAGGCGCAGGCCGGCCTGGCCGTCGCGGCCTTCAAGCTGGGGCGCCGGGACGAGGGCGAGGCCGCGCTCGCCGTGGCCGCGGGGATGAGCGAGGCGCATCCGGTAGTGCTGTACGGCCGGGCCCTGGCGGCCGAGGCCGACGGCGACGCCGCGGCCCGCGACGAATACTTCGCCGCCATCCGCCAGGTTAAACTCGAATACGAGGAGAAGGGCGCTGTGGCCGACGTCCTCACGGGGTACGTTTTCGAGGAGGTGGCCGGGTCGCCCGGCGAGTGAGGCCGGTACGTTATATATGTGTCCTGGCCGCGCTGGCCGCGGCCGCGGCCTTCGCCCACGAACACGAGGGGCACGCGGGCGATTCGCCGGCGGCCTTTATGGAGCACGCGTACGACCTGCTCGAAGGCCGGCGGGCGGAGGAGGCCCTGGCGTTCCTCCAGTTCGGCCTCGACCATTACCCCCTCGACCGGGACCTGAACTTGCTTTACCTGGAGGTCCTCCGGGAAGAGGCGCTGGAACTCATCGCTCAACCCCTATACGCCGAAAAGCTCGAGCACCACGACGACGAGCCGATATTGCTGTACGCCGCCGGCTTCCTGTCGGACGACGATGAGGAGAGTTACGAGTTATATAAAAGGGCGATCGGACTTGATAATAATTTCGCGCCGGCCTACGTAGGTACGGCCGAGATCCAAGCCCGCCGGGGTGACCACGCCGGTACCCTAAATATGTTAATCCGGGCGCACGACGCCGACCCCGATTATTACCCCGCGTACGCCCTGGAAGGCGAACTCGAGTTGGCGCTCGGCAATATCGATAAAGGCGTCAGGTATCTGAAGCGCGCCGTCGAGGGAAGCCGTTACGCGCCCGCGGCCCGGGCCGCCCTCGCCGGGGCCTATCTCGAGGCGGGAGACGCCGAGGCCGCCCGGGACGAATACCGCCGGGCCATCGCGCTGAGCCAGGACCGGGGCGAGTACTACCTGGGGCTGGGCCGGGCCCAGGAGGAACTGGGCGAGGTCGCCGCCGCCCGCCTCTCGTACGAGACGGCGTTCGCCCGGGCGTACGGTCGTTTGTCGATAGGCGTTGCGGCCCGTAAAGCGGCCGGGCGCTTGGCCTTCGAGGAGGGCGACTACGTCGGCGCGGCCGAACACGTCGGCTGGGCCGTCGCCTTCGACGAGGACGACGCCGAACTGCACGCGTACCTCGGGGAACTGTATTTAATAGTGGACAGGCCGGCCGAGGCCGCGGCCGAGTTCACCTGGGCCGCCGACCTCGAGCCGGAAGAGGGCCGGTACTGGCTTAAGGCGGGGCGGAGTTGCGCCCGGGCCGATCTGCTCGAGGCCGCGGAAGAGGCGCTCGGCAAGGCCGTAGCCGCGTTGCCCCCGGATGAAGCGGCCGAAGCGGAGCGGGAACTCGCGGCCGTACGGGCGCGCCGGGCGGAAGAGAAGACCTTGGAACCGGAGTCCAAACCGGAGGAATAGGCGATGCCGTTTTTCATATCGTTTATCGTAGCCGGGGCCGTGAGCGGCGGGATAATCGCTTTCGCGCTCGACATGCGGTCGCCGAAGCAGTTGTTGCAGGGAGCCTTGGGCGGCCTTATTACGGGCCTTTTAATCGCGCTGCTCTTGCCGCGCTAAAGGGGCCGCCCGCCCCAATTAACGGTTGCCATGACCGCCGGATTGATTTAAAATAATCGACAATTATTATTATGCCCGGAGACGACAAGGAAGAAAAGCGGTCCCGCGTGAAGTGGTTCCCCCGCTCCCGCGACGAGGATAAACCCGCGGCCTATCCCGGGATCCACCGCTACGCCCCCTTCACCAACCTGAGGGACCGCATGACCACGCCGGCGCTCAACCGCGCGGTCATGGTGGGCATCGGCGCCGCGGTGGCGCTCGACGTCCTGCGGCCCATCGCCCTCGGGATGTGGGACGCGGCGTACTGCTACGAGTGCCGGGCCTGCTACGCCACGCAGGAAAACTGCCCCGCCTCCATTACTTTCCAGGCCGAACTCACCGTCGCGTGCCGCACGATGGACTACCGCCGTTTCATAAACAACCGCGGCCTTTTGTGCCTGCGCTGCGGCAACTGTGACGGCTTCTGCGTCCAGCACCTGAACCTGGCCGAGCTCTACGGGAAGATGGGCGTCGCCACCGTCAAGGCCATGTACGACGGGAAGATCCCGTTCGACGTCGTGGAGCACGCTTTGCGGAACGGTCTCGTGGGCCGGCAATACATCGACGACTTCTACGAGTGGTACCGGAGCAACGGGGGGCGGGTCCTTGGCTAGGTTCAACTGGTCATACACGAACCGTTGGCTCCGCCTAACGTTCCTCCTCGCGGTCGTGGGGTTGGTCTTCACCGGGGGCCGCCTTCTGGCGTTCGGCCTCCTGTTCGGCGGCTTCGTCGTATGGGCGGTGAAGCGCTGGCGCGCCGGCCGGCGCGGCATGGCGTTCGCGCTCGCCGGCGTGCTGGTGGTGGGAACGGGCCTGTTCGGCTTCGCATCCTTCGAGGTATGGAGTATGCGGGACTGGCGGGCCAAACACTTCAACGACGTCGTCCTCCTCGCCGAAGACGGCACGTACGAGGGCGAGGGGCGCGGGAAACGCGGGCCGGTGCACGTCGAGGTTACGGTCCGCGACCATAAAGTCGAGGACTTCGAGGTCGTGGAGTTCAACGACACCATCCCCATCGCGCTCGGCGCGGCGGAGGAGCTGCGCGAGCGGATGCTGGGCCGCACCGACCTCGACGTGGACGCGATAACCGGCGCCACCATAATATCGTACGGTGCGATTAACGCCGCCCGTGACGCTACCTGGAAGGGCGTGGCCGAGGCGCCGCGAATATCGACGCTCACCAAAATCGTGCTCTGGTGCACGAGCTTGAACTTCCGCACCGTAACGGTGCACTCGCTCGCGGTGCTGTTCATCGTCGTTCTGTTGTTCGATTATACGATCCAGGCCGCGCTGGTTGAGGGGACCGGCCAATCCCTCAACTGCATGGATTGCCAGACCTGCGTGGGGGCGTGCCCGGTGAAGCGGGTGGAGGGCAAGCTCTTCCCGATGGAGATGGTTCTGCGGGCCCGGCTGGGGGACTACGAGACCGTGGCCCGGCTCATGGAATACTGCGTGGGCTGTTCCAAGTGCGCCGCCAAGTGCCCGGCCGGGATAAGCGCGCCGAGCGTCGCGGCGGCGGTAGCCCATTACTTGCGCAAACAGAAACGCGCGGAAGCGGAGTTTTTCGAGGACCGGGTTTAGTTTAAACCCGATTCAAGGGCGAGAGGTTAAAACACGGGGGAAGCGTCATGCGGTATGTCGTACCGCTGGCAGTGTGCGTGCTTGCGTTCGCGGTCCTCGCGGCGTGGGGAGAGTTCGTCTACGAAGGGGAATGGGGAACCTTCGGGCCGGGTCCCTGCCGGTTGGATCAGCCCTTCGGGATGGACGTGACGCCGGAAGGCCGGGTGTACGTGACGGAGTGGGAGAGCCACCGCATCCAGTACTTCAACACCGCGGGGAGTCATCTCGGGATGTGGGGGCGCAAGGGTTCGGGCAACGGCGAATTCCGCCGGCCCTGGGGAGTGGCGGCCTACGGCCGGTTCGTCTTCGTAACCGAAACAAATAATTTCCGCGTCCAATGTTTTACGCGTGACGGGAGTTTCGTACGGAAGTGGGGCCGCGAGGGGACGGGGGACGGCGAGTTCAATTATCCGCGCGGGATAGCGATTTCGCCCGACGGCCGGATATACGTGGCCGATTGCTTCAACGACCGAATTCAGTATTTCACGCCCGAGGGTTCGTTTTTGGGGAAATGGGGTTCGTACGGCGGCGGCGACGGCCAGTTGGATAAGCCCCGGGGCCTCGCTATCGGCCCCTCCGGTACGGTGTACGTCGCCGACAAGCACAATGACCGGATCCAGTTCTTTTCGGCGGACGGCGTATTTCTGGGCAAGTGGGGGACGCGCGGGGAAGGGGACGGCGAGTTCGTCGGGCCGCGAGCGCTCGCGATTACGACCGACGGCCGGGTTTTCGTAACGGACGAATACTGCAACCGCATTCAGTATTTTACGCTTCGCGGGAAATTTCTGGGGAAATGGGGTTGCGGGGGAACGGGACCCGGGGAGTTTCACTTCCCGGCGGAATGCGCGTTCGGCCCGAACGGCAGGTTCTTCGTCGTGGACGAGCGTAATTCCCGCATCCAGCGTTTCCGGGAATCGAGGCCGGGCGTGGAACCGGCGTCTCTGGGGCGCGTGAAGGCACTATTCCGGTGACATGGCGTTTACGGTTAAAATAAAGAAGGGTCATATAATACTGGCGCTGGGCGCCGTCGTCTTCGCGGCGGTCGGCTTCGCCGGCTTGGAGTTCTCCAGTACGAACACCTTCTGTTACCTGTGTCACTTCGACCAGCGCTTCCAGGACCCCTGGCGCGCGTCCGCCCACTTCGAGGAGGGCGTCGGCTGCAAGGATTGCCACATCGGCCCCGGCGTCTTCGGCCTGGTGGACGCGAAGTGGCTCGGCGTCAAGGACGCCGTCGTCGCGACGACCACCGCCGAGGACTTCAACAACCGCGAGATCTACACCCGGGCCAAGGAAGAGAAGTGCACGAAGTGCCACAACGCGTACAAACGCGTTAACGTCGTCGCCGGGGACGATCTCCCGGAGGGCATGAGGGGCGAGGTGGACGCGCTGGCTTTCGACCACCACCACCACGACCAGGTGCGGGAAGTATGCGCCCAGTGCCACACCGCCGAAACCTTCTTCGTGAGCCGGGACTACATGACCTGCGACTCCTGTCACGCCGGCCTGGTGCACGAGCCCAATTTGAAGTACGACCGGGCCGTACCCCGGTCCGACACGTGCAGCCGCTGCCACACCGGCCGCATGCACGTGTGGGGCGACCGGGCCGAGGGCCTGACCGACGAGGGCGTCTTCTTCTACAACGACTGCCCGGCCAACGAGACGACGATACGCGACGGCGTTATCCCGCCGTCTGCCAATTGCGAACGTTGTCACCCGCCGCTCACTACCGGCGGCGACGCAAGGTGAGGTACGTATGTCTCCTTACTTCAACTACGAGCCGCCCCCGTACCGCGCGACGCTGGACGTCATACTGGACGAGAAGTTCCCGCCGGTGGCGCGGTGCCGCCTTCTCTCGGAGGGCCTGAAGCCCTACCACCGGCTTTCGCTGGTCGAGGTCGACGTGGCCGGCGACAAGGGATGTCTGGGTTGCGGGAATTGCGTCGACTCCTGCCCCATAATAAGGCGAGAGCCCGAGCGCTTGGTGAAGACCGAACAGCGGACGTCGATGGCGCTGGAGTCGATCGTGGGCGAGGACTGCGAACAGTGCTACGCGTGCGTCCTTGGTTGCCCCCAGGTGGAGACCAATCTGAAGGACTTCGTCGTCGATACGCGCGTCCCGGAGGTCATTGGGCCGTCGAAGTCGATGACCTTTCTGGATAAATATTTAATGGCCGTGGTGGCGATGGCCATCGGCGTTTTACTCGGCCTGTTTTTAAGGACGTAAAATAAGCCACTCCCGGGCGACGAGGTTTTAGCCGAGGAGGATTACCGGTGGAAGAGGTCGAAAAGGTAACTATAAGCATTATGGGGCGGGAGTACCACGTTCCCGCCGGCCTAACGATTCTGCAAGCGATGGAGTTCTCCGGGTACCGCCTGGAGCGCGGCGTCGGCTGTCGCGGCGGCGTGTGCGGCGCCTGTTCGGCGACCTACCGCGTCCGCGGTGATTACCACCTTAAGTCCGGCCTCGCGTGCCAGACCGTCGTCGAGGACGGCATGGAGCTGACGCAACTGCCGTTCTTCCCGGCGAACAAGGCCCTATACGATGTCGAAGCGATTGTCCCCGACGAGGGGACGCTCCGGGAGTATTACCCGGAACTCGCTCGCTGCATGGGGTGCAATTCCTGTACTCTCATCTGTCCTCAAAATCTCGAGGTCATGGAGTATATGTCCGCGGCTCTGCGGGGCGAGATCGCGAAGGTGGCCGAACTGTCGTTCGAGTGCATCCTCTGCCGCCTCTGCGTGACGCGCTGCCCGGCCGACGAGGTCCAGCCTTTCGTCGCCATTCTGGCCCGGCGCATCTACGGCCGCCACCTCGCGCCCCCCTCTCCGCACCTCGCCCGGCGCGTGACCGAGATAGAAGAGGGCAAGTTCGACGCCGGCATCGCCGACATGAAGACCAAAACCACCGACCAACTCAAAGAGATGTACAAAGCTCGCGAAATAGAGCCGCAGTAATGAAAAAAATAACCCTAATCGCTATCGTCGTCGCCGCGGCCCTGACGCCCGCGTACGCCACCCACGGCATCCTCCTCGTGTCCGACCAGGTGGACGGCGTCGAGAACCCGCAGGAGTACGACAGCTTCTACATCAACGCCCTCCGCGACGCCGGGTACACCTACACCTTATGGGACCACTACACGCAGGGCGAGCCCGGTTTCGAGGTCCTCCGCAAATATAAAACCGTCATCTGGTTCACGTCCACCTCCGGCGCGGCGCCAGCTTCCGACCCCCTCCACGGCTCCATCACGCTAACCCCTTCCGAACAGAAGTCGCTCGTCCGTTTTCTGAGTCAGACTCCGGGGACGACGACGCTCATGCTTTCGGGGATGTACATCGCCTGGAACTGCGTGGCCGACGCCGAGAACGAGCGCCAGCTGTACAAGCCGCTCTTCTCCGACTACCTGAAGCTCGACTATCCGCAAGACAACTTCGACAACTGGATCAAGGTGGACGACGACTGGGTCCTCGAGGGCGAGGCCGGGAGTCCCTTCAACGGCCAGAGCTACGACGTCAACTGGCGGCACCACAAGAACTGGCCCGACCAGCTCGAACCCGCCGCGGGTGCTTCCGGCGCGGCCTGGTGGCGCGACGACGAGGGCCACCGGCACCATCGCGGCGTCCTCCGCGCTTCGGGCGCGAAAGCCGGCGGCGGTACATACAAAATAATTCTTTTCTCGTGTCCCTTCGAAAACATCCTCCACGACGGCATGCGCGCCGAGGTCATGGCGAATTTTCTTGCCTGGGCCGAACCCGAGGGCGAAAATTCCGTCGAACCCGCCAGCCTCGGACGCATAAAATCCCTTTACCGATAATCCCCCGACGAGTCGAGGTTTTATATGAACCTGTTCGACGCGATTATTGAACCTATCGGCGCCTGGGTCATGAACGTCATTTCGACGCTCGGCTACGCCGGCGTCGTCTTGTGCATGGCGATAGAGAGCGCCTGTATTCCCCTCCCCTCCGAGATTATAATGCCCTTCTCGGGGAGCCTCGTGGCCACGGGGCAATTCAACCTGTGGCTCGTCGGCCTCGCCGGGGCTTTCGGGTGTCTCGTCGGCTCGGTGGTAGCGTACGCCGCCGGGTACTACGGCGGCCGGCCCTTCATCGAACGCTGGGGGAAATGGATCCTCCTGTCCGAACGCGAGTTGGCGTGGGCCGATAAGTTGTTCAATAAATACGGCTCGGCGACCGTTTTCATCACGCGACTGCTGCCCGTCGTCCGGACCTTCATCAGCCTCCCCGCGGGCATCGCCCGAATGCACTTCGGCAAGTTTTGCCTGTACACCTTCGTCGGCTCCTTTCCCTGGTGCCTCGGCCTGGCGTACGTCGGCCAGATTATGGGCGAGCGCTGGCGGGAGCTCCGGCACTACTTCCACAAGTTCGACCTGGTCATCGGCATCGTAATCCTCCTGGCCGTGATCGCGTGGCTTTACCTGCACATCTCGCACATCCGCAAGCGTAAGAAGAAAGCCGCCGCTTCTGGTGAAGAGGCGTAAGGTGCGTCCCGAACAAGCCCATATATACCTGGGTGTAACCGGCTCCGGGAGTCGAGGCGGTGGTTCGTCCGGCTGGCGAGAATATGACGTCGCCGGCCCCCGGAGGGCCGCGGTCGGGAGTACGGGCGGCCTTAAGGCCGCTTTATAATTTATGTCTACCAATACCATATGGTTTCGGGCGGACGGCAGCCCGCGCATCGGCCTGGGCCACGTCGGCCGCCTGATTGCGCTGGCGGAGGAGGCGCGGCGCCGAGGCCGGGAGTGCCGCTTCGTCCTGAACGACGACCCGGCCGCCCGGTCTTTCGCCCGGGGACGGGGTTTCGACCGCATCGACGTCGCTCCGCTTTCCGTCGAAGAGGAGGTCGCGTTCCTGGCGGGCGCGGTCGGCGAATCGTCCCTCGTGACCGATTTGCGCGCCAAGGACCCGGCTTTCTACCGTCTCCTCCGGGAGGCCGACGTATGGACCTGCGCCCTGGACGATATGGGGGAGCCGCTCGTTTCGCACGTCGTCGTCAACGGCGATATGGCGGCGTCGTTCGCCCGTTACGAGGAGCTCTGGCCGCCCCAGCGGTTCCTGTTGGGGACCGAGTACATCCCTTTGCCGTCCGCCTACGCCGAAGAGCCCCCCTCCGCGGCCGACCCCGGCCGTGACCGCTTGCTAATTACCTTCGGCGGTTCCGACGAGGCCGACTTCACGCGGCACGCGCTCGAGGCCCTGGCCGCCGTCGAGCCGCTGGACGTGGATTTGGCCCTCGGCCCCGCGTACCCGTACGTCGACGCCGCCCGGGAAATGGCCGCCCGCAGTCCCCACCGTGTCGACGTGTACGCGCCGGCCTGGGACATGCTGCCCCTTTACCGCCGGGCGCGCGTCGCCCTCGCCGCCGGCGGCATCACCCAGTTCGAACTGCTGTCTTCCGGCGTTCCCACTATCTCGGTACCCCACGTCGCACGGGAAGAGGCGGAGTGCGCCGCGTTCGCCGCGGCAGGAGCCGCCCTCACCTTTCCGGAGGAGGAACTCCGGCCCGGCGGCGCCGTCGTCTCGGAACTCGCGGCGTTGTGGCACGACGAAGGCCGGAGGGTGAAACTCGCCGAGGCCGGCCGGACCCTCATCGACGGCCGCGGGGCCCGCCGTGTTATGGACGTAATCGACGAATTGGCCGGGTAACGCCATGCGCGACGAACTCGTAGACGTGCTGGGAAGCGGGGCCGTAAGAGAAACGGCCGGCCGCGTCGCGGCCGAGTTGGCCGACGAGGCCGCGGCCCGGCAACTGGCCGACCTCTGCCGCGAGCGAGGATGGAAGCTGCACCCCTGGGCCGGGACGGCCGACCCGTCGCCCGGCCTGCCGGACGGCGTCGTCCTCGTTGCGGCCGGGCCGGCGTTGGCCGGCGATTTCACCCTCGCGGCTGAGGATTATTACTGCGAAGCCCCGGCCGGGATGACGCTGGACGAACTCTCTTCCCGGCTGGCCAATACGCCGCTGTTCCTCCCCTTCGTCGCCCCCGGCTCCGCGGCGATGACCGCGGCCGAGGCCGTCGCCCGTTACCCTGCGAACGCCTTCGCCCCCGCCTACGGCGAATTCCCGCGCCTCCTCTACGGCCTGACGTTCGTCAACGACGACGGCGACCTGGTCACCGTGGGCCGCAGGACCATCAAGGGCGTCGCCGGCTACGACGTATCGAAACTCTTTTTGGGGTCGCGGGGCCGGGCGGGCCTTATCGTCCGCTTGCGCTTCCGTCTTTTCCTCCGGCCCGGTCACGCGGCGTGCTGGCGTGCCGCCGCCGGAAGTGCCCCGGCCGCCGGGGAAGCCGGCGGAAGGGTGTGTCCGGCCGAAACCGGCGAAGGCGTACTCTTTTACGCCGACGGCCATCCCACGGACCTCGACTCGGCGGCCGAGCGGCTCCGCGCCACCCATCCCGATTTGCAGGACGTGGCCGCGGGCCCCGAGGCGGTGGGCTACTTCTCTCGGGCCGCGGCCGGCGAACCGTACGTCCCGGCCGGCGGGGACGGCGGGTCCGACCTTGGCGTCTCCGACCTTTTCGTCTGAATCCGGGCGCAACATTTCGGCCCGTTTAACGTAATACATGGTGAGGAGGGGCGGGTTTGTTGGACCCGGCCTCGTTTCGCCTTTATGAACCCGTCCCTACCGGCAGACGCTATCGACGCCGACGCTGACCTGGCCCGGCGGGCCGCGGCCGGCGACGAGTCGGCGTTCGAGGAACTAGTCAACAAATACAGCCGGCCCATTATTGATTACTGCCGGCGGCTGGTCGGCAACCCGGCCGTAGCCGAAGACCTGGCCCAGGAGGCCTTCTTAAAATTCTATCTGGGCCTCTCCACGTTCGACCCCGCCCGTCCTCTTTCCCCATTTCTATATCGGATAGCACACAATCACTGCCTCGATTGGCTCCGTAAAAAGAAGGTGCCGACGATCCCCTTGGTGTGGGAAGCCGACGGCGAGGAGTCTCGCGAGGCCGACGCCCCCGACCTAACGCTCGCGCCCGACGAACTCGCCGGCCGCCGCGAGATCCAGGAGGCCGTCGACGAGGCGCTGGCCTCCCTCCCGCCGACGTACCGGGGGGCTTTAATCATGCGTTTTCGGGAAGGAATGACGTACGAGGACATCGCCGCGGCCCTCGATTTGCCCCTCGGGACGGTCAAGGCCCGCATCCACCGCGGCCGTGAAAAACTGCAACAAAGGCTCGCCAAATACGTATAAAACAGCGGAGTAATATGATGAAGGCCGAATGTTTAAAATTCAAGGAAATGGTACCGGATGCCCTCGACGGCGAATTGACGCCGGCCGGCCGAGAGGAGTTCGACCGGCATCTCGCCGCCTGCCCGTCCTGTCGCCGCGAGTTCGAGGCGGCCGAACGTACCCTCGCCGTGTTTGCGGCGGTGCCCCGGCCGGAGCCTTCGCCGGCCTTCGTCGCGGGCGTTATGCTTAAGGCCCGGCGGGCCCGGGCGCGGGCTGCCCGGACGCGCCGCGCGCTGTCGTGGACGACGGCGGGAGCAACGGCCGCCCTGTCCGGCGCTTTCGTGGTCGGATGGGCGCGTTACTTCAAACCCGCCTTACTCTCCCGCGTTTTAGCGGCCGTAGGCGACGCGGCGGGCGCCGCAATCAACGCCTGGCAATTCTTGCGGGCGCTGGTTGCGCCGGCGGCGGCCGTCGGCAAACTGGCGGCCACTCTGGCGTCGGTGGGGTCGTCGTTCTTGGGAGAGGCCCTTCGGGCTTCCGCTCCTATTTACTTCGGCGCTTTCGCCGCCGTCGCCGTCTTCTACGTAATATGGAGAATCGGGTCGCGCGCTCCGGCGCCGGGGCTATCGACCGTTTAAATTATTTTTGGATTATTCCAATTCGATACAAGGAGATAAGATGATGAAAGCGTTACTCCCGATAACCGTTTTGTGCGCGCTGGCGTACGGCATGATCGCCGGCCCGCCGGCCGTGGCCCAGGAGCCGGAAACCCCCGAACCCCCCGTTGCCGCCGAGACGGCCGGAATGGAAGTCATACCCGAAAGCGCGGGGACGGCCGAGACGGCCGCGACCGGTGAAACCGCCCTAGCCGAGGAACCGGGGACCGGCGAAATCGAGCTGGAATTCGGGGAGACCGAGAACGAAGAGCTCAACGAAGTGGCCTTCGGCCAGAACCTGACCATCGAAGAGGGGGACGTGGTCGAAGGGGACGCCGTGTGCATCGGCGGCGATTTGACCGTTAAAGGAACGGTGGCCGGCGACGCCGTCTGCGTCGGCGGTAACCTCGTCGTAACGTCGACGGCCGTTATCGGCGGCGACGCGGTGACCGTGGGCGGAACTGCCGACATATCTCCCGACGCCACGGTCGGCGGGGAGAAGGTGGCGGTGGAAGGTGACGTCCCGGGCCTCAAGCACGTCAAGTGGTTGGGCATCCTGGGCGACGCGGCCTCCGATCTCGGCGAACGGATTTCGGCCGCGGCCTCCGAAATAGTATTCTTCGGATTTTTGATCCTCGTCGCATTGCTCCTGACGATATTCCTGCCGAAGCAGATCACCCACATCGAGGAGCATTTGACCGGGGCGTTCCCGTACGCGACCCTCATCGGCGTTATTACGCTGATATTCTTCCCGCTGGCGACGATAGTGTTCACGGTGTCGATTATCGGTATCCCGCTGGTCCCGCTGATGATACTCGCGCTTCTCGTCTGTCTCTTCGTGGGTTACATCGTCATGGCGCGGATATTGGGGCGGAAGCTCGTCGGCGACAAGCACGTCATGTACCAGATATTCATCGGCCTCCTTATCCTGCACGGCGCGGCTTTGCTCGGCGACCTCATCGCCCTGCCCGGGGGCATCCTCGAAACCATCGGGGGTATCTTCACGGGCATCGGTTGGGTGATATTCATCGGCGCCGGCTTCATCGGCCTGGGCGCGGTGGTGCACTCGAAGTTCGGGAAGAACTCGCTGGCCGATACTCTGGCCGCGCGCGAGGAGCGCAAGAAGTGGCGCAAGGAACGCCAATCGGGCGGCGCTACTCCGCCGAAACCAACAAGCGAATAAAGCCGAATAAAGGCAATTACCCTCCTGATAGGTGAAGAGCGGGAAAGCCCGGCCGCGAGGCCGGGTTTTCCGTATCTATTTGGTGGGGCAGACATTCCCGTCGTGCCGCGGACATTCCTGTCTGCGAAACGTTGGTGCCGCAGACATTCCTATCGTGGCGCAGACATTCTTGTCTGCGGCTGCCGCGTACGATATATAAGGTTCGTGCCGGCGTGGTTCGGGCGTCAGTTGGTAACAACTGACGCCACCGTGATATTGAGGGTAGGTAGGGGCGACTGGCCAGTCGCCCCTACGGCGCCGTCCCGAAGGACGGTGGGTGGCGCAGACATTCTTGTCTGCGGTGGCCGCACCTGAAGGTACGGCCCTACATAAAGGAAACCGGCCGCTTCAGCGGCCGGTCCGTCACCCGCGCGTACGTTAACCGCCGGCTTCAGCCGGCGGCATGAAAAACCCGGCCGTGCGGCCGGGGTTAGAATCTTCCATTGGGGGGTTACGGCGAGAAGTCGAACTTGTAGGTGAGGGAGGTCTCGCCCGCGGCCGGGCCGAAGCGGCCTCCCCGCGCCGCCGACGTTACCGCGTTCTCCACCGCCGAGTTGCCGATGGTGGACGAGACGACGTGGGCGTTCGTGACCCCGCCCTCCGGCGATACCTTGATGCTGACGATGACGTGGCCGGCGAGGCCGGGGTTCTTCCCCAGTTCGCGGCTGTAGGTCGAGCGCACGCCGCCCATGCCGCCGCTCAGGCCGGAGGTGATGGCGCCGCCGGAGCGCGCCGGGTCCTCGGCGCCGGGTCCTTCGGCTCGGAGGAGGCCGGCGAGTTTGGCCTTACCCCGGGAGGTGTGCATCTTCTCCTCGGGGACTTCCTCCGCCAGTTCCTCTTTCTCCTTGCGAGCTTTTTCTATTTCCTCCGCAATTTCCTCGGCCCGCGCCGTGTCGCCGGCTTTGAGGGCGGCCTCCAGTTGATCGGTCAGAGAGGCGATGCGCTCCTCCAGCTTCGAGATTTTCGACAACCGGTCCTGCAGCTCTTGCTGGGGCTTGTAGATGAAGAAATAATAGGAGGGGATCGTAACGGCGAGCAGTACGCCCACGATGATGGCCGAGATGATTAACGGGAGGCGCCGCCGCCGCTTTATGGTTTTGCCCATGGAAGCGAGTTCGCGTTCCTCCTCCGCCAGGCGTTCCCGTTCGGCGTCGAGGCGTTCCCGCTCCGAGGCGAGGCGTGTGACCTCGCCGTCTCGTTCATCCTGCGCGGCTTTGAGTTCCTGCTCGTACTGGGCGATGAGGCGTTTGCGTTCCTCCTCGCGCTCGGCGGCGAGCCGCTTGACCTCCTCGTCGCGCTCGGCTTCCAGCCGTTTGCGCTCCTCTTCCCGCTCGGTCTCAAGCCGCTCAAGTTCCCGCTCGCGGTCGGAAATGGTGCCTTCAAGGTCGGCCCGAAGTTTCTTCTCCTGGTCCTCGAGGCGCTTGCGTTCCTCGGCCAGGGCGGCGCGTTCCTCGGCGATCCGTTTTTCCTCTTCGGCCCGGCCGCTGGTGGACAGGAC
>JASFLY010000031.1:0-31062 GCA_050117845.1 Candidatus Zixiibacteriota bacterium
GGTGGTGTTAGAATTCCTGGGGGAAGGCGAGGATCTGGTCGTACGAGAAGACGGGGCCGTCCTTACAGACGTAGGTCGAGCCGATGTTGCAGCGGCCGCACTTGCCGACGCCGCACTTCATCTTCATCTCGAGGGTGGTCCATATCTGGCTCGGCGCGTAGTCCAGTTTCTCCATCAGGCACTTCGCGACGAGCTTTATCATTATCGGCGGGCCGCAGGTGATGACGACGCGGTTCTTCGGCGAGGGGCGTTCGTCCTCCAGGATCGGGGGTACGAAGGACGTGCGGCCTCGCCAATCCGGGATGGCTTCGCCCGGGCACACCGGGTCGAGCGCCAGGATGACGTCGATGTCGTCGCGGTCCTCGAACTCGACGAGTTCGCGCTCGTAGACGAGTTCGCATTCCTCGCGCGCCGCGTAGATAAGGCCTATGTCGCCGAAGTCGCCGCGGTTCTCGAGGCAGGTCCAGAGCAGGCCGCGCAGCGGAGCCTGGCCGATGCCGCCGCCTATAAAGAGGAGGTCCTTGCCCTTGAGGTCATCGTACGGGAACCAGTTGCCGTAAGGCCCGCGGAACGTGACGACGTCGCCCTCGTTCAGGTTGTGGAAGGCCCGCGTGACCTTGCCGACCTCCTTCACCGTAATCTCGAGGCCGTCGGTACTCGGCGGCGAGGCGAGGCAGAAGGTGGACTCGCCGGCGCCGTACAGGCCGAACTCGCCGAACTGGCCGCACTTGAAGTCGGGCCGCGGGACGCCTTCCGGGAAGGCGAGGCGGAAGGTATTCGTCGTCGGCGTTTCCTCGACGATGCCTGTTACGCGCAGCGGCGTCGGTAAATATAGCTTATCCATCGGCGGGGCGGCGTCGGCCGCCGGGCGGCGTGTCTACAAGGCCGCCGAAATATTCCACGAGTTGTTTTATGTTTATTTTAACCGGGCAATGCGTGATACAGCGGCCGCAGCCGGTGCAGAGTACCGGCCCGAATCGTTCCGGGTAGTAGCGAAATTTGTGCAGCAGTCGCTGGCGATAGCGCTTGTACTGCCGGTCGCGGGGTTGGTGGCCCGCCATAGCCGTGAACGTCCGGCCGGTGCAGTGGTCCCATACGCGGAGGCGCCGCCCCTCGACCGTGCCGCCCTCGTCCTGGATGTCGAAGCAGTGGCAGGTGGGGCAGAGGTACGTGCACGCGCCGCAGCCGATGCAGGTGCTGACGAGCGTTTCCCAGTCCTCGTGCTCGAACGCGGCCTCGAGGCCCGGCCGGGCCGTTTCGAGGAGGGGGTCCTTCTTGGCCGTGCCGGCCTTTTCCCGGAACGCTTTTATCTCGGCCTCGGCGTCGCCCTCGGCTTTTTCGAAGACATCCCCGCCGGCTTCGACCAACCGGGCGCCCTTCTCCGTCTGCACTTTTACGAGGTAGTAGTCGCCCATATTATAAGCGATGGCGTCAATGCTATCTTCCGAGAAGTTTATCCGGTCGCAGAAGCAGTCGCGCTGCAACGCGGAGCAGGCCAGGGCGAACTGCGTCGTGCGCTCGCGGCGGCCTAGGTACGGGTCGTCCATGAAATCCCACTTGAAGACGTGGTCGACGATGCCGAAGGCCGCCGCGTCGCAGACGTTCACGCCGAGAAGTAGCGTTTCCCGCTCGTCTATCTCCGGCGCCTCGGCGGCAACGGCGTCGCCCTCCCCGCGGTAGCGGAGGAGCGTTTCCGTCTGGGGCAGCGCGGCGGCCTTGGCCGACATTACCGGCTGGTCCTCGACGAACGCGACCTCGTCGTACGATTCGACGCGGCCGTATTCCAGGTTGCCGTTGGCGTCGCGCCTCTTGGCAACGACGTCGTAACTTTCGCGGGCCCGTTCAAACAGGTCGCGAATGCCCTCCGGCGTGATTTTGTAGTAAGCGGGATCCATAGTCGGGCGGCGTTAGAGTATAAAATCCTCCGGGTCGTTCTTATCGTAGTCCACGAGGGCTGGCTTGGCCTCGGCCGACGCGCCGGCGGTGTGGCCGAAGCGCTCGGCGAAGTCCCGCGTAAGGACGTTGTTCAGCACGTCCACCGGGATTCCTACGGGGCAGACGCGGCTGCATTCCTGGCACTCGATGCAGCGGCCGGCGAGGTGCCCCGCGCGGATGATGTGGTAATACAAATTGTTGTCCGGCGCGACCGATTTGTCCAGCCATTGCGGCTTGTTGTCCTCGACGAAGCACTGGTGGCAGTAGCACAGCGGGCAGGCGAGGCGGCAGGCGTAACAGCGGATGCAGAGCGCCATCTGTTCGCGCCACCAGGCCTCCCGCTCCGGCCGGTCCATGGCCTCGATTTCCTCGAGGAGCGGCCACCCGGTTGCGGGCGTCGGCGTGCTTACCCGCTCGCCCACGAAGACGTCCGCGTCGGGCGTATTGCGCTCGACGCAGCGGCGGCACTTCTCCTGCCAGTGCGACTCGTCCAACGCGTCTAGGTCCTCGCCCTCGGCCGGGAGTTTCCGGGGGTCGATCATCGCGGGGCAGGGGACGCCCACGACGATTAAGTCCTCCCGGTTAATCTGCCCCTCGCTCGCCAGTACGTTCAGGACGCGGACCTCGCATTGCTTGCACACCAGGCCGACACGCTTCCCGCGGAGCTCGGGGAGGACGTTCGCGAGGTTGTTGTACGAGCGACGGTCGAAGGTTAAGCGACTCAGGTCGGCGCCCTTCGGGAGAATGGCCGCCACCGTATGGCCGTAGTCGTCGACGTAACCGACGAAGCAGTCTATGCGGTCCTCGTCGAAGAGCCGTTGCACGGCGGCCTGGAGTTCTTCCTTAATCGTCGCCATTTTCCCCGTAGCGGTAAGGGCCCAGTTCGTGGATTTCCCTGGTCACCGTGGCCACGACGTCGGCCCACTTCCGGCCTTCCGAGGCCGAGACCCACGACACGCGGAAGCGCCGCGGGTCGATGCCGACGTGGTCGAGCAGCTTTTTGAGGGCGATGAATTTGCGCCGGGCGTAGTAGTTGCCCTCGATGTAGTGGCAGTCGCCGGGGTGGCAGCCCGACACCAGCACGCCGTCCGCTCCCTCGCGGAAGGCCCGCAGTATCATTAGGGGGTCCACCCGGCCCGAGCAGGGCACGCGGATAACGCGCACGTTGCACGGGTACGGGACGCGGCTCGTCCCGGCGAGGTCGGCGCCGGCGTACGAGCACCAGTTGCACAGGAAGCCGACGATCCGCGGTTCCCAATCGGGGGGGCAATTGGAGGGGGTGGGCACGCCGGCCTCGACGTTTTCCGTTCCCGTTTCGCTACTCACCGCGCTCGGCCGCCTTCGTGTATTCCAGATAACCGTGGAGCTCGGCGTAGACCTGGTCGTCGCTGAAACCCCGCTGGTCGATGCAGTTCCCGGGGCAGGTTGCCACGCACAGGCCGCAGCCCTCGCACTTGCCCTCGTTTATCCTGGAAACGGCGCGCGTAACGCGCTGGCCGTCGATATTCATCGTAATCTCGGACTTCTCCGGGGCGCCGAACGGGCAGACGTTGACGCAGTTCCAACAGCCGGTGCAGATGTACGGGTCGACGACGGCGATGGTCGGCTCCCGCGTAATCTCTTCCTTGGTGAGGAGGCCCAGCGCCTTGGCCGCCGCCGCGGAGCCCTGCGCCACCGATTCCGGAATATCCTTGGGGGCCTGGCAGCAGCCCGCGAGGAATATCCCGCCGGTGGCGGTATCCACGGGCCGGAGCTTGGGGTGGGCCTCGTTGAAGAAGCCGTCCTTATCGGTCGAGATGCCCAGCGTACGGGCGAGTTCGGCCGCCCCCTTCGCGGGAATCACCGCCGTCGCGAGGACGACGAGGTCCGCCGCCACCTCCACCTGCTCGCCGGAGAGCGTGTCCTCGCCCTCGACTATGACCTTGCCGCCTTCGTCGTACGCTCGGGAGACGCGGCCTCGCAGGTACTGCGCGCCCTCCTCCACGCACGCCCGCTTCCAGAACTCCTCGTATCCCTTGCCCGCCGCGCGCACGTCGATGTAGAAGGCGTACGCCTCGGCGTCGTGGATGCGGTGCTTGAGTATTATGGCGTGCTTGGCGTTGTACATGCAGCAGATCTTCGAGCAGTATTCCTTGTAATTCTCGTCGCGCGAGCCGACGCAGTGGACGAAGACGACGGTCCGCGGCTCCTCGCCGTTGGAGGGACGGACTATCTTCCCTTCGGTCGGGCCGCTGGCCGAAGACATCCGCTCGAACTGTAGGCCCGTAATGACGTCCGGAATCGCCCCGTAGCGGAACTCGGCGAAGTCGGCCGGCTCCATCACGTCGTACCCGGTGGCCACGACGATGCCGCCGACCCGGACCTCCTCGAACTCGTCCTCCTGCTCGAAGTCGATGGCGCCGCGCTGGCAGGTCTTCTCGCAGGCCTTGCACTTCCCGGTCTTGAAGAAGACGCAGTTCTCGCGGTCGATAACCGGCTTGTTGGGGACGGCCTGCGGGAAGGGGACGTATATCGCCGTGCGGGTGCCGACGCCGTGGTCGAACTCGCTCGGTATCTTTTTATAGGGGCACTTGCGGAAGCAGTCGCCACAGCCGTTGCACAGCTCGTGGTTGACGTACTTGGCCTTCTTGCGAATGGTGACGGTGAAGTTGCCCACCGCGCCGTCCACCTTATCGACCTCGCAATAGGTGTACAGCTTTATGAGGGGATGCCGGGCGGCGTCCACCATCTTGGGCGTCAGGATGCATTGCGAGCAGTCGAGGGTGGGGAAGGTCTCGTCCAATCCCGCCATCTTGCCGCCGATGGAGGGGGACCGTTCGACCAGGATGACTTCCACGCCGCCCTCGGCGATGTCGAGCGCGGCCTGGATGCCGGCCACGCCGCCGCCGATAACGAGCGCCCGCCGCGTGACCGGGACTTTAACCGGCTCGAGCGGGAGGCTCTGCGCCACCCGGGCCACCATCATCTTGACGGCGTCTATCGCCTTGGCGGTCGCCTCGTCCTTGTCCTCGTGTACCCACGAGCAGTGCTCGCGGATGTTGGCCATTTGCAGGCGGTAGGGATTGATGCCGGCCTCGGCCGCTACCTGGCGGAAGGTCGGTTCGTGCATCCGGGGCGAGCAGGCCGCGACCACCAGGCCGTCCAGGTCGTGCTCCTTACAGGCCTCCAGAATCTTCTGCTGGCCGGGGTCGGAGCACATGTATTTGTAGTCCGTGGCGAACTTGACGCCCGGGAAGTGCCGGGCGGCCTCGGCCACGCGCTCCACGTCGACGCTGGCGGCGATGTTGGCGCCGCACCAGCAGACGAATACGCCGACGCGGGCCATTAGCCTTCCTCCGCCGGCACGGCCTGGCGGCCGCGCTCGATCTTCTGAAGGAGGGGGGAAGTGTCCATCATTATCTTTTTAAAGCCGAGTTCGCTCGCCGGTACGCCCAGCGCCAGGCCCAGAAGCTGCGTGAAGTACACCGCCGGGATGCGCTCGCGTACGCCGTAGGTCTTAAGAGAGGCCGGTTGGCGCAGGTCCAGGTTGGATTGGCACATGGGGCAGGCCACGACTATGGCGTCGGCGCCGGCGCGCACGGCCGAGGCCAGGATCTTCCCGGTCATCTTGTATACGATGTCGGTGCGCGAGAGCGAGAACGCCGCGCCGCAGCAGACCGTCCTGTGCGGCCAGTCCAGCACCTCGGCGCCGCACAGTTCCATCAGCCGGTCCATCGTCCGCGGCTCTTCCATGTCGTCGAAGGCCGTGACGCGCGCGGGTCGGGTCAACAAACAGCCGTAGTAGCAAACGACCTTGACGCCGCCGAGGGTGCCGGCGAGCTTGGCCTTGAGTTCGTCCTCGGGGACGTCGTGGGCCAGAACGTCGAGCAGGTGCCGCACGTCCACGCCCGCGCGGTAGGGGCGGCCCATGGCCTCCTCTACCTCGCCGCGCAGCCGAGCGTCCTCGCGGAGCGTGACGTCGGTGTAGCGGAGGCGGTTGTAGCACGCCGCGCACGGCGCCACGATGGCGTCTTCGGTCGCGTTCGTGATAGTGTGGGCGGGGAGGGCGTAGGCCAGAAGTTCGTTCACGGAGTGGGCCGAGGTGGCCCCACAGCACGCCCAGCCGGGGATTTCGACGAGTTCGACGCCGAGGGGCTCGCATACCGCCCGGGCGGACTGGTCGTACTCCGCGGCGGTGGAGTGGAGGGTGCAGCCGGGATAGTAGCTAAACTTCGCCACCCGGCGCCTCCTTCCGACTATATTTTATTATCCGGCGCACGGCCGCGTTGTCGGCGCCGCGGCCGGGCAGGAGTTTTAGCTTCCCTTTTAATAACATCCCCGGGGCCGCGGTAAAGTCTTTGAAGAAATGGCCGCTCAGGAGGTTGTTCAGGGCGATCAGGCCGGGTTCGTACAGGCGGCCGAAGATTTCGACCGTCCTCAAGAAGGCCCGGTGGAATACGGGGACGGGCCGCTCGCCGGACGTGACGCCGCGCCGGAAAGCGTCGTGGCGCAAGATCTCCATTATCTCTTTGATCTCGACGCCCCGGGGGCAGCGCGACGTACAGGTCTCGCAACTGGAGCATACCCAGTAGGAATTTTGGGCGAGCGCGCGGTCGTAGAGGCCGAGCTGGAGGAGCCGCACGATGCGGTTGGGCGGCTCCGTCATGGTGTAAGCGGCGGGGCAGCCCGCGGAGCATTTGCCGCATTGGTAGCACAGGCTCAGCGGGTGGCCGAGCAGCGTTTCCATCCGGCCCAGTGCCGGGTCCCGTTCCAAGATTTCGCCTAAACGTATCACGAAAAGTATCCCGAGCGGGTATTATACTAAAAAAGGCACCCGGAAGTAAAGGGGTATAGTAGGTGTGATTTATTTCACGCTTTGGCGGAAATCGCCCGCCGAATAAAGCTCGCGGGGATTCTAATAAAAGGCGACGGCGAAGTCAAGCATAATCGACATCTCCGGTAGGGTATGAGTGAAATGGTAAGAACCGGCGCTTTTTTAAGGTACGGGCGGCCCCGGGGGGGCCGCCCATGTAAACATGAAAGCCGAACGTAGACGCTTATTGTTTTTGTTTTATACGTTACCCGGCCGGCGCACGGTAGCGTGGGCCGCTATGATTGGGCCTGGTCGGTTCCAAGATTGGGGACGGGGTTGCTTATCGGCCCGGCCGGGGCGCGACGCCGGGCGGCCTTGTCGACGGCGATTATATTCGCTATCCGCTCTTTGATATTGGCGACCGTAAACCGGGACTGCTTGTGGAAGTGGACGTACATCGCAGCCAGGTTAACCGTCGCGACGAGCGCCGCCGGCGACGTGAACAGGAAGCGGAAGAACGTCTTCCAATAATAATAGGCCACCCGCGGCGACATGCTTATCCGGTAGTTGATCTTCACGAACGCCCACGCCATCTTCAACTTGGCGCGGAAGGGAGGGCGGTGCTTGGGATCGAGGCGGAGGTTGGCTCCGGTACGCGCCACCCGGGCGTAGTAGTTCTTGGGGTCGTAAATATATTCCATGACCCGGGCGTAGTCTCTTAAAACGTCCACGGTGGGGCGGTCCGGTATAAAGTTGAGGCCGCTCGACGTTTGGTCGTAGTTCTTCTCGGCGTCGACCTCGGAAGAATTTTCGTACAACAGGCGACCTTCCTTCTTGAGCCGCCTGGTCAATTGCGTGTTCGGCAAGGCGTAAAGCGTTCCGACCATCGCCATGCATATCCCGGCGTCCTGGATGCAGGATATCATGTTCTGGGCGGTGCGTTCGTTCTCGTTGTCGAAGCCGACGATGAAGCCGGCGTTTACGATCATGCCGTAGGACGATATCTTCTTGATGGCTCCGGCGACCGTGGCGTCTTCTTTAAGGTGCATGGAGGTTTTTTTAAGGATATTTTCGTCCGGCGTTTCGATGCCGATGAAGACGTACCGGAAGTCGTTGGCCCGCATGAGCGTAAGCAGCTGCTCGTCCTTCGCGAGGTTGAGCGACGCTTCGGTGGTGAAGTAGAAGGGGTAGTCTCGTTCCTCCTGCCAATCGCGGATAGCGGTCAGCAAAGGAATGGCTTTTCTGCGATTGCCGATGAGGTTGTCGTCGACGAAGTCGACGTGGCCGCGGTAGCCGAGGTCGTACAGGTACTGCAGTTCGCGGAGTATCTGTTCGGGGTCCTTCGTCCGCGGCCGGCGGCCGAAGAGTTCGATTACGTCGCAGAACTCGCAGTTGTACGGGCATCCCCGGCAGAATTGCACGCCGACGTGCATGTAGTTCGAGAACTTTATAAGATCGAAGCGGGGCACGACCGCGCGGGCCATGTCGGCCCGTTCCTTCGATTGGTATATGGGTTTCGCCTCGCCCCGACGGAGGTCTTCCAGGAAGGGGGGGAGCGTGACTTCGCCCTCGCCCAAAACGCGGTAATCCGCGTTCTTGTACATCTCCGGTTGGGAGGTGGGGTCCGGGCCGCCGACGGCGACGGGTTTGCCCCACTCGTGGGCCCGGGCAATTACGGCTTGGAGAGTTTTTTGTTGGGGGAGCATGCCGCTGGCCATGACTATATCCGCGGCCGCTATGTCCTCGTCGGTTAAGGGCTCGACGTTTTCGTCAATTAACTTCAGGTCCCAATGTTCGGGCAGGAGCGCCGCGACGGTCATAAGGCCCAGCGGCGCGGCCGAGTACTTCGCACCTACGAACTTACAAACGTCGAGGTAATTCCAGAAACTGTGGCCCGAAAATTTGGGTTGAACCAGAAGGCATTTCGTCGGGCCGTCGACAAGGTTGGTTGGCAATAGAGTTCTCCCGGAGAAGGGAAGAAACCGTACGTTAAGGGATATAAACGCGGGCGACCATCGGGACCCTCCCGGCCCGCGAGCGAATAATGTACATTATACTATTAAACGACGCCGATTGCTAGCCTCGTCTGCTTTTTATCTCCGCCATCAAGGCCGGGACGACTTCGTAGAGGTCGCCCACGATGCCGTACGTGGCCACCTTGAAGATGGGCGCCTCCTCGTCCTTGTTGATGGCGACGATGACGTCGGAGGAGCCCATGCCCGCCATGTGCTGGACCGCGCCCGAGATGCCGCAGGCGAAGTAGAGCTTGGGCCGCACGTTCCGGCCCGTCTGGCCTACCTGATGGGAGTACTCGATCCATCCCGCGTCCACGGCGGCCCGCGACGCTCCCACCGCGGCGCCCAGGACTTCCGCGAATTCCTTGAGCAGTTCGAACCCTTCCGGCTTGCCCAGGCCCCGGCCGCCCGATACGATGACGTCGGCTTCGCCCAGGTTGACCGTTTCCGTGGCCTCCAGGAAGGATACGACCTCGGCCACGTCGTCCTCGGCCGCGAGCTGGGGCGCGAACGCCACCACCTCGCCGGTGCGGGACGAGTCGGGCGCGAGGGCCTTCATGGCCTTGGGGCGCACGGTCGCGAACTGCGGCCGCGCGTCGGCCGTTACGACGTCGCTCATGACGCGGCCGCCGCAGCTGACGCGCGTCTGGACCAGGTTCCCGGCGTCGTCCACGGCCAGGCCCACGCAGTCGGACGCGAGGCCGGTCCGGACGAACGTCGCCGCCGCGCCGGATATGTCG
Organism: Candidatus Zixiibacteriota bacterium; assembly: GCA_050117845.1. Lineage (GTDB taxonomy): Bacteria > RBG-13-66-14 > B26-G2 > WVWN01 > WVWN01 > WVWN01. Next base: position 9,483 of record JASFLY010000031.1, read on the forward strand.
CGACCCTGAGTGGTCGCCCCGGCCAGTACGACCGCGGGCTTGAGTTCGTCGATGAGGCCCGCCAGCGCCCGGCCGTAGGGCCGGGGCCGGAAGTCGCCCAGCATGTCGTGTTCGACGGTGTAGACCTTGTCGGCCCCGGCGGCGAAGAGTTCGCTTGCCAGGTCCGCGGCCCCCGGGCCGAATACGGCGGCCGCAAGTTCGCCGCCCAGCTTGTCGGCCAGTTCCCGGCCTATCCCCAGGACCTCGGGGCCTACCGGCGCCACGCCGCCGTCCCGTTTTCTTTCGATATAGGCTAAAACGCCTTTATAATCGTCGTTCGCCATAATATTGCCTCGTTTATATAATGCCCTCGTCGAGTAGTTTATCCGTCACGGCCTTGGCCGCGTCCGCGGGTTCCCCGGGGATTATCTCGCCGCCGGCCCGCTCGGCCGGCCGGTAGATGCGCGATATTTTCACGAAGGAGCCGGCCTCGCCCGCGTCGCCGGCCGCAAGGCCGATCGCGGCGGCGTCCCACATCGGGACCTCCACCTTTTTGGCCTTCCGAATGCCCATGAGCGACGAGTAGCGGGGCTCGTTAATCTCCTTGACGACCGATATAGCCGCCGGCAGCGGCGCTTTCACGACCTCGCGGCCGCTCTCGAGCAAACGCTCGACCGTCGCCGTTTTGCCGTCGGCGTCGAACTCCTCTACCTTCGCGACGAAGTTGAGCATGGGGACGCCCAACATCGCGGCCAGCCGGGGCGCCACCACGCCGGTGTCGCCGTCGAAGGTGGCCTTGCCGAAGAAGATGGCGTCGTACGGCTCGAGCTTCGCGAGGGCCGCGGCGAGTACCGTCGCCGTCGCCCAGGTGTCGCCGCCCGCGAAGGCCTCGTCCCAGACGTGGACCGCGGCGTCGCAGCCCATGGCGAGCGCGGTGCGCAGCGCCTCGTCCGCGGCGGGCGGGCCGAGGGTAATGGCCGTCACGGTCCCGCCGAGTTTCTCCTTGAGCCGGACGGCCTCCTCGATGGCGAACTCGTCGAACGGATTGACGACCAGAGGAACGCCCTCGCGCTTAATGACGCCGGCGTCGAAGTCTATTTGAATTTCTTGGGTATCGGGTACCTGTTTGATGCACACAACGGCGTGCATAACTGCCTCCTCGGAATTCGTAGTTCGCGTATTATAGCCGACGGCGTCGTCGAAATCAAGGTAAAATGAGTTACGGTCCGATTATCGCGCTTACAAGGCCTCGACTTTTAGCTTGCAATAAGGGTTTATTAACATTATGATGTGTGTCAAGTACGGGGGCGGGGAATTAACCGCGTCGGACGCGGGGTGAATATTGCGTCCGTTCGTTAATAATAAAAAGTACGTCGGGTTGCCCCCAGTCGTTTCATTATCTCGTGAATTCCGTTATAATTTATTTATAATGACTCCCGGAGTCGGCCCGATTCCTCGCCGGCCCGGCGCTCCGGCGTATATCGACGAATATGGACGAAAAACCTTCCAAATGTAGCATGTGCGGGTTCGAGAATCCGCCCGGGATGAGGTTCTGCGGCGGGTGCGGCGCCCCCATCGCGGAAGTCGACGTGGAGGAGGAGCGCAAACACGTCGCCGTCCTCTTCGCCGACATCTGCGACTTCACGGCGCTGGTCGCGAGCAGCGACGCCGAGGAGACGAAGGACAAGATAGACCTCTGCCTCAATACGATGGCGGAGGAGGTCGTCGCCATGGACGGCGTGGTCGAGAAGTTCATCGGCGACGCCATCATGGCGGTCTTCGGCGTCCCGGTGGCCCACGAGAACGACGCCGAGCGGGCCGTCCGGGCCGCCCTTCGGATTCTGGAGCAGGTTCGCTGGTTCGGCGCGACCGCCGGCCTGGAGGTGGAGCTGCGCATTGGCGTCCACTTCGGCGAGGTCATCGCGAGCGTCCACGACCAGGCGCCCGGCCGCGGCCACCACATCTTCGGCGACGTCGTGAACGTGGCCTCCCGGCTGGAGAAGACGGGCGAGGCCGGGGCCGTGGTCGTCAGCGAGGAAGTCTACCGGCAGACCGATAAGGTGTTCGAATTCGAAAGCCTCCCGGCGGTATCGGCCAAAGGCGTGGCCGAGCCGCTGGTGCGCTACCGCGTCCTGGGCGAGAAGGCGGAGCGCGGCAAGATCCGCGGCATCCGGGGCCTCTCGGCCCCCATGGTGGGGCGGGCCGACGAGCTGGCCCGCTTGATGAAGAGCTACGGCGAGGCGGCGGACGGCAAGGGCGCGCGCGTGACCGCGGTGGTGGGGGAGGCCGGCATCGGCAAAACCCGCCTATCCGAAGAGCTCATCCAGGCCGCTCGGGATCGGGGCCCCGAGCCCCGGGTCCTCTACGGCCGCTGCCTCTCCTACACCGGCGCGCCCTCCTACCTGCCGTTCATCCAGATGCTTAAGAGCGAAATCGGCGCCAAAGATAGTATGACGCCGGCCGAGGTGAAGGCCCTCCTCGAGATAGCTCTGACGGACGTGCTGGGCGGCACGACGCTGGGCGACGTTAACGCCGCCGGGATCCTGGGCGAACTGCTCGCGCCCGCCGGCAACGGCTATCGGCCGGGCGGCCACGACACCGAGCAGATCCAGGCCCAGACCTTCTGGCTTTTCGAAAAGTACCTGGCCGCCCTCGCCGAGCGCGGCCCCGTCATACTCCTGATAGAAGACGCCCAATGGGGCGACGCTTCGACGCTGGCGCTCATCGAGCACCTGGCCCGGGCGCTGTCCAACTCGCGGACTTTAGTCCTCCTGAATACGAGGCCGGCGAGGGAGTACGGCCCCGGCGCCGAACACCTGATGCGAAAGTTGGGCGAGTTGCCCTACTTCGATTCCATCACCCTCGAGGACCTCTCGGCCGACGAGGCCGGCGAGCTGGTCGCCGCTCTCCTCGAGGTGGAAAGGCTCCCCGCGCCCACGCGCACCTTCATCATCGAACGGGCGGCCGGGAATCCCTTCTTCGTCGAGGAAATAATCAAGGCCCTCATCGAGGCCGGCGTCCTGGTCCAGCGGGGCGACTCGTGGGCGGCCACCCGCGACATCGAAACGCTGGACATCCCCGACACCATCGAGGGCGTATTGCGCTCCCGCGTCGACAACCTGCCCCGCGTCCAGAAGCGCCTCATCCAGCGGGCGTCCGTCGTGGGGGAGGTCTTCTGGCGCAAGGTCGTGGCGGAGCTCATGGAGCGCGCGGTCGACGACTTCCTCGACGACCTGGAGCGCCGCGACATGGTCCGCCAGCGCCTAGAGTCCATCTTCGAGGACGACCTGGAGTACATGTTCAAACACGCCATCCTCCACGAGACGGTGTACAACGGCATCCTGCGGCGCGTCCGCCGCAACCTGCACCTTCGCACCGCCGAGTGGATAGAACGTAACTACCGGGAACACATCGAGTCGTACCTGTCGCTCGTCGGCCACCACTTCGAAATGGGCGGCGAGGCCGCCCGCGCCGCCGACTACTACCTGCGGGCGGGCCTGCGCGCCTCGTCCCTCTACGCCAACGACAGCGCCAAGGAATTCTTCGGCCGGGCGACGGAGAACGGCAAGACGCCCGACGTCCTCCGGCCGGCGTACCTGAACTGGGGAGAGGTCTGCGCCCGCACCGGCGACAACGACAACGCCATCTCGAACTACGAGGCGTGCCTGACCTCCTGCCGGAGCGCCGTCGAGGAGGCCGAGGTCTACCAGCGGCTGGGCGACGTCCACGAGCGGATGAGCGATTATCCCAAGGCGCTCGATTACTATACCCTCGCGGAGGAACTGCTCGACGGCCAGCCGCCGACGTTAATCCTTTCTCACATTTACAAGAGTACGGCCTGGGTGCATTACCTGCGCGGCGATAACGACCGCGCGTTCGAGACCGCCCAGAAGGCGGACGAGGTCCTGGGGCTTCTCGGCCGGGAGGACTACGAGGCCGACATGGTCCGGGCCCGGCTCCACAGCGTCCGCGGCGCCGTCTACCACGAGTGGAACCTGCCCGACGAGGCCCGCGCCGAATACGACCACACGCTCGAACTCTACGAGAAGAACGGCAACCTATTCGGCGTCGGCACGATATTGAATAATATCGGGACCACGGAGATGACCCAGGGCCACATCGGGGCCGCCATAACGACCCTTCAACAATCTTTCGACCTCGCCGGCCGCTCCGGCAATCGGTTCGGCCAGGCCGTCGCCTGCTGCAACATCGGCGAGTGCTACCTGACGATCGGCGATTACGACGAGGCGAAGAAATATTTCGACCTCTATCTGGAAATAAACGCCGGCATCGGGAACCTTCTGGGCGACGGCTACGCCTACGACGGCCTCGCGTACGTCGCGGCGGAGGCCGGCGACCCGAAGAAGGCCGAGGAGTTGTTCGAGAAGTCCATCGCCATCTTCGAGGAAGTGGGCGCTACGGGGAACGAGCGGGAGGTCCGTCTCTCGCTGGCCGAGTTCCTTGCCGGCCGGGGGCGCCGCGAGGAGGCCGAGGCCATCGTCGCCGCCGAACGCGCCCGCCAGGACGACACCCGCCTTCAACTCCGCGAGGCGATAATAATGTCCCGCTTGCCGGCCGACAAGTGGAGAGACGACGAGGAAGACCGCGTTAAGATTAAGCAGATAACCTACCGCGGCGCCGCGACGCTGGCCGCGCTCAAGGACGTCATAGAGCGTTTCGAGGCCGCGGTGGCGCTGGGCCGCTTGAGCGCGGCCCTGGGGGACGAGGACAACGCCCGTATATTCCGGGCCGAGGCCGAGAAGCTGGCCCGTGGCCTGGAGGCCGGCATCGAAGAGGAAAGCCAGCGAGAGAGCTTCCGCCGCCGGCTGGACGAACAGGTCTGGTGGTAATAGGCGGGCGACGAACGCGGTTTCAGGTTGAGAAAAAGTAGGGGACGACCTTCAGGTCGTCCCGTTTTTTGACGGGGTCAAGGACCGCCCGGCGTTACTCCTCGGGTTTATAATGCTCTTTCAGGAGGGATTTGGCCTTGGCGGGCGTGGGGACGCGGCCTACGAGGACGACCTCGCCGTCTATAATGACGGCCGGCGTGGACATGACGCCGCGGGAGGCGATGGTCGCGACGTCGGTGATGTACTGAATGTCGGCCGGTATTTCGAGTTCGGCTGCCGCGTTCATTATCGTCCGGAACGTTTGTTCGCAGCGGGTACAGCCGGGGCCGAATACTTCCACTTTCATATCGCGGACTCCTTTTATCTTTTATATTAATACGGCAGGGCCAGGGCCGTGTAGTGGCCGACGAGCCAGACGGCCGTCCCGGCGGCGAGCGGAATGGTGAAGTTGTCCGCAAGGCTGCCGCTTAAAAGCTCCGCCACCGCCGCCACGCCGGCGCCGATAAGCGCGAGTTCCCATCCCAGGAAATACCAGCCGACGAGGAAGCAGGCGGCGAAGCAGGCCAGCGTCCCCTCCAGCGTCTTGCCTCCGATAAGGCGGACGCGGCCCACCGCCCGGCCTACCAACTCCGCGGCGGTATCGCCCAGGCCGAGGAAGGCCAGAACCACCCAGGCGATTAAACGCGGGAAAATAAGCATTACGAGGAAGCTCGCGATAAGGTAGGGGATGGTGGCGTTGAGGGTCCGACGTTCCTCCGGCCTCATAATCCGGCCGAACACCGTCTCGAAGACCCGGGCGGCGAACGGGACCTTGAAGCGCAGGACCTCGAGGACTATGGCTCCGGCGATAACCGTTCCCAGTACGACGAGGACCGTAATCTTTGAAAACACGCCCCAGTAATACAACGCCGGGAACGCCAAACCCAGGATATGCCAGCTTTTTCGGAGGTAAACGTTCATGCCGCGGTGGATTTTAATATAGGGCGGCGTTTCGGCCAAGTTAAAATTCCTTCGGGGAAGACGTTTTTTGTGTTAAGATACGCCGCTTATGTCTGAATTCGCGGGTATTTCCAAGCTATTGCCGGCACTCGAGGAAGAAGACGTCGAACGCCTCCTGGCGTACGTCGGCGAAATCGAGGACCTGGGCGCCGACCTGGACGCGCTGATGGATTACATCCAGACGCAACGTCCCGACCTCCAGAGTCTCATAGTCGCCATTGCACGTTCGTACGCGGCCGCCGGGGAACGAACCATCGAGGACGTTACGACCGGCGTGTTGACCTTCCTCCTCTTGATGGACAAGGCGTGGGCCGACCTCTACGGCGACGCCTGGCCGGTACATTAAGGTAAAGCTTTATGCCGAAAAAAAACGTCCGGGTCCGGTTCGCGCCGGCCCCGACCGGATATCTGCACGTCGGCGGCGCCCGGACCGCCCTTTTTAATTACCTCTTCGCCCGGCAACATCACGGCAAATTCGTCCTCCGCATCGAGGATACGGACGCCGAACGCTCGAGCGAGGAATACTACGCCTCCATCGTCGAGGCGTTGCGCTGGCTGGGCCTCGATTGGGACGAGGGCCCCGAGGCCGGCGGGCCCCACGGCCCCTACCGCCAGTCCGAGCGACGCGCCATTTACGACGAGCATATAGGCCGTCTCGTCGAGGCCGACGCCGCGTACGAGTGCTACTGTACGCCGGAGGAACTCGACCGCAAACGTGAGGCGATGCGCGACGCCGGCCAGGCTCCCCGGTACGACGGCGCGTGCGCGGGCCTAACCGCCGCCGAACGGGAAGAAAAACGCGCCGCGGGCCAGAAGCCCTGCCTGCGCTTCCGCATGGACCCGGCCGCCGACCTGGCGTACGACGACCTTATCCGCGGCCGCGTGGAGATTAAGGCCGCCGACCTCGACGACTTCGTCATCGCCCGGCCAGACGGTTCGCCGACCTACAACTTCGTCTGCGCCGTGGACGACACCACGATGGCCATAAGCCACGTCATCCGGGGCGAGGACCACATCTCCAATACGCCCCGCCAGATAGCGGTCTATCGGGCGCTCGGCGCCGAACCGCCGGTCTTCGCGCACGTCCCGCTCCTCCTGGGGCCGGACAAGAGCCGGCTGTCCAAGCGCCACGGCGCCAAGGCCGTCCTCGAATACCGGGACGAGGGTTTCCTGCCCGAAGCCTTCGTTAATTTCCTCGCTCTGCTCGGCTGGTCTTACGACGACGAGCGCGAGTTCTTCAGCCTGAAGGAACTCAAGAAATATTTTTCGCTCGAGCGCGTCGCCAAGAAGGGCGCCGTCTTCGACGTCGACAAGCTGACGTGGATGAACGGCTCGTACCTCCGTCAGATGTCGCCGGCCGACGTCTTCCGGCGGGCCCGGCCGTTGCTCGTGCGCGCCGGCCTCGTAGGCGAGGAGGACGACGAGCGCTCCCGCCTGGCCGAGAAGGCCCTCGCGCTCGAACACGAGAAACTAAAAACTTTGAGAGACGCGCCGGACCTTATTAGCTTCTTCTTCTCGGAGGACGTAACGTACGACGACAAGGCCAAAAAAAACCTGTCCAAGCTGCCGGGCGGCGCCGATACGTTGCGCTACGTGGCCGAGGCGTGCGCGGCCCTGCCGTCCCTGACGGCGGCGACGCTGGAGGAGAAGGTTCGGGCCATAGCCGAGGAGAAGGAGATGGGCGCGGGGAAAATAATCCACGCCGTGCGCGCGGCGCTGTCCGGCCGGGCGACCGGCCCGTCGCTTTTCGAGATGGCGGCGTTGATGGGGCAGGAGCGCGTCGTCAAGCGGATTATGAAGGCGGCCTCGTCTTACCCGTCCTCGTAAACCTCGCCGGGTAAAACTTCTATACCGTGAAATTGAGCAAGGAATCGGGGCGCGAGTTGTTATGGCTCGGCGTCTTCGGCGTGGCCTTCGGGTATCTGGAGGCCGCCGTCGTAGTGTACCTCCGTACTATCTTCTACCCGGAGGGCTTCGTATTCCCCCTCGAGGCCATTACGCCGGCCATCCTGGGCGTCGAGATAGGCCGGGAGGCCGCGACGCTCGCCATGCTCCTCGGCCCGGCGCTCGCCATCGGCGGTTCCCGCAGCGTAAAATTCGCCCGCTTCCTTTACGCCTTCGGCCTATGGGACATATTCTTCTACGTCGGCCTGAAGTGCGTACTCGGCTGGCCCGGGTCCCTCATGACATGGGATATATTGTTCCTAATACCGCTGCCCTGGACCTCGCCGGTCCTGGCCCCGGCGCTCGTGGCCGTCTTCTTCGTGGCCGCCGGCGCGTACGGCATCGTCGTCCGGGACGTGCGGACGAGGCCCTGGCAGTGGCTCGCCGGCGCGGCGGGCGGCGCCGTAATATTCGTAACATTTTTATGGAACCTGGGCCCCTCCACCACGGGCGGCGTCCCGACGTACTACCCCTGGCCTCTATTCGCCCTCGGTCTCGCGTCTATACTGGCCGGATTCCTCGGGGCGGTCCGTTCGACGGCTTCCCGATAGGCTTTTCGGCCTTTTGCGTTGACTTCGACGCCGTAATGATTTATTATTACGGCATCGGTTGGGGAGTCGTCTAGGGGTAGGACAGCGGACTCTGGATCCGTAAGCGGGGGTTCGAATCCTCCCTCCCCAGCCAAATAACCCGCCCGTTTTGAGGCGAAAACCTCCGCGGGTTTTTATTTTATCGAAGTAATGAAAAGAGGATTGGTTTGAGAATAACTCTGGTCGAACCCGATGCCGCCGGTTACCACATCTTCTCGAAGTACACGCAGCCCCGTCTGGGCCTTCCCATTATAGGAACGATGCTCGCCCGCCGCGGCCACGACGTCCAGTTCTACTGCGACGCCGTCGCCGGCCGCTCCGCGCGCGACTTCGGCGATATCCTGGGTTCCGATCTGGTCGGCATTTCCATAACGACTTCGACCGCGTCGGCGGGGTACCGCCTCGGCCGCGCTTTAAAGCTCGCCCGGATACCGGTCGTCTACGGCGGTCCCCACGCTACGTATTGTCCCGAAGAGGCGCTCCGGCACGGCGACTACGTCGTCCGGGGGGAGGGCGAGTACGCCATGATGGAGCTCGTCGACGCCCTCGTCGCCGGGGAGTCGGCCGCGGGCATTCAAAACCTCTCGTACCGACAGGGTGACGAAGTAGTACATGAACCGTCTCGGCCGCTGGTCCAGCAACTCGACGATTTGCCCTGGCCCGATTTCACGCTGATGAAGGGCGCTCGTCGGATGAAGGTGTATCCGCTGGCGACCAGCCGCGGCTGTCCCCGGCACTGCGAGTTCTGTTCGGTGACGCCGCTCTTCGGCCGCAAAATGCGCCACCGCGACCCGGAAGACTGCGTCGACGAAATCAAGCGCGTGAGTCAGCGGGCCATGTTCGTCGTGGACGACAACTTCACGGCCAACCGTCGGCGCGCCTACGAAATACTCGAGCGGATGGTCCGCCTCGATTCCCGGCCGGGATGGATCGCTCAGGCCGGCGTCGACGTGGCTCGGGACGAGGACCTCCTTCGTCTAATGAAGCGCGCCGGGTGTTCGTGCCTGGCCGTGGGGTTCGAATCCATTAACGACGAAACGCTGGACGCCTACGGCAAGGGGCAAACCTGCGCCGACGTCGTCAACTGCATCGAGAAACTGCATAAGCACGGCATCTGGGTCCACGGGATGTTCATGTTCGGCGGCGATGCCGACGGGCCGGATACGCCCGACAGGACCGTCGCTTTCGCCAAGAAGCATAAGATCGACTCGGTGCAATTTCTGGCGTTGACGCCGGTTCCGGGTACGGACTTCTACGAACGTCTCGAGAGCGAGGGGCGGATATTCAGCCGCGATTGGACTTTATACGACGGCCACCACGTCGTTATCGAACCGATGCGGATGACGCCGCTCGAACTCCAGTTGGGCCTTATCCGGGCGCACCGGGAATTCTATTCTTTGCGAAGGGTTATCAGCGAGATTCGACAATTCCACTGGTTCGCCGCCGTTACGACTTATTACGGCCACCGTTTGGTAAACAAATGGCGCCGCGGTAAAAACGAACTGCTCCAAATCCTGGAACGTCGGACTCACAACCGAAAGCGCTTGGGCGCCGTGGCTCGCGAAGGGATAGCGACCGGCCCTTAAGCGTTAACGACGCCTTAAAATTACGTGTACGGGCGCTCTTCGGGGCGCCTTTTTGCGTTTTCGGGCGGCTTCCCGGGAAGGGGGCGTGTCGGGGAGTAAGGCCATGTTATTCTTGTATATACGGAGTTCTTTTATTAAAATATAGACGCGTGGAATCGTGGTTTTAAGGGTGGTTGAAGGCGTGGGGTCGGGGTTTTACCGACGGGTATTCCGGGCGGCTTTACGGCGGAGGGGCCCGTTTCGCAACGTCTTCTTACTCAACTTATTATGATAACCAGGTGGAAGGAGTGAGGAACGCCGGCCGCGGTCCCAACGGTTCCCGCTAGAGCCGGCCACGACCCGACGCCTTCGCAACCGGAGATTAGGGAGTCCCGGTTCCGGCGAGGGCGGCCCGAACTAAAGACCTAGGAGGATTTAAGTGCTTCAGAACAGCGACCTGACGCATGAAGAGTTAACGGCTCTACTTAAAGCGTACGCGAAAAGTTGGTTGGCCCACGACGGTTGTTGGTTTTTGGCGGTAGAGGAACACCTGGGCACGGAGGAAGCGATTAATTACGACCGGGAGGCGTGGAGGAAGTTTGCGCCCCTCGAAGCGCGGCGGATTATGGAGGCCCGGCGTATTGACGTCGGAGGAGGTCTTGAGGCGCTGGCGGAAGCCCTCGGATTTCGTATGTACCGATGGCTCAACGACCAGGAAGCGGTTTTGACGGAAAACGCGTTAATATTCGAGATGAAGGGATGTCGCGTTCAGGAGGCCCGTCGGCGGAAAGGATTGCCCGATTTCCCGTGCAAGTCCGTCGGCATCGTCGAATTCGGCGAGTTCGCCAAGGCCATCGACGAACGCATTCGGACGGAATGTATCAAGTGCCCGCCCGACGAATTGGGCGAGGGCGAATTCTGCAAGTGGAAGTTTACGCTCAAGGAGGTATAGTTAGGACATAACGTTTTGACAAAAAGTGCGCGGTATCTTCCGGTTCGGGCGTTCCGCTGCGGCGGACGCCCTGGGCGACGGTTCCGGCTAATACGGGCTCTGAAGAAGGAGATGCGCGAAGCCGAAAGACTAAAATTACTGGTCGAGGAGAGTCCTGCGATTCTTTGGGCCTATGACGAAGTAAACGGCCGGATGATATACGTAAACGCGGCGGTCGAAGAGACGTTGGGCCACAGCCGGAAACGCTTCTACGAGCGGTCGGCGTTCTGGTTCGAGCTTATCCACCCTGACGACCGGACGGAAGTCTCGGCCCAAAATCACTTTATGAGAGTGGAAAAAAGGGCCATACAGTACGAAATCCGATTTCGCCGGGCGGACGGTTCCTACATGCGAGTGAGAGCCGTCGTGAAACCGATAGTGGATGAACGAGGCCGGATAGTACGTACGGAAGGCGCCGCGATACCGATATGGGAGGACGAGGGGCAGGGGGCCTAATTCGACCGGTAAGGGCTAAAACGACCGCCTACGGGTATAACGTCGGCGGCGGGGCGTGTAAGTATAAAAGACGCTTAAATTGTATTTGACAAGTTAGCCTCGTTTCTATAAAATGGCGCCTACGCGGCATAAACTCCCAAAGGTTGATATGAAAAAAGGCAAACTGCTATACGAAGGCAAGGCCAAACGCGTCTTCACCACCGACGATCCGGCCGTACTGTGGGCGGAATTCAAGGACAGCGCCACCGCGTTCGACGGTGAAAAGAAAGGCACCATCGAACAGAAGGGCAAGTACAACGCCGCCATGTCCGCCCACCTCTACCGTGTCCTCGAGAAGCGGGGGATACCTACACACTTCCTGGAACAGGTGGACGACTGCTCTCTGTTGGTGCGCAACTTGACGATGTACCCCGTCGAGATAGTAATGCGCAACGTGGCCGCCGGAAGCATCGTAAAGCGGTACGGCCTGGAGCGCGGTACGCGCTTTAAAAAACCCCTCCTCGAATATTACCTGAAAGACGACTCCCGGCACGACCCCATGCTCAACCGGAATCATATCCTTATCCTCGGGTACATGACCGAGCGGAAACTCGCCGTCGTCGAGGAAGAGGCGTTCAAGGTGAACCGTATCCTGCGCTCGTACATGAAGAAACGCGGTTTCGAGCTCGTGGATTTTAAATTGGAATTCGGCGAACGAGGCCGGAATATCTATCTGGGCGACGAGATATCGCCCGATACCTGTCGCATTTGGGACGCCGGCACCGGCGAAGTTTTCGACAAGGACCGTTTTCGGTTCGACCTCGGCGAAGTGGAAAGCCACTACGAAGAAGTCGTACGCCGTTTAATCGCTTAAGTCGTCGGGCGGGAGGGACCCGATGATCCTTTTACTCATTTCCCTGTTGTTATTGCCGACGGCGATGTTGCCGCGCGAGCAGCTCTACTCGGTCGACCGGGTCGAGGTGGAGGCGCGTGACGCCAGCATTCCGGCGGACGCCCGCCGGGCCGTGGTAATAAGTCGGACCGGCGGCGTGTCCCCGGTCAAAGTGCTCAACGTCAAGGTGTACGAGAAAGAGGTCGAGTACAACGTCGTACACGTGGAATACATCGTCGTCTACCACAGCCGCGATTACGTCGTGGCCCAGCGCAAAGTCGATTTCGAGTCCTTCGAGAAAATCTGGCTGGAACTCAATAGGAACCGGGCGATGATGCTCGAGGATGCGCCCGAGGGCGCGAAGGACAAACCGACTTATACGGTCCGCGTGAAAGAAGTCAAGAACTCCAATACCTTCACCGTTACCGACCCGGAGTCGCAGGAAGACAAACGCTACGCCGCCATCATAGCGGCGATGGAAGACTTCTGGCGGGAACAACTCGAAATACAATAGCGGCGGCCCGCCTATCATGAACGAACGCAGTTATTACCCCCGCGAGTCCTGCGGCGTCTTCGGCATTTTCGGCCATCCGGAAGCTTCGACCCTCGCGTACCTGGGGATATACGCTCTCCAGCACCGCGGCCAGGAGTCCGCCGGCATAGTCGCCTCGGACGGCAAACGACTCCGTCAACACAAAGCCCTCGGCCTCGTCAGCGACGTGTTCAACGAGGAGACGTTGCGGCGCCTCTCGGGCTTCGCCGCCATAGGCCACGTGCGCTACTCGACCATGGGCGACACCTCCCTCACCAACGCCCAACCCATAAAGGTCGATTACCTGCGAGGGTCGCTCGCCGTCTGCCACAACGGCAATACCGTCAACGCGCTGAACCTCCGTGAGGAACTCGAGCAGCGCGGTTCCATCTTCGCGTCCAACGCCGACTCCGAAATCGTGATACACCTCATCGCGCACGACGAGAGCAAGGACCTGATGGCCGCCATCCCCAAAGCGCTCCGGCGGCTGGAAGGAGCGTACTCCATGCTCTTTCTGGAGGAGAACCGCCTCGTCGCCGCCCGGGATCCCCACGGCTGGCGGCCCCTTTGCCTGGGGACCCTCGGCAACGCCGTCGTCGTGGCGTCCGAGACCTGCGCCTTCGACCTCGTGGGCGCGAAATACGAACGCGACGTGGAGCCGGGCGAGGTCATCGAGGTAACTCCGCGCGGCATTAAGTCGTACCACCCCCACGAGAACGCCAAGTCGGCGATGTGCATCTTCGAACTCGTGTATTTCTCCCGGCCGGACTCTTTCATCTTCGGCCGCGGCGTCCACACCGCCCGCAAAGCGCTGGGCGCCGAACTCGCCCGCGAGGAGGACCCGGCGGTCTCCGCCGACATGGTAATAGCGGTGCCGGACTCCTCCAACAGCGCGGCCCTGGGCTACGCTGAAGCCTCCGGCCTGCCGTACGAACTCGGCATCATCCGCAGCCACTACATCGGCCGGACCTTCATAGAGCCCGAACAGCGCATCCGGGCCTTCGGCACCCGCCTAAAATACAACCCGGTGCGGGATCTCATCGCCGGGAAGTCCCTAATCGTCGTGGACGACTCCATCGTACGGGGCACGACCTCCCGCAAGATAATCGACATCGTCCGCAACGCCGGCGCCCGGGAAATCCACCTTCGCATAAGTTGCCCGCCCTGGCGTTGGCCCTGTTACTACGGGATAGATACGCCTACGCGCGAGGAGCTTATCGGCTCCCGCCTGAGCGTCGAGGAGATAGGGCGGTACGTCGGCGTGGACACAATAAAGTACCTTTCGCTCGAGGGTCTGCATCGAGCCGTCGCCGGCGACGTTATGACGGAACAGGACGTCGCGAGCCGCTTCTGCGCGGCGTGCTTCACCGGCGAGTACCCGACGCCCATCTTCGAGCAGTACTCCAAGGATATGATGACGCCCCGACTCTTCGGCAATAAGATGTTTTAATAGCGATGGCCGGTAAAGTCAAAGGGAGTATCGGCACAGCGCTCGCGGTCTTTTTCGCGTTCATCGCCTTGACGGCCGCGGCGGCCGCGATGTACCGCGGCTCGTCGGCCAGGGTGGCCGCCGACGTTATTTACTTCGTCGGCGCCGTTGCCGTCGTCGGCCTGGCGCTGCCGCTCTGGCTCGCGGCCAGGGGCCGACTCACGCTTCCGGTGTGGCCTTCCCCCGGGGCGGGGGACAACGCGCTCGGCGTCCTGGCGGTCGTCTTTCTCTTCGCCCGGGTCGAGATGCTCGTCGCCATCTTCGCCGAAGGCCGGGATTGGGGCCTCGCGCTCGCCACGTTCCTGGGCCCGGCGGCCTTGAACCTCGCGGCGGTTACGGCCACCATCGGCGTCCTCCTCCCGGCGTTCAAACGCCGGATGCCCGTGGCCGCGGCGGCCGTCCTCGCCGCCCTGGCCTGGGTCGTCTTCCATCTGGCCCGCACCCTCTCCTTCTCGACACGCGATATTCCCGAGTTGATAGTGGTCGCCGTCTTCGGCCTCGGCTATGCGCTGTACTATTTCTGGTCGCGCTCGCTGCTCTTGACCGCCGTCTTGCAGCACATCGTCGCCACGACCGCTTTGGTCTACGGACGCGAATACGCCTTCGGCGCGGGAGAGGCGTCGCTTTACTTCTCGCTTGCGGCCGTCGGCGCTTATTTAATATTCGTTACGCTGAGGCGGAGGACCTACGCCGCCCAACGTTTTACGCATTTCTGATTCCACCGACCGGAGGTTTCATCCGTTGCCCACATACCGCGAAGCCGGCGTCGACCAGGAAGGCGCGGACGAATTCGTAGGCCGCATCCGCAAACTCGCCCACGTCCTCGATAAAGGGGGAGTCATCGGGGACCTGGGGTTGTTCTCGGGCCTCATGGACATAAGCGGCCTGGGCTACGAGGAGCCGGTTCTGGCCGCCGGGACCGACGGCGTCGGCTCCAAACTCGAAGTCGCTTTCGCGCTCGACAACCATCACACCATCGGCATCGACCTCGTCGCGATGTGCGTCAACGACGTCATCTGCAGCGGCGCAAAGCCGCTCTTCTTTTTGGATTACATGGCCGTGGGGCACCTCGACGTCGACCGGGGCGAGGCCATAATCGCCGGCATCGTCGAGGGGTGCCGCCAGTCGCGGTGCGCCCTTCTCGGCGGCGAAACGGCCCAGCTACCGACTTTCTACCGGGCGGGCCGCTACGACCTCGCCGGTTTCGCCGTGGGTATCGTCGAACGCTCCGCCATTATAGACGGGTCCCGGGTTGAACCGGGCGACGCGATAATCGGCCTCCTGTCCTCCGGCGTTCACTCCAACGGCTTCACGCTCATCCGCAAGATATTGACCGACCAGGGCCTGGCCTACTCGGACATTTTCGACGAACGCCATACGCTCGGCGAGGAGCTTTTAACGCCGACGAGGATATACGTCCCCGAGATGGCGGCCTTGCAGGAGGCCGGCGTAGACGTTCGGGGCGTGGCCCACATTACGGGCGGCGGCATTCCGGGCAATCTGGGCCGCGTCCTGCCCGAAGGCGTCGGCGCCCGGCTGGAAAAGAGCCGCTGGGCCGTCCCCGCGATTTTCGACAAACTCGCGGAGTGGGGCGGCGTTACCGAAGGCGAGATGTACGACGTATATAACATGGGCCTCGGGATGATGGTGGTAGTCCCCGGGGCCGACCGCGAAGCCGCACTCGACGTTCTGGGGCGGGACGGGGTAGCGGTTGGCGAGTGCGTCGCCGGGGTCGGGGTCGCGCTGGCGTGACCGGTGCGTACGCGGGGAACGAGCGGCCGGCTGCGGGGCGGCGGAGCGCCGCGTGGGTCGCGACGGCGGTACTGGCGGGCACGTTCGCCGCGCTGTATCTCTTCCTCGGCACCACGCTGGGGCGGACCGGCGTCTTCGGCTATCAGGACGCGCTCTTCGGCGCCGACGTCGACCGCGTAATATATGACATGACGGCCGCCGGGGCCGACCATTCGTATACGACCGTACATCCGTTATTCGTATTATTCCTGAATCCGGCGGGGGCGCTTTTAACGAAAGTGCTGGGGTCTCGCGTCGTGGCCGCGGTTACGTTGAACGCCGCGGCCGGGGGACTGTGCGTTGCGCTCGCGCACCGGTTCTTTCGCCGCGTGGGCGCCGGCCTCGTCCGGGGCATACTTTACGCGTTCATTCTGGGCTCGTCGTCGGCTCACCTCTTTTACGGCGCCGTGCCCGAGACGTGGATATTCACGGCCTGCGGGATTACGTTGCTCTTCCTGCTCCTCGCGAGCCGTCCCGGCAAACTCCGTTATTTCGTGCCGGCCGGTATATTCGCGTTGGGGACGTTAACGACGAACGTATTCCACGTGGTGGCGACGTACGCCGCGGGGCTTTTTGGAAAAGAACGGGGCCGGGCGTTATGGGGAAAGTTGGCGGCCTACTTCGGCGCGGTTCTCTCCGGCACGGTTGCGCTCAGCCTGGTGCAGCGGTGGATATTTCCCCGGGCCAAATTGTTCTTCCTGCCGCTGTCCTGGACCGATTCGCTAACGTGGTACTCGTGGCGGTTGGGGAAACCGGCGGAATTGCCCGTCCGGCTGGTCAAACTGCTGGCTTACCATTTCGTTTATAATTTCGCGTCGCCGGGGGTGGAGGTTTCGGCCGTACCGGCGGGCAAGGCCCTCGTGCCTCGGATACCGTACGTCGGCGTCGATCCTCTGTCTTACGACGCCCTGGGCTTCGTCGCCGCCGCCCTCGGAGTCTTACTGGCCGGCGCGGCCGCGGCCTCGTTCTTCAAGAATAAAGTCTACCGGGACAACCTGGCCCGGGCGCTCATTATCGTGGGGGTATTCGGTTTTTTGATGTTCGGTTATTACGGCAGCGGCGAGTTGTTCGTCTATACGCCGATGTGGACCTTCGTCGTACTCGCCGGCGGGGCGCTGTCGGCCGAGCCGTTTTTCCGTCGAGGGGGTTGGAAAGGCCGCGTCGCCACGACCGCGCTGGTCGTCTTCGCCGGCCTGCAACTGGTGAACAACCTCCGCTTCTTCTACGGCGTGGTCGACGTATTCCAACGGGGCCTGCCGCCTATGAACTGGTAAACGGTAAAACATTATGGATCTTCCGAAGGATATCGCGGTACTCCTGGAACGACTCGGCATCTCCGAAACGCCGCCGGTCGAATTGCGCAAGCGCAAGAGCTGGGACGAGTACTTCCTGGCCATCGCCGCGCTCGTCGCCGAACGCTCGACCTGCCTGTCGCGGAATGTCGGCGCGGTGCTGGTGCGAGACCGCCGCATCCTCGCGACGGGGTACAACGGCGCGCCGGCCGGCCTGCCGCACTGCCCGTTTTGCATACGCAAGTTGAGCGGCGTGCCCTCCGGCGAGCGGCACGAGTTGTGCCGGGGGCTGCACGCGGAACAGAATTGCCTTATTCAATGCGCCCGAAACGGCGTCTCCAGCAACGACTCCGTGCTTTACGTTTACGGCGGCACGCCCTGCATCATCTGCGCCAAGATGCTGGTGAACGCCGGCGTGCGCCGCGTCATCGCGACCGAGGAATACCCGGACGCGTTCGGCCTGGCCGTACTCGAGGAAGCGGGCATCGAGACCAAGATAACGGGAGGTAAGTAAATGGCCGAACGTTCGGCCCTCATAGCCGTATACGACAAGGCCGGCGCCGTGAAGCTGGCGAAGGGCCTCGTCGAATTGGGATTCGACATCATCAGTACCGGCGGCACGGCCAAGGTCCTGCGCCGGAACCGCGTGCCCGTCGTCGAGGTGGCCGACGTGACCGGTTTCCCGGAGATATTGAACGGCCGCGTGAAGACGCTGCACCCCGGTATATTCGGCGGCATCCTGGCCCGCCGCATCGGCGCGCATACGCGCCAGTTGAAAAAGCATAAAATCAAGCCCATAGACGTCGTGGCCGTCAACCTGTACCCGTTCGAACAGGCCGCCCGCAAGCGGGGCCTGTCGCCCGCCGACGTCATCGAGGAGATAGATATAGGCGGCGTGGCGCTGGTGCGGGCCGCCGCCAAGAACTTCGAACGCGTGGCCGTGCTGTCGTCACCCGGCCAGTACGCCGACGCGCTGGAAAAGATGGCCGGCGACGGCAACGACCTGCCGTGGCGCCGGGAGCTCGCCCGCGCCGCGTTCGCCCTGACCGCGCGCTACGATACGGCCATCGCCAATTACTTCGGCGCGAAGCCCGGCCGTCGGAAGTTCGGCGACCGCCTCCTGCTTGAGTACGAGAAAGTCCTGGAGCCCGCCTACGGCGAGAACCCGCACCAGAAGGCCGCCATATACGGCGGCGAGGGGAGCGGCCTGGAGCAACTGGCCGGCCCGCCTCCCTCCTACAACAACTTCCTCGACCTCGGCGCCGCCGTGGACCTGGCGCAGGAACTCGACGGCCCCGGCTGCGTGGTGGTGAAGCACAACAGCCCCTGCGGCGTGGCGGTAGCGAGTAACCTGGCCGACGCCTTCGCCCAGGCCTGGGGGGCCGACGCCCTCTCGGCCTTCGGCGGCATCGTCGCGTTTAACCAAGCCGTGGATCGAGCCGCCGCGGCCGCGATGATGGCCAAGGGGACCTATTTCCACGTATGCGCGGCGCCGTCCTACAAGAGCGGCGTCGTCGAATACCTCCGCACGGCCAAGAAGTGGACCGACAACCTCCGCATTTTCGCGGGGAAGTACGCCCGGCCCGCCGTGGAATACCGGAGTTGTCTCGGGCATCTTCTGGCCCAGGAGGCGGACCGGCGGCCCGCCGGACGCGAGGAGTGGGAACAGGTGGCCGGACCACGGGTCGAGCCGGTCGTCATGGAGGATTTAAAGTTCGCGTGGGCCGTGGCGAAGTACGCCCGGTCTAACGCCGTCGTGATCGCCAAGAACCAGGTAACGTTGTCGATAGGCGCCGGGGCGGTGAATCGCCTTTGGCCGGCGGAAGACGCCGTTCGCCGCGCCGGCAAGGACATCCGCGGTTCCGTGGCGGCGTCCGACGGCTTTTTCCCCAAACCGGACACGCCCGAGGTATTGTGCAAGGCCGGCGTGCTGGCCATAGTCCAGCCGGCCGGTTCCAAGGGCGACCCCCACGTCATCGAGTTGGCGCGGAAATACGGCGTCGCGTTATTCTTCGCGCGGCGGCGACATTTCCGGCATTAAATAAACGTACGCGGGCCGTACGGACGGCCCCATCCATCGGGACGGAGTATGACGGCGAAAAAGTCGACCAAGAAGAAATCCGTACTGGTCGTGGGCGGCGGCGGCCGGGAGCACGCGCTGGCGTGGGCTTTCGAAAGGTCCCCGCGCGTCGGCCATGTCTACGTGGCTCCCGGGAACGCCGGCACCACGGCCGTGGGGCAAAACGTTCCCATCGGCGCGTCCGATATCGAGGCCCTTGCGAAGTTCGCCCGCAAGGAGGCCGTGGACCTGACGGTCATCGGCCCCGAGGCGCCCCTGGCCGAGGGGATGGTGGACCGTTTCCAGGCGGCCAAGTTACCGGTATTCGGCCCCACGAAAAAAGCGGCCCGCATCGAGTCGTCCAAGGTCTTCGCCAAGGAACTCGCGCTCAAGGCGAACATCCCCACCGCGCCGGCCGAGATCTTCGACAACGTGGAGGGCGCGCGCCGCTACATCGATATCAGCGGGGCCCCCTGCGTTATCAAGGCCGACGGCCTGGCCGCCGGTAAAGGCGTCACGGTCGCCATGACCGAGGAGGAGGCCTACGCCGCTATCGAAGAGGCGATGGTCCAGAAACGGTTCGGCCCCGCCGGCGATAAAATACTGATTGAGGACTACGTCAGCGGGGAAGAGGCGTCCATCCTCGCTATAACCGACGGCGAACGGATGGCCGTCATGCTGCCGTCCCAGGACCACAAGCGCCTCCGCGACGGCGACGCCGGCCCCAACACCGGCGGCATGGGCGCGTACGCGCCCGCCCCCGTAATAGACGGCAAGATGCTCCGCTCCATAATCGACAGCATAATCGAGCCCGCCCTGGCGGCCCTGGCCGAAGAAGGGGCGCCCTACCAGGGTTGCTTCTACGCTGGCCTTATAATAGATTTCGAAGGGCCGAAGCTCCTGGAGGTAAACTGCCGGTTCGGCGACCCGGAGACGCAGGCGTTGCTTCCGCTGCTCGAGAACGACCTGTTCGACGTCTGCGCGGGCGCCGCGGCCGGTAAGATGGACGTGGGCCGGTTCGACTGGCGGCCGGGGGCGGCGGTGTGCGTCGTCGCCGCGTCGAAGGGTTACCCGGGGCCTTACGAAAAGGGTAAACCCGTAAAGGGACTGGAAGAATTGGCCGCCCTGGACGGCGTTTTCGTCTTCCACGCCGGTACGGCCGAAGAGGAAGGTAAGGTAGTAACCGCCGGAGGCCGCGTCCTGGGCGTCACGGCCCTGGGCGTCAACGTCGCCGACGCCGTGGAGCGCGCGTACGAGGCCACCGGGCAAATTAAATTCCCGGGCATACAGTACCGGCGGGACATAGGCCACAAAGCGATAGCTCGCAGTAAGGACCAGTGATATGGCGGAGTCACCCGTAGTGGGGATATTGATGGGGAGTAAGTCGGACCGCGAGATAATGGAACGGGCGGCTTCGACCCTCTCGGAACTGGGTATCGGCTTCGAGCGGCGTATCGCCTCGGCCCACCGGACGCCGGAAGTAGTGCGGCAGTACGCCACGGAGGCCGAAGGCCGGGGCATCCGCGTGATAATCTGCGCCGCGGGGATGGCCGCGCACCTTGCGGGCGTAGTCGCGGCCCACACCGACTTGCCGGTCGTCGGCGTGCCGATGCCCGGAGGCGCGGGTGACGGCCTGGACGCCCTGCTGTCCACCGTACAAATGCCGGGGGGCATCCCGGTCGCGACGGTGGCGGTGGGGAAGGCCGGCGCGGTCAACGCGGCGGTGCTGGCCGCCCGCATCCTGGCGTTGTCGGACGCGGGAGTGAAAGGGAAGCTGGAGGAGTATCGGCGTAAAATGGCGGCCGCCGTGGAAGCGGCCGACGAAGAATTAGGGTAGGGATAAAGCTTTGGCGGATATAGTTAAGCTGGACGACGTCGGTTTGGCGGGGGCGGTGGGCTTGGCGGCGGCGGCGATAGGTACGGGCCGCGTCGTAATACTGCCCGCGGATACCGTGTACGGCCTCTCGGCCGCCGTGTTTCAACTCGGCGAGATAAACAATCTGGAAGTGGGGGAACCGGCGAAGCCGTGGCCCGAACCGATAGAACGCCTGTACGCCATGAAGGGCAGGTCGCCCGACAAGCCCGCCATCGTGCTCGCCCGGGACTGGCAATACGCGCAGTATCTCTGCGACCCCCCGCTTGCCCGCATCGAGGCGTTCTGCCGGGCTTGTC
>JASFLY010000032.1:0-30355 GCA_050117845.1 Candidatus Zixiibacteriota bacterium
AATCGTCACCGGGATGGTGATTAGCGTGGACGACGTGTGGGCCCCCAGGGCCAGGCCGCCGACGAAGGCCGCCAGGTATCCCCATCGGGGGTCCTTCGAGCGGACGAAGTTGAAGGCGGCGTAGAGTACGGTCGCCAGCATTAGCGCGTTCAAAGCGTAGGCCTCGGCGATGATGGCCTGGCTCCAGAAGGTGCGGCTGAAGGCGAAGGCGAGGGCGGCCGCGGCCGCGGAGGCCGCCGCGGCGACGCGTTTGCCGGGGGCCATGTCGAGGAAAATTCCCCGCAGGAGGAAGAAGAGCATGACGCAACAGGCGGTAGCGGCGCCGGCGGAGGCGAGGTTGACGCGCCAGGCCATGCTCCCGAAGGGGACGAGCGTGAAAGCCTGCCCCACGAGGGAGGCCAGCGGGTAGCCGGAGGGGTGGGAGATGCCGAGTTTGGCGGCGGCGGTGATAATCTGCCCCGAGTCGTCGAAGGTGATGGAGGGCGGCAGCGTTATCAGATAGACGACCAGCGGCGCCAGCCCCGCCAGCACGCCCATCGCGACTTCCAGTATCCGCTCTCTTTTAACGTTTTCGGTCACGTCGGTTATAGTCCTATCGCCCTTTCCGGGCGCGTTTTATCTTATCCCGTCGCTGCTCGAGCAGCCACTCCGGTTGATCGGGGACCGCCAGGCGGGAGCGTTCGTACGCGGCCTCGGCCTCGTCCACGTCCCCGGCCGCCAGGTGCGCGTCTCCCTCGGCCGCCAACAGGCGCCCGTAGTGGAAGCGGAAATACCCGTCCCCCCGGCCGTGCCGCGGGACCGCGTCCGCCGCGCGGGCGAAGAGCCGTGCGGCCTTCGTCGGTTCGCCGTTGTCCAGATATACCCCGGCCATTACGGAAAGCGGTTCGAAGAGGCCGTCGGCAGTCGGGCCCAGCGCCTCGAGGATCGCGAAGGCGCTATCCCGGTCGCCCGCCGCTATGTACTGCAAGGCTTCCTTGATGCGGAAAATGCATATCGTCTGGCGCAGCCATTGGTCGTCCCGGTAGCGGCCGCGGCCGGGCCGGGCCTCCGCGTCGGCGTATCCCCGGGTGACGTAACGCCCCCATAACGGGGGGACGTCGGGAGTTCCCGCCGCGCCCGGGTCGAAGGCCACGCGGTAGAGAAGGCCCGTCTGCAGCAGTCCGTAGCCCCGGGCGATGACGCTTCCTCGGGAAGCATTATAATAAATCCCGCGCCCGACCGAAAGGGGTAGAAAGGCCGCCTCGAAGCGTTCCTCCGCGGCCTCGATTTGGGGCCCCGGCGGCAGCGTGGCCAGTTCCCGGGCCAGCGAATCGTATCCCGGCAGGAGGCCCACCACCGGCGTTACGAATTCGGCGTCGGGCCGGGCGCCCTCGGCCGCTAGGAAGTAGGCCATCTCGAAGTTCCCGAAGTCGGCCTCGAAGCGGAAGCCGATACCGCGGTATTCCAGCGTACGCAACAGGTTCGCGCCGTAGTCGTGGCCGAAGTAGTAATCGCCGTGGTCGTTTACGTCGAAATTCGCGGCGAGCGGGACCGCGGCCACGGCGAGGGCCGCCGCGCCGGCCAGCGCGGTCGTCCACTTGCGTCCCGGCGTGAAGAGGGCGAACAGGCCGGCTCCGGCGAGGGCCGCCACCACCATGCAATACGGCAGGAACCAGACGGTTATCTCGGTGGCCTGGTCCGCCCGCAGGGTGAGGACCAAAAAGAAGGCCGCCGCGGGGCCGGTTACCGCCGCCAGCACGACGAGGATTCCCCGGCCGGCCTTCCGCCGCCATAGGACCCACGCCAGGCCGAAGAGCGCCGCCACCGCCGCCACGGGCCCCATTTCCCCGAAGGGAAGGCGGAACATGTCGAGAAGGTGGCCGGGCAAGGCGTGCAACCGGGCCGGTACGACGTCGCTCATCCCCCGGCGCGATATGTGCGCGAAGGCCGCGTCCAGCGTCGACGTGTCCGCCCAGTTCATCGCCGGCGCCTGGGCCGCGCGCAGCGGTAGATATAAATGTATAAAGAAGCCGAGGAGCGCGAACGCGGCCGCCAGCCACAGGCCCCGCCACGATACCCGGCGGCCGGCCGTTATCAGGATAAAAACGGCCGTCGGGGCCGTGACGAGCAGCGACGAGAAATGGGCCCCCAGCGCCAGGCCGCCGGCCAGCGCCGCGGCGTACGCCCAGCGGGGGTCTTTATCCCGTACGTAGCGCCACCCGGAGTACAGCACCGCGGCGGAGGCGAGGGCGGCCACGGCGTAGACCTCCGTGATGACGGCCTGGCTCCAGGCCGTCCGGCCGAAGGCGAAGGCCAGGGCCGCGGCCGCCGCGCTCACGGCCGCCCGGGCCGGCATCTCCGGCCGCCAGCTCACGAACAACTCTCGCAGTATCAAGAAGAGGATGAAGGCGGCCCCGGTGGCGGCGAAGGCCGAGGCCAGGTTGACCTTCCAGGCCGCCCCGGCCGCCGGCGCGAGCGTGAAGAGCTGGCCGAGGAGCATGGCCAGCGGGTAACCCGAGGGGTGGCCCACGCCGAGGGTGGCCGCCGCGGCGGCGAGTTCACCCGAGTCGCCGAGCGCGATGGAGGGGGCGAGCGTGGCGATATAAACGATAAACGGCGCGCCGAAGGCCAACGCGCCGCACGTTATTTCGATGCAGGTTGTTTTTAAGCGCCCCGTTTTCGACTCCCGAAGCGTCAAGGTTTGGCCCGGCCGGATTCGATTAACCGCGCGGCCCCCGCCGCCGTCGGTTCCAGCCCTTTGAAGAAGGAGACCACGTACGCCCGGCCGCGGACCTCGAAAAAGAGCCGGTCGACCATGGCGTCGGCGTCGGCGAACGCGTTCTCGAGTTCTTTATAGTAATACGTGGCTACCTTGCGCAAGAGGCCCCGTTTGGCGTAGACCGCCATCCGGTCCGGCCACATGACGATATGGCCGAAGCGCCGCCGGCCGTTGTCGCCGATGAGGACGCGGGCCTTGCTTACGGGGTCGTCCTTGAGCGCCAGGTCGAGGAGCGGCGCCGGGAGCTTGACCTCGGGCGCCCGCGGCCGCCAGTGGGGTTGTATCCATCGCCGGAAGCGGCCCCACAAGTACTTCACGTAATTGAGCGTAATCGCCCCGGTGATGCGGGCCGCGCGCAGGAGGCGCGGGCCGAACACGGCCGCCAGCACCAGGATGACGACCACGAGGACGCCCAGGATTATGGGGTAGAAGGCGGCGAGGATGGAGCCGATTATTACAAGGATGTCCTCGGCCACGCTGATGGAGGCGTTGGCCGCGGTGGCCGTGGCCTTGGTCGAGGCCGCCCGGGTCGTCGCCTTGGCCGAGTGCGCCATGAAGGCGATGCTGCCGGCCACGAGGACCGCGATGACCTGCCACGTCAAACTCTGGCCCTGCGTCAGGATGGCGATGACGACCATCGCGCCGGGGGTCCGGATGAACGTGTGGATGGCGTCCCAGACGTGGTCCACCGCCGGGATCTTGTCCGCCACTATCTCGATAATAAGGAGAACGCCGGAGACGATGAGCACTGGCCAGCTCGCCAGCACCTCGAACTCCGGCCCCAGGACCGCGGCGCCCGTGATCTTTTTAATCAAGCCCAGCGCGAAGACCGTGACGTAGAGGTTGAGGCCGGCGAGGAAGGGGATGCCGAGCGTGCGGGCCGCGAGTATTATGGCTGGAGGCATGACGTACCCCCCTTGTTGCTATTTCTTGCCGTACGGCGAACGAGCGCCGTAGTTCGGAGCTTCCTTCGTAATGTGGACGTCGTGGGGATGGCTCTCGGCCAGGCCCGCCGTCGTTACGCGGACGAACTCCGCGCCGCTCCACAGTGCTTTGATCTTCCCCGCGCCGCAGTAGCCCATGCCGGCGCGCAGGCCCCCCACGAGTTGGTAGACCACCTGGGAGAGCGGGCCGCGATAGGGCACCCGTCCCTCGATGCCCTCGGGGACGAGTTTGGCGGCCTCGACCTCCTCGGGCAGGCCGTAGCGGTCGCGCGACAGCGACGAGCCGCCCATCGCGCCCATGCTTCCCATGCCGCGATAGGACTTGTAGGTCCGGCCCTCGTAGAGGATGAGTTCGCCGGGGCTCTCCTCGGTGCCGGCGAAGAGCGAGCCGATCATGACGCAGTCCGCGCCGGCGGCGATGGCCTTGGTGATGTCGCCGGAGTACTTGATGCCGCCGTCCGCGATGAGGGGAACGCGGGCTTTGTGGCAGACCGTCGCGGCGTCCATGACGGCCGAGACCTGGGGGACGCCGGCGCCGGCGACGACGCGGGTGGTGCAAATAGCGCTGGGGCCGATGCCGACCTTGACGCCGTCCGCGCCGGCTTCTATAAGCGCGGCCGCCCCTTCGGCCGTGCCCACGTTCCCGGCGACGACCTGGGCCTTTTTGTTCCGGCGCTTGACGGCCTTGACGGTATCGACGACGCCCTTGCTGTGGCCGTGGGCGGTATCGACGACGATGACGTCGCAGCCGTTCTCCCATAACATCTTGACCCGTTCCATCGCCTTGGGGCCCACGCCCACCGCCGCCGCTGCGCAAAGACGGCCTTGCCCGTCCTTGGTGGCGTCCGGGTACTCCAGCGCCTTCACGATGTCCTTGACGGTGATGAGGCCGCGGAGGCGGCCGGCCTTGTCGACTATCGGCAGTTTCTCGATGCGGTGCTGGTGGAGGAGCTGCTTGGCCTTCTCGAGCGACGTTCCCACCGGCGCGGTCACGAGGTCGTCGGCGGTCATGAGTTCGGCCACGGGGATGTCGCGGCGCTTCTCGAAGCGGAGGTCGCGGTTGGTGATGATGCCGAGGAAGGTGCCCTCCTCATCCACCACCGGGACGCCCGATATTTTATAATCGGCCATGATGGCCAGCGCGTCGGCCACCGGGGCCGTGGGCGGCAGCGTGTAGGGATCGACGATCATACCGGAGACGTAGCGCTTGACCTTGTTGACCTCGGCGGCCTGGTTCTCGGCGGGCATATTGCGGTGGACGACGCCGATGCCGCCGGCCTGCGCCAGCGCGATGGCGAGCGACGCCTCGGTCACGGTGTCCATCGCCGCGGAGACGATGGGGATGTTTATTTTGATTTGGCGGGTGAAGCGGGTGCGGACGTCCACGTCGCCCGGCAGGACCTCGCTGTACCGGGGTTTGAGGAGGACGTCGTCGAAGGTGACGGCGGTTTTCTTCGGGTCGAACTTGGCCATGGTCGTCTCCCTTTTAGCCTTGAATATACCATAAATGCGGGACGCGTAGCAAGAGGAAGGGGGTCGGCGATTACAGTTGCGGAAACCTTAACCTTTTGTTAGTTTTAACCGATTTGTATATTTATTAGGAATAACTCTAACATGCAGTTTTAGCAAGGTAATATATTTTTGTCGGTCCCAGGACGAAAACCCAATGAGATAAGGGATTAACGATGAGTACGACGGGCGAAATAATTAGGAAAATGGTACTCGCGTTTACAAAAGGCGACGCCGCCGCTTTTCGGAGGGCGGCGGAAGATTTTGTAACTGAAGAGAAAAGGAAAAAGCATCACATACTAGCAAAGGAAATCGAGCGGATTCTAAATAATAATTCCAGAACGGACGCTATTATTAAAAAAGAGTTCACAGAATTGGGGGGATATTCGTCAGAATTACCAAGAGATAAAGAAAGAGGGATCATATTAGTAGAGGTAATCGAACCTCGAAAGGATTTCGATGATCTAATATTAAGTGAAGAAGTCTATAACATACTTTTAGGCGTAATTACTGAAAACCGGTATGGGGATTTATTACGAACGTACGGTCTTAAACCGGCGAACAGGATATTATT
Organism: Candidatus Zixiibacteriota bacterium; assembly: GCA_050117845.1. Lineage (GTDB taxonomy): Bacteria > RBG-13-66-14 > B26-G2 > WVWN01 > WVWN01 > WVWN01. Next base: position 5,786 of record JASFLY010000032.1, read on the forward strand.
TTGCGGGCCACCGGGATGCGGGAAAACCGTAACGACCGAAGTTGTCGCTACTACTTTGCGATTACCAATGGTATTAGTTAGGTTCGATGCCGTCGTATCGTCTTACCTGGGTGAGACTGCCGCGAATTTGCGGAAGGTTTTTGATTTCGCATATACAAGACCCATGGTCTTGCTTTTCGACGAGTTCGATGCAATAGGTAAACACCGATCAGCCGAGGACGAACATGGGGAACTTAAAAGAGTCGTGAATTCGTTTTTACAAATGTTGGATAATTTCCGGGGAGACGCGATTATCGTCGCGGCAACTAACCACCAAGGTTTGTTAGACCCTGCTTTATGGCGGAGATTCGACGATATACTTTTCTTTAATAAACCGAGTTGGAAAGAAATATATCGCGTTTTTATTGCGAATTTTAGGCAAATAGGTATTTCTCCGAATATTGATTTAGAGCCAATAGCGAAAAAGCTTATTGGGGCATCTCATGCGGATATCGAACGTATCGCGATAGACGCGATTAAAAGTACAGTCCTAGAACAAGACGACCGTATTAACGAACACGTTCTTGAGGTTGCTATAGAGAGGTATTTCTCTAGGGCGAGAATCACAACGGAATACTCACGTAGGTCTGATAAAGGATAATGACCTTTTAATAACGGGAAATATAGGGGTGAGGACGGAATGCCGGATTTTAGGGATGGTAATAAATATAGTCACCTTCGATTAATAAGGGAAGAGCATAGCGGATTAAGGCGTACTAGGGCGGCGCAGCCCGGGCCCCGCCCCGATAGGGGTGGTAGGGAAACTTTCGCGCCTGTTCTAATCGAAACCGCGGAAAACCTAATTGAATCGAGGACAAGCGAACCCCCTCCTGTCGCCGGTATTGACCCCCATTTAGTTATTAGGATACCAATCGCCGAGAATCGGAACCCGGAGGCTATTTATAGACTTCTGGATGAAGTCGGTTTAACTATTGTTAGTATAGGGCCGGATAGGGCAGTCGTAGTTTTCCGTGACGAAGTAGAATTAAACGAATTCGTCGGAGCTGTCGAAACCTACAAAAAGGGCCCGAGAATAAAACCCCGTACGGGAGAGAAATATAAATCAACGAAATACGACATTTTAGAATTCATCGAACCAGAGGGAATAAAGTTATGGGGGAGGGAAGACCGTATCGGCGAACGGCTTGCGGAACGCATTGGCGCGGATGCGAGTGGTATAGATTTTGACGATTTATATACCGTCGATTTAGAATTATGGCATCCAGGGTCAACGGAAAGGGCGGTTAACGCGCTAAGAGAAGTCGAGTTAATAATAAACTATGAAAAAGAAGAAGGAGAACTTGTTTTAGATTCTTTTACAGGCCAGTCGATAATCTTCGCTAAGGTTTCGGTTCGGGGTTCGAAACTATCGCACTTGCTGGATACGGATGCCGTAGCGGAAATTGACCTACCGCCCATCCCTGTTTTTTACCCGTTCGAAGCTAGTCTGGAAACGCCTCGCGATTTCCCAACGCCGCCATCTCCCCCAGAAGACGGTCCGAAGGTTTGTATTATCGACAGCGGGATTATTGCTAACCACCCGTTGTTAAGTGCGAATGTAGGACACGAAGAAGCGATACTAACGCGTACGGTATCGCCCGCCGACGCTAACGGCCACGGGACGATGGTTGCCGGATTAGCCGTTTTTGGGGATGTCCGTAGGTGTTACGAAAAACGCGATTTTTCTTCGACCGTAACCCTTTTTAGCGCGCGGGTTTTAAATGAACGGGGTAGATTCGACGAACGACGTTTAATAATAAACCAAATGAGAGAAGCGATTATCACTTTTAAATCCGCGCCATATAATTGTAGGGTTTTTAACATTTCAATAGGTAGTAGGGTTCCTGCTTTCGACGGGACAAGGCCAAAACAGACCATATGGGCCGAAGCGTTGGATAACATAGCCCGCGAGGAGAAAGTCGTAATCGTCGTATCGTCAGGCAATAAAGAACTTGTCAATACCGGTACGACGGAGGAAGCCGAGGCGATATTAACTGGCTATCCGGATTATTTATTGGAACCCGAAGCTAAAGTAAACGACCCAGCTACTGCCGCGATACCTATCACCGTTGGCGGGGTTGCGCAACATAGTATTCCGGGTCGACGTATTGGAGCCGTAGTCGAAGATAACCTTCGCCCAATAGCGAAAGTTAACGAACCCTCCCCTATTACCAGGGCCGGCCCCGGTTTAAACGGAGCCATTAAACCTGAATTGGTTGATTATTCTGGTAATGTAGTCTTCGGCGGAACTGGTGAAGAACGTACGTTAGGGATTGAAGCTGGTACGAGCGTTATGTCGTTTAATAGAGATTTCGTTCGGACGTTATTCAATTACCAAATCGGTACTAGTTTCGCCGCCCCACGCGTAGCAAGGGTCGCAGCGCTAATCCACGATAGCTTAAAAAAGGAATTAGGTCGCGAACCCGATCCTAACTTAATACGGGCTTTAGTCGCAAGTTCCGCCGTCGTTCCTAGCGAAGCTACGAGTAGGCTTGTCGGGATCGATCAAGGGCACGCCGTAATTAAAGTATGCGGTTATGGTTTGTGTAATGAGGAATTGGCCTTGTATTCGTTTGACGATGCCGTAACGCTTATCGCCGAAGGGGAAATACGTCTCGATAATTTCCATATTTATGGAATCCCGATACCTGATTGTTTCCGTTCTGCGGGCGGCCTTCGGGAAATTTCGGTGTCCCTTGCGTACGATCCTCCTGTCCGCCGTAGAAGGTACGATTACCTTGGCGTACTGATGAACATCGACCTTTATCGAGGTAGAAGCCTTGACGAAGTCTTCGACGCTGTTAGGAGATCACAACAAAGCGGGTCCGCAAGACCGGCGATCGAACCTCCGTATAAAATCCGTTTAAACCCTTCCGGTTCAAGTCGTGGTGGTTATTCAAGGAAAAAGAGTACTTTACAACGTGGCGTTTTTAAAATGGCAAGGAGGGAGTCGCGGGACTACGGTTCAGAATATTGGTTGGTAGTCCGTTCAGAACGGAAATGGGCTCCTTCGGAAATCGAGTCACAGAATTACGCAGTAGTCGTAAAATTAACTGCTGATACGGGGGAATTATATAATGAAATCCACCTAGCTTTACAGGTGAAAGAACGCGCCCGCGCTCGAGTACGGCGTTAAAATAAAGCTAAGAATCAGTTTTACTCGTATAGGAATTGGATTAGGAATAGTGAGAAAACCCCCCGTAATACGAGAAAAAGCGAAACGGCCGTCGCGGGGCGCTTACTAATACTAGGGGCGACGGAAAGCGGCGTAAAGGCGGGCCGGCCGGGGCCCCGGAAACGAGGGAGAAACAGCGTTAAAACGCGATAATTTTTACTTGACATAAAACGGTCGCTCTGCCATAATCGTTGTGGAGTGGTGTAGTGCAGTGAAAGTAGCGACCTTAGTAATCCTGACTCTCTCTTTCGTCGCCGCCGGCTGGGCCGGCGACCCGTCGGAGCGTATATTCTTATCCGAGGTGCACTACTCCCCCGACGGAGATTCTCCTCCCCCCTTCATCGAACTCTATAACGGCTCCAAGACCAACGTCAAACTCGGCGGGTGGAGCGTCAAGATATCGGCCAAGACCGGCGAGAGCACCGCGAGGCTCCCCAACGACGCCGTTATCCCGAGTTGCGGTTTCTACCTCATCGGCAATTCCGACGACCGGGCGCAATGGGAAAAACGCACGTTCAAACCCGACTACTATTGCAAACTCCCCCTGGATTTCAGCACCGCGGGAGGCGGCGTTAAGCTGCTGCTTCCGAGCGGGGCCGTGCGGGACGTCGTCGGGTGGGGACGGGGCGCGCCGTTCGGCTTCTACGAGGGGACGCCCCACCAGACCGTGGACGACGGCCACAGCCTGGAGCGCAAGTCCAGCCCGACCCACAGCGAGGTCAACGGCAACTCGTACGACCGGGACGACAACTCGGGCGACCTCCGCGAGCGTTCGACGCCGCAGCCGCAAAATATCAACAGCCCCCGCGAGTATCCCCCGGCCGTCACCGGGAACGAATCGTGGAGCCGCATTAAAGCCATGTACGCCGGTTAATCGGGCCTCGCCGCCCGGCGGTGGGGCATAGGGCTTCGGAAGTCCTATGCCGTTTTTTTATTTATTTTCGGGACCCTATCGGGATGGTACCTATGACGACGAAGACCGACGCCAAGACCCAGGCCGAAGTGGAACGCCAACTCGCGCTCATCCGGGAGGGGGCGCTCGAGGTCGTGACCGAAGAGGACATGGCGGCCAAGGTACGCGCTTCCCTCGCTTCGGGCCGGCCGCTCAAAATCAAGCTCGGCCTCGACCCCACGGCGCCCGACATCCACCTGGGCCATACCGTGGTCCTGAATAAACTCCGCGACTTCCAGGACCTGGGCCACGAGGTCGTCTTCCTCGTGGGGGACTTCACCTGCAGCATCGGCGACCCGTCGGGCCGGTCCAAGACCCGGCCCATCCTCTCGATGGAACAGATCCGGGCCAACGCCGAGACCTACTGCGACCAGGCCTTCAAGATACTAGACCCGGAAAAAACGACCGTCGACTACAACTCGCGGTGGCTGTCGCCGATGACCTTCGCGGACGTCATACGCCTCGCCGCGAAGTACACCGTGGCCCGGATGATCGAGCGCGACGACTTCTCGAAGCGCCTCAACGAGAACCTGCCCATCAGCCTCCACGAGCTGTTTTACCCGTTGGCCCAGGGGTACGACTCGGTGGCGCTCGAGGCCGACGTCGAGCTGGGCGGCTCCGACCAGAAGTTCAACCTGATGGTGGCCCGCGACATCCAGCGCGAGTTCGACCAGGAGCCGGAAGTGGCCGTAATAATGCCGCTCCTCGTCGGGACCGACGGTACACAGAAGATGTCGAAGTCGCTAGGCAACTACGTCGGCGTGACCGACGCGCCGGAGGAAATCTACGGCAAGCTGATGTCGGTCTCGGACGAACTCATGTTCGACTATCTCGAAATACTCCGCCTCGAGTCGGCCGGCGAGGTCAAACAAATACGCGCGGACGTAGCGGCCGGGAAGGCCCACCCCAAAGAGGTCAAGATGGCGATGGCCCGCCGCGTCGTCGAGCTGTACCACGACGCCGGCGCGGCCCGGGCGGCCGAGGAGCATTTCGAACGGGTCCACCGGGAGGGCCAGGCCCCGGAGGACATGCCGACCCACACGCCGTCCGCCAACCCCATCGTCCTGGCTACCCTGCTCGTCGAGGCGGGCCTGGCACCCTCCAAGAGCGAGGCCCGGCGGCTCGTGAGCCAGAACGCCGTGTCGATTAACGACGAGAAGGTAGCCGACCCGCAGGCTGAGGTCACGTTCGTCGGCGGCGAGGTAATTAAAGTGGGGAAGCGAAGGTTCGCGCAAATTAAGCTATAACAATATAGACTCAACCGTAGTGGCCGGCCTTGGGGCCGGCCTTTTTTTCTCCCGCGTCGTCAGGTCTTGCCGCCTGACGGCTTTTTTGTGAACGCCGGGATAAAAGATACTTGGGGTGCGGACCACTTCCAATTTCCGAGTAAACTATATAATAATCATTGGGTTGTGATATTGATATACGTGGGCGCTAAAAGCCGGTTAATGTAAATAAATATACGACATAATATATTTTATGATTGACTTATATTGGTGTTTGATTTAATATGGCGGCGATTTCAAAAAGGGTGCGCACCCAGAGGGTAAACTTATCACGACGAGGAGGTCCGTACAATGAAGAAGGGAATCGTAGTTTTGTTGGCCCTTACCGCGGTGGCGGCGTGGGCCACGGACGTTAATCCGTGGCAGGCGCGGAGCGACTCGACCAGCGGCCAACCGTCTGCGGCCTTGAGCGGGAACCAGGTAAAAGCCTTATGGGACGACGGCGACGCTCTGAATTCGACCCAGCTGAGTTATATCAGCGCGGACGAGGGGACGAAATATAACCCCGCCGGAAGCGACACCTGGAGTTGGATCATGGTCCGGTTGAAGCATGCCAACCCGGCCGATAGTTACACCCTTAACTGGGAGGCGTACACCGACTCCTATGACGATTACGGGATGTCCGTATACGTTTGGGACAACGCGAGTGAGAATTGGGACTGGTTGGACACCGGGCCGCAAGCCATCTTCACGACGGCCCGGACCGTTTCGTTGAGTTCGTCGTACTGGTATTGGAATTCGGACGAGAGCGCGTACGTTTGCCTGGTCCTGGTGGAAGGGCGGACCGTCGTGGGCGAACGGGACATGCACGTCGACGTCGTGGACGCCTCTTATTAACGGCGTACCGATATCCCGTACGATTGAGTAACGATTATCCCGGCCGGAGCGATCCGGCCGGGTTTTTTTAAGGACGGCGGGAATGCCCGGTCTATCGTAGGGCCGGACCTTCAGGTCCGATCACAATAATATTTTATCCGATGTGTGGGCTTAAGGAAGTAGGGTGCCGATTGAGGTCCGGTAAGAACGCCGGTCTCACCCACGCGGACCTCGATTAATTCGGTCTGACTCCTGTCTTTTATGTTACCATATACATGATAATTAAACATAAGTATGACTACCAAAAAGGAGGCAAGAGAATGGCCAAAGTACTGGGTCCCTGCGGCAAGAAGACCGCGCCCAAGGATATGGTCGAGGCGGCCGGCCCCACGGCTGCCGCGCCCGTGGCCGCGCCGTGCGACCGGCCTCACGTTCTTCGGCCCGGCGACCGGGCGATGGACTTCGAGTTGACCGCCGTCGTGGGCGACGACATCACGACGGTCAAGCTTTCCGACTTCGACGGGAAGTGGCGCATCGTATGCTTCTACCCGGCCGACTTCACCTTCGTTTGACCCACGGAACTGGGCGCAGTCGCGTCCGTTTACGACGAGCTTAAAAAGCTCAACGCCGAAGTCATAGCAATATCCTGCGATACCGAATTCAGCCACTGGATGTGGCGCAAAACCTCCCCCACCATCGAAAAAGTAGAATATGCAATCGCCTCCGATCCCGGCGGCGCCGTGGCCCGGGCTTACGGCGTTTACCTGGAGGACGAAGGCCTGGCGACGCGGGGACGCTTCTTAATAGACCCCGAGGGGGTAGTCCGCGCGGTCGAGATGCTGCCGCCGCCCGTGGGCCGGAGCACGACGGAACTACTCCGCCAACTCCAGGCGTTCCAGGCCGTGGACGCCAATCCCGGCAAGGCCGCGCCGGCCGGTTGGCAACCCGGCGACGCCCTTATCGAAACCGGCCTGGAATATATCGGGAAGTACTAAGCGTTACCCGGCGATGGTTAAAACCGTCTCTGTCCGGACCCTCCCGCGGAATAATCAGCATCGGCAAACGCAGGTTCGCCTAAAAACTATAATAGTATTATTACGCAACCGTAGGGGCCGGTCTTCAGACCGGCCCACCTTATCGGCCGGCAGGAATGCCGGCCCCACCGCCCGTACCTTCGGGTACGGCCGATTGGTTTTATTTAATATGAATCACGGGCCGACCTGAAGGTCGGCCCCTACAAATTCCACCGACCCGCCGGCCGTCGGGTATGCGGGCGCGACCTTCTTTCTTTGCCCCGCCGGCCGGATATGTTAAATTAGTAATATGCGTGTCGGACGATTCCAGTCGTGGATAATCCTCTCGGCCGCGGCGGCCGCCCTCCTGGCCGGGGCGTGCAGCCGGGAGGTCGAGTGGCCGGGGGCGAGCCCCGAAGATTCGTCGGACGTAATTTACGTCGTCGCCGAGGGCGAGGACGGCGCGGCCGTGCGGCCCGTCTCCGCGAAGGGTAAGGCGGAGGCGCCGGCCTTGACGGTGGACCCGGCCTCCGAGGTCGCCGTGTCGCCCGACGGCCGCTTTCTACTATACGGTTACGACAACGCCCTCCACGAGTACGAACTCGCCACCGGCGCCGACCGCGTCCTGGCGTCGTTCCCCGGCGGCTTCGCCCGCGAGAAGGGCACCGACGAGACCGGCGTCGCCAAGACGTTCGTCTGGCGCTGCGGCTGCCGTTTCCGGGACATACGTTTCGGCCCCGAAGGCCGCGTGGCCTTCCTCGTCGAGCCGACCGAGTGCGCGATGGCCGACGAGGACCCGGTGTCGCCCGCGGGCGAGCTCATGCCTCGCACGGCCTTCGTGTTGGACGCCGGAGCCTATGTCGTCGGAGACGGGGAGCCGGAGTACCTCGGGCCCACGCGGGCCATCTACGGCTATCCCGACGAGGCCACGCTGGTGCTCGAAAACCGTCTGACCGTCGCGCGCTACGAGTTCGCCGGCGGCACGGTGACGCCGCTTCTGCCGCCCGATTCCCACGAACTCGGCTGGCTGCCGCCGGCGGTCGTGTCCGGCGATAGCCTCATCGCGGCCTGCTCCCGGGCGGTGGAGAAGTCCGACCAGGAGATAGCGGTCGACATTTACGTCGTCAAGCTGGACGGCTCGGGCCGGACCGCGGAGCCCCTTTTGACCTTCGTCGGGAACGCGCCGGCGACGCGGGTCGCGGCCTCGCCCGACGGCAAATACGCCGCGGTCGAGTGTTCGCCCCAGGTCTTCGGTAAGCCCCATATCGTCGCGGTCGACGTCGCGGGCGGGGACTATAAGACGCTGGTCGAGGGCGGCCGCCTGCTGCGCTTCGGCCGGGGCTCCGGCGGCGTGTTCTACGTCGCGGGGTCGGGGGTCAAGGGCGACGTCTACCTCGCCGGCCTGGACGGCCGGGCGCGGCGACTCACCGAAACGGGCGACCTGCTCCCGTCGCCATAATCTTAGCTCACCGGGCGCCGGCCTTGCGGCCGGCGCTTTCATTCGGTATAATAGGCCTCGGGTGTTAGATTTGGTCGACTTTGCCCACCTTCACGTCCACAGCGAATATTCGTTCCTAGACGGTATGTGCCGCCCGGCCGCGGTGGCCCGGCGGACCGCGGAACTCGGCATGTCCGCCGTGGCGCTCACCGACCACGGCGGCGTCTTCGGGACGATCCCCTTCTACCGCGCCGCCCGGGAAGCGGGCGTCAAGCCCATCCTCGGCTGCGAACTCTACGTCGCCCCCGAGGGCCGCTTCGTCAAGAAGGCCGGCCCCCGCGGCGAGGCCGGCGGCCACCTCGTCGTCCTAGCCGAGAACGACGTCGGCTACCGCAACATCCTCAAACTCTCCGCCAAGGGATACCTAGAAGGCTTCTACTACAAACCCCGGGTGGACCGGGAGCTCTTGAGCGAGTTCAGCGAGGGCCTCATCGTGATGTCGGCTTGCCTCAAGGGCGACGTGGCCCGGGCCATCGTCGGCGGGGACCGCGAGCGGGCCGGCCGCGTCGCCGGCGAATACGCCGACATCTTCGGCCCGGAGAACTTCTTCCTCGAGATGCAGGACCACGGCATCGCCGAACAGCATCGCGTGAATCGGGCCCTGCTCGAACTCGCGCGGAGCCACAACCTCAAACTGGTCGCCAGCAACGACGTCCACTACGTTAACGCCGGGGATTCCAAAGCCCACGACGTCCTGTTGTGCATCCAGACCGGGAAGAACCTGAGCGACACCAACCGGATGCGCTTCGATACCGACCAGGTTTACCTGAAATCTCCCGAGGAGATGGCCGAGCTCTTCAGGGAGGTCCCCGCGGCGCTTGCCGAAACGGTCAACATCGCCGAGCGTTGCAACGTCGAACTCGAGTTCGGCCGGGTGCGGCTGCCGCGCTTCGACGTTCCGGGCGGCGAGTCGGCTGGCGACTACCTCCGCCGGTTGGCCTACGAGGGGCTGGAGCGCCGTTTCCCCGATCCCCCGGAAAACTTGCGCGAGCGCGTCGAGTACGAATTGGGCGTACTGGGTCAAATGGGGATGGAAGCGTATTACCTCATCGTCTGGGACGTCGTTCGCTTCGCCCGGGACCGGGGGATCATGGTCGGCCCGGGCCGCGGTTCCGCGGCGTCGTCGCTCGTCGCTTACGTAATAGGGATAACGGGCGTCGACCCCATGGAGCACGGCCTGGTCTTCGAGCGTTTCCTCAACCCCGAGCGCATCTCGATGCCGGACTTCGACATCGACTTCGGCGACCGGCGCCGCGAGGAGATAGTAACCTATATTACCGAGAAGTACGGCCAGGACAACGTCGCGCAGATCATAACCTTCGGGACGCTGGCGGCGCGGGCGGCCGTCAAGGACGTGGGGCGGGTACTTCAGATCCCGTTCGCGGAAGCGGACATGATATCGAAAGAAATAAACCCCATGGCGCCCCTGGCGGAATCCCTTAAGGATAACGCCGTTATTAAGCGCGAGTACGAGGAGAACCGCCGCGTCAAGGAGTGCATCGACCTCGCGCTCCAGCTCGAGGGGTTGACGCGCCACCCCTCGGTCCACGCGGCCGGCGTCGTCATCGCGCCCGACGAGTTGACCAATTCCACCAGCCTCTACCGCGGTCGGAAGAACGAAGTCACGACGCAGTTCGACATGAACTCGGTCGAGTCCATAGGCCTTCTGAAGGTCGACGTGCTGGGCCTCAAGACTTTGACCGTCATCGAGGATACGGTGAAAGCCGTAGGCCGGCGGCGCGGCGTCGACCTCGACGTGGACAACCTGCCCTACGACGATAAAGCCACGTACGAACTCCTCCGGGCGGCGGACACCGACGGCGTGTTCCAGCTCGAGTCCGAGGGGATGCGGGACCTCTGCCGGCGCGTCCTGCCGCAGAACTTCAAGGAGCTTATTCCCATCCTTGCGCTCTTCCGGCCGGGACCCATGGGCTCCGGGGCCACGGAGCAGTTCATCGCCCGCAAGCACGGCCGCGACGACGCCCCCGCCATCCACCCGTCGCTCGAGCCCATCCTGGAGGACGCGTACGGCGCCATCCTCTACCAGGAGCACGTCCTGAAGATAGCGAGCGAGGTGGCGGGCTACTCGCTGGGCCAGGCCGACATCCTCCGCCGGGCCATGGGCAAGAAGAAGCGCGGCGAGATGAAGGCCCAGCGCGACTCCTTTATCACCGGCGCCCAGGAGCGGGGGTACAGTCGCAAAGAGGCCGAGACCATTTTCGATACCGTAGCGCCGTTCGCCGAGTACGGCTTCAACAAGGCCCACACCACGGCCTACGCCGTCCTCTCCTACCGCACCGCGTACCTCAAGGCTAACTACGCGCCGGAGTTCATGGCGGCCCTTCTGACCTCGGAACAGGGCAACCCCGATAAAATCGTCCAGTACGTCAAGAGCTCCCGGCAAATGGGCATCGAGATCCTTCCGCCCGACGTCAACATTTCCTGGTACAATTTCTGGGTGGAGGACGACGACTCCGTCCGCATGGGGATGGCGGCCATCAAGAACGTGGGCCGGTCGGCCATCGAGGAAATAATCGCGGCGCGGCAGCGCGGCGGGCCGTTCGAGGGCCTTACCGACTTCTGCAGCCGCGTCGACCTGCGGGCGGTGAACCGGGCCGTCATCGAGTCCCTGATCAAGGCCGGCGCGTTCGACTGCTTCGGGAAAGGCCGGGCCCCGCTCTACGAGGGCCTGGACGCCGCGCTGGAAGTGGGGAAGCGGCTAAGCCGGGACCGGGCCGCGGGGCAGGAGAGCCTACTGGGGGCGTGGGACGAGGAGGAAGAGGAAGAACAGCCGGCCGAGGTCGCCGAGGGCGACGAGTGGCACCACCTGGAACTGCTGCGCTACGAACGCGAACTCCTGGGCGTTACCATCTCCGGCCAGCCGCTGGACCGCTACCGGGAAATACTCGCCAGGAGCAACGCCGCGACCGTGGGCGATATCCTGGCGGGACGGGCCCGTAAAAAGGTAAAAGTGGGCGGGATGGTAGGCCGGATAAAGACGATCGCCGACAAGAAGGGCCGGGAGATGGCGTTCTTCACGCTGGAGGACGACGGCGGCCTGGAGGTCGTCGCGTTCGCGGACTGCTACGCGCAATCGGAGTTCGTCATCTTCGTCGACCGGCCGGTTATGGTCGAGGGCCGGGTGCAAAAGGACGACAATACATATAAAATAATAGCGGACGAGGTGACCTCGCTCGAGGATGCCGAGTTCCGCTTCGCCCGGGAAGTGCACGTCACCCTGCCGGAGAACGCCGACGGCGAACTCCTCGCGGACATGGAGAAGATAATAAGCCGCCACTCCGGCCGCTGTCCGCTGTTCTTCCACGTGCGGCGAAACGGCCGGGAGGTCGTCATGCGGGCCCGGCCGGAATTCAGCTGCAAGCCCACGCGCCAACTCATCCGCTCGCTGGAACGCTTCGCCGGGCGGGGACAGGTTCAACTCGTTTAGGGGGTCGATACCGTGCGCACGGCCGCGATATTGTTAGCCACCGTTTGTATCGTCGTTTCCGCCGCGGCGGCGGACCTTACGCTGATCGCCGTCGAGTTGGACCGGCCCGCCGACGCGTACGCGCTGCTGGGCCGGGACGTGCCCGTCGTCGAGGCCCGGCCGTCGTTCGCGCTGGCGCTCGTTCGGCCGTCCGAAGTCGCGGCCTTCGACGGCTACGACTTTCGCGACCTCGGGTCGCCGCCGGGGCCGGTGTACCTGGCGTGGCCGCGGCCGGGGCAGGAGTTGCCCGACGTGCCCGGCGTCACCGTTCTCGCACGCTTCGACGACGTGTACGTGGTGACGGGCGAAACGCCCGCGGTGGAGGAGTTGGCGGTCCGGGGCGCCGAGATAAAACGGGTCGGCAGCGAACCCCTCAAGGCCGCGGCGCCGGCCCCCCTGCCGCCCGTGACCTACGACTCCCGCGTGGCGGGTTTAATTGCGCGCGTCCGGCCCGAACGATACATCGGACACATAGAGAACCTGGCCGCCGTATCCACGCGCTACTCCCACGCCGAGGAGATTGAAGAGGCCACGGCCTACATCGAGGACCACTTTCGCTCCTGCGGCCTCGAGACGACGCGGCAGCGTTACGTCTACGAGCCGATGGACAACGACTACCTCTTCGACTGCGTCTTCCGGGCGGACGGGAGGCTGGGGTGGCTCGTGTCGGTGTGGGGGTACGTCTGGCGCACGGACGACGGCGGCGAGAGCTGGACCGCGTACAAGTCGGAGGGCCGGCTGTCCCAGGCCAAGTTTATTACGAACAACACCGGCTTCGCCGTGGGCGGCGCCGGGTACCTGGGGCGGACGGACGACGGCGGCCGGACGTGGCGTCAGCTTGCGCTGGAGGACCCGACGGACCGCCTGAGCGACATTTATTTTTACGATACCGACCTCGGCATGGCCGCGGGCCGCGACGGCGTGGCCTACCGAACGACGAACGGCGGCGCGACCTGGACGAGGATAACGACGCCCACGGACGAACTTATCATGGGCGTATACGCCGAGGCCGCCGACCGCTGGTGGGCCCTGGGAACCGAGGGCCTCGTAATGCGGTCGTACGACGGCGGCCTGAACTGGCAGATAATAGACGTCCCCGAGGCCACGGCCCACACCATGCGCCAGATGGACTTCGCCGACGCCACGCACGCGACGATGGTCGGCTACGACGGGACCGTCCTCTACTCCGACGACGCCGGCGATACGTGGACCCGCGTGTCCGGGGAATTTCCGGAGTGGCCCTATTTCACCGAAGTGGCGTTCGCGGACGCCTCCCGCGGTTGGGCCGTGGGGTCCGGCAACAGCGTTTTTAGGACCGACGACGGCGGCGCGACCTGGACCCGGCAAGCGCCCCCCGAAAACGACTACCGCACCTTCGAGGGGTTGTCGGTCGTGAGCCGCGACGAGGCGTGGGCGGTGGGGTACCCCTCGGCCGTTATCCGTACCACGGACGGCGGCGCGACCTGGGAAGAGCTGCACATAACGAACAGCGTTCCTATTATATGGGAAAACGTCGAGGCCACGCTTCCGGGGGTGACGAGACCGAACGAGGTCTACGTTCTCTGCGGCCATTTCGATTCCATATCCGAGGACCCCTGGAACCGGGCTCCTGGCGCCGAGGACAACGCCTCCGGCGTCGCGGCCGTGCTGGAGGCCGCGAGCGCGCTCGTCGGCTACCGCTTCGATAGCACCATCAAACTCGTCGCTTTCTCCGGCGAGGAGGAGGGACTCCTGGGCTCGCGGGCCTACGTCCGGGAAGAGTACGAGGCCGGTGCCGACATCCGGGCCGCGCTCAACATGGATATGATATCCTACCTCGACGAACCGGTTTACGACGTCGAGGTCCGGTACAATATAATCTCCGAAGATTTGCTTCGGGAATACGCCGAGGCCGCCCGGTGGTACGTCCCGGAATATATTATCAATCCGGTGACCGAGGGGCAGGGCGGCAGCGACCACGAGCCGTTCTGGGAGTTCGGCTATCCCGCGCTCCTCTCCATCGAGAACGCCGGCGTGGAGTTCTACCCCTGGTATCACACGATGGACGACCTGCCCGAGCACCTCACGGCCGAGTACGGCGCGACGGTGACGCGGGTGAACCTGGCCACGGCGGCCTGCTTCGCGGGCCTGCGCGAGGGGCCGGCGCCGACGTCGGAAGGGGTTATAGCCTACCCGAATCCGGCCCGGCCTTCCGCCGGCCACGACCGCGTTCGTTTCGCCAACCTCTCGCCGGGGAGCTTCGTTCGGATATACAACCTGGCGGGCGAGGAAGTGGTCCGCGGGCCGGCGGTGGACGGCGGCGGTTATTACGAGTGGCCGCTTACGACCTCGGGCGGCGAGGCCGCGGCCTCGGGCGTTTACGTCTTCGTCGTGGAGGACGCGGGCGGGGCCCGGACGACCGGGAAGGTGGCCGTCATCCGATGATAAGGCGGGGAGGTTAGTACGGACCGGCCGGCCCATTCCCGGTGGCTCGAGAGGGTGTTTTTCGTGGGCGTAATCGCGCTCGCGCCGGCGCCCCTCTTCGCGACGTCGATGGCCTATTTCGGCCTTCTCGCCGTCGCCGTACTCTTCGTGGTCTACGTCGCCACCGGCGGTTGGCCACGGCTCCGCCTCCTGCCGCTCGACATTCCCATCGCCGTATTCCTCGTCATACGAATCCTTTCGACCTTAACGTCCGTCGACCCGGCGTTGAGTTGGAAGGGCCTGGAGAAGTCGGGCCTTCTTTTGGGCTACTATCCGCTGGCCCACATGGCGTTGTCGAAATCGCGGCGGCTGGCCGGCGTCTATATTTTCCTGGCGGCGGCCGTGGGCGCGGCGGCCCTGGGCCTCGTCGACTTCGGCCTGGGGACTGTCGACCGGGTGATGTCTCCCACCGGCGGCTATACCACCTTCGCCGAGATCCTGGCGGTGGCGCTGGCGGTCTTCGCGGCCGCCGGGGCGTTCGCTTCGGGGCGGGGGCGTCTTTGGTTCGGCGCGGCGGCCCTGCTTCCCTTCGCCGCGCTGGTTTTAACGTTCTGCCGGGGCCAGTGGTTCGCGCTCGCCGCCGGCGTCGGGCTGATAGGCGCGCTCAAGGACAAACGCCTCTGGATCGGCCTCGTGGTCTTCGCCGCCGTGGCGGCGGGGGCGGCGTACCTCTTGCCTGCGGGGGTGGCGTCGGGGCGCTTCTCGTTGGGCGACCCGGCCTTCGAGAGCTACCGGGATATATTATGGAAGGGCGCGTTGGCGGTACTGTTCGACCGGCCTTTGACCGGGTTCGGCCCCGAGACCATTAAAATAGTATTTCCGTATCAGACGCGTTTCTACTCGCCGGTGGCCGGCGTCATCGGCTGGCACAACGACTACTTCCGCCTCGTCATCGAGAGCGGCATACTCGCGGCGGCGGCGGGGTTATGGATGGTGGCGGCGGCGGCCCGGGCGGCCTGGGGCGCGTTCCGCCGGGCCGACGAGGAGGGCCGAATCCGCGCGCTGGGCCTGGGGCTTTTGGCGGCGACGGCCGTCGTGCTTATTAGCGGCCTCGTCGGCGACGTTATCTCGGACCCGGCCATGATAATCGTCTTCGTCGTTCTGTGGGGCCTCTCCTCGCCGCTTTTAGCCGAAGGGGATAGTAAGAGCCTTGAAGATTGACAGCATCCTGATAGCGCGGAACGACCGGCTCGGCGATTGGGTCCTGACCTTGCCGCTGGTCGAGGAATTGAAGCGGGCGTTTCCGGAAGCGCGCCTCGACGCGATGGCGACGCCTTCGGTCGCGCCCCTGCTCGAGCGGTACCCCGGCATCGGGTCGGTGCTGCCGTCGCCCTCGCCGGGCTGGCGAGGTTTTTGGGACGCGGCGGGGCGCGTGCGGCGGGGCGGCTACGACGCCGTCATCGTCGTCCACCCGGACATGCGGGACACGCTGGTCGTGTGGGCCGCCGGCGTGCGCGTGCGGGTCGGCAACGGCTATAGGGGCTACTCCATATTCTACAACCGGCGCGTATGCTTCCACCGCTCGCCCTCGGCGCATCACGAGGTGGAGTACAATTTAAAATACCTTGAAGGTCTGGGCCTGGAGGCGCCGCCGGGGGTCCCGGCTCCCCGGCTCGCCGTTACGGAGGAGGACCGGGCGGCCGCGCGGGAGTTACTCGAGCGCAAGGGGTTCACCGGAGACGCGTACGTCGTGATTCACCCGGGGTGCGGCGGCTCCTCGCTCAACTGGTCCGCCGAGCGCTACCGCGTGTTGGCGGCGGAGACGTCGCGGACGTCGGGATACGCGGTCGTCGTCACGGGGACGCCGGGCGAGGCGGCGCTCGCCGCGAACGTCGTCGGGGAGGGAGCGGGGCGCTACAACGTCGCGGGGGAGACGGACCTGGGGACGCTGCTCGGCGTACTCGCCGGGGCCCGCCTCTTTATTTCGGGGAACACCGGCCCGATGCACCTCGCCGCCGCGGTGGGCACGCCGACGTTGTCGTTGTTTTCGCCGTTGCGTTCGGGTTCGCCGACGCGCTGGGGGCCGTGGGTGGAGCCCTCGACGGTGCTCGTCCCGCCGTCTTTCTCCTGCGACGCGTGCCCCGGGGAGGAGTGCGAGGACTACAATTGCATGGAAGCGATTCCGGTCGAGGAGGTATTGGCGGCGGCGCGGCGCCTGGCGGCCAATCGATGAATTACGGGCCCGAAGCGCCTAAGGCCGGGTATTATTTATTAAATCAGAAAAAGTTGACTTTATATCCCATATATGGTAAAGTTATTATTAGAAAAAAGGATTAGGCTGAAAATAAATCCCTCCAAGGGTACAAACCCGAGGTTTTAGTCATGCGGATGTCTACACGGGGGCGGTTCGGCCTCCGGGCGTTGTTGCAGTTGGCCGAGAACGGGAACAGGTCGCCGGTTTCGGTTTCGGCGCTGGCCAAAGACATGAGCGTCTCGGCCGATTACCTTATGCAGTTGTTCGTGAAGTTGCGTCGTGCCGGCCTGGTCAAAAGCATACGCGGGCCGCGCGGCGGGTTCCGCCTTTCCCGGGAACCGTCCGAGATAACGGTGGGCGATATCGTTCGGGCGGTCGAGGGGCCGGTGGGCCTTACTCCCTGCATCGCCCCGGAGTCGTGCTACGGGGGCCGGACGCGTGGGCGCGTCAACGACAAATGCCCCAATATGGACGAGTGCCCGGCGCGTTTGGTCTGGGAGAGCCTGAGTTCCGAGATAGAACGGGTCCTCGACGATACGGACCTGAGCCAGGTTCTTACGCGGGCGGGAACCAGCCGCGTACGGGCAACCTAAATATAGAGACGGAGCGGCCCTAAATGTACAACGAGAAAGTGATGGACCATTTCTACAAGCCGCGCAACGTCGGCGTCATCGAGAACGCGGACGGCGTCGGCAAGGTGGGAAATCCCGTTTGCGGCGATATGATGGAACTCTTCATCAAGGTCGAGGACGAGAAAATTAGCGACATTAAGTTTCGCACTTTCGGCTGCGGCGCCGCCATCGCGACGTCCAGCATGGTGACGGAACTCGTTAAGGGTAAGACGCTGGAGGAAGCGCTCAAGATTACGAACAAGACGGTGGCGGAAGCGCTGGGCGGCCTGCCGAAGCAGAAGATGCATTGCTCGGTCCTGGGCGAGGAGGCGCTCGACGCCGCGATATACGATTACCTCGAAAAGAACGACCTCAGGCCCGATTTGCGCGAACTCATCGAGAAGGCTCGGGAGAAACGCAAACCGCACGTCGACGACCCGCATGGAACTCACGATTAACGGCCGGGCGGAGGACCTGCCTGCCGATATGTCCGTGGCGGACGTCCTGGGTCACTTCGGCGTGGACGCCGGCCGGGCCGTGGTGGAGCTCAACCGGGAGATTATTCCGCGCGACCGCTACGGCGTGACGCTCGTGAAGGCGGGCGACGTATTGGAACTCGTGGAAGTAGTCGGCGGCGGCTAGAGGGCCGCCGTTTAACGTTATCGGAGGTCAGAGCGTGGCTGTTACCAAAGAAGCTGTAATGGATGCGTTGAATACGGTGAACGACCCGGAGATCCCGGGCCTCTCCATCGTCGATCTGGGCCTGATTTACAACGTCGACGTCGCCGACGACGGCAAGGTTGACGTGCGGATGACGGTAACGGCCCCCGGCTGCCCGATGGCGCAGTTCATGGCCGACGCTGCCAAGAAGGCCATCGAGGGCGTGGAGGGCGTGACCGAGGCCAACGTGCAAGTGGTCTTCGACCCGCCGTGGACGCCCGAAGGCATGAGCGACAAGGCCAAGAAGATGCTGGGCTTCGACGAGTAACCCCCCCCAATTTTTAAAAACTAGCCGCCCCCCCTCTCCTCCGGGGCGGCTTTTCCTTTCGGCCGCGTACGGCGGCGTTCTCTACCTCGAGCTGCCGCCGGCCTATAACGCCGAGACGGTCGAACACCCGACGGGCGACGACCTGACGGCGTTACGGGACGGGACGTTGAAATAACTAGTTGACAGAAACAAATCGTAGTTGCATAATTACGCGGAGGTTTTATATATGATAAAACAAATACTTCGATACTGCAGTTGCGTGGTTCTTTTTATCGCGGCGTTTTTGCCGGCGAGTTGCGAAGACGAGGAGGAACGCGAACTCTACGGCGGGCCGTGGCGAATTGTGAAAACGCCGGCCGGGATCGAAGCGTCGGTAGGCGAAATACAGTTCTTAAGCAAGAACGACGGCTGGGCGATTGCCGGGAAGTACCTTTTAAGGTTCAACGGCAAAGAGTGGTACGGGTATAAAAAGATCGTCCACCCCGATCCGCTGTCCGATTACGGTTTCGCCGATTTCCAAATGTTGAACGAGAACGAAGGTTGGTTTGTAGGAAAAGAAATAGTCCCGGACCCGAGAGGTGGGGGGCGAAAAATTCAACACAGTATGATCTGGCATTTCGACGGGGAAACTTTTACCCCCGTAGAACATCCGGAAATGGGTTGGTTGGGAACGGTTTGGTTTAACGACAGCGGCGACGGATGGGCTTTGGGTTATGGAGCGCTCCACTACGTAAACGGCACTTGGGAGAACGTAACTCTCGACGCGATAGTCGAAGATTGTTTCTTCCTGAGCGAAGACGACGGTTGGGTAGTTTCGTACAAATCCGTATGGCATTGGGACGGAGCTATATGGACACGCGTAGCGGAGTGCGAGCCGGGTGATGGTTTCGGGTCGATCGCTTTCAACGAGCCGGATTCCGGGTGGGCGGGGTTATACGAAGCGCGGTATGGGGACCCGCCGTTAATGTTTCACTACGACGGCCGGGAATGGGAAGAGTACGGCGAAATATTCAACAACGACGTATGGGATATAGACTTTTCGGGCCCAAATTACGGTTGTGCCGCGGGTATAGGCGCGGCGATTTACGAGAACGGCGAATGGCGCAAGGCGAACGCGCCGCGAACGTATTTTTGGTGTGTGGAGTGTGTCGGCCCCAACGATATATGGGCCGGCTCGGATACGGGAGATATTTATCATTTCACAGGGTTTTAGTAACCCAAACGTAGGAGGAAGGATATGCGGAGTCGAGCGCCGTCGTACCCGAGGGAGCGTTGAAATAACTAGTTGACAGAAACAAATCGTAATTGCATAATTACGCGGAGGTTTTATATATGATAAAAATAATGCTTCGATACTGCGGTTGCGCGATTCTATTTATCGCAGCGTTTTTGCTGGTGAGTTGCGAAGACGAAGAGGTGCGCGAACTCTACGGCGGGCCGTGGCGGATTGTGAAAACGCCGCCGGAGCTAGAAGCCCCGATAAAAGACATGTTTTTCCTCGATGCGGTAAACGGATGGGCGACGTCTTATAAATACTTATTACGGTGGAACGGCAAGGAGTGGTTTGTCCAAAAGAAATTCGTTCACGCCAATCCCGATGCGGATTACAGTTTAAAACCTGTCTGGGTATTCGCACGAGACGACATTTGGGTTGCGGGAGGGGAATCACTCCCGGGAAATATCGGCCATAGCAAAATATGGCATTATAACGGCGAGTATTGGGAGGACGTTGACCACCCTGACGTTGGTGGCATCGGTCAATTGTGGTTTAACTCACGCGACGATGGGTGGGCCATGGGTGGTTATTACATGTTGAGATGGGACGGGACCGAGTGGTATAAAACCGAATGGGAATGCTCTGCAACGACCGACACCTGGTTCAACTATCCGAACGATGGGTGGCGTACGACACCTTCTTATATCTATCATTGGGACGGAGCTGTATGGACTCGGGTAGCGGAATGCGAGCAGGGTGACGGTTTTGGGTCGATCGCTTTCAATAGGCCGGATTCCGGGTGGGCGGGGTTATACGAAGCGCGGTATGGGGACCCGCCGTTGATGTTTCACTACGACGGCCGGGAGTGGGATTACTTCGATGATATATTCAACTACGACGTATGGGATATAGACTTTTCGGGCCCAAATTACGGTTGTGCCGCGGGTATAGGCGCGGCGATTTATGAGAACGGCGAATGGCACAAAGCTAACGCGCCGCGAACTTATTTTTGGTGTGTGGAGTGCGTCGGCCCGAACGACATCTGGGCCGGCTCGGATGCGGGAGATATTTATCATTTCACAGGGTTTTAGTAACCCAAACGTAGGAGGAAGGATATGCGGAGTATCATCTTGGGAGTGGTTTTGCTTGCGGCTTCGGCCGCGTACGGCGGCGTTCTCTACCTCGAGCTGCCGCCGGCCTACGACGCCGAGATGGTCGAACACCCGACGGACGACGACCTGACGGCGCTGCGGGACTTCGCTCGGGAGGAATTGGGGAAACTTAACAACGCCCATACCTGCCGAGTGGTCATCTTCACCAAGGACGGCACGCCCGTAGCCCGTCGCTTCGACGAGGGCGAGGGTAATTGATTGACTGCGTGGCGAGGTTGTACGATAATATTGCGGAGGTTTAGCTATGGAAAAATCGATATTTAAATATGTTTGTTTCGCGGCCTTAACCGCAACCGTTTTACTCCTCCCGTCCTGCGGCTGTGACGACGGCCCAACGGGACCCGAGCCCTACGACGGGCCGTGGAAGGTCGTAGCTTGCCCGGAGGGGCCATCGTATTTAAAGGGCGTTTATTTCCTTAACCCGGACCTCGGGTACGCGGTGGGGTGTGATTACATATTGAAGTATGAGGGGGGAAAATGGGAGGTCGATTATATTTACGAGGGGGCCGCGTTGGAAGACGTTTGGTTCAGCGCGCCGGACGATGGATGGGTTTGCGGATGGGGTGACGGTAGCGGGGTATTATTGCATTATAACGGCCAACGATGGGAGCGGTTCGAACATAGTACACCGGCGACCGCGTTCTATAGTTTAAATTTCCTGAACGCTAACTCGGGATGGGCGGCAGGGTTCGGCATCTGTCATTGGAACGGCGAAACGTGGGAGTACGTATCAGATTTAAATTACCTAACGGACATCTTCGCTAACTCCCCGACGGATATTTGGGCCGTTTCGAAATATAGTGAGCGTATATACCACTTCGACGGTGGGACATGGACGAGGGTACACGACGCTTCGTTGGGGATAGAGTTGTATAGTATTTGGTTTACGAGCCCTGACCACGGCTGGGCTGGTGGCGACGGTTGTATTTCTGGGACCCAAAGCAATCTATTGGATTATCGTAACGGTAGGTGGAGTTATTACTTAACCGACCCGTGGATTGAGGGTATTCGGAGGAGTATATACGGATTACATTTCGCCGACGCTGGTTGCGGTTGGGCTGTGGGGCAAACGACTTTCCGGTGGGATGGCGAGCGATGGTGGTACGTTGAACCGCCACCACGCGATCTACATAGAGGGAATTTAAATGCGGTTTTTACTTTGAACGTAGATGATGCGTGGGCGGTAGGTAATGCTAGCACAATACTTCACTATCAACCATAGGAGTGAGAGGAGAAGAGATGCTAGGGAGAATTACAGGGATGTGCGGGACCGTTTTAATCGCGTTTGTTACTTCCTCTTTCGCTGGCATACTTACGGTCGAAGTGCCGGCCGACGTGGGACGGGAGGATATATTAAACCCCACGGACGAGATGACCACCCGCCTCAAGGCATTGATGCACGAGGCGGTGCGGGAAAACCCCGCGGCCGCGGAGTTCGGGCCGGTCGCTTTCACTAAAAACGGCGAACTAATCCTCCCCGACGTGGAACCGACCGAAACCGACGATTGGTCCGAAAACCGCCTCACTTTCGAACCTGCGGAAACGCCGGAAAATATGTTTTTATGGCCCGAGTACGAGGGAAGTTGGGACGCGGCCTACTGGCACTTACGCGAAGTGGGCCAACCCGATTATAACGGCGTCTACGAGCTGGCGGAGGACATCTTCGGCTACCCGTTCTGGCCCCGCGAGATTACGGTCGAATGGGACGAAACGTTACAGGTTGAAGGTTATTACAACTGCTCGCTGGGGACGATATACATCCAGAATTGGCGGAACTGGGAAAACTACCTTACGCAAGACCCGGGCAACTGGCCCTTCCACGACGACGCCGCGGTCC
This sequence comes from Candidatus Zixiibacteriota bacterium, assembly GCA_050117845.1. Classification (GTDB taxonomy): domain Bacteria; phylum RBG-13-66-14; class B26-G2; order WVWN01; family WVWN01; genus WVWN01. The sequence goes on from JASFLY010000032.1 coordinate 28,533, forward strand.
TGACGCGATGTATGCTGCAGGCGTGGCATCAACATTGGCAAGCCTACTGGGACCACTTCGGTTCGATGCGCCGGGCGGCCTGGATAGCCATCCACAACCGCCTCGCCGACGACGGCTACGAACTGGGCTTCAACGACCTCTACCACGACGACCAACGCGACGACCGCTTCTATTACAAGTGCCTCGACAACTACAACACCGAGGAATTCGGGACGCGCCTCCACAACTGGGCCGACGAAGAGAATAGTAGAATAGACGGCCGTATCAAATACTGGCGCTACGGCGCGGCCAACTACTGCTGGTGGAAGGTCTACGAAAAACAGCCGGGATTTTTCTACGCCTTTAACCGGGAATTTTACGAGTGGCTGGAGAATGTGGAGTTCGCGGGGCTGCCGTTATTATACGCGAATTACCGGACATTCGCCGATACTGCGGACAACGGTACGCTTATAGAGGGCCGGTCTTTCCCGGAGTGGTTCGACGCCCAGCCGATACTCCAACACGATCATTGGTGTGACGATATCTGCGCTTTGGCCGTAGACCGGACCACGGCCCGTGTTCTGGCGTATCGCAGGTATGTGGACGCGTTAACGGGTTATGACTGTGAAGTAGGCCATTCCAGTCCCAACGCACGCGTACTTGTCGAGAAACGAAACTGGCAAGGAGGATTGGAAGATTATTACGTCGTTGACCCGAATAACGGCGGTTACGGCGAGTGGGACTCCGGGGTAGATGATGCCGACGCGGCCATGCGCTTTACGGCCGAATATACGCTGGCCGGGACCTTAACGGTATCCGGTACCTGCTGGGGCATCGACTCCAATACGGCGTACGATAACGACGTTTTGTACGGCGTCGTAACGGACGCCATCGACGGCGCCGGGACGGTGACTATTAAGGAAGGCGGGTTAGACCTGGTTACGGTTCCCGTGTACCGGAAAGCTTTCCGCTGGGCTCCCCTTAGTGCGCCAGGGCCGGGCGAATACGAAATTGTTTATACCCCGCCGGCGAAAAACGGCGGCCTTTCCGGTGAACCCTGGACGATAGTTAAGGATGGTGCAAGCTACTTCGACGCACGTAGTTATGTATCCGAATCCGCTATCGTCGACGATAATGGCAACGGTATTCCCGACGGTTCGGAACAAGTTCTTGCTGAGAAGTTCGTACCGCAAATACAGATGCATAATGGGAATGAGTTAGTTCCTACGAAGGTCGGGATGATGGTTGACCCGGGCCGCGGGCCGCTCGTAAAATATAAATACGATAACGCCGGCCGAGTCTATATAGATTCCTTATACTTCCCCACGGAAGAATATACGATGGAACAGATATTCGAAGAGACTCGTCCCCAATGGTACGAATCTATGACCGCGTGGAAACTCGTCTTCGGCCCCAATTACGGAATGATCACTCCTCCGTACTGGCACGATAATTACGCCCAGATATTGAGTAACCCGGAGTATGAAGGGCGCGGTTACGACGAACCGACGGTATATTATAATATTTTTAAGTACGTCGGTAAGCCCGTAATACAGTACTGGTTTTATTACCCGTTTAACGACTGGAGGAACGACCATGAAGGCGATTGGGAACACATCAATGTCCGGATTACTTCTTCGTTAGTAGACCTCGCGGAAATCGACGAAGTAATATACTACCTCCATAAAAAGTACGCTGTAAAGCCAGGGGCCGTGGTCCCGGTCGTTAATGATACGCATCCCCTCGTATTCGTAGGCGGTGAATGGCCCGGCGGACCTGATACCGGCCGTTGTTCCGGAGCATCGTATTGGCAGTTAGGGTATTTCATTAATGCCGGGGAATAC
>JASFLY010000033.1:0-29877 GCA_050117845.1 Candidatus Zixiibacteriota bacterium
CGTAAGGGCGCTGTACCGATAGCGGCCTGACCCCCCGCAAAAAAAGAAGCCGGCTCGACGAGCCGGCTTTTATTATTCGAACGGGTTTATTCGGCCGAGGCCGCTCCGCCCGGGCGGAATATTTTCACGGTGTGCCGTGAATCGTCGGCGACGTATACGACGCCGCCGGGCCCCACGGCCAGGCCGCCCGGGGCCGTCAGGCCGACGTCGAACCGGCCTTTGGGGAAGAGTTTCTCATCGTAGATTATAACGTAATATTCCTGGACGCCGCCGGGGCCGATTGCCTGGCCCAGGGCGAAGAGTTCGCCTTCGGGGCCGAACGCGAGTTCCGTGGGCCGGAAGTCGCCGCCCGCAGGCGGGGCCGCGCGCGAGGGTTCTCCTCCCTCCGCCGGGAAGACGAATATTTCGGGCCCGTCGGCGATATTCACGGCCACCCGGCCGTCCGCGGCGCACGCTACGTCCCACGCCTTGCCGACGCCGTGCTCCTCGCCCCACCGTTCCCGCAGCGAGGCGTCGGCGCCGAAGACGAAGACGCCGCCGGCCTCCGCGTCCGCGACGTAGGTCGTGCCGCCCGGGCCCACGGCCACGCCGAAGGGCGCCACGAGCTTCCCCGCGCCGACGATGCCGCGCGGTTCTCCCTCCGGGTCGAAAACGGAAACGCGGCTCGTCCCGAATTCGGCCACGTATACGGAGCCGTCGGGGCCGGTCGCGACGTCGGTGGGGACGAAGAGTTCGCCGGCCTCCCGGCCCAGGCCGCCCAGGCCGCCGAGATACAGCCCTCCCTCGAAGACTTGGATCGCGCCGTTCTGGGAGGAGTCGGCGACGTAGACGCGGCCGTCGGGCGAGGCCGCGACGGCCACCGGCTCCCACGTCTCCAGGGGGAGGTTGAGGCGGCCCGCTTCCCCGTAGGTGGGGGGCGCGTCCTTGGGCGCGCAGGAGAGCGCACATAACGCCGCCGCTATGATATAATTCCACCGCATAATAGGCTTGGGAGATGGTACGGATTAGAGTGGCTCGTGTCAAGGGATAATAGTCGAGATGAGTATAGTGAACCGCGTTAAGGGCGGCGTGGCGGCCGCATACCTCGCGAATTCGTCGCGGGCGCAGAAAGTGGCGCGCGCGGAATTGGGCTGTACCGCCGTCGCTCCCGTCGTACTGCTGCCGGTATCGGGACAGATGACGAAGCGTCTGGTCGGAAGGCTCCGGCGCTCGCGCCGCGACGGCGATATCTACCAGGGGACGCTCGACGGCCGCGACGTCTCGGTAATCAATACCGGCGTCGGTACGCCGTCGGCCGAGGGCAAGGTCTTCGCGTGCCTGGGCGTCGGGGCCCGGGTTCTCCTCCGCTTCGATATCTGCGGCGGCCTGGAGGACGACATGCGGGTAGGCGACATTATCGTGGCGGCCCGGGCGGTTCCCCTCGACAACGCGACCCTGTCGCTGGCCGGCGACGCGCCGATACCCGCTTCGCCCCTTCTACTCGACGTCGTCCGCGAGGCGATAAAGGAAGTGCCCGGAGGGCGGCGCGGCCGGGAAGCAGCCGTGGCGACCGTGGACACCTTCCACCATCAAACGGACGAGATGCACCGGGAATGGGGCCGGCGGGCCGCGGCGGTCGACATGGAAACGAGCATCATTTACGAACTCGGTCGCCGCGCCGGTGCGCACGCGCTCGCCGTGATGGCCGTGAGCGACGTCCGCCTGAGCGGCCTGGACCCCTTCGGCGACGACGATTTCCCCTACGGCGATCTGTATCAATCGTTCGACGACCTGGCGGAACTGGCCGCCGGGTGCGTGGCGGGACTGCCGGCCTCGTTGCCGGGAGAGGAATAATGGCAGGAAGCGCGAGCGTCCCCGTCAAGGTAATAAAGGAAATCAAAAGCCGCCTCGGCGCCGCGGCGGTGCTGGAGGGCGTCGAGGACCGTTACGTATATTCCTTCGACGCCACCGGGACGATCGTGATGCCGGCGTTCGTCGTCGTCCCGGCCGACGCGGAAGACCTGGCGTGGACCTGCGAGACGCTGTGGTCGGCCGGCGTGCCGCTCGTGCCCCGGGGCGCGGGGACCGGTTACGCCGGCGGCGCGGTGCCGCCGCCTGGCGGGGTGGTAGTCGTGTGCGACCGCGTCAACGAGATAAACGGCCCGGCCGACGGCGTGGTGGAGGTCGGCCCGGGGGTGGTCTGCGACGACCTGAACCGCTATCTGTCCCGCTTCGGCGTATTTTACCCGGTGGACCCGGCGAGCACGGAGTCGTCCACGCTGGGGGGCCACGTGGCCTCGAACGCCGGCGGGCCGCGGGCGCTGAAGTACGGCGTGACGCGCGACTACGTCCGGGCGGTGGAGGTGGTAAGCCCCGGCCGGGGGCGCGAGGTCATAAACGACAGGCCGGGCCGCACCGACCTGTTGAGCCTCGTCGTGGGGTCGGAGGGGACGCTGGCGGTTATCCTCCGGATGTGGCTCCGCGTCCTGCCGGCGCCGGCGACGGTCGCGGCCGCGGTCGCGACCTTCCGGGACGCCCGGGCGGCGGGGGAGGCGGCCAACGCCGTGCTGGACGGCGGCGTCCTTCCCTCCAAGCTGGAATTCCTGGATAGCCGGTGCGTAGAGTGCGTGAACGCCAAGGAGGCGGGGACCTTCGACGCGGCGGCCGGGGCCGTGTTGCTGTTCGAGTTCGACGGCACGGAGCCGGCGGTGGCGCACGAACTCGAGCGGGCGGCGGCGTTGGTGCGGGGGGCCGGCACGCTCGACGTACGCGTCGCGGACGACCGGGAAGAAGCGGAGGGCCTGTGGCGGCTCCGGCGGGGCGTTTCGCCGGCGTTGGGGATGCTGGCGCCCCACAAAACGAACGAGGACGTGTGCGTCCCGCGCTCGCGGGTGCCGGAGTTGTTGGACTACATCCGCGGCCTGGAGCGGGACTACGACGTTCCGGTGCCGACCTTCGGCCACATCGGCGACGGGAACCTTCACGTCAATTTCATGTACGACCGGCGTGCGGGGGACGTCAGCCGACGGGTGGCGGACGCGGTGGAGAAACTTATGAACCGGGTGGTCGACCTGGGCGGCACGATAACGGGGGAGCACGGCGTGGGGTTGGCCAAAGCGGCGTTCCTGCCGCGGGAGCAGAGCCCGGCCGAGTTTGCGCTCGCGGCCAGGGTCAAGTCGGCCTTCGATCCCGCGGGCCTTCTGAACCCGGGAAAGATATTCGGGAAATAGCTTTTATTTTTTCCTTGATATTAACCGTACAGTTAGTTATAATATAACTGAACGGTTAGTAGGAATAGGGACCAGGGTGCGCCCGGATGGGGCGCGGTAACGTGGGACAAGGGAACAGGGCGCCGTCGGTAATACGAGGGTATGTCGACCCCGTGAACGGCGGCCGGGTCAGGGGTGCCGAAAGCATGTTCGAGTTTCCTCGTTTCGAATGGTTATCGATATGGGTAATCGTGATTCCGGCGGCGGCGGCGTTCGCGCTATGCGTGCACGTAGCGGACCGACGCCGGGCGTTGTCGCTGCCTTCCGCGCGATGGGGAACGCGCAAATGGGTAATCCATTACGCGTTGCCGGTCGCGGGTTTGCTGGCGCTCTCGGTCTTTACGCCGCTGCGGTTCGGCGCGGGGTTCATCTGCGGCGTGGCGTTCGGCGTTACGGGCCTGGCTATAGCGTTAGCGGCGGTGCTCGCGGCGGGGAAATGGCGGGGGTCCTTCGTCCGGGTTGGCGTTTATAAATATACGCGGAACCCGATGTACGACGCCGCGGTGTTCTGTTTCGCGGGGGCGTCGATGATGGCGTGGTCGGGCGCTCCGGTCATGGGGCTGCTGGGCCTGGTGCTTACGGCGCGGGCGGCGGTTTCGTTCCACTACTTGACCATTACGGAGGAAGAGGCGTTGGAAAAGTCATACGGCGACGAATTCCGGGAGTATTCCCGGGCGGTACCGCGTTATTTTTGGTGGCGGTGAACCGTCGGGGGCGGGGCGGGAAGCCCGATAACCGGTAAGTACAGGCGGGTTGCGTGTGAGCGAGAAGTCCAAGGATAGTCCTGCGAAAAGGCGGATTTTAGAAAAGGTGCGGAAGTTGTTCGCCGCCCGGGGATTCGACGCCGTATCCGTGGCCGATCTGGCCCGGGCGGCCGGGGTCAACCGGGCGATGCTCTATTACTACTTCGAGGATAAACGCGATATCTACCGCGAATGCATTATCAGCGTACTCGATTTGATACCGGCTTTATGGGAGCGGGATGAGATGCGGGTCGGCTCTCCGGCGGAACGGTTGGACCGTTACGTCTCGGCGCTGGGGGGGGCGATGGAGCGGAACCGGGACGCTATACCCATGATAATAAGGGAGATATCGTCGGGGGGAGCGGAGACGGAACTTATTTTCCGGCGCTATTTAATCCCCAACGCCATGTTCGTGGGCTCGATTCTGGAAGAAGGGATGCGGACGGGCGACTTCTCGGCCGTCCCCGTTCCGTTCGCGACGATAGCGTTGTTGGGCGGCCTTATAATGCCGAATTTCGGCGCCTCTCTGGCGAAGCCTTTCATAACCGAGGCCGCCGGGCCGCACATCGCCGGCCCGGAGTACATCGATTTTTACCGCGGTTATGTTAAACGCGCCTTCGGCGCGTGCCCTCCGAAAGGTGGGAAAAAGCGTGGCAAGAATAAATAAAAAGAGGATCGTCCTCGGCGTGGTGGCGATCGTCGCCGTCGCGGGCGTGACCTACTGGGTCGTGAGCCATTTGTACGGCGGTAGCGGGGCCCTCGAGGCCTCCGGGACGCTGGAGGCGGTGGAGGTCGACGTCGGTGCCCTTATCCCGGGCCGCCTCGTCGCCATCAATTACGACGAAGGGGACAGCGTCGCGGCGGGCGACGTCGTCGCATCTCTCGACGCCGAGGAATTGACGGCGGGAGCGGCCGCGGCGGAAGCGGCGGCCGAAGCGGCGAGCCGGCGCATCGGCGCGGCCCGGGCCGCCCTCGCCGCCGCCGAGGATCAATTCGACCGCGTCTCCCGGGCCTACCCGGACGGCGGGATAACCAAGGCGGAGTACGAACGCGCCCGCGCCAGCCGGGACGGGGCCCTGGCGGAGTTGGCCAGCGCCCGTTCGTTGGCCGCGCAGGCGAAGGCGACCAAGGCGCAGGTCGAGGTTCAGCGGCGCGAGGTCGAAATAACGGCGCCCATATCGGGCGTTATATTGAGCCGGAACCTGGAACCGGGCGAGGTCCTCGGCGCCGGGGCGGCCGTGGTGACGCTGGCCGACCTGTCGACGCTGGAGTTGTACGTCTACATCCCGGAGTATAAAATAGGTCTGGTTAACGTCGGCGATACGGTGGACGTGCGCGTCGACTCGTTCCCGGACGAAGTTTTCCCGGGGAAGGTCAGGTCCATCGGCAGCAAGGCCGAGTTCACGCCCCGCAGCATCGAATCCAAGGAGGACCGCGTAACGCTGGTGTTCAAAGTGAAGGTGGCGGTCCCCAATCCGGGGGGCAAACTCAAAGCGGGGATGCCCGCTGACGCGGCCTTTACGACAACGGCGAGCGGGGAATAAACGGCCCACGGGGCCGAAGAGCATGACGGATGCAGTTTATACCGAGTCCCTTACGCGCAAGTTCGGCGACCTCGTCGCCGTCGACCACCTGAATCTGCGCGTTAACCGCGGCGAGATATACGGTTTTCTGGGGCCCAACGGCTCCGGGAAGACCACGACCATCCGGATGCTGTGCGGCATCCTCGAGCCGACGGGCGGGACGGGCCGGGTCCTGGGCTACGACGTCGCCCGGGAGGCGGAGGAAATAAAACGCCGCATAGGCTATATGTCGCAGAAGTTCAGCCTGTACGAGGACCTGACGGTGGCCGAGAACGTCGATTTCTACGCCAGCATCTACGGCCTGACGGGCACGCTCAAGCGCGACCGCACGGAGGAGATTTACGAGACCGCGGGCCTCCGGGGACGGACGGGCCAGCTGGCCGGCACGCTTTCGGGCGGCCAGAAGCAGCGGTTGGCCCTCGGCTGCGCGCTGGTCCACCGGCCCGAACTCCTGTTCCTTGACGAACCGACGGCGGGCGTGGACCCGCTGAGCCGGCGGGACTTCTGGGGTTTGCTTTACGAGTTGGCCGGGGGCGGGACGACGATTCTCGTTACGACGCACTACATGGACGAGGCCGAACACTGCAACCGCCTCGGCTTCATCTACAGCGGCCGGCTCATCGCGGAAGGCGAGCCCGACTCGCTCAAGTTGGGGCGGGGAACGGCCGAGGTGTTCAAGGTAACGCCGGCGTCGGTGGGCCGGGCGTACGCGGCCTTGCTTTCGGGCCTGCCGGGCACGACCGTTACCATTCTCGGCAACAACATCCACGTCTCCGGCGAGGCCGTCACGGAGGAAGGAATCGCCGCGGTGCTGGCCGCGGCGGGGGAGGAGTATACGGCGTTGGAGAGCGCGGTGCCGAGCCTGGAGGACCTCTTCGTTATGTTTATCCGGCGGGAGGGCGCGGCGTGAAATTCGTCAGGTTCTGGGCCGTGTTGCGCAAGGAGTACCGGCAGTTCTTTCGGGACCGCGTGACGGCCGCGGTTATCTTCGCGATACCTGCTATCCAGCTGCTGCTCTTCGGCTACGCCATCAACTTCGAGGTGGAGCATCTCCCGACGGCGGTGCTCGACTACGCCGAATGCGCGGAGAGCCGGGCCATCACCCGAGACTTCGTTAATTCGCAGTACTTCGACATCCAATACTACGTATCCAATTACGAGGAGCTCACCGACCTTATCGACAGCGGCCGGGTGAAGGCGGGCATCGTTTTCCCGGCGGACCTCAAGCGGCGGCTCAAGGCCGGGAAGCCGGCCTCGGCGGCGGTCGTCTTCGACGCGTCGGACCCCATAACCGCCCGTTCGGCCATATCGAGCGCCCAGGCGATAGGCATGTATCGCTCGATTCAGATCCTCGGCCGGGCGTACGGCTCGAGCGAGATGCCGCTCGAGATCCGCACGCGGGCGTGGTACAACCCGGAGATGATATCCGCGAACTTCATGATCCCGGGGCTCATCGGCGTCATCATGCAGCTCGTCACGATGATGCTGACGGCGATGGCTATAGTCCGGGAGCGGGAGCGTGGGACGCTGGAGCAGTTGCTGGTCTCGCCCGTGAACCGGCTGGAACTCATTCTGGGGAAGCTCGTGCCGTACGTCGTCCTGGGCTATATCGACATAACTATGGCGCTGTTGATTTCGCGATACGTCTTCGGCGTGTCGATAGTGGGGAACATTTTCGCCTTGTACGCGCTGGCCTTCCTCTTTTTGGCGTCGACGCTCGGGTTCGGCCTTTTGATATCGACGATAGCCAAAACGCAGCAGCAGGCCATGCAGATGTCGTTCTTCATTTTCCTGCCCTCCATCCTCCTGTCCGGCTTCTTTTTCCCGGTCGCGGCGATGCCGGACATAATAAAGCCGGTTTCTTACGTTATACCGCTTACCTATTTCCTGGATATCTGCCGGGGGATAATGCTGAAGGGACAGAGCTTCAGTCACCTCGTAAAGCAAACGGTGGTCCTGGCGGTGATGGGGGCGCTTATTCTGGGCCTGGCCGTCTCCCGGATGCGCAAGCGCGTTTCGTAATCAAAAACGTATAAAATATCGTATAATACCGGGCGCGGCCCCGGCGGTTCGCCGGGGCCCGACGACGGAGTAATTATGGGTATCGCCGGTTGGTTCAAAAAAAAGGTAAAGGCGCCGCCGGAGAGTAGGCTCGCCTATAGCGAACTGCGGGAGTCGTCCAAGCCCGACCGAGGGTACTTCGTGATGATCGCGATATCGGCCGTCATCGCGACCCTGGGCCTGTTCCTGGACAGCGTGGCCGTTATTATCGGCGCGATGCTGATAGCGCCGTTGATGTCGCCGGTGCTGGCGACGGGCCTCGCGGTGGCGCGGGGCGACCCGGAGTTCCTTACGGACTCGCTGAAAGCGGGGGCGCAGGGGGCGGTCGTGGCCGTGCTGTGCGCCGCGGCCATAGCCGTCATCTCTCCCGAACTCGCGCCCGGCCGGGAGATACTGAGCCGCGTCAAGCCCAACCTCTTCGACCTCATGGTGGCTTTCGCCTCCGGCGTCGCCGGGGCGTACACTTTCTCCTCGAAAGACTTGTCCGCGATGTTGCCGGGGGTCGCCATCGCGGCGGCCTTGATACCGCCGCTCTCGGTGGCGGGCATCGGCATCGGCTTCGGCCAGCACGAAATCATGTGGGGCGCGCTGCTCCTTTTCCTGGCCAACCTAATCGCCATCGCGTTCGGCGCCGCCGTGACGTTTATCGTACTCGGCTTTTACCCGAAGTTGAAAGGGTCGGAGGGGGAGTGGCGCTTCAAGGGCCTCGTGGCCGCGACGGTATTGGTCGCGCTGGTTACGATACCGATGGCGTACTTCACGATTACCAACGTCACGACGACCAGCCGGGAACGCAACGTGGGCGCCGTGGTCGAGGAGTACTTGCCCGCCCGGGAGGGGTACCACGTCGGCGCGGTGGATTGGGTGTACGAGGACGGCCGGTACGAAGTAACGGTGCTGGTATACGGGAGCTGTCTGCCCAGCGACGAGAGGTTGAAGTTGGTACAAGGGGCTTTAGAGGACAGGCTGGGGCGGAAGACCGCCGTCCATATCCGTTGCGTCGTGTATGAGGATTTCGCGTTGGACTAAAGCCGTACGGCAAGTCGACAAAAAACGCGGCCTCCGGGCCGCGTTTGTTTTTGTCTGTTAACGGGTCTCGCCTACGGCTTCCGTAGGGCGTGCTCTTTCTCGTAGCGGTCGAACAGGTGTCCCCAGGGCGTCTCGGCCCGCCACGTCTTGTACAGCTTCTCGAACTTCAGCGGCCACTGCACGTAGTCGTGGTTGAACTCCGATACGAAGATGGGGATCTTCACGAGGCAGGTGCGGAAGACGAGTTTTTGCAGAAACTTCGTCGGGCCGTACCAGCCGAGCCACGCCAGGAAGCGGTGGAAATTGTAACCGACCTTGAAGTGCCAGTTCTCGCCGGCCACGTCGTCGCCCACTATTTCGATTTCCGCGGGGTCGCCGACGCCCAGGCCCCTCTCGTGCGCCAGCCGGATGTAGTCTATGGACAGCGGGTCGAAGCCCATCATTTTGGCCGATACCGCGTCGCACGCCACCTGGTCCGCGCCGGCGAGGATGACGTTCTTGACCTCCGGGATGTGGGTCCGGGGGCCCTCGCCGTTCCCGGCGGTGGTGCCGTCCATTACGCAGAAGATGCCGCTGTGGATTTCCTTCTGGATGGTGAGGAGGTCGACCAGCGTCTCGTGGATCCAGGTGTGGGTGTAGTGCCGGCGGGTGTTGAGCAGGCCGCCGAACGCGTTCTTCATCGCGCCGGTCGTCGTGGTGTAGATGTGGCACTTGAATGTCGGCAGGTGGACGATGTTCTTACCGAGGAAATATTCCGGGATGTGGATGCCGACGCCCTCCATTATCCGGTCGAGTTCGAGCATCTCGCCCTTGGGCTCGTACGGGATCCACTTTATTTCGTCCTCCCGGAAGTTGTACAGGACCGGGATGCCGTAGGCGTCGAAGATGGGACGGAAGAGGTTGAGGTCCTCGCCCTTGAAGGCGTTAATGACGACGGTCTCGTTCTGGACGCAGACCTGGTCGTCGAGGCCCATCGCCTTTAGCGCGAGGATGGTCCCCTCCAGCTGCCAGGGGGTCGTATTGGCGCCGGGCATGGGGAAGTGCCACGAGATATTATCTTTAAGGATCGTCGTGGCGCCGGGGTCCAGGACCTTGTCCGCTCCGGCCAGCTCGAAGAGCCGGCGGTAGTCGTCCAGCACAGTTTCGGGTTTCGTGTACAGTACAGCTATTTTACTCTTGGCCATCTTTGCTCCATTTAGATTTAATATGAGCTAGCCGTCCAGGTCGGCCCTTTTGAATATATCGTTCACGTGGCGCAGATAATAGTCCACGCGGAAGCAATCGCTCAGCTTCTTGCCGGGGAGGAATTTACGGACGAGCGGCTCGGCGGCGAGCGCGGCCTTGAGGTCCTTCGCCTTGCCCGCCGCGACGTCCCGGGCCCGCCGCTGGACGACCTCGTACGCGTCCTCGCGGGAGGCCCCGGCGGCGGCCAGTTCCACCAGGACGCGGCCGGAGAATATCAGGCCCCGCGTCATCTCCAGGTTCCGCTTCATGCGCCGGGGGTAAACGTCGAGCCCCTCCAGGACGTAGTTCATCTTGTCGAGCATGTAGTGAAGCGCGGTCGTGGCGTCCGGGAGGATGACGCGCTCGGCGGAGGAGTGGCTTATGTCCCGCTCGTGCCAGAGGGCGACGTTCTCGAGCGCCGTCACCAGCCAGCCGCGGAAGAGCCGGGCCATGCCGCAGACCCGCTCGCAGAGTTCGGGGTTGCGTTTGTGCGGCATGGAACTGGAGCCCTTCTGGCCGCGGGCGAACGGTTCGGCGGCCTCGCCGACCTCGGTGCGCTGGAGGCCGCGGATCTCGAGGGCTATCTTCTCGAGCGTGGCGGCGCAGAGCGCGAGCGCGGCGACGTACTCGGCGTGGCGGTCGCGCTGGACGACCTGCGTTACGGCGGCGTCGGCCTTGAGGCCCAGAATCTTCATCGCCGCGGCCTCGACCTTCGGCGGGATCTGCGCCAGGTTGCCCACCGGCCCCGAGAGCTTGCCCACCGAGACGGCGCGCCGGGCCCGGCGGATGCGCTCCCGCGCTCGCAGGAGTTCCTGATGGTATACGAGAAACTTCAGGCCGAAGGTGGTCGGTTCGGCGTGGATGCCGTGGGTCCGACCTATCATCGGCGTATTTTTATGTTTTAACGCGAGGACTTTCGCCGCGGCGATGGTCCGGTCGAGCTCCCGGAGGATGAGGGTGGCCGCCTTCTTGAGGGCCAATGCCTGGGCGGTGTCGACGACGTCGTTGGACGTCAGGCCCAGGTGGATATAGCGGCTCGCCTCGCCGACGTTCCGGTTGACGTCTGTGAGGAAGGCTATGACGTCGTGGCGGACCTTCTCCTCAATATCTAAGATGTCGGCCACGTCGAACCGGGCACGTTTTTCGATTTCGCGTAGGGCCGACGCCGGGATGCGGCCGGCCTGGTTCCATGCCCGGCAGACCGCGATTTCGACGCGGAGCCAGCGGCCGTACTGGCCCTCCAGCGACCACAGTTTCGCCATCGGCGGGAGCGTGTATCTCGGGATCATCGTTCGACGTTCCTCGTGTGAATATTAGATAAGCATTAAGGGCCGGGCCGAGTTTCCGTGGGGACCTTCCCGTCCAGCACCTGGCCCTGCCGCCAGACTTTTAGTTGGACGCCGGAGCCGGCGGTTACGCCCGACAGTATATCGTTATACCCCGCTACGTCGTCGACCTCGCGGCCGTTGACCGCGAGGATGATGTCGCCGCGGCGCAAACGGGCGTGGTAGGCCGGGGCGTTTTCGTCGATATCGCTGATAATAAGGCCGTCGTCGTTCGGGAGGCCGAAGGAGGCCGCGATGGCGGGCGTTATCTCTACCAGATAGGCGCCGATCCAGGGTTGGCCCGCCGTGGGCTCCTTAATAATCCCGCGGGCGGACTCGCGGGCGACGTTGATGGGAACGGCGAAGCCGATGCCGAGCGAACCGCCGCTCGTCGTGATAATCGTAGCGTTGACGCCGATGGCTTCGCCGAGCGCGTTTACCAGCGGCCCGCCGGAGTTGCCGGGGTTGATGGACGCGTCGGTCTGGACCAGGTCGTCGTAGAAGCGGAAGCCCCCCTCGCCGGAACTCCTCACCTGGCGGCCCAGGGCCGAGATGACGCCGACGGAGACGGTGGGGGACGCGCTCTCGCCGGCGACGCCGAACGGGTTGCCGATGGCGAGGCTCCATTCCCCTATCATGAGGTCGGAGGAGTCGCCGAGTTTTATATACGGGAGATCCGACCCTTCTATCTTGAGGACGGCGACGTCGTTTTCGTAATCCGAACCCACCCACTCGGCGGGGAAGGTCCGGTTATCGGCCAGCGTAACCGAAATCGTATCGGCGCCGTGTATGACGTGCTCCGCGGTCAGGATGTAGCCGTCGGGGTCGAAAATGAACCCGGACCCCATCATGGGAACTTCTTCCTCGTATTCCCCGAAGGGTGGCCACATGGAGTTGAAGTCGCGGAAGAAGTCCTGCGACAGCAGGCCGAAGGGATTGACGACGCGCCGCATGGTCTGGACGGTGTCGACCGTTACGACGGCCGGGCTGCATTTCGCCGCGGCGATGACGATGGCGTTGGTGCGGCTGGCCGTGACGGCCGCGTCGGCTTCTTCCACCGAGGGTTCGTCCAGGCCTTCCGGGACCTCGCCCCGGTGCGACTGGGAGCAGGCCGTTAAGGGTAGAAGGGCCACGACGGCGAACGCCGTGAGCGAGGCGCGGGATATTTTATATTTCATCAACGTTATTACCTCTCGAGTGGCGGGCGCGCGCGCCTTAGCGTATTACGGCCAGTTTACCCGTCTTGCGGTCGCCCGCGGGCGTTTCGATTACGTAGAAATAGACGCCGCTGGCTTTGATGGCCGGCGTCTTCATTTCGAGTTCGAACGGCCACAATGTCTCCACGCCGTTGCCGCCCTCGGCCACGAATTCCCCGGCCAGGTTGTAGAATTTGACGGTGGAGTGCGCGGGGAGATTGGCGAAGAACACGCGGCCGGCGTGAGTGCCGAGTTTATAAGGATTCGGATAAACCTCCACGTCGTCGAGGGGGGCGGAGGCGGGCAGGGAGACGGGCGACGCGAGCGATACGGCCGAGGCCACGATACCCTTGGTCAACCTGACCGCCAGGTCGAAATCGACCTTGTCGAGAGTATCCTTGGTAGTGTTGCCGTGGTGGCCGGTTAGCGGCCAGTCCTCGATAAAGAGGTTCGACTCGTACCCGTGGGCCCAGTAAGGGGCGTGGTCGCTGAGACGCATCATGGGGTCGACCGTGGTATCGACGCCGAAGTCGGAAACGTACTCGGTCCCGGCGCGCCGCGTGTACTCCGATATCCAATTGCTGGGGTAGTTGGTTATAGCGGCCAGATTCTCCGGCAGCGCGTCCGCGTAGCCGATCATGTCGACGTTGAGGACGGCGAGAAGCGGTTCGCCGATGGACGCCATCCGGGCCGCGAAGTGGGACGAACCGAAGAGGCCCAGCTCCTCTCCCGAGTAGCAGACGTAGATAACGTCGCGTCGATAGTCGTGTCCCCGGCTCGCCCGGGCGCATTCCAGGACGGCCGCGACGCCGGTGGCGTTGTCGTCCGCTCCGGGCGCCGGCGCTTCCGGCGTCTCGAGCGAGGACAACTCCGAAATGGAATCGTAGTGGGCGCACACGAGGACCGTTCCGGGCAGGCCGCCGCGGCCTTCCTTCCTCGCCCATACGTTCTCCCACACGTACGCAGAGGTCGAGTCCGCGTTTTTCGCCTGGTCCTCCCAGGTCGCGCCGCCGTCGCCGCTATATGGCAGCGCGCCGCTGCTCGCGCCGCACCATATTCGGTTCGCGGAGCCTATGGCTGCGGAGTAGTAAATGTAATGCAGGCCCCGGGTCCTTTGCCATTCGCCGGCGCCGGCCTTCCGCCACACCTGGCCGATGGAACCGACGATTACCCCGGTGTTGTTATTCCAGGCGACGTCGTAGAGGTAGGATTCGGTCCCGAGGTCCAGCGCGGTCCAGGTGGTCCCGCCGTCGGTCGAACGGAGGGCCGTACCACCCTCGCCGACGGCGTAGGCTTCGGCCGCGGCGCCGTAGGCCACGCTTTCCAGACGGAAGGCCGACGTCGGGTTGACCCGCGTCCAGTTCGCGCCGCCGTCGGTCGTGCGGGCCAGGTAACCGTACGAGCCGCAAAGCAGGCCGGTGTCGGCGTCGGCGAAGGCGATGCCGCGGAGCCACTCCCCTGTGGTCGCTATTCGCGACCACGAATTGCCGCCGTTGGTCGTGCGGTAAACCTCTCCCGCCGTGGTCGCGGCCCAACCGTTTTGCGAATCGACGAAGCAGATGTCGTTAACGTCGCCGGTTCCCAGTTCGTGCGTATCCCAGTTGTCGCCGCCGTCGGCCGTCACGGCGACCAGGCCCGAGGAGAAGCCGACCCACGCCTCGTCGGCCGAGGTGCACGCCACGCACAGCGCCGCGGTCACGTTTTCGGCGGCGCGGCCGAGAACGTTCCAGCTTTCGCCGCCGTCCGTCGTGCGGGCGACGACGCCGATATTGCCGGCGGCCCAGGCGACTTCGGTGCCCGCCGCGCTCACGCGGTTCATTACCGGCCCGAAGTACCGGTCGCGGCGAACGTCGTAACCCGCGGTCGCGAGCGCGTCGTCGACGTAGTCGGCGGCTTCCTTGCACCTCGGGCTATACGAGTAGCGGGTCCCGAACGCGACGAGGCGGCGTACGGTGTCCTCGTAGCGGTCGCGGTTTACCGCGCCCACGATATCGCCCACCTCGTTTTGTACGGTGTATTCGGGGGGAGTCCCGCCTCGGCCCAGGGCCGCGAAGTCGACGGGAATAGGCCCCAGTCGACGCGCCGTATCGCCGGGGGCGAGGTCGACGCCGGCCGGAGCGGCTACGACGTGGCAGGTGGGACTAACGGCCGCCAGGACCGTCGCGCCGGGGGGCAACGTGACCGCCGGCGGGTATATTTCCCAAATCCCTTTTTGCGCCGGGTCGTCGGCGATGACGTCGAAGCGGAAACCGCGTTCGGCCAGCCGGCCGGCGTAACCGACGCTCACCTCGCCGATGGCGTACTCGTCGTACACGGCGTAGGGGACGAACGACGTATCGGCCAGGCGGCCGGGGGCGCCGTCGTAATAGATTTTTATCAGTAAGCCCTCGGCCCCGGAGGCGGGGCCCGCGAGGGCCGCCAGGGCCAGGGCGGCCGCTATTATCCTTTTATACAAACCCATAATTTATTATCCCTTAATTTGTAAGGGTGGAGGAGTATGCGTTAACACGATTTTAACATAATAACGCTTATTAGGAAAGTTCAAGCTGATATTCGGCCGAAATCGAGGCCGAAACAAGAAAACGGCCGCCGTTGCGGCGCCCGGGGCAAGCCTGTTTACGGCGGTAGTATCTCGTTTCTTATATGGTCGCTTCGCTTCTGAGCCAGGAGACGAGTCGGTCGGACCAGGATGGGGCGGAGGCGTCGAGGTAGGCGATGGGGATGCCCTGGATATGGGGCGTTTCCTTGCGCAGGAGCGCCCGGCGGTACTGCTCCGGCAATACGAGCATGAGTTGGGCGGGGCGCGTGACGGCGAGCGCGGCGGCCAGCCGGCCGTAGTTCTCGTAAATGGCCTCGTCCACTCGGGGGCCGGTCATTTCCCTTACGGCCGGTTCCAGAGGTTCTTGGGCCGGGACCAGGCCGTATTCCGACGTCAACACGTAAAGGTTGACGTCTTTCGGCCAGTCACCCCGGCCTATCAGGCTGCGCGCCAGAGCGAATACCGGCCCGTCGAAAAGGTCCAGAGCCGGCGTTTTCTCCTCGGCCTCGGGCCGGAGGGTCCCCTCGGCGATTATCAATATGCGGGAAACCACCGGCTCTTATAACATAAGTCGGGGTTCCCCGCTACCGTAATTGGCTTTCGATTGCCGCCCGGCGCGCGGCGCGGCCTGGCGTTAAATTAATCTCCGCCCTTGAATTCGCGCGGCGGATTCGTCCCGTCGTCGTGGTCGACGTACGAGGGGATCTCGGGGTCTTCGCCCCGGCCGGAATGGGCGTATTTGCGCCCCTCGCCGTACTTGACTTTCAACGCGTCGCCTTCGGCCTCAGATAGTTTCCGTTTGGGAGGAGTGGAGGAGCCGCCGTACGAGTAGCCGCCGCTCGTGACCGTCCGGCTGGGCGGTTTGTAACCGTCCTGGAGCATTTTATAATACTCCTCCTTCGTCGGGGCCCGGTCCAACGTTTTAACCCGGGGTTCCGGGGCGGGCGCCTTCGCGACGGTTTCCGCCGGTTCGACGACGTCCTCGTCGGCGGTCACTTTAAGTTGTTCGCAACCGCATAAAAACGCCACGGCTAAAATCGCGGCACTGACAGAAAAAACTACTCGCATAACGCCTCCTTGCGCGTCGTATTCGCTATTTAGTATAACAGGTCAAACGGGGGGAAGGTAGCCTTTCCCCACAATATTGGACGGAGGTCGGGGCGCGGGGTTTAACGTCAAATAAGCGCTTCGGATAATAAAAAAGGGCCCTCGGGCCCTTGATTGCTTATCGTTTAGCACCCTCCCGGGCCGGAGCCGGGCCTATTGGCCCCACCGGTAACCGAACAATACTACGAAGGAATTGGGTATTTCGGATTCGACCTTCTCGCGAGCCCGTCCGCCGGCCCGACCCGTTTCGTACTCCATGGTGGCGCTGCCGACGGGGACCACCGGCCCGAAGCGCCAGTATATCGTACTCGTCGGCGTAAGCGTAATTTCGAGGCCGAAGGGCACTTCCCAGG
This sequence comes from Candidatus Zixiibacteriota bacterium, assembly GCA_050117845.1. Taxonomy (GTDB): domain Bacteria; phylum RBG-13-66-14; class B26-G2; order WVWN01; family WVWN01; genus WVWN01. The sequence goes on from JASFLY010000033.1 coordinate 16,409, forward strand.
CCCCGCTAAACGCCGTCGCCGAGCCGTTGTAATAATCCTCTTCCTCATTATCCAATCTGTTAATCGAGGTGGGCGCGACGGTGAATCCTCCGCCGACGCCGATGAAGGGCGTTACGAGGCGGGAGCCGGCCGGGATTTTTAATCGGCATACCAGGGCTTCGGTTACGGTTAATGCCGAGAAAGTCTGTTCCCACTGTCCCAGGTCCTCGGTCACGGATTCGTGCCGGAAGTAAGTGAAGCCGGCGCTGGTGTCGAAGCTGAGGGTCGGGACGATTCGTTTTTGACGGAATTTGAAGGCGTCTATGGTGAAGCCGCCGCCCAGATAGAAGGTATTGCCGTAATACCGGGGGACCAACTCTTCTTCCAGTTTGTTGGTAATGGTCCAGCTCCCGGGGGCGATGCGGTCGTAACCGCCGTGGACGAACGGCGAAATCGCCGACGCCGGCACGGCCGATAGGACGAGAGCCGCGATAAGAATTAAATATAAACCTTTCACGGTGCGATCACCTCGCGTCCATAATAACTAGGGAGGCCGGCTTATGCAAACCTTTTTTAAGAAAAACCCGCCCGGGGGGGCGGGTTAAGTTCGGAGTAGGTGGCGGGTTTAGTTCGTTACCACCATTTTTCGGGCGGCGTCGTTCTCGCCCGCCTCGAGGCGGTAGACGTAAACGCCGGGGGGGAGGTCGTTATGGAAATTCACGGCGTGGGGCCCAGCTCCATAGCGGCCCTCGGCCGGGACGGCGACACGCCGGCCGGCGGCGTCGTAAATAACCAGCCGCACGTCGGACGCTTCCGTCAGGTCGAAGCTGAAGGTCGTGAAGTCACGGACCGGGTTGGGGGCGTTTTGGTGGAGCGCGAAGGCGCGGCCCTTGGCCGCGGGTGGCGCCGAGGCCGGCCCGAACATCCTGCGCGTCCCCGCCGTCGATACGGCCTCGAGCCAGTAGTCGTAGCCGGCGGCGCCGGCCTCGTCGTCGAGGTAGGACAGCGGCGACGTCCCGGTTACAAGGGCGTCGTTCGCTTTTTCCCGGACGCCGGAAGCGTTCTCGCGGTAGAGGTTGTACCCGGTTACGGCCTCGTCGTCGGCCACGGCCCAGCCGAGTTCAACGCCGGCCGCGGAGCGTTTCGCGTCGAAGCGCGTCAACTCCACGTCCAGCGTCGGGTCGTAAACGGCGTAGCGCAGTTTCTTGGTCCTCGCGTTGTAGAACAGCAGTTGAGGATATTCCTCGTTGCCGATGGCCATGGCGTGGGGGTAGCCCTGCCATTTGCCGAGCGCGACCACTTTGTTCGACCAGGTGGCGTCGTTTTTCGTGGCTACGTGGAGGTTCAAGGCTGCCCAGTTGTAGTAGGAGATGAATACTGTACCGTCCTGGTTCACGCATATCTGGGAGCAGCCGGGACGGCCTTTGGCCTTGTCGACGTTCTCGATCGTCCATACGCCCTCGTCGTAGACGGCGTAATAAAGGGCCGAGTTGTCGATTGCGACGTAGCTGACGTGGATTTTGCCGTCCGCGGTTATGTAGGCGCAGCAGTCGTTGCCGTCGTCGATATCTTCGAAAACCCATTCGTCCTCTACCAGTTCGGCGTGGCGTATCTTCTTGCTCATCAGGTCGGCGAAGATGACGTGAACGGCGTCATCGCCGTCGATTATCAGCGAGTTGGCGCCCGCCCCCATCTCGAAACTCGGATTTAAAACGTTACGGACCCACTCGGTTTCGGTTTTAATAAAATAATAAAGCACGGTCCCGCTTGTGCCACAAGCGGCGTTGAACGTAACGCCTCCGTAGCCCAGCGGCCAGGGGCCGAACGACGAGTAGAGACAGGGGACGTGGTAAACGTTCATCATCTCGTAGACTTCTTCGGTTTCCCAACTACCCGTTTTCCTGTCGGCGTAGTATACGATATAATCGTCGGCGTAAAGCACGTAGGGGATGTCGTAGGGGTCCGTCGTTATGGCGGTGGTTCCGTCGACGATTTTATCGACGGCTACCATCTCATAACTCCATAGGCCGTCTTCCTTCTTGCCGTAAACTACGTGATCACGTTTGGTGGTCTCGTCGAGGTAGGCAATGTGAGGATTACCCTGCGTGTCGACGACCAGGGAACACCCTTTGCCGTTATTTGCGTCGGTAATGGTCTCGAGGGCCCAACCGTCACCCCAGACAGTACCGACGGATATTAGGACAACGACCGCCGCCATTAATATATTCTTCATTTCGATCGTCTCCTCGCGTAAAAAACGCACCGCGTTAATTTACTCCTATAAAAGTATAGCAAGTTAATCTGCCCAGGTCAATATTACGGTATTCTAGCGGGTCGCAACGGCGATAACCGGGTTTGGGGCGCTTTTTTAAGCGAGGCCGGCTTACGAGCCGCCCCGCTTCAGGTAAAGAACCGCGTAATCACTGATACGCTTTGAAAACGGGTGCAAGCCCCGCCGCGATATATGCGGAGCCGTTCGCCCCGGGCCCGAAAAAAACCCGCCCCGAGGGGCGGGTTTGTATTCATAGTTCGGTTCGAGCCGTCTAGTTGCTAACCACCATTTTCCCGGCGGCCGAGTCCTCGCCCGCCTCGAGGCGGTAGACGTAAACGCCGGGGGGCAGGTCGTTGCGGAAACCTACGTCGTGGGACCCCGCTTCGTAGCGGCCCTCGGCCGCGGCGGCGACGCGCCGGCCCGCGGTGTCGTAAATCACCAGCCGCACGTCGGACGCTTCGGCCAGGCTAAAGCTGAAGGTCGTGAAGTCGCGCACCGGGTTGGGCGCGTTCTGGTAGAGCGCGAAAGCCCGGCGGCTACCGGTGGAAGGCAGCGCGGCCGGTCCGTACATTTCGGTGGTTCCGGCCGTGGATACGGCCTCGAGCCAGTAGTCGTACGCGGCCGGGCCGGCTTCCTCGTCTACGTAAAGGAACGGCGACGCGCCGGTGATGAGTCCCGCGTTCGCTTTTTCGCGGACGCCGTCCCTGGTTTCGCGGTAGAGGTTGTAACCGGCCACGCCGTCGGAGTCGCCGACACGCCAGCGGACGTCAGCGCCCTCGGCGCCGCGCCGGGCCGTGAAGGACTCGAGTTCCAGGCCGAGCGTTACGTCGTACCACGCGTATTTAAGTTTCCTCGGGTTGGCGTGGTAGAACGCTATGCTGGGATAGGTCTCGTGGGCGACGCTCATGGAATGGGGCAGGCCGGCGAAGTCGCCGGAGGCGACGACTTTACGTTTCCAGGTCCCGCTGGCGTCCGTCACGACGCGGAGGTTTAGTTTGGCCCACGAGTAATAGGATATGTATTTTTCGCCGGTCGACGTTATGCAAATGTCGGTATAGGCCGGCGTCTGGGTTGCGGCTTCGATATCCTCCGTCGCCCAGGTCCCGCCGTCGAGGTGGGCGTATTTAAGGACCGAGTTGTCCGGGGCGGTATAGGCGACGTGTATTACGTCGTCGGGCGTCATCACCGCGGAACAGTCCGTACCGTCGTCGACGTCTTCGATGACCCATTCGGTCCCGTCATACAGGGCGTGTTTTATTTTCTGTTCGACCCTGTTAACGTAAACGACGTGCGGCGTTTCCGTGGAATCGACCATTAGGGTATTAAATGATCCGTCGTTGCTGCCCGAAACGACCGTTTCCACGTTCCAGGTATCTTCGGCTTCCCTTACCGCGTACACCAAGGCCGTGTTGAACTGGGATATCTCGTAGTCGTACGTAAGGGCGCCGTAACCGTAAGGCCACGGGCCAAACGACATGGATGCGCCCATTCTTGTACCTTCGGCGATAGTTTCGTAGTGCCAGCTTTCGACCGTCCGGTACGCGTAGACGAGTTTTTCGTCTTCCTTATCGCAGTACGCTATATACGGCCTGTCGTACGGGTCGAGCGTGATCGCGGTCGTTCCGTCGACGGCCACGTCGGTAGCCACGATTTCGAAGAACCACTCTTCGTCCTCGATGCGCGCGTACACGACGTTGTCGAGTAAGCCGGTCGAGTCGAGGAACGAGATATGGGGGTCGCCTTTGGTATCTATAGCCAGTGCGCAACCCTTTCCCATGTCGGCCGGAGTTATAGTCTCTAAGGCCCAACCGTCGCCCCACGCGGAAGCGACGGCGACCAAGGCGATTGCCGCCACAAAATAGACGTTCCTCATAAAGATCGCCCTCCTAGGCAATGGATTATTTCTTATTTTTATCCTTTTAAAGAATAACAGGTTAAATATAGCGCGTCAAATGTTTTTTCATTTTAGGGGAGCGGAATTTGACGGGGCGCGCGGGGGGGGTATAGGGAAAGCCGCCCCGGAGGGCGGCTACATAAGGGGGGTAGGGGTCGATTTCCGTAACCGGGAGGCCATACCTTTCCCGGCGTTCGAACTTAACGACGGCACGCGGCCGTTTGAAGTCGCCGCAACCGTCAGGTAAAACGAGAGACGGTATTAATGGCCGCGCAGTTTTCGGAGGATCCTTTTTAAGATACCCTTGTCAGCCGTAGGCGTTTTATAGCCGTTGTTGCCGCGTTTCAGGGCCGCGGCGGCCGTCTCGCCTTCGATGCGACATACCAAATCGAGTTCCGCGAGCTTGGCCAGGACCGACAGTATTTTAAATACCGGAAAATGGGCCTTGGTCGAAAGCGCCTTGACGTCTCTTTCGCCGTCAATAAGGCTCAGGATCTTCCACTCGTTCAGGTCCAGATTGATGTTAACGGTCGCCGGGTCGGCGTTGATTTTAAACACGTCGTAGAGGGACGGTACGTCACCGCTGTTTTTCAAAACGGATTTAACTTCCTCCACGCCTTCCAGGATTTCGTTGATGTCCACTTCCGCCACGACGTCCTCCTGTTGAAGCGTGGAATGCGGCTCGAATACGAAATCGCCTTCGGTCTCGGCCAGCACGTCGTTCAAAGCCTTCACAATTTGTTCGGATATGCAATCGATCAAGGTCGAGGATTTCAGGACCCCCATGCCGACGAGAAGGGTGCCGAGGCGAAGGAATTTCCCCTTGCGCTTCAGCTTTTTCTGTTGTTTCAACGCGTCGTAAAGTTCGACCGGCTGGATGAGGTTGCGGCCCAGCATCAACTCGCCGATTTTATCGCGCGGGAGAGAAGGCGTGGCGTAAACCGCTTTGCCGTCCCGGAAGTAAATCGCCACCTTGCGGCCCTGCCCCTGGACGTACAGGGTCCCGGTACGGCGCGACCGGGCGATGCATTGGACCACCTCCGGCAGGCAGAACCCCGTTACTTCGCCCTCGAAACGGAGTTTGAGGGGAGACTCCAGGAAGTCGGGGTCGCCGTTCGAGGGGGGAGCCTCGTCGGCGGGGGGCGGTTCGACCCGTTCGCGGGCGAGCTTCACCGGTTCCGGGGCGAAGGCGGGAGATTCCGGAACGTCATAAACTTCCAATACCATGTTTTCGAGCGGGGCCGGCCCTTCGTTCTCGGGGGAGGGGTTCTCCACGGCGAGCGTGGTCTCTTCGCCGATGCGCACGTCGTCCTGGGCCGTAATCTCGGCCGCGGTAACGCGGTCGGCGTTGACGGTTACGCCGAAGGCCGACATCAGGTCTTCTATATAGAGGCGCCGGCCGTCCCACGTCAGGATGCAGTGTTCCGGATCGACGGTATCCCCCACCAGCATTATGTCGCAACCGTGGTCGCTACCGATAAGGTAGTGCCCGGGCCCGAGAACGACTTCTTTCGAAGGGTTCGAACGGTTGCAAAACTTAACGGAAATACTCGTTACACTTGTCGCCATGTCGCTCCCTTTCACGGCCCGCCGCGTATCCCGCTTACTCCGGTACGGGCGCGCCGGAAGGACGCTTTATTATTAATTGGAACAGGCTTAAAAGGACCCGTCGCGTCGTGTCGACGTCCGTGGCGACGCAGGGCAGTACCGGAACGCCGGCGCCGTCGAGGGCGAGTACGAATTCGACCTCGGCGGGCGAGAGGGCGCTCTGGACGTCCTGTTTATTGGCCGCAACGAGAAACGGCACGTCCCCCAACGATTCGAAGAAGTCGATAATACGACGCGTGTTCCAACACGTCTCGGGTCGCGTGGAGTCGAAAAGCAACACGTACCCGAGCATACCCATTGACAATATCTCCCACATGAAATCGAAACGGACCTGGCCCGGCGTTCCGAAAACGTGGACCACGGCATCGTCGTCCACGGTGTACCGGCCGAAGTCCATCGCCACCGTCGTTTCTTTTTTTAAATCGATATATTCGTCCGAAACCGGCCGGTCCGTCATCACGATGTCTATTTCGCTCAACGTCCGGATGAATTCCGTTTTGCCGGCGCCTACGTCGCCGGTAATCAGCACTTTGATGATTTCTTTATCCATGCGATAGGGTGAAGTGCGTCATGGACGGGGCACGATTTTAATTCTTACCGTATCGTCCCGGGCCACGCCCCGTTTTCCGGGCCGCGTCCGTTAATACCTATATTAAGGCTTCGATTTCCTTGGCGGAGCGGCGGAGGTCTAAAAAGATAATGCCGAGCTTGGCGTCCTCGCGACATAAGGCGCCTAGCACGGCTTCTCGGCCTGCTCCCATGAGTACGATGTAACCTTTTTCCCCCTTGACGAAAACCTCGTTCAATTCGCCCCTGTCCAACTCGGTCGAACTGCGGTCCCCCAATGCCAGAAGCGCCGCGGCCATGGCGGCCACGCGATCTTCGTCGACGTCGGACGGCAGGGCGCTCGCCATAACCAGGCCGTCGGCGGAAACGACTACACTCCCCTCTATATCGGGGGTCGCCGCTTCCAAATCTTTAAGGGCCCGTTTTAACGCTTCGGCGCGCGATAAAGCCATTGCCGTTTCCCCTTCCGTTACCTCGTGCGTCCAACGATATCTTTCCCCCGAATCAACCCGCTTAACAATTACCTAATTAAATTCATCATTATATCATGACAGTAGTACTGTACCGCTATTCGTGGGGTATTAAACTCGCACGTAATATCCATAATTCGTTATCGTTAATAACAATCAATAGTATATATTTATATATAGCACATTACTTATGACGCGTCAAATTTATATCGGATAATTAAGCTATTAGTTCGCTATTTATATCGTGAAAACTGTAACAACCTCCCAATTACCCATTACGAAACTCTTTGCAATGGTCATATGTAGGCCATTACACGAAATAGGTACTGTTATGGTTTTACAGTGGGGGGATGCGCCGCGTATGGGCGCTTAGGTTTCGAGCGGGCGTAACAAAAAAGGCCGGCGCTAAACGTCAGGCATAGAGGCCCCCATCCCTAACGATAACGCCGGCCTTGTCCGGTTGAAGATTACCCCCCGGCCGTCTTACGGTTTTATTTCGGCTCGTACAGCTTGCAGTTGTCCTCGTCTTTGGGTGGAACGAAACGTTCCATCTTCTCGCACCAAGTATGACCTAATTCGTTAGGTTCTCCGGCGTACTTGCAGTCTCCCTTGTGCGCCATTTCCCACATCCTTATTTATCCCGTGAAGCTGCCCTTGGCGTCAGGGTACGTTGGATCGCGTTATTCTTTTTCGTAGTGTTCGCAGGTCGGCTTTTCGCTGCCGTTGACCATACAACTGAGTTTATCGCACCAAAATAACCCAGTGGGGTCGGGTTCGCCCTGCGCCCACTTGCAATCCGACTTCGCGTTGGCCATGCTTCGTTCCTCGTTTCTCGAAGGTAGCTTCCGGGTGGGTGTTGGAGGTTTGGATTCATCAGTTCAAGCGTGTTTACGCCTTTTCGTAATGCTCACAGGTGGGTCGTTCTGCGCCGGTTACGGTACGGCCCAGTTTTTCGCACCAGAACATGCCGTTGGGGTCCGGGTCGCCTTCGGCCCATTTGCAATCGGATACGGAATTTGCCATTACTGGCTGCGCTCCTTTCTCGCCGCGCCGGGGTTCCCCGGCCCGACCCGCCATTCCCGGTTGGAAACCGCGGCCTGAATATTCCTCTCTTTATTTGGCGTACAGGTCGATGTTGAATACGGTCGAGTTCGCCTCGGGTTTGTATTCCGCGGCGACGATTTTCCCGTTGACCTTGAGTTGTTTGTTCAGGCCCGCCATGACGATTCCGACGATGGGGCAGGGCGGGATTTCCACGCCCTCGGCCCGGAAGGCCGCGGTGGCGGAAGCGAAAACGCACATCCCGATATCCAGGACGAGTTTCTCGTCGTCGGCTTCGATTACTTCGAATACCTGCGTTATCCCGGACTTCTTGAACTCCTCGGCGAACGATTTTACGAGTTCGGGTACGTCTTTCCCCTTGGGTTCCTCGAAGCCGATACCTTTCAAGAATTTGGGGCCGTATTCCGAGTTTACGAGGGCTTCCCCGAACTGGCGTACGACGAGGCGGACCATGTTGAGGTCGACCAGGTTGTTCAGGGCCGTACCGAAGCCGTACATAGTTACGTTGAGTAACGAATTGTATCCTCGTGCATCCATAACCTACTCCTTTTTTCCCGGCCTTTAGTTGATTTTTTCGGGTGTCGGGTCCGTGCCCGGCCTTTCGGGTTGGAAGCCTAAAAAAGAACGGGGGAAAGTACGGAAGGCCATTTAACCAAGGCCGACGGCCGTTACGCCGTAACGGCCGGCATCCAATACCCCTTTAAACGATCTTTTCGAGTTCTCCGGCGGCTCGACGCATATCGAGGAATATCATGCCGAGTTTCGCGTCCTCGCGGCAAAGCGCTCCCAGTACCGCTTCGCGGCCGGCTCCCATGAGTACGATGTAACCCTTTTCTCCTTTCACGAAAACTTCGTTCAGGTTGCCGCGGTCCAGTTCCGTGGCGCTCCGGTCGCCGAGCGCCAACAGCGCGGCGGCCATCGCGGCTACGCGGTCCTCGTCGACGTCGGAGGGGAGGGCGCTCGACATTACCAGGCCGTCGGCCGAAACGACGACGCTCCCTTCGATGTCGGGAGTCCCCGATTCCAGGTCCTTCAAGATCGTCTTCAAAGCTTCACTTCGTGAAATAGCCATTAACCTTCTCCTTTCCAACCTAAACCGTAAAAGAAAATAATGCCGTGACGTTCCGGGATAATCGCGTCTGGTCTGACGAAGATTAACCCGCGTCCGGTATCGTCGATATCTTAAGGATCATTCTTCCGATATTCGGGGGCCGTATCGAAAAACGACTTATAGGTATCGGGATAATATATTTAACCAATCCTAACAATATTAGTTATATAACATATTATCAAAGAGCAGTCAATATTATACCGTTAGAATGTACAATTTGTTGTTGACTAAATTGCTACATATTAGGGGCGAGGTTTACGGTTCGGCCTTGGGTGACCAGGGCGTGATCAATGGGGTGGGGGAGGGGGCGTTACGGCGGGCATATTTTGCCCCCTCGAGGGTGGCGTTTCGGGAAGGTCCGGGCCGCGGTAAACCCGATTCATTTAAATAAACCGGGTCCTAATCGTCGTCGGCCTTTTGGTTCCGCGAGTACGCGAACCGGCAGAAATCCCCCTCCTTGACGAAGTGCTTTTTCCCGTCCATTTGTACGAGCGACCACTCGTCCGCGACGAGCGTTTTCAGCGTGCTTTCGATAAGGCCCGGGAGCGGGCAGGCGGTTCCGAGGAATTCGGCGCCGGCGACCCCTTTGGGGCACAATTTGCAGAGATTCGTGGGAACGGCCACTTTTATCTCGTCCGCCCCCCCGGAAACGTCGTACTCTTTGGCTACGTCCAACGCCCCCATAATCTTTTTTACCGATTCTACCGGGTCGCCGTTCCGGTAGGCGTCGCCGTCTTTGATCTTAAGGAATTCGGCGACGTGTTTGCCGGCGCTCCTCACGATTAACGTTACCGTAATCTGGTTCAGGAGGCCCAGTTCCGCGGCGCTTCCCAAAAGAGAGGCGGTTAAAAGGTGGTGAATACCTACGCCCCGTTCTTCGATGATCTTGTCGAGCATTTTACGACCTCCGAACGTCGGGTGAAACGCTTTCCCGAGGGGATATGGCCGGATGGATGATTACCAATTCGGCCCCCCGGATTGTCGAATTACTTTTACTTGAGTCCGGTCCAACTATAATTTACCTTGCATAATAAATATAGTGCGTTAGTTTTATTGCATAATAGTATAAGCGTACATTATTATTGTGAGTATAGCATATATATATCCAAATAACACGTATAAAAGCAACAAACCTCCGCCTCGGCGCAAGGTAAAAAACGGAGGGAAGCGGCGCGAAGCCGGGTTCTTCTCGCCCCTGCCCGGCGTAAACGCGGGGACAAAAAAACCGCCCCGCCGGCCAAGGGGGGAGTCAGTTAGACAGCGGGCTTAAGCCCCCTGTCTCCGCAAGATAAAAATCCCCCCGCGGGTCATTGGGGGGGAGTGGGGAGGGCGATTATTGTATATTTAGCTACAAGGGTTATTTATACGGTGGCGCGCCGTTAACGACGCTAGGAGTGCCACCTACTGTTCGCCGTTTGGTAAGACGTCGTTTCCTTCTTCGTCGCCTTCGCCGCCGCGGTCCCGCGTTATCAAACGCTCCGCTAAGAGGAGGCCGCCGACGATCAAGAATAGGAGTCCCTCGAAAATGCCCAGGATACTAAGGCCGCTCATGATCAGGACTACGGGCGCGGAGAGAACGGCGGACCACAACCCCCAATCTTTAGCCCGCGGCGTTTCGTAAACGAGGCCGACGCCGATGGCGACGTACGCGTGGGCTATGCACATGTTCCATAGACCCAATATGAAAGTAAAGAGGGTATCTTCCTCTTTTATGAGCATCAGGCTGGAGGAAACCTGTACTAAACCCATCAATAACCAGTAGGCGGTTAAAACGAAGTATACGACCGCGGCGATTCGAAGGAGTTTTTTTGGCACGGGGCCTCCCTGTTATCCTGCTCCCTTAAGGTACGTTTCGAACTCGTAATCAACCCTGCCGGCCCCGCGGCTCGGCGCTTTAATTATGCGGGGACGGATATACTTTTCAATATATCCGGGAATCGCCCCGAAGTCAAGGAGGGAGGGAACGCAACGTTGACGAGCGGCCGAGCGTCATGTGCGTCAAGGCCGAACGCCTCCGGCTATTAAAAAGGCCTCCCGGGAGGGGAGGCCGGAGTTATTTCGCGCGCGTTTAGATGTGGTACTCGATACCGAACGCCGTGGTGACGTAAGGCGCCGGTTTCCATGTCTCCTCATACTCCGCGCCCGGTATTTCTACGAATTCGTCGTAGTCCTCGAATTCGTAAGACCCTTCGAAAAGCGCGTTGTATTTAACGAGGCCGGTTATCGCGACTTTCGGGGTTACGAAATAGTTTATACCGCCGCCGACGTACACGCCGAAGTGCGAACCGCTTGCGGTTAAGCTCCCAGTATCCGTATCTACCTCTATCTTACTCATCGAGATGAGCAAGCCGCCGCAGCCGACGGGGTTTAACCCCACCGCCATGGGATAAGTGTACCGGCCGCCGGCGTAGAGGTTGTTCATCTTCCAGGTTATAGTATCCTCGCGTTGTATATATCCGAAAGGCTCGGCCTCGCCTTCGACGGTAATCGTCCCCTTGATCGTGGCCTCGCTGTTCTTATAGCCCGTGTGCATTTCGAGGCCGCCCTCGACGCCGAACATGGGTACGAAGTAGACGACGCCGCCGATCGCGAAGTTAGCCGGACCCATCTTGAAGGGGTAGCCGTCCGTCATGTCGACGTCCAACGTTGTACTCCCTCCCATTGCAGACAACGTGCCTTCAGTTACCTTGGCCTCGCCTATCGGGATTCCCGGAAGGTAATAGCCGCCGAAGCCCCCCGTTATGCCGTAGGCACCCGCGGCTATTATCAAAGAAAGCGTTAAGAAGAAAGTTATCTTGCCCATCCGCCAACCTCCTTAGTAATACCACCCGGATGATGAGTATACTACGGTGGAAGCCGACCCGTACGGCCGACACCCCCGCCTCTTTGCTTACTAACGCTAGTATCTGTTGGGAGGGGGAGTTCGTTAGACAGCGGGCTTAAGCCCGCTGTCCGGGGGCAAAAAAAATCCCCCGGCCGGTCAAGGAGGGAGGGGGATGTCATTATTTTTATTTCAGACCGCCGGGGGAATTCCAGTCGAAGCGAATCCTAAAAATATAAGAAGGCGTGCGTTACGCCGCGTCCGCGTCAATCGACCATTGGAGTAGGGCGCTGTTGGTGTCGGTTCGCCGAACGTCGCCCAAGACGAACGGTTCCCCGACGCGCCCGAAAAACTCCTTAGAAAGGAGGTGATCCAGCCACACCTTCCGGTACGGCTACCTTGTTACGACTTCACCCTCCTTACCAGACACACCTTCGGCGCCTTCTTCCCCGAGGGGTTAGAGCAGCGACTTCGGGTGCACCCGACTCGGATGGTGTGACGGGCGGTGTGTACAAGGCCCGGGAACGTATTCACCGCGGCCTGCTGATCCGCGATTACTAACGATTCCGACTTCACGCAGTCGAGTTGCAGACTACGATCCGAACTGGGACCGGCTTTAGGGATTGGCTCCGCCTCGCGGCATTGCTGCCCTCTGTGCCGGCCATTGTAGCACGTGTGTAGCCCTGGGCATAAAGGCCATGATGACTTGACGTCATCCCCACCTTCCTCCGGCTTAACGCCGGCAGTCTCGCTAGAGTCCCCGGCCGAACCGCTGGCAACTAACGACGAGGGTTGCGCTCGTTGCGGGACTTAACCCAACATCTCACGACACGAGCTGACGACAGCCATGCAGCACCTGTCACCGGCGGAAGCAAGCTTCCAGTCCCACTTTCATGGGGTTTTCCGGCGATGTCAAGCCCAGGTAAGGTTCTTCGCGTTGCATCGAATTGAACCACATGCTCCACCGTTTGTGCGGGCCCCCGTCAATTCCTTTGAGTTTCAACCTTGCGATCGTACTCCCCAGGCGGGGCACTTAATGCGTTAGCTTCGGCACGGAAAGGGTCGATGCTTCCCACACCTAGTGCCCATCGTTTACGGCCAGGACTACCGGGGTATCTAATCCCGTTCGCTACCCTGGCTTTCGTGTATCAGCGTCAGTATCGGGCCAGAAAGCCGCCTTCGCCACCGGTGTTCCTCACGATATCTACGCATTTTACCGCTACACCGTGAGTTCCGCTTTCCTATCCCGTACTCAAGATCGGCAGTATCGGACGCAGTTCCGCGGTTGAGCCGCGGGATTTCACGCCCGACTAACCGTTCCGCCTACACACCCTTTACGCCCAGTAATTCCGGACAACGCTTGCCTCCTACGTGTTACCGCGGCTGCTGGCACGTAGTTAGCCGAGGCTTCCTTGGGAGATAACGTCAGCCCGGCCGGCTATTAACCGACCGTCTTTCTTCTCTCCCGGCAGAGGTTTACAACCCGAGAGCCTTCATCCCTCACGCGGCGTCGCGTCATCAGGCTTGCGCCCATTGTGAACGATTCCCGCCTGCGCCTCCCGTAGGGGACAGGGCCTTGTCTCAGTCCCTGTGTGGCCGGTCACCCTCTCAGGCCGGCTAGCCATCATCGCCTTGGTAGGCCGTTACCCCACCAACTAGCTAATATCGCGCGGGCCCATCCATCG
>JASFLY010000034.1:0-29525 GCA_050117845.1 Candidatus Zixiibacteriota bacterium
ACGTACGGCGTTTACATCCAGGACGTCGAGCTTCCCTCCGCCATGGTGCGCGTGCTGACCGAGCGGGAAATCGCCAACCAGGAAGTAGCGACCTACGAGAAGCAGGAGGCGGCGCAGCGCCAGCGCGTCAAGACGGAGCAGGCCAAGGGGACGGCCGACATGCAGGCCGAACTCGCCCGCGCCACCGTCGGCATCGACATCAAGACCAACGACGCCAAGGCCCGCAAGGCCGAGGGCGACGGCGAGGCGGAATATATCCAGCGGACGGGAGCCGCGAAGGGCGCGGAAGTGGAGGCCGTCGGCCTCGCCCGGGCGCGCGGGTATCAGGCGCAGGTGGAAGCGCTGGGCCGCATGGAAACGGCGCTCGTCAACATCGCGACGGCGGTCTCGCAGGGCAACGTGCCCTTCATGCCCGACACGCTAGTCGTCGGCGGCGAGGGGTCGATGGGCGGCCTGGCCGCGACTCTCATGAGTTATTTGAAGAAACTCCCCGGCGCGCCGGAAGCGGCCGAAGAAGGCGAAAACAAGGGTGACAAAAAGGCGTCACGGGGGCCGGACGTGCCGGCAGCACCCAAGCCGCCACGGCCTGCCAAGTAACGCGCTATAGATGTCCCGAGGCGGGGCGCGGCCTGGCCGTGCCTCGCCTCAATCAAGTTGTGGCGCAGGCATTCCTATCTGCATAATAAACACGAAAACCCGTGCCGTCGGATGTTACCATCCAACGGCAACCCCAGATAGGAATGTCTGGGCCACCAATTCTTAGCACAGGCATTCTTGCCTGCGGGGGCCGATTCACAGACAGGAATGTCTGTGGCACTCATTAGTAAGATAGGGGTGGCACAGGCATTCCTGTCTGTGAAAACTGAATTAAAATGTGGACTTATATTAAACAATATGCGGTCATAGTAGTCGGGGGCGGCCACGCCGGCCTGGAGGCCGCCCGGGCCGCCGCGCTCATGGGCCGGCGCACCCTCCTGCTAACCGGCCGCCTCGACACCGTGGGCTTGATGTCCTGCAACCCCGCCGTCGGCGGCGTCGGCAAGGGGCCGCTCGTCAAGGAGGTCTACGCGCTCGGCGGCGCCATAGGTTCGCTGGCCGACAGGGCCGCCATTCAGGGCCGTATCCTCAATCGGTCCAAGGGCCCCGCGGTCCGGGGCACGCGCCTCCAATGCGACCGCGACGCCTACCGCCGCGCGGCGCGGCAACTGCTGGAACGCACGCCGGGCCTCGACCTCCGCCAGGCCACCGTCGACGCCGTCGCGACCGACGGCCGGGGCGTCACGGGCGTCGTCGCCGGCGACGTCCTCTTCGAGGCGCCCAAGGTTGTGTTGACGCCGGGGACGTTCCTGAGGGGCCTGTTGCACTTCGGCCTGCGGCAGGAAGCGGGGGGCCGGGTCGGCGAGCCGCCCGCCGAGGGCCTGACCGATTCGCTGAAACAGCTGGGCCTCGAGATAGGCCGCCTCAAGACGGGGACGCCGCCGCGCGTCCGCGCGAGTTCGGTGGACCTCTCCCGCGTCCGCCGGCAGGACGGCGACGAACCCTGCCCCGGCTTTACCCGGGGCCACTTAAAAGTGAAGCAACTCCCCTGCCACGTCACGCACACGAACGAGGCGACGGCGACGCTGTTGCGCGACAACCTCGACCGCTCTCCCCTATTCCAGAAGGTCATCGTCGGCGCGGGGCCGCGCTACTGCCCGTCCATCGAGGACAAGGTGGTGCGCTTCGAGCGGGACCGGCACCACCTCTTCCTCGAGCCCGAAGGACGGGGGACGGACGAGTTCTACGTCAACGGCTTCGCGACCAGCATGCCGCTCGACGTGCAGGAGGCGGCGCTCCGAACCGTACCCGGCCTGGAGGAAGCGTGGATGACGCGCCCCGGTTACGCCGTGGAGTACGACTTCGTGCCGCCGCACCAGCTCCGCCCCACGCTCGAGGCGCAAGCCGTGCCGGGCCTATACTGCGCGGGCCAGCTAAACGGGACGTCGGGGTACGAGGAGGCGGCCGCCCAGGGCCTGGTCGCTGGCATAAACGCGGCGCTCTCCCTCGCCGGCGAGGAACCCTTCACGCTCCGCCGCGACGAGGCGTACGTCGGCGTGCTAATAGACGACCTGATATCCAAGGAGCACGTCGAGCCTTACCGGATGTTCACGGCCCGGGCGGAATATCGCCTGAAGCTCCGCGAGGACAACGCCGACGACCGCCTGCTGGAGTACGGGTACAAGCTGGGCCTGGTGAAAACGTCGCGGCTCCGGGCGCTGGCAGTGTTTCGCCGCCAGGTCGCGGAACTACGGCGAGTGCTGGCCAAAACGTCCGTGGGCGAGGCGCCGGACCGCAAGCGCGCGGCGATAAAGGTGAAGCGGCCCGACGTGGACATTGAAGAGCTGGCTGCGGCGTACCCGGCGATCGGCGCTTTCCCGCCGGCGGTGCGGGCGCTGGTTGAGACGGAGGCAAAATACGAGGGGTACGTCGCCCGGCAGGACAAGGAGGCGGAGGCGCTCGCCGCGTACGAGGAGATCCGTATCCCCCCGGATAGGGACTTTTCGGCCCTCGCGAACCTCTCGAACGAAGCCAAGGACGCGCTGGCCCGGGTCAAACCGGCCACGCTGGCGGCGGCGGCGCGGCTCCAGGGCGTCACGCCGGCGGATTTGATCATCCTGTTGCGCGTCCTGCGCGGAAAACGCGGTTGACAGGGCGCCCGGCCTCAAGTTAATATGCCGACGTGGGCAGCGTTCAAACAGGCCGCGACGTCGGCTTTTTTTTAGATAAATACCTGGCCGGCGCCGCCCCGGAGCGGCTGGAGAAGCTCCGGGCCCTCGCCCGCCTCCACGAACGCTATCGGGAGGCCGCCCGGCTATCGTCGCCGCTGTCCCCCGAGGCGTACGTCGTTCACCTGATATTGGATAGTTTAAAGCTCGCCGAACTCGCGCCCCCCGAGGCGGGCGAAAAAGTCGCGGACGTGGGTTCCGGCGGCGGTTATCCCGGCCTTCCTACGGCTATTTCGTGCCCCGAGGCCCATTTTACGCTAATAGAGCAAACGCGGCGCAAGGCGGAGTACTTGCGGCTGGCCGCGGCCGAGCTGGACCTTACGAACGTTGACGTGGAGGCCCGGCCGGCGGGGGAAATCGACGCCGGCACATTCGACGTCGTATGCTCGAAGGCGCTGGCCCAGGGCGAAGCGGCGCTTAAGATAATGCTGCCGCTGGTCAGGCCGGGGGGCCGGGCGGTCATGTTCCTGGGGGATTACGAGGAAAACGCCCTAGCGGACCTTAAACAACAGGCCGAATCGGCCGGCGGCCGAGTCGCCGCCACGCATCGATACGAACTCCCGACGCTGGACCGGCCCCGGCTCCTGGCTGAGGTCACCAAGGTATAGGTTTCACGTGAAACACGCGACCCGAACGTTTCACGTGAAACGTCGCACTCAAATATGAAAAAAACCATCGCCATCGCTAATCAGAAGGGCGGCGTCGGCAAGACGACGACCGCCGTCAACCTCGCCGCCGCTTTGGCCGCGGCCGAACAACGCGTGCTCCTCGTGGACGTGGACCCGCAGGCCAACGCCACCTCCGGCCTGGGGATAGACCGCGAGGCCGTCGAGGCCACGACGTACGAGCTGCTACTGGGCGAGGCCGACGCGCCCGACATCCTGGTCGACGCCGGCGTCCCCGGCCTCAAAGTCGCCCCGGCCCACCAGCGCCTCGTCGGCGCCCAGATAGAAATAGCGGACTGGCCCGACCGGGAATCCCGCTTGAAATATAGGCTCGAGGCCGTTATCGACGACTTCGACTACGTCCTCATCGACGCGCCGCCCTCCCTGGGCCTACTCACCATCAACGCCCTCGTGGCCGCCGAGTCGGTCCTCGTGCCCATTCAATGCGAGTATTACGCGCTGGAGGGCGTGGGCCTATTAATGGAGACGCTCGCACTGGTCCGCGAGCGCCTCAATCCCGACCTCGATCTCGACGGCGTCGTCTTGACGATGTACGACTCCCGAACCAAACTCGCCGAGCAGGTCGCCGAGGAGATCCGCGACCATTTCGGCGATATCGTTTTCGAGACTATAATCCCCCGCAACGTGCGGCTGGCCGAGGCCCCCTCCTTCGGCCTGCCGGTCCTACTGTACGACGCGGCGTCGGCGGGCGCGCAAGCGTACCTCGCCCTCGCCCGGGAGGTGCTACTGGATGGCCGCTAAGAAGCGACTCGGCCGCGGCCTCGACGCCCTCATTCCGCGCGGCGCCGAAGCCACCGCCATACGCGAGATCCCGGTCGATTCCCTTAAACCTAACCCCCGCCAACCCCGCCGCCGCTTCTCCAAGGAAGAGATTGTCGACCTGGCCACCTCCATCCGCGAGCACGGCATCCTCCAACCGCTGGTCGTCCGCCCCGCCGGCAAGGACTTCGAGGTGGTGGCCGGCGAGCGTCGCCTCCTGGCCGCGCGGGAGGCGGGCCTTAAAAAGGTCCCCTGCATCGTCCGTCGCGTCGACGACGAGATGCTCCTCCCCTTGGCCCTGGTCGAGAACCTCCAACGCGAGGACCTTAACGCCGTCGAGGAAGCCGAGGCCTTCAAGATCCTGGCCGAGGATTACGGCCTCAGCCACGACGCCATCGCGCACGCCGTCGCCAAGAGCCGGACCGCCGTCACCAACACCCTCCGCCTCCTCGACCTCGCCGCCCCCGTCCTCGCCATGATCGAGGAGGGCAAGCTGACCGCCGGCCAGGCCCGGCCTTTGCTCGCCGTATCGCCCAAGTCCCGCCAAATAGCCCTTGCCCGCCGTATAACGCGCGAGGGCCTTTCCGCGCGGGAGGCCGAGGCCCTCGCCGCGGCCGCGGTAAAGGGCGACCCGGCCCCCGGCCGCCGCGAGAGCCCGGCCCAACCTTACGTCGACGACCTGGCCCGGCGTCTCGAGAAGCTCCTCGGCACCAAGGTGGTTATTACCGGCTCCGGCCGGCGCGGCTCCATTAAGATCCAATATTTCAACAAGGAAGACCTCAACCGCCTTTCCGATAAATTGCTAAACCGCAGTTCCTAGCGGCCCCGGAGCCCCTATGGTTGTGATGCAATACGCAATAATACCGGCTCTCGCGTTTTCCAGGGAGGCCCGCCGTGCGTAACGTCCGCGCCATGATCCTCGCCGGCGGCGACGCCGACAGCCTCCTGGCTCTTTCGCACGTCCGCGTCAAGGCCTCCGTACCTTTCGCCGGCCAGTACCGCCTCGTCGACTTCCCCCTTTCCAATTGCGCCCATTCCGGCATTACGGACGTCGGGATATTAACGCAGTACCTCCCGGAATCCCTCAAGACCCACGTCGGCATCGGTAAACCGTGGGACCTCGACCGCCGTGACCGCGGCGTCCGCCTCCTCGAGCCCTACTACGCCGGCGGCGACACCCGCTGGTACGCCAGCCGCGCCGACGCCCTGGCCCGCAACGTCGACGTTCTCGCCGACGGCCGCTTCGACCAGGTCATAGTGATGGCCGCCGAGCACGTATATAAAATGGATTACCGCCCCCTCCTCGACTTCCACGCCTCCGCCGGCGCCGCCGTTACCGTAGTGGCCAAGAACATCCCGGCCGCCCGCGCTAGTCGCTACGGCGTCGTCCACGTCGGCTCCGGCAACGCCGTCGCTGCGTACGGCGAGGCCCCGCCGCCCACCGGCGACGCTTTCGCATCTCTCTCCATATACGTCTTCGATCGCCGGTATCTGGTATCCTTGCTCCGCGACCTCAAGCGGCCCGGCGAAGCCGACATCGCGGCCGACCTTATAGTCCCCGCCATCGAAGACGGGACCGCCTTTACTTACGAGTTTAAGGATTATTGGGCCCGCATCGATACCGTCGACGACTACTACGACGTTACTTTCGAATGGCTCAGCGATCGCGCCCCGTACGCCCTCGACGACCCTGCCTGGCCCATTTACACCAAACTCTCCGACGATCCCGCCGTCAAACTTGGCCCCGGCGCCGTTGTAAAGAACTCTATTATAGCCGACGGCTCCATTATCAACGGCCGCGTAGAGAATTCGGTGCTCTCCCACCGGGTTTACGTGGAGGAGGACGCCCTCGTCCGCAACTCTATCGTCTTCGACGGCGCCAAGGTCGAAGCGGGCGCCCTCGTCGACCGTGCCATACTCGATAAACTCGTTACCATCTCCGCCGGGGCTCGCGTCGGCGAAGACATCGGCGACGGCCCCGCCAACGGCGATTTCCCTACCCAACTGAGCCAGGGCGTTAGCCTTATCGCCAAACGCGTAATTATCCCTCCCCGCTTCTTCGTAGGCCGTAATTGCCTCGTCGATATCGGCGCCAGCGTCGACTTACTTGAGGGTTTGCCCGGCCGCGCCATGCCCGACGGGGCTTCCGTCGGCCTCCCCGTTAAAAGTTAACTTTAAATACGACGCCCTAATTGCTTCAATTTATAGCCTTTCCCCGAAAAAAAGGCTTGACTTTTTATATTTAGTGTTTTACCCTTTATCCGGGTAAAGGGGCATTACCCTGAGCCTCCGGCGTCGTCGGCTCGTTTCGGCCCGGCATTTATAGGCCGTTTCATATATGGGCGCCGCCGCAATTTAAGAACCGCTAACTTTACGGCTCGCTATATCGAGCGGGCAACCCGCGCATAACCCCTTACAGGGGAGGTGGTGTAAGATGAAGCGGGCGTGTTTATTCGTAACGATCGCGTTGTTCGCGGTCGCGGTCGGTTCCGCCGGCGCCGCCGTCTGGACCGAGTACGCCAATTCACCCACCGGCAAAGACATTAACGCTATCAAAATGCTGGACGTCGACAACGGTTGGGCCGTCGGTTATTGGGGCGAGATCCTCCGTTACCAGAACGGCCAATGGTCGGTCTATTACACCTGGGCCACTCAGTACCTCCAGGACGTTGACTTCGGCAGCGCTAATTTCGGTATGGCCGTTGGGTACCAGGGCAGCGCTATTCTTTGGAACGGCTCGAGCTGGGTTTACGCCGACATCCCGACCACGCGCCACATCTGGGGCGTCGTCGTTCCCCCGGGCCAGGACGACGTGGCCTGGGCCGTAGGCCAACGCGGCACCCTCTATCGCTGGGCCGGCGGCACCTCCGGGTCCTGGAGTAAGTGGGACCTGGGCATGACCCGAGCTCTCCACGATATTTTCTTCACCAGCGCGACCGACGGCTGGCTTTGCGGCCAGGACGGCCGGGTCTTCCACTTCGACGAGTCGACATGGAGCGCCGTTAACGCCTCCACCGCGAACGACTTCTACTGCATTTACGCGCTCTCCCCGAACAACGTCTGGGTGGGCGGCACCAACGGGGCCCTCTACCATTATGAGGGCGTTTCTTGGGCCAAGACCTACACGCCGACCACCGCCACCATTCGCGAGATGTCCTTCCTCGGACCGACGAGCGGCTGGGCGGTATGCGACGACGGCGTGCTTCTGCGTTACAACGGCGTCGAGTGGAAAGTCGTCAACATCAACCCCGAGACCACGAAGAACTTCTCCGGCATGTACATGGTCAACGCGCGTAACGGTTGGGCCGTAGGTCAGGAAGGTATGATCTACTCCTACCGCGACAACCCCTCCGTAGAACCTTCGTCCATCGGTCGGGTTAAAGCCCTCTTCACCAACTAAACGCGCACCCGAAATGACTTGAAGCGGCCCTCCGGGGCCGCTTTTCTTTTACCCCCCGGCCCGTTTTTACTTGTATCCGGCGCCGCTTCGTATAAAAATAGGCCCGTATGCGGAATACTCTCGCGTTCATCCTGGCAGGAGGCAAAGGCGCGCGTTTGGCCGAGCTCTCGCGGCGTCGCGCCAAACCCGCCGTCCCGTTCGGCGGCCGCTATCGCCTCATCGATTTTACGTTGTCGAATTGCGTTAATTCCGGCATCTTCGACGTCGCGGTCCTCACGCAATACCGGCCCCGCTCTCTCATGAAACATATCGGCATCGGCCGGCCCTGGGACCTCGACCGGAGTTGGGGCGGCGTCGAGCTTCTCCAGCCCCACCTCGGCCGCGTCGACTCCGACTGGTACAAGGGCACCGCCGACGCCTGTTATCAAAACCGCCACTACGTGGCCGCCCGCAATTTCGCTTACGTCCTCGTCCTCGCCGGCGACCACGTCTACGCAATGGACTACAACCTCCTCCGCCGTTTACTCGATAATAAAAGCGCCGACGTGGTCGTCGCGACGCTGCGCGTACCCCGCGCCGACGCCACCCGCTTCGGCACGCTGGAACTCGCCCCCGACGGCCGCATCGTCGGCTTCGAGGAGAAGCCGCCCGTTCCCAAGTCCGACATGGTTTCCATGGGGATATACCTTTTCAGCCGCGACGCCTTCTTCGCCGCCATGGAACGAGTCCCCGACGGCATGACCGACTTCGGCCGCCACATCATACCCTCCCTCATACGCGACATGCGCGTCTACTGCTATATCTACGAAGACTACTGGCGCGACGTGGGGACCCTTGACGCTTACTTCGACGCCAATATGGATTTAATTGCGGACCTGCCGGACTTCAACCTCTACGACCCCGCCTGGCCGGTGCGAACGGCGAGCCGCGACCGCGCCCCCGCCCGCTTCTACGCCGGCGGCTCCGCCGCCCGCTCCCTCATCGCCGAAGGTTGCCACATCCGCGGGACGGTCCGCGACTCCCTCATTTTCCCCGGCGTTACCATCGGCCCCGGCACGACCGTACAGTCCTCGGTCGTCCTCGACGACTGCGTCGTGGGCCGCGACTCCCGCCTCGACCGCGTCATCATCGACAAGGAAACGGCCGTCGGCGACGGCTGTGAACTCGGCGTCGGCGACGACTACACCCCCA
Source organism: Candidatus Zixiibacteriota bacterium (assembly GCA_050117845.1). Classification (GTDB taxonomy): domain Bacteria; phylum RBG-13-66-14; class B26-G2; order WVWN01; family WVWN01; genus WVWN01. The sequence continues at coordinate 8,802 of JASFLY010000034.1, forward strand.
ACCGCTACTACGCCGAGCAGCTAACCTCCGGCCTCGTCCTCGTGGGCCGCAACAGCATTCTCCCCGGCGGCCTTCGCCTCCCCCGTAACGCCTGCGTCGCCGAGTGCGCCCGTCCCGCCGACTTCGACACGCTGGACGTCGCCCCCGGCGATTTCGTCACCGCCGCCTCCGCGAAAGCTCTTTGACCCGACCTCCCGGCAGTGCTATACTATTGCCGCTTAAAGATGCTCCTCCTCCGACGATATCTCCCGGCCCTTTGGGCCCTTCTTTGCGCCGCGGCACCCGCCGTCGGCTGGGGCGGCTCGGTCATCGCCAGTTTCAACGTCCCGGGCCTCTCCTCCAACGGCCCCCGCGGCCTCGCCGCCGACGGCGACGGCCTCTACGCCGTCGCGGACAACCGCGGCCCCAACCGCGTCCGCATTTTCGTCTTCAATTACGACGGCGAGAACGCCGGCATCGAACGCGAGTTCAACTGCCCCGCCGCCGTGTTCTGGGCCATGGACCTCGCGTGGCGCCCGACCCCGGCCCGCCTTTACGTCGCCTCCGACCTTACCGCGTCCGGCCAGCCGGCCCGCATTTACGTCCTTAACGACGAGACCGGCGCCGTAACCAACCAATTCGACAGCCCCTTCGGCCCCGACGTTCACGTCAACGGCTTGACCTGGGACGGTTCCTACCTCTACGCTTCGTCTTACGACGTCGACCTCGTTTACCGCATGAACTACAAGGGCTCCGTCCTGGGTTCCTTCCGCGCCGACCACGCCGTAAATCACGGCCTGGCCGTTCACGGTTCGGCGTTATGGCTCGTCTCCGGCCGGCCCCATTTCGACGCCCGCGCCTACTCCCCCACCGGCGGCTTCTTGACCGATTTCACCTTCGACGTTAACGACGAATACGTCGGCGGCGCCTGTTGGGGTCGCGACTCCTTCTTAAGCCTCTTCGTATCGACGTACACCGGCGAGCAGTACATCTACGAAATCAATACCGACCCCCGCGCGTACGGCGGCATCGCCGTCGAGCCCACCTCCATGGGCCGCGTCAAAGCCCTTTTCCGTTAAAATAAAAAACCCGCGCCGCGACGGCGCGAGTCCATAATCATTACTTGAGCCGGCATTGTTCCGGCCCGCCCTTCCCTTTTTATAGCGCCGCGAAATTTATCAGCTTGACGCCGCGCTCCTCGAGCTCCGCCCGGACTACCGCGGCCGTCAAAGCCGCCAGTTCGCCGCCGCGGTCGAACTTCCCGCCGGGAGCCTCCTCCGCCGGGTGGCAGAGCAGCTCCCACGTCCCCGCCCCCAGCTTCCCGATCAACGCGCGCAGCTTCGCCGCGTCGAGCGACCCCGCGTACTCTTGCCCTTCCAGGCCGTCGGGCATCTTCAAGCCCGCGCCCAGGGCCCGGGCGCCGAAGCCCTCCGCCCACAAACGCAGCACCACCTGCCGCCCCAGCCACCCCCGGCCCGGCGGCCATATCCGGCAACGGCAAAAACGGACCGCCCCAACGCCGAACCGCCGCGCCGCGTCCACCACCACCCCCGCGACACCCGGGAAGTTGTGCACGTGCCGGTGGCTGTCGAGGTGCGTCACCCTTACGCCGGCGTCCACGACCCGCCCCACCTGCGCCTCGAGTTCCGCCGCCACGTCCGCCAGGGCTATAGCCCCTGAGAAGAAGCGGCCGGCGAAAGCGCCGATACCCGCCGGCAAAGACCCGTCCTCCGCCACCAGCGTCGGCGCCGCTGGCGGCGGGCATACCGCCGTCCCCGCCGCCAGCGTCAGGTGTACGCCCACGCCCAACTCCGGCAGTTCGTCCACCAACGTTAAAGCGTCGCCGAAGGCCGGTCCCCCGGCCATCAACGACGCCGACGTTACTATCCCCTCCCGGCACGCCCGCGCCACCCCCGCATTAATGGTTTCGCTTAAACCGAAATCGTCCGCGTTGACGATTAACCGCACCCGCGCCCGCTCTCCGTTCCCACTCATCAATATTGGCTGAGCGACCCGTCCCGTTTCGCCCGCCACATGGCCCACCGGAAGCTGAGCGCCCCTACCCCGAGCGACGCCGCCGCGAAGATGCCCAGTATAGCGAACGCCTTCCCGTACGACGGCCCCGCCCCGGCCGTACCGAGCAGAGCCGACCGCCCGACGTCGAGCGCGTACGTCAACGGGATGAATTCACCCACGCGCCGCAGCCACGACGGCAGGACCTCGACCGGGAAGAAAACCCCCGAGAGAAGGGCCGCCAACTGCCCGAAAAACAAGTTCACCGGATTGCCCTGCTTGAAGACGAGCGCGAACGCCGCCGACAGCATACCCAGGCCGAAGTAGGCGGCGACGGTCAAAGCCGTCACGCCCAGAAACGCCGGAACGCCGGCCGCCCGGAACGATACCCCGAAGATAATCGCCGCCGCGACGAGGTAGGCCAACAGCCGGCCGCCCGACACCAGGTAGCGCGACAGCGAGGCCGCCGCCAACACGCGGAACGCGCCGCCCCGCCGCCCCAAGAGCGGCTCGAGCGTCCCGAGGTACTGCTCGTTCGCGATTACCTGCGAAAGGCCCCCCAGGCCCGCGCCCGCCAGGCTCTGCATAGCCAGCCCTATAACGACGAACGGAAAGTATTCGCCGCCGTAGCGCTCCAGGTAGCCCGAGCCCAACCCCGAGAAGACCCGGCCCACGAAGAAGAATATCAACAGGTAAAAAAGAAGCGACGCCAGCCCCATCAGAAAAGAGAGCCGGTACGACGCCAGGTTGTATAAATCCCGCCGCACGAAGGCCAGCCATATCCGAACGAAGCTAAGCATCCGGATCCGCCCCCACCAGCGTCAGGTACGCCCGCTCCGCCACTTCGGCCACCCGTATCGCCGGCTCCGCCCCGGCCTCTTCCAGGACGCGGAACGCCGCGGCCAGCGCTTCCGGGTCCGCCGGTTCGTCGAACTGCACCAGCGCCGGCCCCGCCGGCCCCGCCGTAATTTCGACGTTCGCCGCGTACTCGCGGAGCGCCCGGGCGACCCCCTCGGCCTCGCCCGCCAACCGCGCGCCGTAGCGCGCCGCCGGGGCGCCCAGGATCTCCCGCGGCGGCCCCGCCGCCACCACCTTCCCCCGCACCAGGACGACCACCCGGTCCGCGAGCGCCCGCGCCAGCCACAGTTGATGTGTCGCGACGAGGGCCCCCCGCCCCTCGGCGCCGACGAGTTCGTCCCGGACGAAACGCCCCAACGCGAGCGTCCCCGGGTAATCGAGCTCTCCCGCCAATTCGTCCACCAGCAATAAATCCGGCTCGTTTAAAAGCGCCCGGGCGAACGCCAGCCGCTGGCGCATTCCGGCCGAATAGTTGCGTACCGGCTCCCCCGCCCGTTCCGTCAGGCCGACGCGCTCGAGAGCGCCCGCGACCCGGGGCCCGACTTCCCGGGCCGGAAGGCCGAAGAGCACGGCGAAGAAGCGCAGGTTCTCCGTCCCCGACAGCCGCCAGTAGAAGCTCCGCTCGCCTCCGGCGACGAAACCCACCGACGCCGCGGCCACGCGTACGGCTCCTTCGTCCGGCACGACCGAGCCTGCCGCGATTTTCAATAAGGTCGACTTACCCGCGCCGTTGGGGCCGAGCAGGCACACCACCTCGCCGGCCTTAACGTCGAGGTCGACGCAGTCGAGCGCGACCACCCGAGGCCGTCTTACCCACGGTTTCAACAGCGAAACCGGCCGCCGGAAGACCTTTCGCACGCCTTTTATCTCGAGTAACGATTCCATATTATTAACTGCGGGCTCGCCCATCAGAATAACACGTCCCCGGTCGCCGGTCAAACCCCCGCTCAATACCGCCGGGCCGCCTTTTCATTTTTCGCTTGCATTCCCGACGGTTTATGCTATATTACCCGGCGTCGTAAGTCCCTGATTTTACTTGTTGATAACGTGTTAATAAGTATTCGCCCGTTCCGGCTTTTTAGTCTACTTTTAGGGCTCTCCACTCCTCCGTACGACGCACCTGCCCCTTTTGTGGGCAGGGCTTTTTAACCGCCCGCGTTAGTACTTCCTACCGGGCATGGGTCGAAACGCCTTTTCTTACAGTAATTTACGCGATACTAAATAACGTCCCTTATGATACCGCCTGCTTTTATATCGCTTAAACGCGGCCATTTTGCCGACTTGCCTTCGTTTACCGGCCGTCGCGCCCCCGCTACGAAAGGCCATCCCGACCCGTCAACTTGCACCGAAATGATTGTGGAAAACCCAGGTATATTTGCGCTCCCCCGCCGGGAACGTCGGCGGCCGGGCGCCTTTTTCCACGCTTTAACGGGGGGTGATGGTTACGGTTACCGAAACTAAAATCTGGCGGGAGATTTACCGTAATTTATCGGATGAGCTGGGCCGCAAGGAGTGCGAGACCTGGCTCCGGCCGGCCGTATGTACCGCCATCGACGCCAACGTCCTGCACCTCGAGGTTCCCAACAACCTTTACCGCGAGTTCATCCGCGACAAATATCTCGCCCTAATAGAAAGCAAAGCCCGCGAAGTCCTCGGCCACGACGCCGAAATCGAAATCGAGGCCGCCGTGGGCCAGGAGGGCCTTTTCCTCGGCGACACCGTCCCTGACGAGGCCCCGGCGAAATATCCGGCCCCCAAGGCATCAAAACTCAATCCCCTCTATACCTTCGACATGTTCGTCGTGGGCCGTTCGAACTCCTTTTGCCACGCCGCCAGCCGCGCCGTGGCCCAGAACCCCGGCGCCCGCTACAACCCCCTTTTCATCTACGGCGGCGTCGGCCTCGGCAAAACCCACCTCCTCCACGCCATCGGCCACGAAACCATAGGCCGCGGCAACGGCATCCGCATCTCTTACCTCTCCTGCGACCATTTCATGAACGAGATGATCGCCGCCGTCAAAAATAACCGCACCGACGCCTTCCGCCGCAAATACCGGAACGTCGATTTCCTTCTCGTCGACGACATCCAATTCCTCGCCGGTATGGAAGGTACCCAGGTCGAGTTCTTCCACACCTTCAACGCGCTGTACGAAGCCGGCAGCCAGATAGTCCTCTCAAGCGACCGCGCCCCCAAGGACATCCCCCAGGTCGAGGACCGCCTCCGGACCCGCTTCGAGTGGGGCCTCATCGCCGACATCCAACCGCCGGACTACGAAACCCGCCGCGCCATCATCGCCCGCAAGGCCGAACTCAAACGCGTCGAAATATCCGACGAGGTCGCCGACCTCATCTCCTCTCGCCTGACTACCAACATCCGCGCCATCGAGGGCGTACTCAACCGCCTCTTCGCCACCGCCCTTCACACCCGCACGCCGGTATCCATGGCCCTCGCCCACGACATCCTCAACGAAATCGTACCCGAGGAGCGCCGCGTCAGCCTCTCCATCGACCAGCTCCAGGAAGTCACCGCCAAATACTTCAACCTCACCCGCCGCGACCTCATCTCCAAGTCCCGCCGCGCCAACATCGCCCGGGCCCGCCAGATGGCCATGTACCTCTGCCGCGAGAAAACATCCTCCTCTCTCGCCGACATCGGCCTCGCCTTCGGCAACCGCGATCACACCACCGTCTTATATTCCATATCCAAAATCGAAGCCGAGATCACGGCCAAGGACAACGAAATCCTCAAAATCGTCGCCGATATCGAGAAAAACATCGACCGCCTCGCCCCGGCCGCCGCGTAACTCTTTTCCCGAAACTCGTGGATAACTCCCCCCGCCTTTGTTTGACGCCCCGTTCTCCGCATTCTACCCCCGTTTATCTACATATAAATCACCGCTTTCTCCCAAAGGCTTTCTCCATACGTTTAAAACCGTTTTCAACTTTTCAACCCTCCCTCCGTCCAATATCCGCGAGCTTCCTCCGCGACTCCCGAAAATTTAACAGGTCTTTTTTCGGTGTTATCCCCAACGAGCTAAGTTTTTCCTTGAAACATACCCAATATAAAGCTATATAATGTAATGTTCTATAGATAATAATACAGGCTTAAGATGTGAAAAAGATGGGGCGTCGGCAAGCGGTAAGCCACGGGTCTTTGGAACCCGCATGCGGTGGTTCGAATCCACCCGCCCCAGATACTAACCAACTCCGTACTTTACCTTAGCTCCCACGCCGGTGGTGTCGATGGATCACGAGAGGTTGATTTTCGCCGGGACCGGCAATCCGGATTTTGCATTCGCGGTTGCCGATTCCCTGGGCGAAGGGTTAGGCCGGATGTCCGTGCAACGTTTCCCGGACGGCGAAGTCTCGGTAAAGATAGAGGTTAACGTTAGGGGAAGGGATTGCTTCGTCGTTCAACCGGCCTGCCCCCCGGTTAACGACAACCTAATGGAGTTGTTAATCATTTTGGACGCTCTGAAGCGGGCGTCCACGTACCGTATTACCGCCGTCGTTCCGTATTACGGTTACGCCCGGCAGGACCGCAAGGATCAGCCGCGCGTCCCCATAACGGCGAAACTCGTCGCCGACCTCCTTACCCGGGCCGGCGCGGACCGCGTACTAACGATGGACCTGCACGCGGGGCAGATTCAGGGTTTCTTCGACATACCCGTGGACAACCTTACCGCGGCTCCCATCTTCGCGAAGGCGGTTATGGCGCTCGGGTTCGACGAAGTCGTGGTGGCGTCGCCGGACGTGGGCGGCGTCAAGAACGCCCGCTCTTTCGCCCGCCGCCTGGAGAGGATGCGGCGCGAGAGTGGCGCTGGCGATAAAGTCGATTTCGCGATCGTCGACAAGCATCGCAAGGGGCCCGACGAGGTGGCGGCCTTGAGCATAATCGGCGACGTTAACGGGAAGAGCGTCGTTATAATCGACGATATAATCGCCACCGGCGGGTCGCTGGTCGAGGCCGCGTCCTTGCTGCTCGACAAGGGTGCCAAGGAAGTCGTCGCCGTGATAACGCATCCCATACTCGCCGGGGAGGCCGTGCAAAAGGTCGAGGGTGGTCGGTTGACGTCGCTTTTCGTAACCGACACTGTCCCCCTCGTGGACGGCGTGGCGGGGAAGATTAAAGTTTGTTCGGTCGCGGGCCTTTTCGGCGCCGCGATAGACGCCATTCACCGCAACCGCTCCATAAGCAGGTTGTTCGACGGCGGTTAAAATGATGATGCGTTACGTTTTCCGGATTACGCTGGTCCTGGGTTTACTTTCGGCGGCGGCGGTTGCTACAGCCGCGGCCGAGGAGAGGAAACCGCCGCAGGACATCGATTACCTAATCGACCTGTTGAAGAGTAAGGACGTCACGGAGCGCCGCGATACCGCCCGAACGCTGGGGGTCATGGGATTCGACGTCGCGACGCCCGGCCTTATCGAAGCCCTGGACGACGACGACGCCAAGGTTCAGCTCCTCGCGGCCGAGGCGTTGGGGAAGATAGGGGACAAGCGTGCCGTGGACCCGCTCATCGCGAAGCTGCCTTACGCGGAGAGTGGCGTGAAACGTTTCATCCTCGGCGCGCTGGGGCAATTGGGTGACGCGCAGGCGCTCGAGCCCATGCTCGATTCGCTGGCGAACGACTCCGAGCCGGACGTGCGCGCGAGCGCGGCGTACGGCCTGGGCGAGCTGGGCGACGCCGGGGCGGTGGACCCTCTGGTCGCGGCCCTCGGGGACGACTACAAGTGGGTTCGGTACGAGGCCTGCGGGGCGCTTCGGAAGTTGAAGGCCGCAGGCGCCCGCAGCGCGCTCGAGCGCGTGGCCGAGGGCGATCCGGATAAGCAGGTACGCTCCGCGGCGAAGAAGGCGCTGGATTCTATCTAACTGGGATTGACACAAAAGGCAAGCGAAAAAATACCGCCCGAGAGGGCGGTTTTTTATTACCTGGAACATATAAGGTTCACCAGGGCACGTTGAGGCATACCCGCATTATCAATACCTGCAGGAATATCACTATCAACGCGGCTGGGAGTAACAGGCGACGGCCGGCCGCGGTCGCCTCCCAGATCTTGATGCCGGCGGGTATCGTTATTACGGGCAGTAGGTACAGCCATATCCGCTCGACTTCGCCCAGCGTGACGCCGCTGAAGTTGAATATTAGGAGGGCCAGTAAGGCCGTCCCGAAAGCGAAAGCCCCGGCCTCCGACCAACCGGTGCGTTTGAACAGGCGTCGGGTCCACCACAGGTAAAGCACGGCCGTAGGTATACCCGCCGTTACGAGCAGTACGTAGAGATTGCCGGGCGCCCATATTAGGTAGGGTCGCCGGTAACTGGGGGCAGGGTATCCTTCCGGCAAGTCGCTTCCCAGTATGAGTTTAAAAACGTTCATTCCTCCGGACGCTTGCGTCTGGGCCCAATGGTACGATTCCTGGAAATTCGCGACGAAATCGTAGCCGGTGGTAAGGTAGAGGAGTAACAGGAAGGCCGCCGGTATCGCCGCGATAACCGCCGCTTTAACGGCGAGCGCGGGTAGTTTCTTTTCCCGAATACCGTAGAAAAGCAGTAACAGGCCGCCCAAGACGAAGACGTACGCGAACGTGAACGACGTGAATACGCCGAGCGCCAGTGCTACGCCGGCACCTATGGTTTCGGGCCACCCGCCTCGTCTGGCTACGAGGAACAATAAGCAGATAACCGTCGCGCCCATTGTCCCGAACATGCCGTCGTACGAGACGCCGTGGAGGACGAAGCTGGCCGAAAGGAGGTAGAGCAGTACTGCGGCCGCGCTGGCCTCGCGGCTCGCGAACTGGCGGGCGAGAGCGTATATGGGCCAAGCCGCCGCGGCGCCGAGTAACGCGATTACGACCTCGATGCCGTAAACGTTTTCGCCTATCAGTTTAACGACCAGCCATAGGAATACGAACAAGCCCGGCGGTCGGACGTGGCCGTGATCCGATATATGTTTGATGGCCTCGTGGAATACGGGAAGGAAGGTAGGCAACTCGCCGAGGTTCCGCAAGTCCCGCAGGAAAATGGTAATGGCCCACGCCGGGATGCTCTCGAGACCTCCCCGTAACGCGTTTATCGCAAGGGCCAGTAAAGCGCCGAAGACGGTGGCGAACGTAACGAACACAACCGGCCGCCAGGCGATAATACGTTTTAAAAAAACTAGGAGGATGACGAAGAGGGGGACCGCGATTAGGCCCCACGGCGAGAAGGCCGGCCGAATTACCGCGTATATCGGCGCGATTTCGACCCGGACCGTACCCGTCATGATAACCCGCGCTACGACCACGGCGCCCGCGAGGATATAACCGGCGGCTACGGCCGGCCAGAACCAGCGCCCCGGTTTATTCATCGTCGTCGGCTCGGTCGGAGGTAGCTTCGGCACCGAGTACCCGTTCCCTCAGTTCCCTGAGATCGGCCTCGACCAAAGCGAGGCTCTGCGCCGTCTTTATGCGGTCCGATTCCAACCGTGATATTTGTACCGTAAGCAGTAGGTTCACGGTAAGGAGGAATACTATGGCCAGATAGAATACCGCGGACGGCGTGTACACTACTCCCAAATACGGGGCCACCAGCTCGACGAGCCGCCAGGATAGCGTCACGGCCAGTACGAACAATGCCGCGATTACCCAGATTACGGCATACTCCTCTTTAAGCTTCCTCGCCCTGATGAGAACGATAACAATGACGAGGAAAAAGGCGGCCAAGCCCAACACTAAAGGCGACGACGTTTTAAAATAGTCCAAGTTCATACCTCCTCATCGAAGGCGCGCTTCTTCCTTAGGGATTCGACGACGACCGCGATAGTAACGCTGAACGGGTAAATAAGCGACCGCCATAGGTTGGTGGTCGAGGCGCCGCCCAGGCGGTCGTGCATCGTTACCGGGACTTCCACGACCCGCAGGCCGGCGCGATGTACGGCGAGTATGGCTTGAGCGTCCGGGAAGTCGTTGGGGAAGTGCTCCGAGAGAAAGGCGAGGGCGCGTCGATTGACGGCCCATTGCCCGGAGGTTACGTCCCGAAACCGTTTGCCCGCCAGAAGGCTCGTTAACGTCGAGAAGAAGGCGACACCTATGCGCCGGGCGCCCGTAGGCCGGTATCCTTCGCGCTCGGGTCCCACAAAACGCGAACCGATCGCGATGTCGGCGGTGCCTTCGGCCAGCGGTCGGAGGACGTCTTTTATCGCGTTCGGGTCGTGTTGGCCGTCCGCGTCGTGTTGTACCGCGGCGGCGTAGCCGTGGCGGAGGGCGTAGCGGAAACCCGTTTGGACCGCTCCGCCGATGCCGAGGTTGACGGGCGTCCGAACGTAGGGGAGGCCCAACCGGGCCGCGACGCGGTGAGTGCCGTCCGTAGACGCGTCGTCGATTAGCAGGGCGTCGGCGGCCGGGAGAACTCGTCGCAGCTCCTCGACGGTCGGCGGCAGGTTGGAAGCTTCGTTCCGAGCCGGGATAATAACTAAAGTCCGGGTAAATAACTCCTCGACTAACACGAGGTCCCCTCTCCTCGGCGGCGTTCTCGCCGGGCGCGTATCTTGCTTACAATAAACGCGACGCCCGGACCGGCGGCGAGCGTTAGGATTAAATCTACCGGTAAACGGTACCGCAATAAGGATATCGTCGTCGCGTGGATAGCTATTACGACGGCTCCCGCTAAAGGGAGGAATAGCCGAACCTGACGGCCGGGAGTGGCAACGAAACCGATCAACGCGGCCGCGTACAGGCATAGCGTGAAAACGGTTATGCCGGGGCGCGAGGCGGCGAAAAGCGGGTTCTTCTTTTCGGTTTCGCCGGTTAAATTCGGGGAAAGCGAAAACATATTAACGGCGCGTTTCCCACATAAGCGGGCGTAGCCGGCCTTGTCCCCGGTAATTAGCCCCCGCGCTTTTTCCATGGCGTACGCCTGGAACGCCAATTCCAACGCGACGGGGTCTCGGCTCAAAGGGGCGGCCAATGCCCGGAACTCCTCGGTATACCCAAGGTCCTTGACGGCGATTCGATCCGCGTAGGGGGAGAGTTTTACGTTCCCCTCGTACAATATTTTCCCGGCGGAGTGGGTTATTAATATCGGCCTTCCCGCGAGCGCGGTATTACGGATAGCCCACGGCGCTAACACGATTGCGAAAACGGCCCCCGCGGCGGCCAGGTTTACGAACCGCCGACCAGGCCGTTCGCCGCGTTTTCGGATAAGCAGGAATAAGGCGGCCACGACGCCCACGTACGTAAATACGGGGCGCGTTAAAGCCGCGAGGCCCAGGGCCGCGAAAGCGCCGGCGAGGCGGCCGGGGCCGGCGTCCTCGTCGAGGTAAAAGAAAAGGAAAAGGCCGAAGAACGTCAGCGCAAGCGTTTCGGTTAGTACTCGGCTGGAGTAGAAAATGATATACGGGTGGAACGCGAACGCGAGGGCCGTGAGTGCGCCGGCGACGTTCCCGGCGAGTCGGCGGGCCGTGGCGAACAGCAACCCGGCGGTCGCGACGCTTAACGCCGCTTGCGTTATTCCGACCCAACGGTGGATGGACGCCTCGCCGAAGGTTTTAAGAAAAGGGATAAGGAAGGCCGGGAACGCCGGCGGCAGAAAGAAGCGGAAGTCGAACCCCAGAATAGGCGCGACGAAACCCCGTCCCGCGAGTACGTTCTCGGCGCAACGGACGTACGTGATTTCGTCGCAGGCGATGGGGCCCCGTTTGAACGTGAAGAACAGGCGCGCGGCCAACGCGGCGATAATTACGGATGCGACGACGACAACTCGCCCGGTTGAGGCCCGTTGCTCCCCGCTTATCTTCCGTGACATAATCTCCACTCGTTTATCTTGTATCATATCCCGGCCCGGCGTGCAAACTAAACAGCGGCCCCGGCCCGATTTCGCTTGAAAAACGGCCGCCCCCTCCGTAAAATGGGGCCCCTTCGGTATTAAGCTTTTCTTTCCAATTTTTTAGAAATGGAGGCCGTTCTTATGCTCCCGCCCTTTAAAAACGAGCCGATAGTTTTCTTCAAGGACGCTGCGGAAAAACTCGCGATGGAGGAGGCCATAAAGAAGGTCGAAACCGAACTCGGCCGGGAATACCCCCTCGTCGTGGGCGGCGAACATATCATGACGGGCGACAAGTTCAAGTCGATAAACCCGTCCAAGGTCGACGAGGTGGTCGGCGTCTTCTCCAAGGCCGACGCGGAGATGGCGCGGAAGGCCCTGGCCGTCGCCGGCCGGGCGTTCGAGAAATGGCGTCTGACGTCGCCCGAGGAGCGGGCCCGGTACCTCCTGCGCGTGGCCGCCATAATGCGGCGCCGCATTTACGAACTCTCCGCCTGGATGGTCGTGGAGGAGGGCAAGAACTGGATCGAGGCCTACGCCGACGCGGCCGAGGCCATCGACTTCTGCGAGTTCTACGCCCGCGAGATGATGCGCCTCGCCGAGCCCCAGCCGCTCACGCATCTTCCCACCGAAGAGAACAACCTCTACTACATCCCGCTCGGCCCGGGCGTCGTCATACCGCCGTGGAATTTCCCGCTCGCCATCCTCGTCGGCATGACCACCGCGGCCTTCGTCGCCGGCAACACCGTCGTCCTCAAGCCCGCGTCGACCTCGCCGGCCATCGCCTACAAGTTCTTCGAGATTCTGGAGGAGGTCAACCTTCCGCCGGGCGTGGTCAACTTCCTGCCCGGGTCGGGCGCGGTCATCGGCGACCTCCTGGTCACGCACCCCAAGACCCGCTTCATCGCGTTCACGGGCTCGATGGAAGTGGGCCTCCGCATCAACCAGCTCGCGGCCCGGGCCAAGAAGAGCCAGATCTGGATCAAGCGCGTCATCGCCGAGATGGGCGGCAAGGATTTCATAATCGTGGACGGCACCGCCGACCTCGACGCCGCCGCGGACGGCATAGTCTCCGCCGCGTTCGGATTCCAGGGCCAGAAGTGCTCGGCCTGCTCCCGCGCCATCGTGACCGACGACGTCTACGACACCGTCGTCGAGAAGGTCGTCGCCAAGACCAAGGAGAAGGTAACGGTCGGCGACCCGCGCGACTTCGCGCATTTCATGGGGCCCGTCATAGACGCCGCCGCCGAGACCAAGATCCTCGAGTATATCGAGATAGGGAAGGCCGAAGGGAAACTCCTGCACGGCGGGGACAAGCGTTCGGCCGACGGGTACTTCATCAACCCGACGATAATCGCGGACGTGCCGCCGAAAGGCCGCCTCGCCCAGGAAGAGGTATTCGGGCCGGTGTTGGCGTTCATTCGGGCCCGCGACTTCAACGACGCCGTGAGAATCTCGAACAACACCGTTTACGGCCTCACCGGCGCCGTCTACTCGAACGACCGTTCGCGCCTCGAGTACGCCCGGCGGGAGTGCCACACGGGCAACCTGTACTTCAACCGCAAGTGCACCGGGGCCCTGGTGGGCGCGCATCCGTTCGGCGGCTTCAACATGTCCGGGACGGACTCCAAGGCGGGAGGCCGGGATTACCTGCTCTTGTTCACCCAAGCCAAGCTGGTGAGCGAGGCGCTGTAAGTCAACCCCGAGCGAAACGCCCCCTCCTCGGGGGCGTTTTGTGATTTACCGTATGAAGCGTTACGCCATAATCGCGTTGGTCGCGTTGGCCGTCGTTTTCTTCGCCGTCAAGCAGGTGGAGAGTTGCGCCGAGCGCGGCGACATCAAGTTCTACTTTCCGGCGGGGAAGGCCGTGCTCGCCGGCGACGAGCTCTACGGCAGCAGCTGCATCGGCGGCGGCTACCTGTATCCGCCCTTCTTCGCGTTGTTGATGGTCCCGTTCGCGCTGTTGCCCCATTACGTCGGCGCGGCCGTATGGTTCGTTCTCGGCGCCGCGTCGCTGTTCTTCTTCTTCGCAGTGTCGCTTTACTTCGTGGAGGCGCCCTCGGCCCGGCTGGCCCCTTGGCTGCGGGAAAAGCTCCGGGCGCTGTCGCGCGGCAAGTTCAACCTGGTGCTCGTGCTGGCCGCCGTCCTGGCGGGCCGCTTCTGGCTGGACAACCTCCGCTACGGCCTGGTGGACGTGCACCTGTGGTCGCTGTCGCTTCTCGGCGTGTACTTCGCCGTGAGCGGCCGGCGCCTTGCGGGCGGCGCTTTATTGGGCCTCACGATGGCCACGAAACCCATAACGGCGACCGTTCTCTTTTTCCTTCTTCTGCGCCGCGAGTATCGTGCGCCGCTGGTTGCGCTCGGCCTGGTGGCCGTCCTCTACCTCGCGCCGGCAGCCGTGCTGGGCTGGGGCCGGAACGCGGAGCTTTTGGGCGTGTGGTACGAGCGCGTCGTGCGCTCCGCCTCTACGGAGTTCTATGTCTACGCCTACGAGTACAACCAATCGTTCCCGTCGCTCGCGTTCAGCTACGCCAAACTGTTCCGTGGAGGCGGCTCGGCCGCGCTCTCGATGGTCCCGTCGGCCTTCCCCTACGTCAAGTGGGCGGGTAATATACTAGCGGCGCTGGCGGTTATCGTCGCGTCGGTAAAATACCTGCGCCGGCCCAGGGCCCCGGCGGACGCCTTCTGGAACGCGCCGGCGAGCTGTACCGTCCTCGCGCTCGTCATGCTCACGGGCGTCATCTTCGAGCCGCTGTCGTGGGTGGGGTATTACGTCGCGACGCTCTTCCCCTACGTCGTCGTCCTCTACGCCGCCCGGCACTGGGCCCGCAAGGGCGTCGCCGTCACGCTCTATATACTCCTGGGCCTCTCCTTCCTGATTCACTCCGTCGTGGGAGCGGACTTCTGGGGCGCCGAGGCCAAGGAGATGCTGCTGGACTACAAGTGCGTTACGTGGAGCGCGCTGGTCGTTTACGCGGCGCTCCTGGTGGCGTTGTTCGGCGCGTTCCGGCCGCGGCGGGCCGAACGGTAATAACGACACCATAATCCTCGCATAAAAAAAGCCCCCCTTCCCGGGGGGCTTTTTTATTGTGTAGATAAACCGGGCCGCTACTTCGACCCCCGCGTCGCCACCTTGGCGAAGATAAACACGATAAAGACGATGATGAGGAAGTTGATGCCGGCCGAGAGGAGGTGGCCGGCCTTTATTTGCGCCGTCCCGACGGTCAGCACCCACTCGGTCCAGGCCTTGTCCGGCAAAAAGACGTTGGCCACCGGCATGATGAAGTCGTCGACGATGGCGCTCGCGAAGTCGCGCACGGCGATGCCCATGATGATGCCGACGGCCACGCCGGAGACGCTGTACTCTTTCATGAAGTTGCGGAATTGGCGGAAGATGGTAGCCATTTCGGTCCTTTCGAATCGGGGGGAGCCCGACGAAACAGGTTAAACGTTGCCCGGCGAGGGGCAACAGATTCGCGCTCGCCACAGGCCGACGTCGGATACGACGGTGACGAAGTGCGTACTGAGTACGACGCCCCACCCTCCCGTCGCGTTCTCGACGACCTCCCGTACCGTCGTCCCGGCGGGGGCGGCGACGAACGCGTCGAACGTATAGGCTTGCGGCGGCCGGCCGGATATTATCCGGACGGCGTCTCCCCCCAACCCCTGGGCGTAATATACCGCGGGGTAGTTTAATGGACAACAGGCCACCAGCGTATTGTCGCCGGGACCCTTCCCCGCGACGTATTCCACCACCGCCCGGGCGGCGGGCGCGCGTCCCGCGCGGATGGCGCCGTCGAGATAGCCCTCCCGCTCGGCCACGCCGACGACGGCCGCGGTGAGGAGGACGAGGGCCGCGGCGGCGCTCACGGTAGCGGGGCGACTACCGGCGACCTTACGATACGCCGCGGCGGCCGCGGCGCCGACCCCCAACGCCACGACGGGCAACAAGTACAAAAAAACCCTTTCGGGCGGCCGGAACCCCGCGGCGAGAAACGCCGCCCCGCCGAGCAGGCTGGCGCCGGCCAGGATGCCGAAGGCCGGCCTTTTGGCCGCCCCCGCGACGAGGCCGACCACGGCGGCGGCCGTCCATAGCCCGGCGCCCCCCAGCCCCCACGTCTTCACGTCCATCCACGACTCGACGTAAGGCCGCAACCCGTAGAGCGAGAGCGGCGGTACCGTCAACTCGTCAAGGTTCCCGGGGCGTATTCCGGTGTCGGATAACAGGATGAGCGGTAGATACAGGAGGAGGGTCAAAAGCGCCGTCGGCAGCCACAGAGCGAGAAAGGTCGTCGCCGGGGCGCGCCGGCGGAAGGTCCGGTACGCGTCGTAGGCGCAGACGGCGGATACGGGCAGCAGGGCCGTGGGGATGGTGAAACACGCGAGCGCGCACGATACGGCCGCGGCGGCCGTGAAGAGGACGTGACGAGGGCGTTCGTACCGAAGGTCCACGAAATACAAAGCCGTTAAAACCAGGAATAACGAAAGCGCGTGGCCGCGGGCCAAAACCGAGAAGTGAGCCAGGACGGGAGAGACGGCCGTCACGAACAGGGCGGCGACGCCGCCCGCCGGGCCGAACCAGCGCCGCGCGATTATCGCGGCCAACGCCATGGTCCCCAGGCCGGCGGCCAAACTCGGCAACCGCCACCACGCCGCGCCGTCGCCGAAAACCGAAACCGCCAGCCGCATGAAAAGCGAATACAGGAAGTGGTTATTGACCGAACCGTAGTCCGTGAACGTGAACGCGAGGGGCGCGCGGACGTAGGTCAGGTAGGCGAAGGCTTCGTCGTAGCGTACGGCGTCGCACAGGTGCCGCAGCCGAAAAACGACGCCCACGGCGAACAATACCGCCGGTAATAATATTCCCCCGAACCACACCGCGCCGCGCTGATGCGCGCGCATGTGTCCTCCTCTCCCGGGCCCTCCCTCGGTTTACTGCTCGGCCGCGTCGAACTTCTCGGGCGGGACCTCGAGCACTTCTATCAGCTTCTTGAACTTGCGGCCCTGGACCAGCGTCATCTGATTGAGGCGGGTGGCCTGGGTTTTAAGCTGTTTGACGGTGCACTCCTCCGGGCAGTTATCGTCGACGTTCTGGTTGCCGAAGTTCTCCATTTTCCAGTTGCAGAAGATGCATTGCGGCGCGGCCATGCTGTCCTCCTTGAGGGATGTTCGCGAATGGGGTTCGAACGAACTTCTCAAAGAACGTGACGTACCCGGCGGGGGCGGCCGGACGAGGCCACCGGGGCCGGCGGGCCATATGAATTTAATATAACCTATACGGCTATGGCAGTCAAGGCGGGGCGGGGCGGCGGCGCCGCGGCCGCGAGCGCATTTGATTTAGGGCCGCGTTTGTGATAACATGGTGTAATAATGGATGACGAAAAGGGAAAAATCCTGCGCTTGACGCAATGTACCGCGGCGGCGGGTTGAGCGGCTAAAGTGCCGGCCGAGGTATTGGCCGGGATCCTGGCGGACTTGCCGCTGCCCGAGCACCCGAACCTGCTCGCCGCGACGAAGAACGGCGAGGACGCCGCCGTATACCGCATCAACGACGAGCAGGCCGTTATAGCGACCGTGGATTTCTTCACGCCCATCGTCGACGACGCGTACGACTACGGCCGCATCGCGGCGATGAACGCGATATCGGATATCTACGCCATGGGCGGGACGCCGTTTTTAGCGCTTAACGTCGTGGCCTTCCCGCAGGGGAGCCTGGACGACGTTATATTGAAGGACATGTTGCGCGGCGGCGCCGATACGTGCGTGCAGGAGGGCGTTCTGTTGGCCGGCGGCCACACCGTAAAGTCGCCCGACATCCTTTACGGCCTCGCGACGCTGGGCCTCGTAGCGCCGGACCGCATCGTCACGAACGAGGGCGCGGTGCCCGGGGACGCGTTGGTCCTGACGAAGGCGCTGGGGACCGGCGTCATACAGACGGCGGTGAAGGCGGGCGACGCCCCGGCCGAAGCGGCCGCGGCGGCCCGGGATAGTATGCTTAAGAGCAATCGGGAGGCGGCCGCGGCGATGGCCAAGGCCGGGGCGGTGTGCGCCACCGACATCACCGGCTTCGGCTTCCTGGGCCACGGCCTGGAAGTCGCCCGGGCCTCGGGCGTGGGGATTCGCGTCTTCGCGTCGCGCTTGCCGTTAATACCGGGGGCGTTCGACCTCGCGGACACGTACATCCCCGGAGGCCTAACTAAAAATTTGAAATTCGCCGAACCTCATATTACAGTAGGGGATGGCGTTAACTTCGCCACGGTCAACCTGTTGGCCGATCCGCAAACTTCCGGCGGCCTTCTGGTCGCGCTGCCGGCGGACCGGGCACAGGCGTACGCCGAAGAAGTAGGGGCGCCCGCGGCCGTCGTGGCCGAGGTCTTCGAGTCGCCCGAAGCTATAATCGAAGTCGTAGAATAATCAGGAGAGATAAATAAAATGGGATTTATCCGGAGGTATCAAATGAGGTACGCAGCGACGGCGCTGTCCTTGCTCTTGGTCCTCTCGCTGTTGTCGGCCTGCCAGAAATCGCCGCAGGAGGAGGATATTCTCCCGCCGCCCAAGATAGTGAAGGAAATCCCGGTGGATGCCAACCCTCTGCGGAAAACGTACGAGGCCGAGGAACTGGGGCCGGAGGTGTCGCGCGGGGAGTTGACGTCCGACCCGGCGGCCTCCAATCAGATGTCGCTGTACATTAAACCCGGCGACTGCAAGCTCGACGAGTACGCCGCCTGGGGGCCTTACGAGGAAATCGCCCCCGGTTCGTACGTCGCCCGGTGGCGGCTGAAGGCTGCTAGTTTGCCCGATAACGACAAACCTATACTTTGGCTCGACATCTCGGGTTCGCCCAAGGCCAACCGCGAAGAATACAAGATGTTAATGTCGAAAGGTTTGAAGGCCAAGGACTTCCCCGACCCGGAGAAGTACTACACCTTCAAGATAGCGTTCGACGTAACCGAAACGTTCGTATTCGAGCTCCGTACACAATACCTCCAGGAAGTGGAGGTATGGATAGACTGGACCAGCCTGGAACTCGCGCAGTAATCCGGCCCCGAAAAACGCGAGCAGGCCCCGGGGCCTGCTCGTTTACGTTTTATCGCCGATGCTCAGATCTTCGAGTTTCAACGTACGGTTCACGCGGACGAAAACGACCCTTCCCGCTTCGAACTTCAATTCCACCGTCCCGTAGAACCGGTCTCGAGCCAAACGGCCGATGTAAGTTACCAGTTCTTTAAGCATATCCCAGCGCCTTCCCCCTTTCTATGTGCTATTGTATATATAGCATAATGCTAACACAATGTCAAGTGCTTTTTTCCGGCTATCTTGACAACGTTCCGGCCGGGTGTTAGAATTTTAAACTGTTAAGTGGACTCAAGGACCAAAAACTACACGCCCCCCCCGGGGAACGTTCGCGACGTGTGCGAGCGCGTCGTGGCCGAACTCGAGGACGGGAAGCGGCCCGAGACGGCCGCGTTGCGCCGGTTCGCGAACGTCGTAGCCGAGGCTCACGCGGAGGCCCCGGTGGACCAGCGGTACACGCTGCGCCATTACCTAGGCCGCGTGGAACACCTTTTGGCCCGGGCGGGGGCGTTCGAGGCCGCGGACTCGTTTTATAGAGCGAAACTCGAGCTCGCCCGGTACGACTATAAGTTCAGGTTCCGGGAATTCCGCGACGTCTCGGCGCTGTTCCGCGCATGGACTTACGGGTGGTGGAGTTTCTCGAGCCGCTTCGGGACCAGCGGCCTGCGGATGGTTTGGACCGTCTTCAACGTCGGCTTCTGGTTCTCGGTTCTGTACTTCATACTGGACGTATTGACGATACAGTTCGCCGGGGACCGCGCTTTCGTATCGCCGGCCTTGGCTTCTTACGGCAGTTATTTTATAATAGGCTTCGAGGGGTTATTCCCCGGGACGGCCGCGATACTCGCGAATACCTTCGTGGCCCAGGTCGCCCTGGCGTTCGAGAACGCCGTGGGCGCAGTGTTGATATTATCGTTAATAAGTTTGGTGGCGCGACGGGTATGGCGCGGGATGGGCTAACTTGCCCCCCGTCCCGGCACACCGGAGGATTGAGATGAATAAATATATAGCGATTATCGTCGTAGCGATTGTTGCGTGCGCCGCCGCGGCGGCCGCAGCGGACGCCGGGTCATCCGCGGCCGCGTTCCTTAAAATCGGCGTCGGGGCCCGGGCCGTCGGCATGGGCGAGGCGCAGGCCGCGCTGGCCGAAGGGCCGGACGCCCTCTACTGGAACCCGGCGGGGCTGGCCGCGTACGACAGCGGCGCGGTATCCTTCACGCACAACGAGTGGCTTGAGGACGTGCGCTACGAGTACCTCGGCCTGTCCTATCCTCTCCTGAACGTCGGGACCTTCGGCTTCTCGGCCGGCCGGGTGAGCATGGGCGACCTCGTGGGCCGCGACGAACAGGGGAACTACACGGGCGATTTCAGCGCGAGCGACATGGTGCTCACGTTCGGCTACGGGAAGGAGTTTTTAAAATTCCTCTCGGTCGGCGCCGGCGTCGAGTACATCAGCAGTAAAATAGAGAACGAGAGCGCTTCGGCCATAGCCGGGACCTTCGGCGCCACGGCCGAGATACCCGTAGTGCCGGGCCTCACGGCCGGCGTATCGGCGTCGAACGTCGGCGGCGAGATGAAGTTCATCTCCGAGGGCGACCCGTTGCCGCTCGCCCTGCGCGGCGGCGTGGCCTACCTCCTGCCCTTCGGCGGCGAGATGAACAAGCTCACGGTGGCGGTGGACGGCGTCAAGTTCAACGACAGCGACGACGTGCGGGCCAACAGCGGCCTGGAATACTGGTTCATGGATACCATCGCGGCCCGCGCGGGCTACAAGGCCAATTACGACGAGGACGGCCTCACCGGCGGCCTGGGCTTCAAGTACTCGCCCACCGAGAATCTGGGCCTGGGCGCGGACTACGCCTACGCCGACATGGGCGTCTTCGGCGCGACCCACCGCATTTCGGTGGGGGTGCGGTTTTAACGCCGGCCGGTTAAACCAGCCAGCTTACCAGCCGCCCCCGTCGGGGCGGCTTTTCCTTGCCGGCCGCCGCGGCGCTATGT
>JASFLY010000035.1:0-29329 GCA_050117845.1 Candidatus Zixiibacteriota bacterium
TGAGCGACGTCCCGGCGCTAATATTCGCCCAGTCGTCGCTCGCCCTGGACGGCGGCCCGACGGTAACGGGGCGGAGTTCGTTTATAGTAGACTTCTCGGTCGACCCGCCGCAACCGCTCCGCGGCGGCGACGCCGTGCAAAACGCCCTCGAGCGATACTGGAAATGAGCGACGGCCTGGACATATTCGAACTGATGCGCGCCCCGTCTCCCGGGACCCTTTTCGTGTTCGCGGGCCCTTCGGGAGCAGGGAAGTCGTCGGTATGCCGGGGTCTCCTGGCCGGCGTGCCGGGGGTCGAATTCTCGGTGTCTCATACCACCCGGGCGCCGCGGCCCGACGAAGTGGAAGGCCGGGACTACCATTTCGTGTCCGAGGACGAGTTCGAACGCATCGTCGCGGCCGGCGGCTTTGCGGAACACGCGGGCGTATTCGGCCACCGCTACGGTACGTCCCGCGATCAACTGGGCCGGAAGCTCGAGCGCGGCGACGTCCTGCTCGACATCGACGTTCAGGGTGCCGCCCAACTCCGCGAGTCTCACCCCGAGGCCGTGTCGGTTTTCGTCGTCCCGCCGTCCCTGGAGGAGCTACGGGCCCGGCTGATAGCGCGGAACCAGAACGCCCCCGACGACGTCGAACGGAGGCTGGCGCAGGCCGAAACGGAAATGCGGGAAGTGGTCCACTTCGATTACGCCCTCGTAAACGATGAACTGGACCGGGCCGTCGCGGCCGCGGCGGCCATAATTACGGCGGAACGGCATCGCCTGGCGAGGAGGCTGGGGCCGAGATGAAAGTACTACTGGGGGTATCGGCGAGCGTTGCCATATACAAAGCCGCGGAGTTGTGCCGCGAGTTGCGCCGGGAAGGGGCCGACGTCACCGTCGTAATGACGCCGAACGCGACCAAGCTAATAGAGCCGCGCCTCTTCGACGCCGTAACGGAACGCAAGACGCTGACCGACCTCTTCGACCGGACCGATCCCTTCGCCCATATTACCGCCGCCCGCGGCGCGGACGTCTTCGCGGTCGCGCCCGCCACGGCGAACGTCCTGGGCAAACTCGCCGGCGGCATAGCCGACGACGCCGTTACGACGGTGGCGCTGTCGGTCGACTGCCCCCGGCTGGTGGCGCCCGCCATGAACCCCTTCATGTGGGCCAAGGCCGAGGTCCAGCGCAGCCTCTCGACCCTGCGGGAATTCGATTATACGGTCGTCCCGCCGGGGGAGGGGAAGGTGGCCTGCGGCGACGAGGGTCCCGGCCGCCTGGCCGAGGTGGCCGAAATCGCCGAGGAAATCCTTCGCTCCGGCAATACGGGTAAAGATTTCGCGGGTAAAACCATAGTCGTAACCGCCGGGCCCACGCGGGAGCCTTTCGACGCCGTCCGCGTTCTCACGAACCCCTCCACCGGCTTGATGGGCTACGAATTGGCTCGCCGCGCCGGCCGACGGGGCGCAGACGTCGTATTGATAACCGGTACCGCGGGGGACCCGGTTCACCCGGGCGCCGGCACGGCCGTACGCCGCGTTAACACCGCCGCGGAGATGCGCGACGCCACCGCCGCGGCCTTCGCCGAAGCGGACGCGCTTATAATGGCCGCCGCTGTCTCCGATTACCGATTCGACGAAACGAGCGCGCATAAGGTCAAGAAAACCAGCGAGAAAGAATCGGTTGCCTTAATACCTACTTCCGATATTCTGGCTGAAATTGCTGGCAATAAAGGCGATAAGGTTGTCGTCGGCTTCGCGGCGGAAACCGGTGATTTAATAGAAAACGCCCGCGATAAGCTACTGAAAAAGAAGCTGGATATTATCGTCGGGAATGTCGTAGGCCGGCCGGACGTCGGGTTTGCCGTAGGAGACGCGGAAGCGGTCATAATTACGGCCGAAGACGCCACTGATGTGGGTAAAATACCCAAGGCCGAACTCGCCGAACGGGTCCTGGACGAACTGAGCCGGGCTATGGAGGCCGGGCGTGGTAAATAAAAGGAATTTAAAGGTACTGGCTCAAAACCTCGACGCGCTGGGCGTCAAGGAAATAATGATCGAGAGGGATGCGGATACGCTTATGGGTGAAACTGACGCCGGGTCCGAAAACAAGGCCAAATCTGAAAAACCGGGCGCCGGGGCGTCCCGGGAATCCGTTCTACAGGCGGAAAAAGCGCTCGTCGATAAGTGCCGCAAGTGCGAACTGGGGTCCCAACGGACCCACGCCGTTTACGGCGACGGCAACGAGTACGCCGAAGTGCTTTTCGTGGGCGAGGCGCCCGGCGCGGAAGAGGACCGGCAGGGCCTCCCGTTCGTGGGGCGCGCCGGCCAATTGTTAAACCGATTACTCGAGCAAGTGGGCCTAAGGCGCTCTGAAGTATACATTTGCAATCTCCTTAAATGCCGGCCGCCGGAAAACCGGGACCCCTTGCCCGACGAGCTGGTCGCGTGTCGGCCTTTTCTCGATAAACAGCTTTCGGTAATCAAACCCCGGATAATCGTATGTCTGGGCCTTTTCGCGGCCCAGGGGATGCTGCAAACCAAGGAATCGATGGCGCGTCTGCGCGGCGGCCAACATAAAATAGGCGAAACGATAATAATCCCGACCTATCACACCGCCGCGGCCTTGCGTTTCCCGGCGTACAAACAGCAGATTTACGACGACCTCTGCCGGGCCCGCGATATCGCGTACGGATAAAGCGCCGTTTTTTCGGGAGGCGATGGTAGAAAAGCGAAACGCTGCGTACCACCGCATTTCGGACCGGTGGCTGGCCGTCGTAGGCGGGGCCGGACTGGCCGTTTTCTACTTCGTATTCCGCTCCCAAAACCACCCCATAGATTCCGTTTTATACGCCCTCGCCGCCGAAGTGCGCGAGGCCTACCCCTTTTTCCACTGGCATCACCTCCTGTACACGCCGTTAACCACGGTCGCGTTGAAACTCGCCCGGGCCTTCGGTTACGCCGGCGGGGCCTTCGCGCCCATGGCCGCGGTATCGGCCGTCGCCGCGGGCGCCGCGGCCGGCCTTTTTTACTTGACGCTCCGGCGCCTGGGAGCGAGGTTGGGGATAGCCGCGCTCGCCACCGCCGGCCTTGCTTTCTCGGCGGCGTGGTGGTACTTCGCCGGCGAGGCGGAGGTCCTGGCGCTAATTTCCCTTTTCATCGCCGGCGCGACCTACCTCCTGGCCGGCCGGCCCGTCGCGCCGAAGAAGGGCCTCGTCCTCGGGGTGTGGCTCGCCGTGGGGACGTTGTGCCATCAGGCCGTTTTCCTGTTCACCCCCGTCGCGTTTGTCCTGCTGGCGGCCGAGCGGGGGAACCGCCCCGGCCGTCTGGCCGCCTTCGCGCTCTCGTACGCCGTCCTGACGGCCGTCCCGTATTACCTGATACCGTACCTCTATTACGACGTCAGGGGATGGGGGGATTGGCTCAACTGGGTAACGTATTACGCCTCCTGGGGCGATTGGGGCCACTTCACCCGGGAGCGCCTGGCGCGGGGCTTCGTAACGATGCTCGCGGCCGTCGTATCGGGGCCGGTCGCCGGCGACGTGGGCCGGGCGGTACCTCCCGCCGATTTCCTGCGGCGCTACGGACCGGCCGTATTGATATGGGCCGGCCTGTGCGGGACGGTTGTGGCCGCCGCCGGTGCTTTATGGCGCGAACGGCGAGTTTGGCTCGTCGCGGCCGTCTTGTGGTTCGTCGGGTTCCACTTTTTCTTTACGTGGTGGGAGCCGGAAAACGTCGAATGGTGGATCGCCACGACGATGCCGTTGTGGCTGCTTTTCGGCCTGGCCCTGGGGGATAAACGGATTCCGCTCGCCTTCCGCGCTTGCGCGGCGCTCGCGATTATCGGCGCCGCCGCGTTTAACTTCGGCCGCGTCATTCAACCGGCTACGGAGCCGGGCCGCAACGACGCCGAAGCCGCCGCCCGGGGCATAGTGGCCGCGACGAAACCCGGCGACGCCGTATTCATGTCCCATCTGGACGTGAACGCATGGGTGGATTACCTGAGCCGCCACACCCGCAAACTATCGGCGCCTTTCATGGCGCCGGCTCCGGGAGACGCCGCGTCGCTCGAGGCCCGGGCAAAGGCCGGATTCCCGGAGTACGCCGTGGCCGGTTCGGCCCTATATTTCACGAATTTCGAGTGGGATGACCCCGGGGGAATCGGCGTGGATGCGGCCGCGGCCCGGGAGCTCCGCGTGCCGTTCTTTAAAATGATCCTCGCCGCGGACCCGGTAACGCTGCTCCGATTCCCGGGGGGGGAGCGAGTGCTATACCGCTACGGCGGGTACGCCGCGGAAGCCCGGGACGTTCAGGTGATGGAAGCCGAGACGCCGGGTTCGTACGAGGAAGGCGTGGCACTTTTAACTTCCAAAGCCGCCGCCGACTTCGAATTTACGGCGTTTCGTAAAGGCGAATACGAAATCTTCGTCGAGGCCCGCGGCACGCCGGCCAGGGGCACCTGGCCCCATATGGAGGTATCCGCGGACGGTTGGCCCCTGGGCGTCACGGCCGTGGATGCCGCCTACTGGCGTTTTTACCGGACGTCGGTGTCCTGCCGGGCCGGCCCGCACCGCTTGAGTGTTAAATTTCTTAACGATTATTACGACCCGTCGACGGGAGAAAACCGTGACCTGTTCGTAAATCGCGTCATCGTTTTCAGAGAAAGCAGTTCGGGCAAGAAAAAGCGTCACGATACGGTTTTTAATGCCATCGCGGCCACGGCGGAAAACTGAAAACGAAAATCAAATAAACGCCGTAAGTGCTTAATAATAAATGACATAAACTGCCACCTGCGGTTCGGAGGCGAGATAAATTTGCGTTTTTATGTTATACTGGATTCTGAGTTAAATTATCTTAAACGCCTCGCGGCCACCGGGGCGCGATTTCGTTATAGATATCGGTGTTAGAAGCTTCTTTATACCCGTTTGGACGTGAGCGATATCCGTGGACGACGGTCGTTATCGTGACCGCCGGAACCGCGGCGCCGCCGTTAATAGGTTTTTGGGGGACTTTCGACCTGGGGCGGGGGATATTCGCGACGGTTTACCTGGCCGTTTGCTTACTCTGGTTCATCGTAATCCAAACGAAACTGGTCTGTACCAATTGCGCCTATTACGACAAGGTCTGCGCCCGTGGCTTGGGCAAACTGGCGCCTTTGCTTTATCGGCAGGGAACCGGCCTCGACGTTTGGGGAGGCCGGCTCGGCCGGGTTTTTTGGCCCTACTGGTACGCTGGCGTCCCGCTGCTCGGGTTCGCGTTATTGTTGATATTCCGCTTTTCGTGGGCAACGTTGATCTTCGCGGCCGTATTCGTCGTCGCCGCCGCCCTGTCCCTGATAATCAATCGTACGCAGTGTTGTACGAATTGTTTGGTTAGGAATTTATGTCTCCGGTCTCCTTTCCGCGATAAGACTTTGAGGTGATGAATATGACGCCGGATCCGTTGCGCCGTTTGGGCGAGATCGAAAACCACCTGGAAGACCTCCGCGAGGCTCAGGGCAAGGACGCCTTCGCCCTCTATTACGAGCACGCCGACGTGGATCTGGCGAGCCACGAGAAGAAGATGCGCGACGCCGCGCTCGAGCCGGAAGTGGCAGAGACCTGCGAGGCCGTGCTGGCCGGCGACTGCGACGCCACGGCCAAGCGCCGGGCCCGGATACTTTCGAACTGGATAACGCAGATTCGCGTCGACACCGACGAAATTATCGACCTTAAAAACGATATACAGAAAATAGTAATACACACCAAACCGACCCTCGACGGCGAGGAAATCCCCCGCAACGCCAAGACGAAAATCCTCTTCAACGACGAAGACCGGGACAAACGCCGCCGCGCCTTCAACTCGGAGGGGCAGCTGCGGAGCGAGCTGTTGGACCGGGCCCGCCGGCTCTACCGGATGAAGAACGAATCGGCCCGGGCCCTCGGCTTCGAGGATTACCCGACGCTCGTCCTGGCCGGCGAGGACCTCACGGTCGACGAGCTTAACGGCATCTTCGACAAGTACGAGGCCGAGACCCGTCCCGCGTATGAAGAGCTCATAGCCGAGGGCGCCGAACGCTTCGGCCTGGAACGCGTCGAGCCCTGGGACCTGAATTACGTCGCGACCAAAATCACCTCCGCCGATGATAACTACTTCCCGCGGGCCGTCGCCATGCCCTCGCTTACGAAGGTCGTCACGGGTTACGGCCGGGACCTCGACTCCATGGGCATAGTCATCCACGAGGACGCCGACATCCCGTACGGCGGCCTCTGTTTTTCCATCCGTACGCCCACCGATATCCGCATCCTCGTCAACCTCAAGGACGGGATGCAGGACCTGCACACCCTCTACCACGAGTTCGGCCACGCCGTCCACCGCAAGTTCACCGGCCCCGAGTACTACACGCTGAAGGCCGGCGACACCGGCTTCTTCGCGGAGGCCATGGCCGATACGTGGGGGATGCTGGTGCACAGGCCGGCCTGGCTCGACGAGTACACCGACATGAGCGAGGACGAGATAGGCCGCATAGACCGCGCGGCCGACAAGACCTTCGCCTGTCGCGTGCGGCGCTTCATGGCCCGCCAGAGCTTCGAAATAGACGCCTACCGCGACCCCGACGGCGACATGGACGCCGCGTTGGACCGCCACGCCGAACGTTTCCTGGGATTCGGCTACAACGATCCGGAGCGCTGGGCGGAGGAGTATTTCCCGCTCCTGTACCCGATATACAGCAAAAACTACATGCTGGCCCGCGTTATCCAGCGCGCCGTTCACCGGCACCTGGAGAAGGAGTACGGCGAAATCCTGGACCAGCCGAAGGTCTTCGATTTCCTGGTGGACAATTTCTACCGCGACGGCGCCCTCTTGACCTGGAAAGAGAAGCTGGCGGCCGTGGGCGCTTCGCTGTAAACGCCCGCGCCGGGGGCCGTGAAGGAGCTTATGGAAGCGAAAGCGGTGAAGATAGGGAACGTGACGGTGGGCGGGAACGCGTTCGCGCTTATCGGCGGGCCGTGCGTAATCGAGTCCGAAGCGCTGGCGCTCGAAACGGCCGCCCAGGCCGCCGAGATCTGCGCCGAACTCGACATCCCTTACATCTTCAAGTCGTCCTACCTCAAGGACAACCGGACCTCCCACGAGTCGTTCCAGGGGCCCGGCCTCAAAGAGGGCCTGGCCGTCCTGGCCCGGGTGCGCGAGGAGGTCGGCGTCCCGGTCCTGTCCGACATCCACACGCCCGCGGAGGCCGCCCCGGCGGCCGAGGTCCTGGACTGCCTTCAGCTTCCGGCTTATCTCTCCAAGCAAACGCAGCTGACGCTCGCCCTCGCGGCCACGGGCAAGCCCGTTAACGTAAAAAAAGCGCAGTTCTTCAAGCCCGAACAGATAGCCGTTCCGATAGGTAAAATCGAGGCGTCCGGCAACGACCGGATACTTTTGACGGAACGCGGCGCGGCCTTCGGCTACGGCGACATCGTCTTCGACCCGCGCTCGCTGGTAACGCTGCGGCGCTTCGGGTATCCGCTCTTCTTCGACGTAACGCACGTCGTGCGCCTCCCCGGCACGACGAGCGACGACCCGGCCGGCGGCCTGCGGGATTATATCTTCCCGCTGGCCCGGGCGGCCTGCGGCGTCGGCATCGACGGCCTCTTCCTCGAGTTCCACCCCGAACCGGAGAAGGCGCTCTGCGACGCGGCCAGCATGTTGCCGATGGGACGGGTGCGCGAGCTTTTAACGCAATGCAAGGAGATACACGAGAGCGTCCGGGGGTGGGACGACCGGTGACGGAGGCCGACGTGGCGAGGGACGCGCGGCGCGTCATAGAAATTGAGGCCGAGGCGGTCCACGGCCTGGCCGAACTGGTCGACGCCGATTTCGAGGGCGCCGTCGACGCCATGCTGTCGTCGGAAGGCCGCTCGGTCCTCATCGGGATGGGGAAGTCCGGCATCATCGCTCAGAAGATATCGGCCACGCTCTCGTCCACCGGCACGGCCTCGTTCTTCCTGCACCCGGCGGAGGCGGCCCACGGCGACCTGGGGATGGTTCGCCCCGGGGACGTCGTGATCGCCGTTTCCTACAGCGGCGAGACGCCCGAGATAATGTGCCTCGTCCCCGCGATAAAGGATCTGGGCGTTACGCTCGTCGCGATGACGGGCAACGCGGAGTCGTCGCTGGCGCGTCGGGCCGACTTCGTCGTCCGGACGACGGTGGATCGGGA
Organism: Candidatus Zixiibacteriota bacterium; assembly: GCA_050117845.1. GTDB lineage: Bacteria > RBG-13-66-14 > B26-G2 > WVWN01 > WVWN01 > WVWN01. Next base: position 8,168 of record JASFLY010000035.1, read on the forward strand.
GGCCTGCCCGCTGGGCCTCGTCCCCACGGCGAGCACGACCGCAACCCTCGTGATGGGGGACGCGCTGGCGGTCTGCATCATGCGCAAGCGCGGCTTCCGGGAGGAGGACTTCGCCGCGGTGCACCCGGGCGGGACCTTGGGGCGGCGGCTCCTCTCGGGCATCGCGGAGCTGGGGCACGCCGGCGACGAGATACCGCAAGTCGCGGCCTCGGCCTCCTTCGCCGCCGCGGTGGAGGAGATAAGCGCCAAGAAGCTCGGCGTTACGGCGGTCGTGGACGAGGACGGCAGGCTCGTGGGCGTCATCACCGACGGCGACGTCCGCCGGGCGGTGGAACGCGGCCGCGCGGCCGAGGGGAATACGGCCGCCGACGTCATGACCCCCGACCCCAAGACCGTCGACTACGACGCGACCGGCGCGGGGGCCCTGCACGTCATGGAAACTTATCAGATAACGGCGCTGTTCGCGCTCGACGGCGAGGGCCGGCCCCGGGCCGTGATTCACATCCACGACGTCCTGGGCCGCGGCGCCGCGACCGCGAATTTCGACTGAGGTGCGGTTACGAGGATTATAGCCGTAATACTATCGTTGGCGTTGGTGTTGGGACTCGGCTGGGGTTGCCGCGAGGCCGAGGAGGAGCTCCAGCCGCCCGACAAGGACCTGCCGACGCAGGTCATAGACGATTTCACGCTGACCGAGACCGACGGCCCCAACGTGTCCTGGAAGCTCAAGGCCGACCGGGCCGACATCTACGACTACGCCAACGAGGCCCGCGTTTACGTCGTCCACGTGGACTTCTACGAGGACGGCGAGTACAGCTCGACGTTGACGGCGAAAGAAGGCACGGTCGACCTCCTGCGGCACAGCATGACCGCCCGCGGCGACGTGGTCCTCGTATCGCGGAAAGACGGCGCCATTCTCAAGACCGAGGAACTGAGCTGGGACGCCGACGGCCACAAGATATTCTCCGACGCCTACTGTACGCTCGAACGGGGCCACAGCATTATCCGCGGCCAGGGTTTCACCGCGACCCCCGGCCTGGAATCGTTCACGACGCACAAGCTCGACGCCGACATCATTCAGAAAGAGATGGAGGGCCTCGACAGCCGGCGCAAGGAGTTGGACGACGCCGGGAAAGAGGGTAAACCGGGAACCGCCGAAACCGGGAAGAAAAACGGGAAGAATAAAAAGAACGACGAGAAATAATGAGATGTCCGTACTGCGGCAAGGGCGAAGATAGGGTAGTGGATTCCCGGGCGGTCGACGACGGCCACGTTATACGCCGGCGTCGGGAGTGTCAGGGTTGTGGCCGGCGCTTCACTACCTACGAGCGCCGCGAGGACGTTCCCATGCTCGTAATAAAGAAGGACGGCGCCCGCGAGCCCTTCAACCGCGAGAAAATTATACGGGGTATCATGACCGCCTGCGAACGGCGGCCGGTCTCCCACAACGAGATAGTGGCCCTCGTGACCCAGATAGAACGGGACCTGGGCGCCACGTACGAGGGCGAGATACCGAGCCGGGCCATCGGCGAACGAGTCATGGCCGCCCTCAAGGAATTGGACGAAGTCGCCTACATCCGCTTCGCTTCCGTCTACCGCTCTTTCCGGGACGTCGGCGAATTCATGGACGAGTTGCATAAACTGATGGAGCCGCGCCGGCCGCCGGGAGACACCGGGGCCGCCAGGCCGGCCAAAAGGAAAAGGAAGCCCAAAGGTGCCTGAGCTCAGACGGGACCCGGTGGTGGGGCGGTGGGTAATAATCGCGGCGGAGCGCGCCAAACGGCCGCAAGACTTCGTGCCGCTCCAGAACGGCCACACGACGGCCGAGGGCAAAAAGAACTGCCCGTTTTGCCCCGGGGCCGAAGGCAAGACGCCGCCGGAGATAACGGCGTACCGGCCCGACGGCTCGCGGCCCGACACGCCGGGGTGGACCCTTCGCGTCGTCCCCAATAAATTCCCGGCCTTGCAGATAGAGGGGGAACTGGACGCCCGCGGCGACGGCATCTACGATCGCCTCAACGGCATCGGCGCCCACGAGGTTATAATCGAGACGCCGGACCACGACGCCACGCTGGCGACGATGCCGCTCGATCAGACGGAGGGTATGTATCGCGCCTTCGTGGAACGAATGAGCGACCTCGAACGCGACACGCGTTTCAAGTATATACAGGTATTCAAGAACGTGGGGGAACCGGCCGGCGCGAGCCTGGAACACCCGCACTGTCAGCTTATCGCGACGCCGGTCGTCCCCAAGCGGATTACGGAAGAACTCGCCGGCGCCTCGGCCCACTATCAATACAAGGAGCGGTGCGTCTTCTGCGACATCGCCCGCCAGGAATCCGAATTGCGGAAGCGGGTCGTATTCGAGGATGACCTGATGCTCTCCTTCGTACCTTTCGCGCCGCGTTTCCCGTTCGAAATCCAGATGATGCCGCGACGGCACCAGTCGTCGTTCCGCGACATCAGCGAAGAAGAGATAATAAACCTCGCGTTGCACACCAGAATAATCGTGGGTAAAATGGACGGGTTATTGGGAACGCCGCCTTTCAATCTGGTGCTGCATACGGCGCCGTGCGGCCTGGGGGAACTCAAACACTATCACTGGCACATCGAGATTATTCCCAAGCTGGCGAAGGTGGCCGGGTTCGAGTGGGGGACGGGTTTCTACATCAATCCCACGATCCCGGAGGCCGTGGCCCAGGACTTGAGAGAATATAATCCCCCGGAGGCGGGTTAACCCGCTAAGGCAAGGTTCCCTATGTCGAAACTTAAAGTCGTAATGGTCGCATCCGAATGCGTCCCGTTCGCCAAGACCGGGGGGCTGGCCGACGTCGCCGGCGCCCTGCCCAAAGCGTTGGCCAAAGTGGGGGCGCGCCCCACGATTATTATGCCCTATTACAAGGAAGTGTCACGGGGCGGGTTCGGCGAAAAGCGCGTGGGCAAAATCGAAGTCGCTGTGGGCGCCAACAGCGTATCGACGATAATATACGCGGCCGAGATGCCCGAAACCAACATCCCCGTATACTTTCTGGGCCACGACGCCTACTACTACCGGGAAGGCCTGTATCAGGAGCGGGGGATAGACTTCCCGGATAACGCCGAACGTTTCACCCTCCTGTGTCGCGGGGCGCTCGAGCTCATCATTCACGAGAAATTGCGGCCCGATTGTCTCCACCTCCACGACTGGCAGACCGGCCTGATTCCCGTCTACATCCGGGACCATTACGCCGGCGACTTCGAGGACGTCGGTACGCTCTTCACCATCCACAATATCGGCTACCAGGGGAACTTCGACAAAAAATATTTCCCCATTACGAACCTGGGCTGGCACCGCTTCGACATCAACGACATGGAATTCTTCGGCCAGTTCTCCTTCCTTAAGGCCGGGATGGTCCACTCCGACCTCGTGACCACGGTCAGCGAACGCTACGCCGAGGAAATCCAGACGCCGGAGTTCGGTTTCGTAATGGACGGCGTATTGCGCCAGCGGCGGGAAGACCTATTCGGCGTACTTAACGGGATAGACTACGGCATCTGGAACCCGAAAAAGGACCCGTATATAGCGGCGGATTTCGACACGGAGAACGTCAAGGGCAAGGCCGCGTGCAAGCAGGAACTCGAAAAGGAGAACGGCTTCGACCACGATCCGAAATCGGCGCTCGTGGGAATCATATCGCGGCTCGCGGACCAGAAGGGCTTCGACATCCTGGTGGACGGCATTGATCGGATCCTCCAATTGCCGTGTCGCTACATATTGTTGGGAACGGGCGACCGGAAGTATCATCGCCTATTCGCCGAGGTCGCCAAGCGGCACCCCAAGAAATTCTCGACGCACCTGACCTTCGACGACGCCATGGCGCACCGGATATACGCCGGCTCGGATATTATAATGATGCCGTCGCGCTACGAGCCCTGTGGCCTGGGTCAAATGATCGGTATGGCTTACGGCACGATTCCGGTCGTTCGGGCCACGGGCGGCCTGGCGGACACCGTTATCGACGCGGACGACAACAAACGGGACGGCGTGGGCTTCTCGTTCGAGCGGTACACCGGCCGCGCGATGGTAGAGGCCATGGAACGCGCGATAAAAGCGTATGAGGCGCCACGGCGCTGGCGCGCCATAATGCGGCGGGCCATGGCGCGGGATTTCTCTTGGGAGAGGTCGGCCCGGGAATACCTGAAATTGTATCGGCTGGCGCGTAAGCGGAAGAGCAAGGCGGAATAGATTAATAAGTTGAGGTTAAAGGAAACTCCCGCCTTAAGGCGGGAGTCTTTTATGCACATTGTAATTAAAGCGTCGCATCAGACAATGGGGCATAGATTATTGAAATAGAACGGCTTGCGCTGATCGGGCTCCATTGCTATGTCTGATAATATATATTATGTTAATACTACCCATGCGGCCTTGAGCCGGGGTTAGGCCGGCCGCTACTTCTTCTTGTGACGATTCGCCCGCGAACGCTTTTTACGTTTATGTTTGGCTATTTTCTTGCGCTTCCTTTTCTTAGGACAGCCCATCAGTTACCTCATCTTCCTGCCTGGTCGAGGGGTTAGTTGTCGTCGCCGTATTCGTCCAGTAGTTTTTTTAGAGCCTTGGAGCCTTTGAACGCCGGCGACACCTTGGGTGGTACGTAAACACTTTCGCCTGTTTTAGGATTACGGGCGGTGCGGCCCGGCCTGGTTTTCACCGTAAAGGAACCGAATCCCCGTAGTTCCACTTTCTCGCCTTGCGATAACGCGTCGCTAATAGTATCCAATATCGCGTCTACGACCCGGACGGCTTCTTTTTGCGTCAGATTATGTTTCTTCGCTATGGAGCGGGCCAGGTCGGCCTTCGTCATACCCATCATCCTCCTCAGCATTAATATATCTATAATAACAATAACGCCCGCCCGGGCAGGCTTTCGCGCGGCCTGCCCGGGTCGGAACGTTCGTAGACGGAATTAGTATCCGCTTATTACTACGCGTCCGCCGCCGCGGCCTTGGCGCGACGCCGGCGCCGCTGGAAGATCCAGACGACGAACCTGATAATCAACACGATAATTATCAGGATTATTACGAACGGCAACAGCACTATAACGGCCTGCACCAGGAATATGCATATCCGAACGGCTATCCGGAACGCGTCCTTTATGGCTTTACCGAAGCTGTATCCGGTGGGTACCGTCGTGTGCGGTTCCTCGAGGTATACCGTTATGGTCGAAAGGCCCACCTGCGAATCCAGGTAGCGAAGCTGCCCCTTGAGGACCTCGATGGTTTCGGTAACCCGCTCTATCTCCCGCTCCACTTCCAGGATGTCCGGTACGGTCCCGGTTCGCGTCGCGAGGATCTCGAGGTAGCGGGCCCGCGTGGCCTCGGCGTTGTCGAGCCGGGCCTGAAGGTCGTAGTACTCCTGCGTAACGTCGGAGGTCGAGCTGTTCTCCTCGAGCAGGCGGCCTACCTTCCGCAGGGCCTTCATCGTTTCCTCGTACTTCGAGGGGTGGATTTTAATGGTCACGGACCCCACGTCGTAACCCTCGTCGACCGAGGAGCGCGTCGTCCCGACGACCAGGCCCTTCTCGGCCTTGGCGACCTCGTGCACTTTCTCGAAACCCGCGTCGACGTCCTCGACCTCGCAGGTCAGCGACGCCGTTTTGATAAGCTTCATCCCGGCCGTGAGTTCCTCGGCGTTGGCGGTGGGTATGCCGCTTAAATCCCCCGCTTCTCCCGGGGAGCCTCCCACGCCGTCGGGCGTGGTTCCCGTACTGGTGTCCCTCGCCAGGTAATCGGCGTCGTCGGTCTTCTCGGTCATCTTGTACTTCTCGCCGCCCTCGGGAGTATTCATGCTTTCGGGCTCTTCCATGGCCGGGGCGGGCGCTTCGTCCCCCATCGCGATTTTTTCGGCTTTCTTGGCGCAGCCGAAAAAGGCCGACAGGGCGAGGCCGAGAATGAATAATATTATTGCTGGCTTACGCACGTCTTACCCCCTTGTATGATAGGTATTGCTTGGGTGGGGGCCAGGGCGGAATAACGTCATCCGCCGGCTCGTATAAATGAAAATGAATATGATATCAATAAAGCGAGTATTCCAGCTCCACTTTGGATTCGGGTTCGGTGCTCGCCACCAGCTTTTCGTGCAACGCCTCGAAGAAGAGGTCCGACATCGAATCCTCTTTGAGCCGTTTGCGTACGATTGTCGGCTCCCCCTCGATGCCAAGGTCGCGGGCCACGTCGTCCAGGCACTGTTCGAAGTTGCCCAGCTCGTCCACGAAGCCGTATTCCCGGCCCTGGCGCCCGGAGAATATCCGGCCGTCGGCGTACTCCATGACGTATCGCCGCACCTGGTACCGCGTCGGCGTTTCTTCGCCCTCCGCGGCGAGTTTGGCCGCTATCGCCGGGTACCGCCCTTCGACCACGACGTCGAGGAATTGATTATACACGTCGTCCACCATCTCGCCCAATAGGGCTTCTTCCTCGGGGGTCATGGGACGGAACGGCGAGCCTATGTCCTTGTACCGGCCGCTCTTCACCACTTTAGAGGAAACGCCTATCTTCCCGAAAAGGCCCTCGACGTTCGTGAACGAGAGAATAACGCCGATGGACCCGGTGAGCGTTCCGGGATTGGCGTATATCTTGTCGCCGGCGCAGGCGATGTAATACCCCCCCGAGGCCGCGATGGTCGACATGTAGGCATATACTTTTTTATCGTGCTCCTTGAGCGCGAGCAGTTCCGTGTAAACTTCGTGCGTCGAGGCCGCGCCGCCGCCCGGGCTATCGATATACACGACGACCGCGGCGACGGTCGGGTCGTCCCGGTAGTCGTGTATAATGCTTATCAAACCTTCGGACTCGTAGATGCCGCCCCGCAGGTCGAGGACGGCTATCTTCTTCCCTATGGGCGAGAACGCCTTTATCTCCGGCATGAATCGGCACAACAGCACGCCCGCGATTATTACCATGAACAGCGCGAACAGCACGGCACCGGTGCCCATAATCCACCATATTTTGGACGATTTCTTAGCCATCTCTTCTTTGATTCCTCCGGGGGATTCGAGGTTTAATAACCCCTTAATGTCTGCAAGTGTTGAACGGCGAGTGCGCTCAAGGCCGGATCGGCGTCCAGCCCCAGCGCCCGTTTCCACAGACGTATTGCCCTCCCCACTTCCCCGGCGTCCTCCGCCAGCAGCGCCAACAAGCGAACACGGCCGGCGTCATCGTAGGGGTTTTCCCCTCGCGTCAGTATCTCCTCGGCCTCGGCGTAACGTCCCCTCTCCTTCAATACCAGCGCTAGGTTGTACTCCGCCCGCCGGGCCAAATCGCCGGCGTCCGCGCCGATAACCATCCTGTATTCGCGCTCCGCTTCCGCCGGGAAGTCCAGCTTGTACCACAGCGCGGCCATGTTGAGCCGCGCGGGCGTGAATCCCGGGTCCAGCGCCAGCGCCTGGGAATAATAGGAAACAGCCGTATTGAGGTTTTCGCCCCGGTAACGGTTCCCGTCGGCGTCGAATTCGTACGTTAGCGCGAGATTGTAATAAACGGCCGCTTCCTCGGGATACTCGTCGACGAGTTCCAGAAAAACCCGGCCCGCCTCTTCCCTATCTCCCGCCCGGGCCGCGTCCACGCCGGCGTCAAGCCGCTCGTCGAAGGTCGGAGCTTCGGCCTCGTCTGCTCCCGCGAGGGCCCCGGCAAATAAAAAAGCGGCCGCGGCCGCGGCGGTACCTATTGCGCGGGGCGGGAGGGAGAAAATCATTTCGTCAGGCCGACGATGGTGTCGATGCCTTTCGACAGATTGGCTTCCCCTGTTACTTTGGTGCTCTTCGAACTTATGACGGCGCTGTTGGCCGTGCTAATGAAGTCGACCGTGACGGTGTAGCTGTTGCCGCTCTTGGCGACCTTGCCGCGGCACGCAACGATAGCCCCGAGTTTCTTGCCCATCGCCACGGCTTCCGCCGTCGATACGGCCGCGCCTTCGTCGATCCCCTCTCCCTCCATGACCTTGGCGACCTTTTCCGGCTCGATTACCTTGTACTTGCCGAGATACGCCAACGCGCTCATCAGGTAATTCGCGACTACCGGCCCCAGATAAGTATTGGCGCCGGGCGTTTCGAAGTGGAAAACGGCTATAACCGGTTTCGTCGTTTTGGCGGCGGCCCAGGGCGCGCACATCATTGTTATCGCCATCACCGCGATTATTATTCGGAAAACGCTCTTCGGCATCTGCTTCCTCCTTAACGCCGCTTCGCAGTTGAGGCCGGCCTTCAGGCCGGGGCCTCCGACCGGTCGTTCATGAAACGAGCGTATACCCGCATCCGGTCCCGAAGGCTGCGTAGGTTGACGTATATCAGGTTCGCGTCGCTCTTGCGTATCTCGGAGAGGTAAGCCCGGAAGCTGTCCGAAACCTCGGGGTGTCTCCCCACGAACGAATCTATCAGCATCTCGTGCCGGACGAAACGGTTTATGGACCGTGAATACGAGTACATCGTTTCAACGTGATCGATGTACGCCTGTTCCTCGTGGCCGATTTCCGGGGGCGGGTCGACGTTGTTCCCGCCGGCCGAAAGCCGGGCGTAATAGCGGGCGTGGTACAGCAGATCCACGAGCCGGCCCATCATGGTCTTCAACTGCTTGGCGTCGAGGAAAGCGCCGCCGTTCTCGCCGTGCAGCGCCAGTATCTCGTCGACGAGGGCTCCGGCCTCGCCGAACGCCACGTCCCGGGAACTCGCGTATACCGCCCGGTTGCGCAGTAATATTTCGGTATTAATAGATTTCATCCAGTATGGTGCGCTGTTGCCTCATATAGTCGAGTTCGGTCGATTCGGTAAGGACCGTTCCGGCGAGTCGGTCGCCGACGCGGCGCCCCTTCGGGTCCGTAACCGCGTACACGACGTCCAGGATATTGAGCAACGGGACCAGGAGCGTAATATTCCTCATAATGGAATGGAAGAGGTTCGCCTTCTGGCCGTAGTCGGTGAATTTAACCACACGCAATCCCATAATGCGTTTACCGAGGCTGGCCCCTCCCGCGTCTCGTATCAGGAAGTAAAAAGCGCTTATCCCTGCGACCGTTCCCCAGAACAGTTGCTGGAAGTAGTACTGGTCCGGCCCCGGCATGTACGGGTTCATCTCCAGGAAGCTGAATATTAGCGCCACCAAGAAATACGACAGGCTGATAACGAAAACGTCCACTAACTGCGCCGCGACTCGGCGAAGGAGCGAGGGTCGGGAGAAGTCCAGTACGACCGAGCGGTCTACTTTAACGTCGTCCTCTTCCTCCCGAGGCTCTACCGCGCTCCTCTCTTCCTTCGCTTCTTCCTCCGCTACCTTGCGGAACTCCACTTCGTCGACCGATACTTTCTTCGGACTCTCGGGAGCCGCCGGCCGTTTAATCGGCGCCGTAACCGCGGCCTCGGCAGGCGAAGGCGCGGGCGGTCCTCCCGGAGCGGGAGGGGCCGTTTCGGTCGGCGTCGGCGGCCCGGCCGCTCCTTCTCCGGGCGGCGGAATCGGTATCGAAACGAGGTCGCCGACTTCGGGTTCCGTACTCGCCGATGGTCCCGGGGGCGAAGCCGCCGGACCCAAAGGCTGCATTCCTACGGGCGGGCCGGCGGGCCCGGGCGCCGGAGGTTCGGGCGTGGCCGCGGGTCCGGGAGGGGCATCGGTCGGCGTCGCGTCGAGCGGCAGCGATAAACCGGCCGCGGCCGCGGCGGGTCCCGTACCCGGAGGAGCCGGCGTTTCGGCCGCCGGGGCGCCGGGCATCGGCGGCGGCACTTCGGGTTCGGCCCCCGCGAGTTCCGCGAAGATTTCCGCGAAATCCGCGACGTCGCTTATCTTCACCCACTTTTTAAGCTGGGCTTCCCACAAGAAATGCTCGGCCGTAAATTCCCCGGCCTTTATTTTCTCTTCGACTTCGGGGTATTCGAAGGGCCCGAAGCGGGCGCCCTCTTTGCTGAGGTAGTACTTCTGGGCCGTGGCCGGTTTGAACCCTTCGTCCAAAAACTGCGAGAACACCGGGTGTTCGGCGGCCTTCAACCAGCGGTTGGCCACCGCGTCCCATACGAAGTGGGTCCCCTTGAAGCGGCCCCGTTCTATCTCTTTAATTATGGCGTCGCGCGGGAATGGACCTCCCGTTTTACCCTCCACGTTGATAAAAAAGCCTTCGTCTTCGGCCGCGGCCAAAGTCGCCTCCTCGTCGAATACGCCGGCCAACTCGGCGTAGAATTTAATCTTAATCCATCGGCCCTGCTTGGCTTCCCAGACGTAATCTTCCTGCGATACCGCCTTGTTTTTTACCAATTCCCGGAACTCGGCGATATCCAGAGGGCCGCTTTGATTCCCGTCGATATTTAGATAAAATTCCATATCCGCTCCGGTGGAATGATTTGCTCTGCGCCCGAGAGGATTCGAACCTCCGGCCCATGGTTTAGGAAACCATTGCTCTATCCAGCTGAGCTACGGGCGCATCCGCCTGTACAGTATTAACTTATAACATATTGCACACCGGCTTGCAATATTATCGGACGGCGTTAGGTGTAGTGTATTATCGAAAATACTTCGTAGTCGCGGAGTTTGTCCCGGCCGCCGAGAAAATCCAGCTCCACGAGGAACGCAAACGCTTCCACCTTCGCCCCGCAAGCCTCCACCAGCTTCGCCGTCGCGAGCGCGGTGCCGCCGGTCGCGAGCAGGTCGTCGCAGACCAGGACCCGGTCGCCGGGCCCGAACGCGTCGGTGTGAACCTCTACCGCGTCGGTCCCGTATTCGAGCTCGTACTCTTCCCGCCGCGTGTCCGCGGGCAGTTTGCCCGGCTTCCGAATCGGGACGAATCCCGCGCCCATCAGGTACGATACCGGGGCGCCCAGTATAAAGCCCCGCGCTTCCACCGAGGCCACGTAGTCTATCCCGCGGTCCTTGTACCGCTCCGTCAGAGCTTCCACGGCCAGCCGTAACGCCTCCGGGTCCTTTAGGAGGGTGGTTATGTCCTTGAAGATTATGCCCTCTTTGGGCCAATCGGGCACGTCGCGAATGCTGTCCTTGAGCCGTTCTTCGATCACCGGGCACTCCTTTCGACCTTTACGTTTTTTATAAACCGTTCTCGAAGAGATTTCGGTCCAATCCTCCCTCGGCGTTCGCCATCTGGCGGAGCTTGTTAAGCGCCTCTTTCTCTATCTGACGTACCCGCTCCCGCGTGATGCCGAGTTGTTCGCCGGTGCTCTTAAGCGTCAACTGCTCCTGGCCCTCCAGGCCGAAACGCATCCGCAGAACTTCCTGCTCCCGGTCGCTTAAACGTTTCATGAGCTCGGCCAGGCGGCCGTAGCGCACAAGCAAGTACGCCGCGGTATACGGCGTGGACGCCTTGTCGTCCTCTACCTTCTCGAGGAGAGAGCGTTGCTCATCTCCCGGGAGTTCGGCGTCCAGTTTGTACGTGCGGCGGGAGGACAACAGGATGCGTTCGACCTGTTCCGTCGAGATCCCCATCGCCGTCGCCACCTCCGAGGGCGCCGGTTCCCGGGCGAGGTCGTGGGCGAGCTCCCCCATCGTCCGGAAGTATTTCTTGGTAAGGTCGACGACGTGCACCGGCACCCGGACCGTCCGGCCCTGGTTTATCAGGGCCCGGTTGATGGTCTGCCGTATCCACCACGTGGCGTACGTGCTGAAGCGGCACCCCTTGAGGTAGGAGAATTTCTCGACCGCTCGAATGAGGCCCAGGTTCCCCTCTTCTATCAAATCGAGGAAGGCCATCCCCCGGCCGATGAACTGCTTGGCGACGTTCACGACCAGCCGGAGGTTCGAGACGATCATCTTGCCCCGGGCTTCCGCGTCGCCCTGTTCTATTCTGCGGGCGAGCGCTATTTCCTCTTCCTTGTTGAGCGTCGGGATTTTGGATATGTCGACCAGATAGGCCCGTACGAGGTTGGCCTCGTACTCCTTCTCGGACTCCAGCTCGTCGATAACCTCCGAGATTTCCTCGGGGCCTAACGCCTCGTCTTCCCCTTCGTCTCCGTCCTTATCCTTCGGCGGTTTTTCCTTCGGTTCCTTTTCCGATTTCTTTTTAGGTCCCACGGGACTCCTTAACGCCTGCTTATAACCACACGCGCGGCCGCGGCGTGCGACTTGTCGGATAATTTAATAATATATACGCCCGGCGGCAGCGGATTCCCGGCGCGGTCGGCGAGGTCCCACGCAATAGAGCCCGGACCTTCCTTCGCGATGTCGAAGCTCCTTAACTTCCGGCCCACGGTATCGTAGATGTCGAGCTTCGCGCCGGCCGCCGTTATGGCGTAATTTATCGTCGTACTCGAAAACGCCGGGTTCGGCGCCGGGTTCCCGAGGGCGAAGGCCGCCGGCTTGGCGCCGTCGAGCGAGACGTCCGCCGAGGCCACGACTTCTCCCCGGCCCGCCGTCACGGCCTCGAGTTCGTACTCGTAGCGTCCGCCCGGCGCCGCGTCGTCGTCGCGGTAATGCATCGGCGGTACGCCGGCGATAAGGCCGGAATTCACCCTTTCCCGGGCGGGGCTCCCATCGTCATAACGATATAAGTTGAACCCCTCCACCGGCAGCGTCCGTTCGTAGTCCCAGTTCAACGCGACGCCTTCCCCCGCCGGTTCGCCCGTAAAGCTCCGTATATACACCGGTACGCAATCCGGCCTTGCGCGCAACGTCGGGTCTCCGATCAGCGTCATGCCGTAGTGCCATTCGCGGCCGTTCTCGCCGCCCCGGTCCGCCCATCTCGCGAACCAAAACCGGAAGGCTTCTCCCAATGGTTCGGTTCCCAGCCAGGCGTAGAAGTCTTCGAAGTGCAACATCGAACCGCTTTTGGTCGACCCGACCGCGGCGAGGCCGTAGTCGTTATCCATGAAGGTATACCACCCAGCCATGTAGTTAGTCGACGTGAAGCGGGCGTTGGAACAGGCGAAGAGGTTGTAGAACAGCGCGACCGGCTTGATGTCGTACACCTCGGTCATATAGGTATTCCCGACGGAGGTGTCCGGACGGTGGAACTGGTGGAGCAACGGGTTGGAGTGGACGCATACCTGGATAAACTCGTAATCGTCGACGAGGCGGCTCTCGTAATCCGTATGCCAGGTCGTATACGGTTCGTATACCAACTCCGTATCGGGGTAAGCCAGGCGCATATTGCGGCCCCACTCCGGCCCGTTGTAAGACCAATCGTCGTCGACGTAGCAGAGCGCTTTGTCGCGGCAGCGAAGCGTACCGGCCCGATAGGCCGCGTTTTTCGCGAAGTAATGGTTAACGAGTTCGGCCTCCGACGCGCCGCTGTACGTCAACGGCCCGGCCGTCAGGCGGCCGAAACGTATGTCCGCCTCCACCTCTCCCGTGTGTTCTTCGTAAACGCCGTCGTTGTAGCCTTCGTCCTTCCACGTACCGTCGAGGTCCATGTAGAACAGGTCGCAGGGGAACGGCGCGCCTTCGCTCCACCCGCCCGGGATCTCGAACATCGCGACCGGAAGGTCCCCGATAAAAATGACCGTGAAGGGGTCGCCGGCTTCGGCGTATCGGCTTTTCAGGTAGTCACGCAGGTCCGCCGGCCGGCCCCCCAGCGTAACGTACACGTTGACGGTGTACCCTTCCGATTCGATTCCCGGCACGAAATGGGCCAAAAACGTGTCTTCGATTTCCGGATACAAATCCTCGTTGACGACGACACAGCATACGTCGCCGTCGGTGGCGGGCAACCGGACGGGCCTTATCGTGAACGGCCGGTCGCTTTCCCACGTCGCGAGTATTTCGGCGGGAGTATCCAGACGCGCGCCGCCGCCCTCGACCCACCGTGTGACCGTGACCTCGTCGAATTCCTCCATCGTCGCGTGGGCGGCGCCTGCGAAAACCAGCGCCACGGCCAGAAACGGTACGGCTCTCTTTAGCATGGCATCCCCCGAACGTTGATAGCCTGACGTCGAAGCGAGTTTTTATTCCCCGGGAGTTTCGCGTCCTTTCCCTTGCGGCCCACGGGACTCCTTAACGCCTGCTTATAACCACGCGCGCGGCCGCGGCGTGCGACTTGTCGGCGAGTTTAATAATATATACGCCCGGCGGCAGCGGATTCCCGGCGCGGTCGGCGAGGTCCCACGCGATGGAACCCGGACCTTCCTTCGCGATGTCGAAGCTCCTCAGTTTCCGTCCGGTAGTGTCGTAGATATCGAGCTTCGCGCCCGGCGACGTTACGGCGTAATTGATCGTCGTACTCGAGGCCGCCGGGTTCGGCGCCGGGCTCGCGAGGGCGAAGGCCGCCGGTTTCGCGCCGTCGAGCGATACGTCGGCCGAGGCCACCACCTCATGCCGGCCGGCAGTCACGGCCTCGAGTTCGTACTCGTAGCGCCGGCCCGCCGCCACGTCGTCGTCGCGATAATGCATCGGCGGAACGCCAGCGATAAGGCCGGAGTTGACCCGCTCCCGGGCGGGGCTCCCCTCGTCGTAGCGATATAAGTTGAAACCCTCCACCGGCAGCGTCCGTTCGTAGTCCCAGTTCAGCGCGACGGCCTCCCCCGCCGGTGTGGCGGTGAAACCCCGCACGTATACCGGGACGTAGCCGGACCGGATGCACAGCGTCGGGTCGCCTATGAGCGTCATGCCGTAATGCCACTCGCGGCCGTTCTGGCCGCTGGCGTCTCCCCACTTCGCGAACCAATATCGGAACGCTTCTCCCAGCGGTTCGTTTTCGCTGAGCGGCTCGTAGAAATCCGTGAAGTACAGCATCGAGCCGGTTTTGGTGGAACCGACCGCGGCCAGGCCGTAATCGTTGTCCATGAACGTGTACCACCCGGCCATGTAATTCGAATACGTGAACAGGGCGTTGGAACAGGCGAAGAGGTTGTAGAATAGCGCCACCGGTTTGATGTCGTACACCTCGTCCATGAAAGTGTACCCTCTGGCGCTCGGCCGGTGGAACTGGTGCATCACCGGGTTGGAGTGCACGCAGACCTGGATGAGTTCGTAGTCGTGGACGAGCCGGGCCTCGTAATCCGTATCCCAGGTAGTATAGGGGTCGAACTCGACCACCGTGTCGGGATACGCCAGACGGACGCTGCTCCCCCAGCCCGGGCCGTAGGCTTCCCAGTCGTCGTCGACGTAACAGAGGGCCTTGTCGCGGCAGCGGAGAGTGCCGGCGCGGTAGGCGGCGACCTTGGTGAAGTAATGGTTCAAAAGGCCGGCCTCGGTCGCGCCCCTGAAGTCGAGCGGCCCGGCCGTCAGGCGGCCGAAGCGGATGTCGGCTTTCACCTCTCCCTCGTGGACGTCGTAGCAGTCGGCGTTATACCCGTCGTCCCGCCACGTGCCGTCGAGGTCCATATAAAACAGGTCGCATGGGAAGGGCGAACTGCCGTGCTCTCCGCCCGGGATCTCGAACATCGCGACCGGAAGGTCGCCGATGAGTATCACCGTGAAGGGGTCGCCCGCCTCGCCGTACCGGGCGATGAGGAAATCGCGCAGGTCCGCCGGTTCGCCTCCCGACGACTGGTACACGTTTACGGTATAACCCTCGGCCTCGATCCCCGGGACGAAGGACCCGTTGAGGCCCGTCGCTATATCCGGGTATAAGGTTTCATTTACTACGATGCAACACGTATTGGCGTCGACGACGGGGGGCCGGGCCGGCGTTATCTCAAAAGGTCGTTCGGACTCCCAGGTCGCCCGTATCTCGGCGGGGGTTTGCATCCGGACGCCGTCGTACTCCACCCATCGCGTTACCGGGACCTCGTCATACTCCTCCATCGCCGCGTGCGTCACGGCCGCGCATATTAGTACCAAATTTACGAACGTTACGGCTCTCCTCAACATAGCTCTCCCTTTCCGTTAAAAACGTACCTCAAAGGACGTGAATTCGCCTCGCGGGCTCTCCTCGACGACCTTTATGCGGCTGACCCGGCCGTAGGGCGGGCCCTGCTTCAGCGTCTCGGCGAAGCGCTCCACTTCGGCCCTGGGCCCCTCGATCACCGCCTCCACGGAACCGTCGCCGAGGTTGCGGACGTAACCGCGCACGTCGTACGCGGCGGCCTCGCGCACGGCCCAATATCGAAACCCGACTCCCTGGACGGCGCCGTATAATAACAACCTGCGTCTGACAGTTTCCGGCATGACGGCGGGACCTCGGCCTCACTCTATCAGGGACGCCAATATCTCGACGGCGCTGCGGGCGTCGGCCGCCGGCGTGACGCCCTCCACGCCCGGCCACGTGTTGACGCCCACGACGGGTTTGCCGAGCTTCAATGCCAGCGCAATCTCGGACAGCGTACCGTAGCGCCCCCCTATCGCGATTACGCCCCGGCCCGCCGCCACGACGACGGCGTTCCGGGCGTGGCCCAGCCCCGTGGGAATGACGACCTGAACGTATTCGTTGGCGTTGGAAGGTTCGTACGTGGGGAGGATGCCGATAGTCAGGCCCCCGGCTTCGGCGGCGCCGCGCGTCGCCGCTTCCATGACGCCGCCCATGCCGCCGGTTACGACGGCCCACCCTCGGCCCGCGGCGAGGGCGCCGACCTCGTACGCGGTTTTCGTACGGCCCGGCCCGGCGGCCGCGTCGCCGATTACGCTGATTTGTGTGGGCATACCAACACGCCGAAGCGCGGTCCGGGGGACCGCGCCGGGGAATTTGGGGGCGAGAGGATTTGAACCTCCGACCACCTGCCCCCCATACAGGTGCGCTACCGGACTGCGCTACGCCCCCGTAGCAGCGTAATAATATAAAAAAACCGGAGTTGGGGCAAGCTAAATTTTCGGTAGTTAGCGGCGCGGACATTCCTGTCTGCGAAAGAAATAGAAGTCAGGAGTGCCACGGACATTCCTGTCTGTGTAAGAAATAGAAGTCGGGAGTGCCACGGACATTCCTGTCTGTGTACGAAATAGCAATACATCACCGGCAAGAATGCCGGTGGCACGCCCTATATGGAGGCGAGGAAAAACGACACGACCCAATACCCGACGATGCAAACGACGGCGAGCACTATCAACACCGCCGCAATGAGGCCGATAAGCAAAATGGTACTCCAACCTTCCCGGCGCGACGACGCGTCCCGGACCTGCGTCGTTCCGGCCTCGGCCAGCGAGGCGTAAGCTTCGGCCTTCGACTCCGCCAGGCCGCTTGCCGCGAGCGTTTCCTTTAAGGCGGCCAGGAATTTATCTATATTCCCCTGGTTTTTACCCCAGTCGGTGAGGGCGGTGGGGAGTTTCGTCTCGCTGGCGATTTTTATCGCGCCGGCCTCCGTAAGGTCTACGGTAAACACCTCGCCGAAGGAGTTCAACGACATGCCGATATCCGACTCGAATAAGGCCGGCTCTTTTTCCTGGCACCCCCACAGCTTCTCGAGCGTGGCTTTTACGGCCGCGGTTATCTCGTCCTGCGTGAAGCCGTGTTCGATGGTCGCTTCTTTTCGTATGGCCATGGCGATCTTCCCCCACGAAGGCAAAGAAAAAGGGACCCCCCGAGGGGTCCCAATTTTATTATTCGGGGCGACTGGATTTGAACCAGCGACCCCCTAGTCCCGAACCAGGTGCGCTACCGGACTGCGCTACGCCCCGTAAAAATGTCGCCGTCGAAACCGACGGCGGCGGTATTATACCCAAAATAAGCGGCCGAAGCAAGTATCAAATTCCGTTCGGTTATCCGCGTTCCCGCCGTTTCAAACCGTCTTTTAATAGTTCCCGCAATTCCTCGAGGTCTTCGCGGAGCTCGGCCACGACGTCGACGTTGCCGGCGTGGCGTTCCGGTTTCTTTCGCGCCTCGGATATCTTCTTCCGGGCCCCGGCGATGGTATAACCCTCGTCGTACAGCAGTTTCTTAATCGCGATAACAAGCAGGATGTCGCTCTTGCGGTAGGCCCGGCGGCCGTTGGAGCGCTTCTCCGGCCTGAGCGTCGGGAACTCGGACTCCCAGTAGCGGAGGATGTGGCTCTTGAGGCCCGTGAGCGAAGAGACCTCGCCTATGGAGTAGAATATCTTATGAGGGTCGTCCAGCGTCGCCAGTTGCATAGGATTACCCCCCCATATCCGGCTCGAGTTCCAGCGAGAAATCGAGCGCCGGCGCGGAGTGCGTCAATGCCCCTATGGATATACGGTTAGCCCCGCTGCGCGCGTACGCCGAAACGTTGGAGAGCTTGACGCCCCCCGAAATCTCGACGGCCGCCCGGTCGCCGACGGCGATGCAGGCTACCCGGGCCGTGTCCGCGTCGAAGTTGTCCAGCATCACGACGTCGGCCCCGGCGGCCGCCGCTTCGTCGGCCTCCTCCAGCGTCTCGGCCTCGGCGAATACGGGCACGTGGGGCCGGCGGTTCTCCTTGGCGCGCCGTACCGCCTCGCCTATTCCCCCGCATAACCGCTTGTGGTTATCCTTTATCATTATGCCGTCGTAGAGGCCCAGGCGGTGGTTCTCGCCGCCGCCGGCTTTGACGGCCGCTTTCTCGAGGGCCCTAAGGCCGGGAGTCGTCTTCCGGGTATCGAGTATGGCTACGGTGACGCTGTCGGCCCGATTGACGAAGGTCGCCGTCAACGTCGCGATGCCCGAGAGCCGCTGGATGAAGTTGAGCGCGACTCGCTCGCCCGCGAGGATAGGCCCCGCCGGCCCCTGCAGGCGGGCGACCGCCCGGCCGGCCGTGAACCTCCGGCCGTCCTCCACCACGGTCTTGAATACGACCCGGCGGTCGAGCGTCCGGAATACCTTCCGCGCGACCTCGATGCCGAACAGCATGCCGTCCTCTTTCGCGATAATGGCGCCCCGCGCCGGAACGTTCCCTATGGCGAGCAACCGCGTCGTAACGTCGCCCGTCCCCAGGTCTTCCTCCAAAGCGCGGCCTACGATATCGTCCAAATCCACTGCCGTTAGTGGGGTCATCAATTTGCGCCGTCCCGCCCTATCTCGAGCATGCGACTAATGGCCCGCCGGGCCGGCTCCGCCACTTCCCGCGGGATATCTATCTCGTACTGACCGAGCCGCAAGGCGTCGCGCACGCTCTCGAGTGTGGTTAGTTTCATGGTAGGGCAAATGGCCTGTTCCGTGACGGGCCAGAATTCCTTATCCGGGCAGCGTTTGCGCAGCGGATAAAGCATGCCCTTCTCGGTTCCTATTATGAATCCGGCGGCGTCCGACTCCGCGCAATACGTCAACATGCCGGAAGTGGACCGGACGGCGTCGGCGAGTTCTATGACTTCCATCGGGCATTCGGGGTGCACGACGACCCGGGCCTTCGGGTGCTCCCCCTTGGCCTCGATAACCATCTCTGCGGTCAGGCGGGCGTGCGTGGGGCAACAGCCCGGCCACACGACGATATCGCGCCCCGTCATCTTGCGGACGTAGGCGCCCAGGTGCTGGTCCGGCGTGAAGATTACCTCGGCCTCTTCGGGAATCGACGACACGACCTTGACGGCGTTGGCCGACGTGCAGCAAACGTCGGTTACGGCCTTGGTCGCCGCCGTCGTGTTTACGTACGATACCACCGAGGCGCCCGGGTGCTTCTGCCTCAGGGCCGCGAGGTCGTCGGGTCGGACCATATCGGCCATGGGGCAATTGGCGTCCCGCTCGGGAAGAAGGACCGTCTTATCCGGGTTCAAGAGCTTTACGGTCTCGGCCATAAAGCTTACGCCGCAGAGGACGATAACGTCGGCATCGGTGCCCACCGCCTGTTGCGCCAGGCCCAGCGAATCCCCGACGAAGTCGCCGATATCCTGTATCGCCGGTATCTGGTAATTGTGGACGAGGAACGCGGCGTTTTTGCTTTTCTTTAACTCCGCGATTTCTTCCAGTATTCGCGTTTCTATATTATCCAACGTGTCCGTATCCGTGACCTCCTACTCCGGCGAGGGGACCTGGCCGAAGGCCTCTTCTATGGGAAGGTCGCTGTTCACCCGGAGCGAGTGCGACGTCTCGTCGCCGGTTACGAAATATACCTCGTGGATGCCGGAGCCGGCGAGTATCGGGTATTTTGCCTTGAAACCGCCTCCGTTGAGTTTCACTTCAAAGCGGCCGTTACCGTCCGCGAATATCAAACGGCCGCTGCCGTTAAGGACTTCCCCCTCCACCTCGAGAACGTAAAACTCCGATTTATTGGTGATATGTTTTTCGTCGAGAACGTCTACTTCGGTTATGCCTGCCCCGAAATTTATGGGGTCGTCCGGGTCAAAAGTCCCCAGGAAAAAGCCCTCCATCGCGCCGTACTCGTCCACGCCCCGTCGGGCCAGGACCACCCGCCGTTCCCCATCGTCTTTCCTGAATACCAGCCGCACGACGACCCGGCCGGCCTCCGGTTCGAAGATATAAGTATCGGTTTCGTCCAACCAAACGCCGACCACGTCGTCGGTGGCGAGCGTGAGTTCGACGCGGCGCGCGGCGGCCTCATCGTCCTCGAGGCGGGCGGATTTCAACTTAATCGTCCGTTTTGAGAATACCTGCGTACAGAAAAGCGTCCCTTCCTCCGATACCGCACAGCCTATACCGGTGTGGGTAAACCGCCGGTCCATGATATTATCCCGATGGTACTCGCTGGCCAGGAGCAGTTCCGTCAGCTCCCGGCCGATTTCCCCGGGGTCCTCCGAAGGGGGAACGTTGTTCTCCGAGGCCAGGTTCTCCGCCACCGAGATGTCGGAAAGGCCGGCGGAATAAACCCGGTCCACTACATCTTTGAGCCCCGGCGTCGGCGAATCGTGCGAAAAGTAATACAATCGGGTCATTTCGTCGGAGTGCTGCCTCGCCGCCGTCATAAGAAGTTCGTCCCAAACCAGCGTCCCCAGGCCGCTCTCCTCCCGGACGCGATTCACCTCGTCGAACATCGCGCGCTCCACCGCCGGCAGGCCGGATATTTCTGCGAAAAGATCCGTCCGGAAATCCGCGGTTTCGGCGAACGCCGGCCCGCCTATAAACGAAACGGCGACATATGCGACGGCCGAAATCCGTAAAGCACTTCGAAATAAATCTTTTTTCACTTAAAGGATATTATCACGTAAGCGTCGAGAACGCAAGGAAAAAACTTGCTTTCCGGCTTGTAAGATGTTATTAATTCCCGATGCCCATTAACGCGAATCCTTTAATAGTTGGCCTTACGGGCCCCATAGGCGCGGGTAAAACCACCGTCGCGGACCTTCTCCGAAAACAAGGATTCCCCGTTATCGACGCCGACCGCCACGGCCGAGATGTACTGTCGGAGCCCGGGGCCGTGCGGGAACGCCTCGCCGAGGCATTCGGCCCCG
>JASFLY010000036.1:0-26517 GCA_050117845.1 Candidatus Zixiibacteriota bacterium
TAGCACCATGAAGAATTTGTCTTGCGGTCTTATAAACTCCTCGCCTGGCGCTTCCCCAGTCAGGGCGTCGTACATTTGATGGTCTTCCTTGCCCCAATAGAAAGCCCCCATGTCAGTGGAATCTCCTTCGAAGGGGTCTTGCGGTTCCACCTCGTCAGGCATATTAATCATCTGTCGCGTTATATACCCAACGGCGAGGTCGAACCCCAACCCTACCCACGAGGACTCCTGGTCAACGCCGATATTCCCGGAATACGTAAGTGCTAAATCGACGTCCATTCCGTTACGGCCCGGTACGGTCATTACCGTCTCGGACCAGTTAAACTCCCCCGTATATCCCACGGTCGCGCTACGACCCGCTATCGGGAACGACGCGACCGAAGGGTCAACGTGCGAAACCCACGCGTCGGCGACGAGGGCGCAACTCAAGACGGCCGTAAGAACCGAGTAGTATATAAACCTTTTATTCAATTCCCGGTATTAATAAGGATAAGGATCACGTTTAACACGTAACCGAAATTCAGAATTCCTTTCGCGAATAGTAGTTACGTCGCGCACGGCGTACTCCCCGTTTCTCATAATCCTACACAACTCGTACACGGGCGGCCGTTGATAATGCGCAAACCATACTGAACCGTCAAAATCGTTTATCGTAGCGTCCTTTATAAACTTCGTCGGTTCCGATTGCCACAAAGTTCCCCCCGCCTTGCCGTATAGACGTAATCCCCTATCGTCCCCGACGTTCATCCCTACAAGGATATCGCCGTTCTCGCGGTTTACGTCGTAGAAAACGATTAGACCGCCGTATATCTCCCTGACGCGCTTAGCGTCTTTATCGATCTTCAAAATATACGGCATGGTAAGGCCCCCCTTCATCCCTCTTACCCATACGCCGCCGTCGGTTTGGTCTACTTCGAGGGAACAGAACCCGTCGCACTTGTAATTCAGGTCATCGCCCGTTTTCGCGAAAAGGACCTCGCCTTGTTCGTCCAGTTTGTACAACTTATACTTGGACAAAAACCAAAGCGTTCCTGAGGCTTCGTGAACGTCCATATCCTCGAACCTTGTTATCTGTTCAGGAAGTGTGACGTCTTTCACGTGTTTACCGTCGAAATCGAACTGGGCCAATCTATTGTCGTATACTTCCGGGTAATAACACACCCAAGTAATGCCGCGGCGCGTATCGAAAATGACCGGTTCTAGCGGCCTCAC
Organism: Candidatus Zixiibacteriota bacterium; assembly: GCA_050117845.1. GTDB lineage: Bacteria > RBG-13-66-14 > B26-G2 > WVWN01 > WVWN01 > WVWN01. The sequence continues at coordinate 1,213 of JASFLY010000036.1, forward strand.
CCCGGATAATTCAGCCTTTTTTTTAAGATTACCGTCGGGGTCGTAAATACTAAGTCCTTCCGCCGAGGCCCAAATTTCCCCCGTAGAAGGGTTAATGCCTAAAGCTACCGCGCGGGGCATTTGTTCTACCGTAAATATATTGTTCCCGTTCCGGTCGTACTTCGACCAGTAAGCCACACTGGTTACCCACAAAGGATATGGTTCGTTCGGATTAGGTTGCCCCACCGGGCCGCCGACGTATTCGTCGTCCCCGCACGCGAATGGCAACAGCGCCGCGACAACAAAAACTCCCACGCCGGCCCTCACGGCCAACCTGGGTAATAGCCGAACCGCGGCCCGACCTATGCCGGGTCGCCCGGAAGCCCCCCGCTCCCTTTTTATCCTCTCACGCAAACAATCCCTCTCGTGGAATACGCCTAACTCAGACCCTCTCGTACATGTATATTTAAATCTATATCGGCTTACATGTCAAGGAAAAAATACTCCTTGCCGCATGAAAATTGGCTCATTCGCGCCGTAACTTATTAATTAATCTGAATGTACGCAATTTTGTGTCGTTCGATTAACAATGTCCGAATAATGCTATATTAGCTCTTTCGGCGTCGCTTGGCGGCCGTTAATACCAAATAGCCAACGCTTAGGTGTAGCTTTATTTTAAATCCCCTGCTTGTTATCGTCGTCGTCTTGCTCCTGCCGCCCCGCCCGCTTTAAATACCTCTCGAACAACCAATCGAACAGGACCCTGGCGAAGTCCTTATCGTCGTTCACGAGCTTGTAGAGTTTATAATTAGTATCGACCATATCCTGTAACTTGTCGTTCGCGACGTGGTCGAAGGTGAGGCGGGCATTCTCGGGAACGTTCGCCCGGACGCTTAAAAACAACGCGTCGTCGCCGTTCAACCTCTCCTCGAGTTGCTCGATGAAAACCTTGTCCTCCTCCGAGAAGTCGGTCCCGAAGCGTTCGTTCAATTCCTTTATTATCGCCGACAACGTTTCTATCTCGTCGGGCGTTATCGGCCCCTTATCCTTCGGCTTCATCGGCTCGAGTTCGCCCCGGCCGCGGGCCGGCGTTATCTTCCCCTCGCCCGTCTTCTGCACGCGCAACGACTCGAGGTCAATTTGCTCCTGGATCTCGCGGGGCAACCTTTCCACGGATACCGGCAGCCGCCGCCACAGCAACCGGCCGAACGCGTAGAGTTTCTCCAAATCGGCGTCGGCGAACGGCAACACGTGCGAGAGGAACCCGTACAGCCGCACGAAATCGCTCAAGGCGCCGCGGAACTCTTTCTGGTCTTCCTCGGCGGCATCAACGTAACGGTCGATGACGGGAGCCAGGGCCGAGTACAACTTCGCCTCGTTCGGCTTCGGCACGAAGTACTCCCGGGCGAAGCGGTCCACGTCGTCGTCGCCGTACAAATGGTAACTCTCCATTTTAGTTTGGCGGTCGTATAGCAGGTTCGGGTCCGTTCCCTCCGTCAACAACGTGCGGTCGTAATAGGGCTTGAACGCCTCCGTTACGTCCTCGGCCTCATTCGCGAAATCGAGGACCATCGTCTCGTCTTTATTGGGAAGGTTACGATTCAGCCTCGACAACGTTTGGACGGCGCGGACGCCGCCGAGCTTCTGGTCCACGTACATCGTATGTAAAAGCGGCTGGTCGAATCCCGTTTGGAACTTGAAGGCCGCGACGAGTATCCGGTTTTCGTCCCGCTTGAACGCGTCCGCGGTTTGCGTATCCGGGAAGCCGTTCATCCCGGCCTCGGTGAAGCCGAGGCCGCCGTCCTTCACGGTGCCGGAGAACGCCACTAACGCCTTGAAGTTGTGGCCGCGTTCCTTGAGGTAGCGGTCTACCGCGACCTTGTACCTTACGGCGTGGAGGCGGGACCGGGTAATGATCATCGCCTTCGCCCGGCCGCCGATGCGGTGCATAACGTGGCCGGCGAAGTGTTCGATTATTATCGCGACCTTCTTATTAATGGAGTGTTCGTGCAGGTCCACGAAGGACTTCAACAGGTAGTTCGCCTTCCCCCGCTCGTACTTCGGGTCGCCCGCCACCTTCTTCAACAGGTTCCAGTAGGTTTTGTAAGTCGTGTAGTTTTCCAGGACGTCCAGGATAAAACCTTCCTCGATGGCCTGCCGCATCGAGTACAGGCTGAACGGGACGTACGTCCCGTCCTCCTGCTTCTCGCCGAAGAGTTCCATCGTCCTGGGTTTCGGCGTCGCGGTGAACGCGAAGTAACTCGCGTTCGCCAGCGGCCCCCGCGACCGGGCCACGGCGACAACTCGGTCCTCGACGTCGTCGCCGGTCTCGACGTCCTCCCGCTCGGCCTCCTCCAAACCCTCGACGGCCAGGACCTCCTTGACCGTCCGGGCGCTCTCCCCCGTTTGCGAGGAGTGGGCCTCGTCCACGATTATCGCGAAGCGTTGGCCGGGGAGTCGGCCGACGTCGTCCACGATGTAGGGGAACTTCTGTAGCGTCGTGACGACGATGGTCTTGCCCTCCTTCAACGCCTCGCCGAGTTGTTTCGATTTCTTGTCGATGTTCTCGACGACGCCGGCGACCTGCTCGAAGTTCTTGGCGTGCCGCTGGAGCTGGCGATCGAGGACGCGCCGGTCCGTAATGACGATAATCGAATCGAAGACGCGCCGGTCGTCGTCATCGTGCAGGACCGAGAGTTGATGCGCGAGCCAGGATATGGAGTAACTCTTTCCCGAGCCGGCGCTATGCTGGATGAGGTAGCTCCGCCCCGGCCCCTTCTCCCGGGCGTCGCGGACCAGCCCCCGCACGCACTCGAGCTGGTGGCAGCGCGGGAAGATCAAGCTGCGCTCGCCCGTCTTGCGGCCGCGGTCGTCCTCCTCCTCGACGACGTGGATGAAGTGCTGCAACAGGCCCAGGACGCTGTCCTTCGCCCACACCTCCCGCCACAGGTACGACGTCGCGTAATCGAGCGCCGACGGCGGGTTGCCGGCCCCGCCGTTCCGCCCCCGGTTGAAGGGGAAGAAGCGCGTCTTCTCGCCGCGCAGTTGCGTCGCGAAGTAGACGGAATCCGGGTCCACGGCGAAGTGCGCTAGGCACCGGCCGAAGGCGAAGAGCGGCTCCCGCGGGTCGCGCTCGAGGCGGTACTGGCGGACGGCGTGTTCGACGTTCTGGCCGGTGAAGGGGTTCTTGAGTTCGGCCGTGAAGACGGGCAGGCCGTTGACGAATATCGCGAGGTCCAGCGTCCCGCCGCCCTTCCCGCCGTAACGGAGCTGGCGGACGACGCGGAAGACGTTGGCGCGGTAGAGGCGGATTATCTCCTCGTTCAAGCCGGAGGAGGGTTTGAACTGCACGAGGCGGAAGCGGCAGCCGTCGCACTTGACGCCCTTACGGAGAACGTCGAGCGTGCCGCGGCGCCCGATCTCGTCGGCGAGGCGGTCCAGGAAACGGCCGCGGGCGTCGTCGCCGTGCATCGCGTGGAACTTCTTCCACGCCTTCGGCTGGGCGGCCTGAACGAACGTCACGACGTCGTCGGGGATGAGACACAGCTCGCGGTCATAGGAGGCGCCGGCGCCGCCCTCGTACCCGGCCTCGAGCAGCGCCCGGGCGATGTCGTCCTCGAAGTTCTTTTCGGATATATCGATCATAGGCAATTAAATGAAACAAACACAGGGTTATTTCCGACGACTACGGCTTTTCGCTTCGTAACGTTCTGGGGCTCCGTCGATTAATTCTACGCGGTATAGACGTCTATCTAGAAGCTCTAAAAACGCTTTTTCAAACCCGGCGGCCGGCCTAATGAGCCCGGCGTTATTTTCCAATTCTACTCCGTTTTCCTTACAAACTCTTTCCAAACACGTTTGAGAAATCAAGTTTAAATCCGCTTGCTTGGATATAGACGCGATTAAACGTGCCGCCCGCTTATGGCACGCTACGTATTCAGAAATAGCGGACGTATCCAAAAAGCTTATTGATGTTTGCAGATTAACCGCTCTCTCCCCTGCTCGGGATAATATGACCTCGTCCATTTCTGCGGTATACTCAAAACCGCTTGGGCGCAATATGTATACGTTCGCGTCGAGGACGATCCAATCGAAATCTATGTCGAGGCGGAAAAAGGGTTTGTCGACGATTTTAAGCGTATCATCCACCAAACTAATAATCCGGTTACGCGCTCTTAATATGCCTTTAAACTGAGTTGCGCGTCTAACCGCTAGAACCTTGTTATTCGCACCATCCAAGTAAACGAAAAAATAATAAACAATCGAGTCGGGTTCAGCTATTACGGTCGCGTCAACCTGGATATTTTCTGCCGAATATATAGCTCTAACTTTCTCGCATAATTCATCTTCAAAAGGTAGTACAAGCGTCTCTTCCGGTCCGTATAGCTGCGAAGGTTCGTAACGTTCTAAGGTTGACTTACCGGCGGACGCGTTTATTTTCGCAAGAGTTGCATCAAGCATCGAACGAGCGGCGCGTCTAACAGCGTTATCGGTCGGTATCAAAGCGTATTGTTCAGAACCGTCTTCGTCGAACGCAACACCGAATTCGACACCTTGAATATCGTTAAACTGGAAAGACGTAGGCATAACGTAACCCCCTATTCGAGATAAACCGTATTGCTTATTCTCAGCGCGTTTAGTTTCTCGCCTTCTTTAAGCGTCGCCCTTTTAGTTAGTAATATGAAATCGTCCTTATCGCCACGGACATCCGAACTATCAGTGGCGTGTACCGTGAAAACACGATACCCCAGGAATGCGAAAAACACGTTCATATAATGCAAGTTCAGATGGTAGAAGAGTAATATTATTAGAATAACCGCAACGATTGCTGCCGCTAAATCCCGCCCGGTCGTTATGTTAGTCGAATAAAGAGGAAGTAACATAGCAAACAAATACACGATTAACGACCCCCGGTTATCCTCTGCTTTGTGGATAACTTTAACAAATCTATCCCCCTGCCGCTTCGCCGTTAACCAACGCCAAATTAAAACCGTATTTGGGATTATGATCAGGATAACGCAACCGGCTATAAAAAAGCTATTCGGTACTACGCTACACCCGCGTATTGCCCAAAGGACGAATAACGGCGTAAAACTACTTAAAACCATCATTATCCTAACGAATGGCAACCCTTCTCTTGCTTTTTTATTCATACGAAGTAACCTCCTCCCGCACGTCTATTTTCCCGGTTACGGCGGCGGAGATGAGCGCCGTCCGGTATTCCTTGAGTTTCTCGATGCCCTCGCGGACCTTCGCGACGAGGGCGTCGATCTTCGCCGTCTCGCGGTCGAGGAAGGCCGCGATGGCGGATTGTTCATCGACCGGCGGAACCATCACTGCTAGATCCCGCAATTCGGTTTGATTAAAAGTCGTATTAACTCGGAATTTCGACGAAGAGAAAAATCCGGTACTTCTCAAATTATTTAAAAAATACCTAAAATACCGCGAATCATGCTCATTTGAATTAAATCTCAATCTTAATAAGAAAGAAACGTGAGTGTATTCGCCATCTTGGTCGAAATAAGCCGTCTTTCCTACGTGTTCAGGGCTACCACTCCTCCAGTTAAATAGTAAGTCACCTTTTTTAAGCAGTAGAGTTTCCTTTTCTTCATCGGATAAACGGGTTTTAGGGACTTCGCTTAAATTTAAAATACCTTCTAACGTCACGTTAGGTAATGATAAAATATAAGTCCCTTCTGTTTCAGTCCTATCTAATTCAAGACCTAATCCGTAACTAATAATCGATAACCGCTTTAAAGGTAACACCTCCCACCCCTTCGGAATCTCGCCGAGCCAATCCACACCGGAGGGCTTGAGGGGAGCGTCCGGGTCGAGGCCGCGGGTGACGGCGCGGGAGATGAGGGCCGCCCGCCTCTCCTCCAACAACTCGATCAGGCGCTCCTTCTTCGCGACCAGCGCGTCTATCTTCGCCGTCTCCCGCTCGAGGAAGGCCGCGATGGCGGTTTGTTCTTCAATCGGCGGAAAAAGGGTCAATAACGAACTCACTTCATCCGCTGAAACCGCTTCGTAAGTAGAACCGGTTGCTTGACTAAAAAGCTCCTCCTTTATTATATGGATTAAATACCACAAGAAAGAACGAGATAAAGCGCCCGGTTTAACGATAACGCCGCATAACCCACGGCCTATACCGTAATTTTGATCTGCGATATTCAAAGCCCCGACTGGGGCGCGGACAGATAGTAATAACGCGCCTTTAGGGGCAATTTTAACTGCCGCATCACAAAACTTTTGCGCAATCGGGTGTTTTTCCGAGAATTCGGCGTTTCCCTGTAGAAAAGGTAAGATCGCGTTCTCGTTATCATAAGTATCGGAACTAGGGGATTGGCCCATTAAGATATTCGTGCCGTATTTAAGCTTCTTTACGTCCCAATGCTCCGGAATCTCGCCAAGCCAGTCCACGCCGGAGGGCTTGTAGGCCGGGTAGGGGCGGAAGCGGCGGGGGGCCGCCGGTGTATCGTCGTCGCGTCGTTCGCTCACTGAGTAAAAACCTACGTCGGGTTAACGAGTTTGAATTCGACTTCGTATAACATCAAGTACACGCCGTCAACGGCGTTGAGGGCGTATTTGATTTTATCGTCCGCCTCGTGCGCGATAACGAGGCCCCTGACCTCCTCGCCGGCCGACGCCATTTTCCCCTTAACCCACCCTATGTAACGCAGTACTTGGCCGACGGTAGCGTCGCTGGACTGACCCCGCTTCAATTCGACGACCAACCATCGCGGTTTCGAACGGTGCCGGGCGAGGATGTCGATTTTACCTATCCCGGTCGGGTATTCGTAACCGGCGTCATCCCCTTCCTCACTATATACCTCCCATTCCTTCCCTAGTTCTGTGTTTTCCCAATTATCATATAAGAAATCGTGAAGATGCCGTTCTAACCCGAAGCGTACCTCCTCCCCACCAACGGTGCCCGGGCCGTCTAATATTATCCCGGCTTCCTCGTCCATATCCCACCATAGGGTGTCGAGAGCCCATAAATCGATGCCGATATCCGCGGCTAACGTGAGTAACACCTCATTAACTCGCGCGTACTTTTCCCCAATCGTCTCGCCGCCTTCGAATTCCGGCCACAATCCCACGTTACGCAACCCGTTCTCGGAGGTGCTGTTCCAAACGCCGTATTTTTCGGGATAGGCGACTATTAATATCGCAGTCGCCACGGCCTTGCCCATACCCTTAACGTCGCCGGTCGCTTTATCCATGCGTTCCTCGATCGGCTTGCTTTCGTCCAATAGGTTCTTTAACGCTTTACGTAGCTTCCGCATATCGGCGCACATCTTCGGCCCGTGCCGGTGCAAGCCGCTCCAATGGTGATTATTATTTAATATCAAAAACGACCGGAATTCATCCTCGGTAAGTCCGTCGAGGTGATTCAATTCGAAGATCGGTTGGAACCGGGCGAGAACTGAATCGTGGTACACAATACAGAAATCGAAAGCGTAACTGCCTTCCTTCAACGTCGCGGCGCTACCCCTTAATCGTCCGAGCGCGTTCTGGTACGCTGCGGATTCGCTCATTCCGTAACCTCCCGCATCATCTCGATTATCTCTCTCTCGACCTTCTTGATGTCCGCCTCGATTTCCGGGAGCGGCCGGGGCGGCGTGTATTTATAAAAATAACGATTGAAGTTTATCTCGTAGCCTACCTTGCCGACCAGGCCGTCCTTGTGGTCGCGGACGGCGTCGTTGACCCACGCCTCCGGGACGTGCGGCGCGACCTCCCGGGCGAAATACGAGGCCACGTCCTCTCCCAGCGGGACGTTCTCGTAGTCGCGGAGGTCCGGGTCGGCCTCGGCGTTGCCGTCCTTATCCCGGCATACGTCGGCGCTCTCGTCTCGCTCGGCCAGCGCCGCGAGGACCGCCTTCTTAACGGGCGCGCGGAGCTTCACGCCGGCGGCCTCGGCGGCCGCCGCCACCGCCCCCTCGAACTCGTCGCGGTTCGTATACAACCTGTCGGGCAACGTCCCGAGCATGGCGAGGATGCGCTCCTGCTCTTTCCGGCCCTCTTCCTCCTCGGCCTTCCTGGCGTCGGCGCGGCGCTTCTTGCTGACGGCCAGGTTTTGGAAGGGCCGCTGTTCGCGCAGGCGCTCAAGCCGTTCGGCGCTCGCCCGGAAGTTGAGGCGGAGCGGCCTTTCGACGGTCACCTTGCGAAAGCCGAACTCCTCGTTCCCGAAGACCTTCGAGTGTTCGCCGTCGGCCATGCGGCGGAATATCCCCGTTAGTCCCTCAATCTGCTCGCGGGAGAGTTCGCGGCGCTTGTCGCCCAGGCTCTTACGCATAGGCGCCCAGTACGTCGTGCCGTCGATGAGTTGGACCTTGCCGCGGCGGCCTTTCTCCTTCCGGTTGGACAGCACCCACACGTAGGTGGCGATGCCGGTGTTGTAGAACAACTGCTCCGGCAGCGCGACGATGGCTTCGAGCCAGTCGTTCTCCAGTATCCACCGGCGGATCTCGCTCTCGCCCGAGCCGGCGTCGCCGGTGAAGAGGGGCGAGCCGTTCATGACGATGGCGATGCGCGAGCCGCCCTCCTTCGGCGGCTTCATCCGCCCGAGCATGTGCTGGAGGAAGAGGAGCTGGCCGTCGGATATGCGCGGCAGGCCGGCGCCGAAGCGGCCGGCGTAGCCCCGCTCCGCCTCGGCCCGGACGGCGTCCTCGTCGAGGCGCCACTCCTTGCCGAAGGGCGGGTTGGTCAGCATATAGTCGAAGCGGCGGCCCGCGTGTTTGTCGGCCGAGAGCGTACTCCCGAACGCGATATTATCGGCGTCTCGGCCTTCGGCGCTCTTCATGAAGAGGTCCGACTTGCACACCGCGAACGTCTCCGGGTTGACCTCCTGGCCGAAGAGGTAAACGTCGGCGTTGGGGTTGATGCCGGCTACGTGCTCCTTCGCTATGGTGAGTATGCCGCCGGTGCCGCAGCACGGGTCGTAGACCATCCGAATGACGCGCCCCTTGGCCAGCGCCTTCTCGTCCTGGGAGAGGATGAGGTTGACCATCAGGCGGATGACCTCGCGCGGCGTGAAGTGTTCCCCCGGGTTCTCGTCGAGGGCTTCGTTGAACTTGCGGATAAGCTCCTCGAAGACGGAACCCATGTCGTGGTTGGAGACGACGTCCGGGTGGAGGTCCACGTTCTTGAAGCGCTCCAGGACCTTGAAGAGCAGGCCGGCGTCGTCGAGCTTGCTTATCGTGTTGTCGAAGTCGAACTTCTCGATGACCTCCCGCATATTGTCGGAGAAGCCGTTGATGTAGTTGCGGAGGTTAGCGGCGACCGCCCGGGAATCGGCGGTCAGCTTGTCGAAGTCGTACCGGGAGGTGTTGTAGAACGCGAAGCCGGACGCCCGCTTGAGCTGGGGCGCGAGGTTCTTGAGGTCCTTCTTCCTGAGCTTGGCGTTGGTGGCGAGGACACGCTCCTTGGTGGGCGCGAGGACGCAGTCGAGGCGGCGGAGGACGGTCAGCGGTAGGATTACGTCCTGATACTTGCCGCGCTTGAAGACGTCGCGGATAAGGTCGGCGACGCCCCACAGGAAACTTACGATCTCGTTATGGTTCATATTTAACCCTTACTCGTTATAACGAAACCGCCCCCGGCCTGCGCCGCTGGGCGGTTTAATAGATTAATCAAAAAACTTATTGTCTGACGCGGTTACTATCCTCCCGCTTTTCATACCCGTAATTTATACGCTCGCCCGGGCCAAGTCAAGCGGAAATACTTCCCGGCGGCCCTATAGGAATATCTCCCGTAGCACGTCCCGCTCAGCCGTGACGGCCGGCGGGCCGTCATATACGACCTTACCCAGTTTTATGACGACGACGCGGGCCGCCGCGGCGGCCACCTCCCGCGCCTTCTGTTCGACGACGAGGACCGCCGTCCCCGCCTCGCCGAACCGTTTTATCCTTTCGAACACGGCCGTCACGTAATCCGGCGAGAGGCCCAACGACGGCTCATCCAGCAGCAATAACCTCGGCTCGAGTAGCCACGCCCGCGCGAGCGCCAGCATCTGCTTCATGCCGCCGCTCAGCGCGCCGGCGGAGCTACGGTATTTTTCTTTTAACTCGGGGAACGCCGCGAACAACGTTTCCATTTTCTCGTTAAATGCAACCGACGATACACGCCTTCCCGTAGCCGCTATCTTCAGATTCTCGGCCACCGTCAACTCGTCGAAGACGACGCGGCCTTGCGGCACGTACGCCACGCCGCGCGCTAGCATTTCCACCGGCCCTAGGGGCCCGACCTCCTCGCCGTCCAGCCGGACCGACCCCGACCACGGCTTGATGACGCCGGCGACGGCCTTGAGTAACGTCGACTTGCCGGCGCCGTTGGGGCCGATTACGCCGACGACCTCGCCCGGCGCCACCGCAAGCGTAACGCCGCGGAGGACCTGCTTCTTGCCGTAGCCGGCATCGATATGTTCAACAGATAATAACATATTCAATAGCAAGCCCCGCGTTACCGGTTACGTAGTAAAAAGTAGTACCGATATCCGATAATTAAAAATTACGGTTGAGGGACCTCCCATGGGATTATTAGTATGTACGAACCGACGGCAATCCCTAATAATAAAACTAGCGTACCGATACGCGACCATTTCCATCTTTCTTTAATTAGTTTATCCCGGAAATCGCGAATATCGGAGAGGGAATTAATGCTTATACCTTCGTAACGAGGTGCGTACCCGAAACTAAATAATACACTGCTAAGTATAAAAAGCGCCGGTGGAAATAGAAATAAAACGGCATTAGTTAGCAAAACCGGCTTAGGTATTCCCAGGAATTCTATCAAAGCTATGTATGAGGGTATGGCTCCTGCCGCGGTGGTTACCATATATTTTAAATAATTAGTAACAGTATCTAGTGATTCGGCGTATAACTTTTTGCCCAAATCCAAGACTACCTCGTCGCCGTAAGATAGGCGCTCCCCTTCCACGGGGTTTCGCGGTGACTTCTCCATGGGCGTCCTTCCGTTGGACTTATTAATAGTGCTTTCCGACCTATACGTATTAAGGGTTTAAATCGTTACCTTAAACGTCTTACCGCATTTTTCGTTCTTACACTTTACTACGTAGTCGCGGGGTTCCGTGCGCTCGCGGTCGGTTAACATTTTTATTACGAGGGTATCGTTTCTTATTTCTTCGGGTCGGTATTCAGATACCGTATCACAATAAGGACATTTAAAATTGAATCCCTCGAATAATTCCATAGCGCTCTCCTCCATGTAAAATTATTATTCTAGATAACTCTCCATTACGCTTGGATTATCCCGGATCTCGGCCGGCGTCCCCTCGGCCACGAGGCGCCCCTCGTCCATGAAGAGAACGCGGTCGCAAACCTCCGTGACCGCGGCGAAGTTGTGCTCGATGAAGACGACCGTCTTGCCCCGGCCCCGGAGGTCCGTTATCAACGCCAATATCTTGCCCACCATCCCCGGCGCTACGCCCGCCACCGGCTCGTCGAGCAGCAGCAACTCGCCGCCGGTCGCGAGACAGCACGTCAGCGACAACAGCTTCTGCTGGCCGTAACTCATCTCGTCCGCCAACTCGCCGGCCTTCTCCGCCAGGCCGACGTACTCGAGCAGCGCCCGCGCCTCCTCCCGGTTGCGCCGCTCCTCCCTACTCACGCGGGGCCAGCGGCCGAAGGCGCCCAGGCCGGATTCGCCGGCCTGGGAGGGGAACGCGAGCAGGACGTTCTCCAGGGTCGTCGTGCGGTATATCAGCCGGAGTTCCTGGAAGGTCCTAGCGACGCCGCGCCGGGCGACGCGGTGGGGCGGCGTGCCGGTCAGCGTCTCGCCCTTATAGGTGACGTCGCCGGCGTCGGGGCGGAGGAAGCCGGTGACGACGTTGAAGAGCGTCGTCTTGCCGGCGCCGTTGGGCCCCACCAGGCCGACGACCTCGCCCGCGCGCACCTCGGCCGAGAAACCGTCCAGCGCGACGGTCCCGTCGAAGGATTTGGAAAGGTTATGTACCTTTAACATTGTATCAACGCCGGCGGAAGCCGAACTCCCCTATCAGCCCCTGCGGCCGGAATAACATAAATAATATGAGTAGCAGGCCGTAGAAGATCTGGCGCAGGTTGGCCGCGACCGAACTCGGCAGGCCCAGGAAGCGCAGCGCCTCTGGCATTATCACCAGCACCGCCGCGCCGAGCGCCGCGCCCCGCAGGCTCCCCGCGCCGCCGACGATGACGATGGAGATGATGAATATCGACTCCATCACGGTGAAGCTCGTGGGGTCGATGTACGTGATGTAGTAGGCATAGAGGCAGCCGCCCACCGCGGCCATCGCCGCGCCCACCGCGAAGACGCGGACCTTGAACGAGGCCACGTCCTTTCCCAGCGCCGCGGCGAAGACCTCGTCCTCGCGGAGCGCCCGCAGGACCCGGCCGAACGGCGCCCGCGCCAGCCGCCAGCACACGAATACGACCGCCGCCGCTAGCAACCACGTGAGGACCAGGAAGCCGCCGTGCGACTTCACCGTCAGGCCGAAAAAGTCGGGCCGCGGGATGCCGGGGAGGCCGAGCGGCCCGCCCGTCAGCGCGACCCAGTTGTTCATCACGCTGAAGACGATGACCTGGAACGCGAAGGTGGCGACGACGAAGTAGTCGTCGCGGACGCGCAGCGCCGGCCAGGCGACCAGCGCCCCCACCGCCGCCGCGGCCAGCGTCCCGGCCGGGATCGTGAGCCAGGGCGGGACGGCGTAGTGCAGCGCGAGCAGCGCGGCGACGTACGCCCCGACGCCGTAGAACGCGGCGTGTGCGATGGACAACAGGCCCGCGTACCCGGCGATGAGGTTAAGCGACTCGGCCAGGATGACGTATATGCCGATGAGGATTAATATGTGGAGGAGGTAGGCCACTACACCTCGGCCTTCCTCACCCTCCGCCCGAGGAAGCCCTGCGGCCGGAAGAGCAGGAACAACAGCAGGACGACGAACGCGATGGCGTCCTGCCACTTCGAGCTAATGTGCCAGACGCCGAAGTGCTGGGCGAACGCGAGTAACAGCGCCCCCAGCGCCGCCCCCGGCACCGACCCCGTCCCGCCCACGATGACGGCCACGACGCCCATCATCAGCGCGTTCATCCCCATCGTCGGTGTCATGTCGACGTCGAGGGCGACGAGGATGCCGGCCAGGCCGGCGAGCGCGGAGCCCAGCACGAAGGTCGCGAGGATGACCCGACTCGAGCGCACGCCCGAGACCTGCGCGAGGGCCGGGTCGTTGGCGACGGCACGCATCTCGAGGCCCAGCCGCGTCCGCTTTAGGAGGAGCCACACGGCCGCGGTCAACAGGACGGCGGCGCCGATGATGACGAGCTGGATGGGCGTGACGCGGGCGCCGAGTATCGGCAGGCCCTCGCGGACGACGCCGGAGCGGAGCGTCTGCGTCTGGTCGCTAAAAATAAGCGATATAAAATTCTGGAGGACGACGTACGCGCCGAGGGAGGCGAGGAGGAGGACGAGCGGCGAGGCGCCCCGGGCCCGCAGGGGCCTATACAGGCAGAGTTCGAACGCGGCCCCCAGGCCGGCGCAGAGGACGACGGCGATTGTGACCCCCATCGCCAGCGGCAAGCCCAGGACCTTGACGAATAGGAACGCGAGGTAGGCGCCCCAGGCGTAGACGGCGCCGTGGGCGAAATGAAAAAAACGGGTTGTCGCGAAGATCAACCCGAAGCCGACCGCCACCAGGCAATACGCGCCCGCGGCAATCAGGGCGTTAGCTGTGAGCTGGGGGAGCAAGGTTAATGGCTAACAGATTCATAGAAAGGAGAACCCGGCTCGTAAAGGCCGAAAATATAAATATCCCGTTCTTTAACTGGGTTTTTACCCCGGGCGTTCTCTAGGAATTTGCGGAGTGTCCTAATATATATAATGTGGCGGTGGCATTTCTTTCCGATCTCTAAATCGTCTTTACCTAGGTTTTCGATATCAGCCTTAGTATCGTGATAATAGAATAAGGGGAATATTATTTCGGCGCCACCTTTCTCTACTTTAATTAAATCCTCGTATTGAAGAACAGATAACCCCGGACTATAAAAGAATATCCAATTACTCACTAGGTCCTCGTATAATTCATCGGAGTTACCAAGGAATTTATTTTGGTAAATCGACGCAAACCCTGAATCCGTAATCGATAATTCGTTCATTAGATCTTCGTTAGTAATAATAGCGTACGTTTTATAATTATCAGGTATTTTGCCGCTGTCGGGGAAAAAATCGGATACGATATTGCGTACTTCCTTATCGTACCCAGGATAATCCTCCGAGGCCGATAAAACGGTAACGCAGTTTTCGCCACCGTTAACCGGCTCGGTTACCCTCTTACCGGATACGAAAAGATACCGGGTAACTTCTAGGTCTGGGTTCTCCTTCGCTTTTTTAATTAGGTTTGTTAACCATTTCTTAATAAATTCATCCTTATGTAATCCTAATTCCAAACCTAAAGGCGTTAACGGCCAACAAGCGATTATTTTGGATGATTTCTCCGTTATCTCGGCCTCGAAGTCTTTAAAAGCGTAAGTTATCTTATCCTTATACTTAGAGTAGTTATCGACCAACTCAGGGTAATCCTTAGGCTTGCTTAACCACAAATCAACTTCGTTCGCACAATGCGCGAAACCGTTTTCGTTGATTTTAGTCGTTAAATGTTGTGATAATTTGCTAGAGACTTGTGCTATATATTTCCTTTTGCGATCGTAAGTTACCGGGATAGAGTTGTTGTACAAACTACGTAAAAACGCAGAATACACACTACTATCCAAACGGCCGAATTCTTCATCACACAGATATAACCATCTACCGTTATACCTTAAAAAAATATCCACCCCACAAAGGATTATCGGGTCGAATATTTGGGAGATATAAGTAGCTCGTACTTCGCAGTTCGTTGTATTATGAACTGATTCTAGCGTTTTGTCATATGAATTAAGGTTTATTTGGAATACTGATAACTCGGGATCTTCGGATATTTTACGTTTCTCCGTGACTAAATATTCGAGTAATTTGATAGCGTCTACGTCGTTAAAGGAACTCATATAAACTATATCCGGCAGGGTCCCTCCTCCAAGGTCAAGTAACCCTTTAGAGAATTGTTTTTTTTTCTCTTCCACGACTTGAGTGATACTCTTTTTGATAGCTAATTTTAATTCGTCGAAGTAACTAGGGGTAGCTTCCTGGACGACGGAATAACTGCGGTTATCGATTATACCTTTTAATTTCGAAACGGCTTCTTCTAATGCGGCGGTTTTAAATCTCTCTTCAGCTGCAAGCGCTTTTTCCCTTTCAGATTTACGGTACATAACAATAGCACTTATCGAAGATAATGCGAATATCGTCCATAACCCAAAATAAATCATTGTTGCGTATTCTCGTAAAAAACTCCACCCCGTTAATAATATACCCACAATTAAAAAAACTGCACTTAATATGATTATAGCAACGAAAACAACCCACTCTAAAACTCGGAATTTTTTATCTTCCCTCATTAAATTATCCCTTTCCGACGTTTAGGAAAACACAGTCCTTTACGCCTCGCCGCGCCGTACTCCCGCGTTTTTAAAGAATCGGCGATAGTCCAAAGGTCGATTAGTGTTTCATGCTTAACATTTCCTATTTTAGAATCCGATTCGCAAACGAAAACATTCCCCGAATCGTCAACGTAAAAACCCGCGCGCGCGATGTCGCAAGGTAACCCCCCGGGGAAATCCGACTCTATGGACGGAGATACGCCGAACTCGGCGCGGATCGCTTTAAGACGTCCTTTTAATACAGCCACGTCTCCCTTAGAAGGCGCGAGTTTATTCCTCTCTTTATCGTCTTTCATTTTACCGATAGGCATTAAAGGGCAGATTAGTTGGTAAATATTCCGCTCGAGACACCACCGGTAAATACCCTCTATGTCCATATAGTTTTCTTTAAGTAAAACCGTCCCTAATCCCAATTTAGAAGGGAATGTTTCGTTAAGCCCATATTGCAGGAATAGCTTTAACGCACGGTTTCGCGCTTCCGAAAACCCTTGCCGGCCGACGATATCGTCTTGGTAGTAATTCTCGTATTTCAATACGACGGTTACTCCCAGCTCCCGCAACTGTTCTACAACTACTGGTCCTGAAATCCCGTGTATAGGTCCGGATAACCTTTCATCGCCTATTACGTCCCCGCCGGTAAACAAAACCGGTACCATACCCAACTCCCTAATATACGAAAGAATACCGAGAATATCCTCCCGCAATAGCGGTTCGCCTTCTCCCAAGATTTTTACACTCTTCCCGCCTAACGAAGCGAATTCTTTAATAACCTTCAATATCTCATCGAACGTTAGTTTCCCGGTTTCGTTAACGCAATAGTAACCACAAAAAACGCAATTATTAATACATTTACCGGGAATCGCGAAATCCATCGTTAAAGGGTAACCGGCTTTCAATGCCGCCTCTACTTCAACGTCGGAAAAAGTCCCGCCCTCGTAGCCGAAAGGCTCCGTAGCGGAATACCGTGATACGTTTTTTACGTTAACGCCCGTATAACTTGAAACGCCCATCGTCGCCGAAAGTATAGAAATAAAAGCTCCGATCCGTAGTCTGACCGTTATCGTCGAACGTTATCTTACCGGTTACGCCTTCTACCGAGAAACCCGGAGCCCGAAGCGCTTCGATAATCGCCTCGTGGTCTTGGCTTTCAGCTTTACTTATCCCGGCCGCTAATACTTTAACAGCGTCATAGCCGTATGGAGCGAACGCCGGGACATCCCCAAAGTCTCTCTTGTACTCCTCCACAAAGCCTTTCGCGGAACCTACTTCGCCCCAAGGCGGAGCTAAAAAACTAACGCATACGTTCTTGCAGTCGGTACCCGCTAATTCCGGCAACTTCTCGTCGAAACAGCCGTCTCCCATTACGAACGTCGTTTCTAAACCTAATTCCTTTGCTTGTTTAACAAGTTTCGCTCCTTCCGGTGCCATACCTCCGTAAAAAACAACAGCCGGAGTAACGCCCTTTAATTTCTCGATAATAGCCCGGTACTCTTTCTGGCCCGGGTTAAGCGCATCATAGAGTACTACTTTTAAACCGAGTTTCTCAGACTCCTGTTTAACGTTGTCCGCTATACCTTTTCCATAAGCCGCGTTGTCGTGTATTACCGCTACGTTATCGACACCAAGCGTTTCCGAGATGAACCTGGCGGCTGATATACCTTGCATATCGTCCGTAGGTGCGAACCTGAAAACGTTTTCGAATCCCTGCCTGGTAATCTCAGGGTTAGTGGCCGACGTTACGACGTAAGGTAATCCGCTTTCCTTATATATCTTAGACGCCGGTATAGCGTTTCCGCTATTCGGGTGTCCGACGACACCGGTGATACCGGGTAACGTAACCACTTTATTCGCAATAGTAACCGCCTCTTTCGGGTCCGCTTTATCGTCGTACGGAAGTAATTCGACCTTTCTACCTAATAGCCCGCCGTTTTCGTTTATCTCGTTTACCGCTATTTCGGCCGCGTTTTTCTGCGGCACCCCGTAAACGGCTCCGTCCCCAGTCAAAGGCGTTACTATGGCAATCTTTATCGTCTCCGGTTCCTTTTTCTTGCATGCAAAAAGGCCGCTGCCGGCAACAAGTAGCGCCGTAGCGGCCAAGGCCGTTACCACCGTCCGCACGTTCTTCATCGTCCGCTCCTTCGCCATTAATACCCTACGCCGTCACGTATCCGCCCAAAATCGTAAGGTAATACGCGATAATCACCACTCCGAAATTCCACCTCCACCCATATGCATGTATATACCCGATGGCGCGAACGTTGTCAAGAGAATTATTTAACTGTTAAATGGCTCAAAGCGCATTTTACAGAATATTATTTACTTTCCTCTCCGCCACCGTCAAGGACGCCTTCGAGTTCGAGGCCGGGTTCTTCGGGTAAAACGACGGCGCCGAGTCGGCCGTCGCGCTTGCGCGTTACGGTTCACCCTAGTTTAATAATACTACGCCGAGAAATAAAACCGGGCCGACCCGCCGGCCGACCCGCATCCCACCCCGGCCTTGTTAACCGTTAAGTATAACTTCTCTGTCGTATATACCGCGACCCTCTCCGCCTTTAATCACAGACACCTATAATATTCGGGACCCCCGCCTTGAAATAGGGAAGACGCTGCGTCTACAACGTTACAACTTCGTACCGAGGGGATAACCCTTCGGCGCCGACGAAAAACAAGCCGACCTCTTTCACTCGTTCGCCTGTAATCTCCTCCCACGCCCGGGCGTAGGCGCGTACTTGCGGCCCGTAGTAGTTGACGTACGGCGCATAATCGCCGTCAGGGGGCGCGGAGGTCTTGTAATCGACTATAACCCAACCGTCGCCCTCCATAAAAGCGAGGTCTATAACGCCGGCTACGACGCCGGGTGAACGACTCGGTTGGCTTACTTTGCGGAGATAAGGAACCTCAGCTAGAACCCGCTTGGCACGCCGGACCCGCCGCCAGTGCGGCGTTGCCATAACTCCTTCTACCGCTGCTACAGCTTCGCTGGCTTCGCTCTGGTCCCCACCCTCGCTCTTTAATAACCACCGCGCCATTTGCAATAAATCGAGGTCATGCCTCCGGACAACCGCTTCTAAAAAGCCGTGGATGACGTTGCCCCAGATGCGGTTACCCTCGGGCCGTTCACCACCACGGGCCGCCGCGGCCAGCGCCAGTTCCTTCTCGGCTCCCCGTTCGTAGCTCGCGCGTATTACGTTATTGCGCCGTTCGGCTAAGGCCTCGCGCGCAGCGGCGACTTCCTCGACCTTTACTGCGATAGGCTGGGCGGTCGGTAGTTCTTTTTCTTCGGGCACTTCCAGAGGTTTCGCTTCGCCCAAATCCTTTTCGAGGGGGTACCAAGGGCTTTTCTTGTTGGCCCTTTCGGTGACAACCATCATTACGCCGGCGCGTGTCGCCGCGACATAGCGTAGGCGTGCTTTCTCTGCATCTTCGTACTCCCGCGCTTCTTCCACTACGTGTTCCCAATCTGGCGGAACGGCTATTTGCTTCTCCCGCCCGGAAGTACCCTTTAGAGGTTCATCGTAGACGACGATATAGCCTCGCGGCGTCTCGCCCCGTCGGTCTATGTGAACCCTCGGCTCGCGGTCCGATTCTCCCGCGGGGTCCGCCAGAAAGACTACCGCTGCTTCAAGCCCCTTGGCTTGATGTAGGTTCATAACGCGCGCCAGTGTTCCCCCGACCGTAGCCTTCGCCGGTATCGCGTCTTGCCATAACTCCTTATCATCAGTCGCTACGAGAGCTTCTAATCCATCCGCGAGAGCCGCCGTAGACCACTCCCGGTCGTGAAGGCCGCGTAGGATTTCCAAGGCTTTAAGCAGGCCACCGGCCCGCCCGTTGCCGCCGACCGCCGCGGCCGCGTAGGCAACGAGGCCGAGGTCTTCCAATATACGCTCGACCGCCACTATGGGAGGAAGGTGTTTTAACCAACGGTCGTATTCATGTAGTCGGTCGACCGCCTCCGCGATAACGGCGCCTCCTTGCTCGGCATCTAGCGGGACCTTCTTTTTATAACAAAATCTACCTCCGCCTTTATTAAACTCGTAGAGTTCCTCGTCACTCGCGCCCCAACCCTCGCCGCGTAGAAACCCGACGAGCTTTATCGGGTCTTCAGGATAAACTGCCGCCGCGAACGCGCCTTTGATAATCGAAAGCTCGGCGAGCGCATTCAACGCATCGCTCCCGGTTACGGCGTGGGGTACCCGCCGGCGTTGAAACGCATCGGCGTACAACGACAATCTTTGCTTCACCCGCGTCAGAACCATGAAGTCGCCGGGTTGAACAGGTACCGCTTTCGGGTCGGCCCCTTTTCTAACGGGGAAGGGAACGGTGTAGCCTTTCGTTAGCGCAGCGGCGACGAAGGCCGAGATCACGTCGGCGTCGTAAACTGCGGATTCGTTTTGGTTACGGGCCACGTCATCGGGAAGCCGGATAGCATTTAAACCCCTTAAATCTCCCTCGCCCATATCGGTCCTACCGGTCTCAAGTGGGACGTAAGCCGGCGCGTAGTCGTCCGCCTTTTCCGGGAATACTTCTCTAAAATGGTTGTTCACCCAGCTAACGAGGGGCTGGACAGCACGGAAGTTAGCGGTTAGCTGGACGAGCTGGCCGCCACCTTTTAATATAATGCTCTTAACCTCGTTATAGGTCGCTACGTCTGCGCGGCGGAAACGGTAAATGGACTGCTTGGGGTCCCCAACGACGAACAAGGAACCAGGCCTGGGACAGCACTTCCGCCAATCCTTTTCGCCCGCGTTGCTAGCCGTGAGTAACTTCAATACTTCGGCCTGTATCGGGTCGGTGTCCTGAAATTCGTCTACCAGCAAGTATTTGCACTTACTGGCGAAGTATTCGCGCACGGCACGGTGTTCCCGCAAGAGCGCAGCGGCCTTCATCAGAAGGTCCTGGAAGTTAAGGACGCCGAGCTCCCTGCGCCGCGCCGCGAGTTCGGCAGCGACGACGCGATATAATTTGATAACGAACTGATATCGGTATTTGAGGAGCTGCGTCCGGGAAGGTCCGATGACGGCGGCATAAAAATCATTCCACCGCGCCTCCTCCTGTTTCGCGAGGAGGTCTTGCCGGCCTTTCTTTTCGCCCCGCCAATACTTTTGCGTCGGTTTCACTGTCGCGGGAACGTTTAATATCGCATGGACGTCGCGCACGTCCGCCCAACTGGTGTCGTTGACAAGGTCGCAGAACACCTCTAACTCGTTCATAAGTTTGTCAGTCCCGCGCTCCTCAGGAGGCGGGAAAAAAGACCGTAACGCGCCAACGCGTTTAGCGTACTCTTCACATTCTTTACGGAGGGCCCCAATATCCAGCGGCGTCATTTCGCGCTCGCCCCAATCCGTTATATCGGGGTAGTTGGCAAAGGTAAGGAACCCCCTTTTGAGGTCGTTCAATTTTACTCCGAGGGAACGTAGTGTCGTAGCGTTCGCGTCGTCCGCAGCGCGGAGGGCTTCGAGCGTCTCCCGCCAAACGTGCGCCGCGAGTAAGTGATCGTCTCTTTCTTCAATCTCGACAAACCCTAAATCCACGCCGGCTTCCACCGGCCGTTCGCGCAGGAGGCGCCCGCAGAACGAGTGGATAGTACCGACGAAGAGGTGGGATATGTCGTCTAGCGCCCGGCTCAGCCGTTCACGGCGCACGTTTGCCCCGTCGTCTGGGCCTTCTTTTTTTAGTTCTCTCTCCAACTCTAATTGGAGGCGCGCTCGCATCTCCGCCGCCGCCTTGCGGGTGAAAGTCACCGCGGCTATCTCCCGCACGCTGCATTTCCCCGCTGCTAAAAGCGCTAACATGCGGTTGATAAGGCAAGTCGTCTTGCCGGTCCCAGCCGCCGCCTCCACGAACATATTCCCGTCCAGCTCGGCGGTAATTTTGTCCCGTTCCCGCTGGTCGGGCGGTAAGGTATTATTCGCTTTTCGTCCCGCCATTGGGCCGCAACTCCCTGAAATCGTTAAGTGCTTCGTTCTTCGGGTTATCCAATTTAGCGCGCGCGAACGCCGGTTCGTCGGCGCAGATCGGCGCGTAGTCGCAATACTTGCAATCGTTGGCGTCGTCGGTAGCAGCGTAGGTACCGGCGCCAGCGACGCCGCAGAGCGCCGCTACGATTCCCTGTCCTATTCCCATCAATTCATCGCGCCGATACCGTATCCGCCGCCCCTTACCTTTCGCGCTGGTAAAGAAATAACCGAACGACTCTACGGCAACGCCCTCCCTTCCCTGCGCCGCGAGCGCCGCCTCCAAGAGAGCGATGTAATAGAAATTCTGGATAACTCGGCCATTGAAGAACGGCGGTTCCTTTTCAAAACGGGACATGCTCCCGGACTTATAATCCCATATCGCGAGTGACTTGTCGGCTTCCTCGTCGACGCGATCTAACCGGCCGCGACCGCGAATGCGCTCGCTCTTAGACAACACGATATCTACCGGTTCCACCGTATCAAAAGGCGTACCGGTACTCGTCGGTTCCAACCCGAAAGTGACTTCGCAATGTCGCGGAGTGCTTGTTTTGCAATGGGCCTCTTCTTTAAGCAGGAAATAACGACAGGCTTTTTCGAGTTGTTCAACTTGTTCTTGGAAAACGGTCTCACGTGCGGGGGGATACGTTTCCCGATACTCGTCTACTTTCTGGGTTAAAATCGCGAACAGGCGTTTCGTATCCCTTTCGACTTGAGGTTGTTTACCCTCACGCGCCAAAGCCGTCATAAACTCGTAAAACACGTCGTGGAGTAGAGATCCTGCGACGCGGCCATCCAACCAAACATCCTCGTCAACCGCGTACTCCGTAGGGAGCTCTACTCCAAGGACGTATTTAAAGAAGAACCGGCGAGGACAGGTGCCTATTGTCTCAAGTCGGGTGTAGGAATACGGCGGCGCGTCGTCGGCCGTGAACGCTAAGCCGGCTTCGGGTACAAAACCGTCGTAAACGGTAAAGGCATCGCTTTCCCGCGCGGCGCACGCGGCCATACCGCGGGCGAGATTCTCGTAATGGCCAGCTACGACGGCCCGGTTGTCGGCCCCCACATCCTCAGATAAAATACGCCACAACCACCACTCGCTTAAGTCTAAAGCTTTATCCTCGGCGTCGGGGCAGAACGAAGCCGGCGGTCCGAGCCAACGTTTCATCGCCTCTAGATCCCCCGCGCGTTCTCCCGAAAATAGGCGATACGCCCTAACGACGCCGGGGGAGGGAAAGGATTCGCGGTCATCCGCTAAGTCGTAACAGCTGTAACTCAGCGTAACGTGGCCGCGCAGTCGCGCAAGAAGGCGAGCAAATTCACCCTCTCGCTCGTCCAACCGCTGCTCGCCCGTAGGGAGATCGGCCGATAACTTGGTCCGTTCGCCGTCCAATAAAACCGGTTCCGGCTGCCCCGTACCCGGGAAACGACCATCATCTAGGCCAAGAATGAAAGTATGCGGCCGGCCAGAACGACCTCCGGCGTAAAGGTTAGACACATACAAGTGCCCCGGGCGCGGGCCCGCACCCCCCACCGGCGTCTCACCGGGGAGGTTTCTTAGCCATTCCCAACCGTTCACGTACGATAGCGCTTGCCCTCCCTCGGCCCACCCGATCAACTCCTTTATGGCATCCATCAACGCGCGACCCGCGTACTCGTCGAATCGTCCGGTCAGCTCGCGCTTGAACTTTCCCAGGAAAACCTTACCGGCGGCGAGAACGTCGATTAAAGGCGCGTCAACATCGGGCGTTAGCGCAATGAGGTCGCCTACCCGATCCCGTAATACGCTGACCACCGCGCGGCGCCTTTCGAAGTAAGACGTATCCAGCGGTTCGCCATCCTCATCCACCAACTTCTCCTTACGTTCTATAAGGGCGTCAAAACCGGCAATTACGACGTCGAGCTGCGTTAGGTAGCGTTCGCGACCAGCTCCTACGCAGGCGCGTCTGAGTTCGTCAGCCAGAAAACTAAAACTGAACTCGGTTTCGTCGCCTACGGCGAGAAGCCCATCCTGGATCATGCGGACGAGCGTCTGCTGTGGGAAGTTCTCGCTGGACCATTCCACCCAAGCGAGAAGGGCTCGGCCCGGACGGGAATAGGAAGCCGGAACGCCGTCGGCGAAAGTGACGGGGAGGCCGAATTCGCTTCCGTCGCCCTCGCCGGCGGCGGATTCATCTTCCGCGTCATCCGTAGCGAATAGACGTGCTGCTACTTCATAAATAAGTCGGCGGTAAACGCCGGCGTCGGCGCAGATTATCTCTACGCTATCGAACGGCATCCCCTCGGCCAATATACGGCGGAAAACCTCGCGGACCTCATTCGCCTCGCCGACGGCCGCGAAAATCGAAGCGGTTTTATCTCCCCGAGGTGGTGGCGCGATGGCCGGATTTTTTAACCAGCGCAGCAACGCAATGTCCGTATAACTCTCTGGCCAGGCAATGTCGCTCGCGACCGGTTCGTCCACCGCCAACTCTCGCAGTTGGCCTACCGGTAACGCGGCCAAGAGATCACGTTCCAGTCTTTGCCGAGCGATATCTTTAGGATAGATGACAAGGGCATCCGGGGGTAAGGGCGAAGGACTTTCGGTAAGCCGTTCGATGGCGAGGGCCAATACGCCAGCGTAGTCTAAAAGATTCTTCTCGCGGAGGAAGGCCCCGTAAGAGCGCAACAACTCGCGGATGGCCGCGCCTTTTATTCTGGTCTCCAATTTCTCCGGGTCGACGTCGTCGGCATTCAAGCCAGCGAGGCGGAGATCCGTTATTGTACGGGCGAGCGCCACAAAGAAACCCGGGGACGCCTCGACACGCGCGAAATACTGACGGTTTTCTGCGTCAAGTCTCGCCCAAGCTATCTCCGTAGCGGCTTCGACGCCGAGGCCTGAAATGAACTCCGCACCTTCCTTCGCCATAGCGTCGCGCGCACAATATCGCGCGAGGTTAACGAGGGTGTCATGCGGTTCGTCTAGGATGTATTCCAGATCCCGGTCTTCGGGCAACTCGGCGGCCTCAACGTCATCTACCGACCGCCCCGGGAGATACCCGAGGCGGACGTTGACGACCGGGTGCCCCTCCCGCGCTACCGCCTCGAGCCACTGCCGGGCGACGCGCCGCGACGGGGCTACAATCCACTTCTCCTCGAAGAGGTATTCGCGAAAAATATATGCGAGCTCCTGCGTGAAAACGTTCATATGGCCTTCCTAAGGTATACGAAAAAAACCACCCCTGGGCTAAGCCAGCGGGCGGTCAAATTATTTGCGTTTACTTTCTCCAATCAACGTTTTTAATCCTCCCTAATATCACACTAATAATTTACGCACTTGTTGGTACAATGTCAAGTACAAAGAAACCCGCGGTGGCCCCACAACGAGTAGATACGAACGCCTGTTCACCGAAGAGGCCGTCCGCTCACACACCAAAAGCCCCGCCCGCCTAGTTGATCTTCTACTCGTTCAGCAGAAGGTCGGACACCCGAATACTCTCTTAGGGGCACGTTAACGGGGGGAGTATCGATGTAGTTCCCAGAGAATTACGGAGATGCCGTTTCGCGGCCTAGGGTTATTCGGCGATTCCTATCTTGGGGCATTCGCCCACGGGCGGGGAGTGTCCGTAGCGTCGATTCTAAGCTCTAGAATGAAGCAAATAGTGATGTTTTTAGACCGTACGCGGTCCGCCCTGCCCCCAGCCTACCCTTTTTCATCGGTTACATAATTTTTTTTAGTTCTTAAGTACTTATCAAGAATTCGCGGTTTGGTTACGCCTAAAACCCTAATAAACGCCCGCGTACGGTTTTCGAATAGTAACCTCGGGAATAAACCTTACGCTACTACCGCGTTTAAAAAGCTA
>JASFLY010000037.1:0-22964 GCA_050117845.1 Candidatus Zixiibacteriota bacterium
GGCCCGCCAGGACGGCCACGAAGCCCACGGCGCCGGCGGCCATGCCCCAGCGCCCGACGTGGCGCCACCATTTCCGCTTCGTGACGAACAGGCCCAGAAGTACAGCGAAGGCCGCGGCGACGGCCGCCGTCACGCCCCAGAATATGAAGAACGACTTCGGCTCTTCTACGTTGATCGTCCCGCGGCCCAAACCGCCTATGATGTACCAGGCCAGGCTCGAAGCCAGGATAACGCCGGCGGCCACCGCCGGCCGCCAGCGCGCCGGCCCGGCCGGGAAAACGCCCTTACGCAATATCAGCCGGATTACGGCGACGACGAGGCCGGCGGCGAGCGCCGCCGCCAGTACGACGGCCCCGTAGAATATCATCCGGCCGTACGCGGAGGCCAGAAGGCTGTCCGGTTGCCACGTAGCGGCAGGGGGCCAGAGGCGGTTGATGAGGGCCTCCGACCCGCCCCAGAAAAAGGCCGCGGCCGCAACAAAGGCCGCGCCTGAAAGGGTCCTTTTAATTAAACGCGTTGACATTATAATAATAGAGCGCGGGTACCCCGCGCCCTGCCTATATTAAAACATACCTGCGATGATAGTGCAAATATAAGTTCGGTTTTCTCAGGTATTATTTTACCGACCCCTCCCGTGCCGCCGTCCGTACCGGCGGCACCGCCCGCTTTTATTGGATATACCCGAGGGCGCGGAGGTCGGCCGCGGCCGCGTCGCCGAAACCTTCGTCCTCCGGCCCCCGCCGCGCCGCTTTCCGCCATTGCTTGAGCGCCCGCCGTAAACGACGTTTCTCGGGGCATCCGGGGAGGTTTTCCGTTTCGCCCGGGTCCTCTTCGAGGTTGTAGTATTCGCCCCAGGCGTTCTCCCGCTTGTGAGGGAGAATGAGTTTATAGGGCCACATCACCACGGCGTTACGGCGTTCGGGTTGCTTTTGGGAGAGTTTGAAGTTGCCGCACCCCATGAAGACGAGCCTGTCTTTATCGATAACGTCGCCGTCCGGCGTAAGGAAACTCTCGCCCTGCATCGTAGCCGGCGTTTCCCGGCCGGTGTAAGCGAGGATGGACGGCGCGAGGTCGACCAGGCTTATGGGGGTGGTAATAGAGGCCGCTTCCCTGTCGGGAACGTACGCGAAGAACGGTACTCGCATAAGGTTCTCGTACACGGTCTTCCCGTGGCCGAAGGAGTACTTGCCGTGTTCCCAGAACTCCTCGCCGTGGTCGGCGGCCACGAACGTTACGGTGCGCGGTTGGGCGGCGAGGCGGGGCAGAAGCGGCGATAATAAATCGTCCATGAAGCGGCATTCGCCGTCGTAGAGTCGCTTGTAAGCGTCCCCTCGCTTTCGCTTCCGCGGCTGGTAGTCTATCATATACTTCTCGTCCGCGGGGTCGTAGTAGCCGGGGGGCGGCATGTACGGCCCGTGGGGATCCATGAAGTGCACCCACAGGAAATAGGGCCGGTCGTGTGAGCGGTTCAGGAAAGCGTCCAGCTTGCGCGCCAGAACGCGGTTGTCCTCCGACGTAGGCTCGCCGTGCATGAGGCCGCGCACGGCCGGGCCGTACCAGTTCGTGTAGTATAAACGAATCGCGTCGGGCAGCGGCTTCCAGTCGCTAAAATAGAACTCGTCGAAGCCGTCGGTTATGGGGTGGTCCCGGTTCAGGATGCGGTTGCCGCAGTAGCCGACCGTGTCGTAGCCCCCCGCCCGCAAGATCTGCGCCAGCGTGGGGTTCTTCTCGTCCGCGTGACCCCGAAGCCTCTTTCCGTGCGTATCGGGGTACTGGCCGGTGAACGCCGTACCCATGGCGGGAAGGGTCCAACTCCCGCAGGTCCAGGCGCGCTCGAAGACCAGGGCGTTCTCCCGGGCGTGGCCGTACATCTTGGGCATGAGTTCCGGGCCGAAGGTGTCGGCGCGCCAGGCGTCCAATATAACGACTATTACGTTGGGGCCGGCCGGTTTGGGCCGCAGGGCCCGGCCGCCGTGGTACGCGACGACCACAGCAAGGAAAAGCACGGCCCCCGCCGCCCGCACCCATTTGCCGATACGTTTGGGCCAGGGCCGCTTCCCGAGCGCGAACGTCAGGCCGACCGTTACGGCTACGGCGGCGACGGCGATAATACCCCAGTACGCAAAGAACGACCCCGTTTTTTGGACGTCGAAAGCGAGGGGCCCGAGGTGGACAGTATACTTGTCGGCGAGGCCGGGGCCGATCCACCCGACGTTGGCGGCGACGACGGCCACGAGGGCGGCCACGCCGCCCCAGTTCCTCTTCGCGTCTGCCTGCGGGCGCCGCCGGACCTTCGCCGCCAGCGCCGTGACGCCCCAGGCGACGAGGGCGATAAGGCCCACCGCCACCGCGTAGAAGATAACGCGGTTGTAGGCCGACGTCAGCCACAGGTCGGCGTGCCAGGTGGCGCGGGGCGGCCAGCGGTAGTTGACGTACGTCTCCGCGGCGCCCCAGAAAAAGGCCGTCGCTGCGATGAAGGCCGCGCCGGCCAGCACCTTCTTTACTATCCGCGCCATTTTCCTCTTAGGGGATTTTCTTCCCGATCATATGGCCGGGGACCTCGACGCCCAGCGCCCCCAGTGCGGTGGGGGCCACGTCGTAGAGGCGCAGGTCGTCGCGGCGGCCCGCCGGTACGCCGGGGCCGGCGTACGCGCATATCCCGTATTGGGCGTGGTTGGCGTCGTCCGGGCCGGTGTCGTTCTCGTGAACGTGAATCGTCGGGTTGCCCACCGAGCCGATGGACCGCCAGTCGAGATTGCCGAAATAGACGACGAGGTCGGGCGCTACGCCGCCGACCGAGCGGTACAGCTCCTCGGGCTTGAAGGCCCGGGTGCCGATGCCGGCGCCGTTCTCGTCGGTGATGGCCTCGAGCTTCGCCGCGAGTTCGTCGCGGACCTTCTCGTAATCCTCCGCCGGGATGATGCCCTGGGGCTCGCGGCCTGCGACGTTGAGGAAACAGCGGCCGTAATATCCGCCGTCGCCCCAAGCCCGCGTCTTCTCCCAGTCGACGAGGTCGTACTTAAATTTCGTCTTGCCCGCCGGTTTCTCCTTCAGCACGAGATAGCCTTCCTGGATAAGCCAGTCGTTGAAGCAGATGCCGCCCACCATGGACTTGATGCCGTGGTCGGAGACGATCATGACGTGCGTGTCGTCGGGCAGCACTTCCAGGAACTCGCCGAGCTTGCCGTCGAGGTAGACGTAGTATTCCTTCAGTTTATTGCGGTAGCGGGGGTCGTCCTCGAAGTTGGGGTGCGTTTCGTCGAAGTACTTCCACATGCCGTGGTGCAGGCGGTCCGGCCCCATCTCCACGAACATCATAAAGTCCCACGGCTTGTTGGTCGCGAGCCAGCGCGCCGTCGCGAAGCGGTTGGCCGTCATCTTCCACACCTGGTCCAGCAGGTAGTCCTTGTCGTCGGTGCGGAAGTCGCCCACGTCGATGATGTACTCGCCGAGTTCCGCGATGATCTCGCCCTTGAGGGAGGCGGGATACGTGAACTCGCTGTCGGTATCGGGGGCCAGGAAGCAGGAGATGAGGTTGCCGTTGACCGGCTTGGGGGGATAACTGGGCGGCACGCCGACGACGATGACCTGTTTGCCGGCGCGGCCCAGGATGTCCCACGCCGTGTCGACGCGCACGGCCTGCGAGTTGGCGAAGAACAGGCCGTCGTACGAGTGATCGCGGCGGTTGCGGAAGCCGTAGAAGCCGAGCTGGCCCGGGTCCTGGGAGGTCATCATGCACATCCAGGCGGGGACGGTGATGGCCGGGGTGGTGGACTCCAGCGGCCCCCAGGTCCCGCGCTCCACTACGGATTTTATGTTGGGGAGGTCGTCGAGCCACTTGTCGAAGACCAGAACGGGGTCGGCGCAGTCGAGGCCGATGACGGCGAATTTGGGGTCGTTTACCATATACTTTCTCCGTTAGAAAGGACGCCGGCGCGGCCGGCGGCTATACATGATAATTACTAGCTTATATAACATATTACGGGGCCGAATGCCAGCTTTCCGGGTTAACTTTACAACTCGGGTGGTAGCGTGCCCCGGCGGCCACCGGCGTGGCGTCGGCGTAGGCCGGCGCCGCGAGCGTCGCGAAGTTTAGAGGGAAAATGTGCTGAGGCCGGCGTGGGCCCCGGTCCCTATGCGCCGCCGCTTTCCTCCTGCTGCTCCTTCTTGGCGAGGTGCTCAGAGGTAAGTATGCCCACTATGCCGCCCACGAGAACGGCGACGAACAGGACGCCTATTATCGACTCCAACACCGACAACACCTGGGTGAGGTGCGTGAGCGGCGTGATGTCGCCGTAGCCCAGGGTGGTCAGCGTCGCGAAGCTGAAGAGTACGAAGTCGGAGTAGTCGATGAGGCTGTTGGGATTGGTCTGCGTGCTTATATGGAATGAGCCTGGTTGCAATAACTCTATCCATAGGAACAACATACTGAAGAACAGGCCGATGAGGATGTACGCGCCGACCGCGCCCGCGAGTTCGTCGGGGGTCACCCGCCGGTTGCGGGCCACCCGGGACAATACCGCGACGGCGGCGAAGGCGTAAAATACCGCCCACCCGGGCACGATGACGTTGTTCAACGAGGGATTTTTCAGGTAGAGGATGTCGAGCCACGACAACGCGGCGAACAGGGAGAACACCGTGACTACGGGGACGAACTCCTTTTTCCTCCGGCACACGGCGAAGATGGCCAACAGTAGCGCCGCCGTCTGGAACAGGTTGAAGACGCTAATGACCTCGGGCTTGTGGACGAAGAAGGGGTAGGCGATCATCAGGGCTACCAGGACGATGAGCAGCCACACCAGCCGCCCTTCGCCCCGGCGCCCCGGGCAGGGGGCCGGCGGAGGGACTTCGGCCTTACTGGCTTCCTTTTCCATTTCGCCTCCGGTTCGCTTTGCGTTTTCGAGCCCGTCGCTTAAGTAGGCCGCTTCGACGCCTCCAACAGAAGTTTCGCGATCTCCGGCCGGGTGAACTCCACCGGCGGCAGTTTGCCCTCTTGCAGCATCTCGCGGACCTTGGTCCCGGAGAGGAATACGTGGTCCTCGTTGCCGTGGGGGCAGGTCTTGGTGGAGGCCATGTTGCCGCACTTGGTGCACCAGAAGGCGTGCTCGAAGAAGAGCGGCGTTATCTCGAGCTTGTCGGGGTCGAACTCCTTGAATATATGTTGCGCATCGTAGGTGCCGTAGTAGTTGCCGACGCCGGCGTGGTCGCGGCCCACGATGAAGTGGGTGCAGCCGTAGTTCTTCCGGATGATGGCGTGGAAGATGGCCTCCCGCGGGCCGGCGTAGCGCATGGCCGCCGGGTTGACGACGAGGCATACGCGGTCGGCGGGGTAGTAGCCCTCCATCAATTTTTTATAACACTCCATCCGCACCTCGGCCGAGATGTCGTCGCTCTTGGTCTCGCCGACGATAGGGTGGATCATCAGGCCGTCGACTATCTCCATGGCGCACTTCTGCAGATACTCGTGGGCGCGGTGGATCGGGTTGCGGGTCTGGAAGCCGACGACGGTGTCCCAATCCTTCTCGGCGAAGAGGGCCCGGGTCTCGGCCGGCGGGAGGCGGTATTCCTGGAACCGACGGTGGGGGATCGGCCGCGGGAGCGTTACCGGCCCGCCCAGGAGCACGTCGCACATATTGAGGGTCGCGGCCACGCCCGGGTGGGCCTCGTCGTCCGTCTTGAATACGGCCACGCAGCGTTCCTGCTTGTCGTACGTGTATTTCTCCTCGACGGACATTATCGCGAGGACGTTCCCGTCGCCGTCGGTGAGAGCGACGTCCTCGCCCAGGGCGATGCCGTCGGCCACGTCCGGCTCCACGCCGAGCGTGATGGGGATGGTCCAGGGGAGGCCGTTCGCCAGGTGCATGTCCTTGACTACGGCCCGGTAGTCGGCGCCGCTCATGAACCCGGTTAGGGGGGACAGGGCGCCGGTCCCGATCATCTCCAGGTCGGACGTGGTCCGGTCGTCTATAGTTACCTTGGTGAGGGTTTCCGCACGTTGGAGTAGGCCGTCGCTTTCGGCCGGGGGGGCGATGCGGTTTATTAGTTCGCCGCCGTGGGGTGCTATCGTCATCGGGACCTCGTTTCTTTGGGGTTAAAAGAGCAGGTACTTAAAAAACAAACATGAAGCATAACATAAGCTACCTTCCCGGTCAAGAAACGCGGGCGTGTTTTCCGGTTTACGAAACCACGGCCCGGTCGTTCATCTAATAAGAAAGCCGGATGTTTCCATCCGGCTTGCGCCCGAGCTCCGGGCGCTGACGGTCCGCGCGTTTTATCCCCGGCCGCGCGAACGTTTTAACGGTAAAGGGCTCGTATTTCCCCGACGGACGCGGGCGTTACGGCGGAACCGACCAATCCGTCGATATCGACTTCGTAGCACCAGATCGAGTCGGCCGTGATCCAGGCGGCCCAATAAGCGGTGCCGTATAAAGCGGGTTTTGACGATCTCCCGCAACACGCGCCGGAGGCGAAATAGGGTGGCATGGAGAAAGTAGCGACCAATGAACCGCTGCCGGAGACGTCTATGATGCAACTCGGCTGGCCGTTGGTCCGGGCGCTGGCGACCATATAAGAACCGGAGCTGCCGAAGGCGACGTCCGAGAACGCGGCCGCCCCGGTGGTAGCCATGGCTCCCGGCCATCCGGCGTAGGTGACCGAGCCGACGAGAGAGCCGGCGGTCGTATAACGGTTAAACCGGCCGGTGCTCCAGTGGTCGGTCACTTCGTAATACGTTCCCGTCCACATAACGTCCTGCAGCGTGCCGCCCGACGGGGCCGTAACGGAAAAAGACGTTATTGCGTTCCCGCCCCGCGCCCGAAAAACGTAAAGGCGGGAGGTCTCCGAATCGACAACCGAGAAGTAAGCGTTGCCCAGGTGGGCGAGGTCGCCGCCACGAGGGGTCCCGGTTCCGTTGAGATTATACGAGCGAACGTACGTACCGTTATATTGATAGCGGTACAGGTAATCCTGGCCCGAAGTAACGAATATAGCCGACAGGTAGTTGTCGCCCGGGTAAAGGCCCGAGGCGTACGGGTCGGCGTAGCCGCTTAAACGGAAGGACGAGATGATGGAACCGGTATCGGCTACCGCGCCGGCCGTCCAACCCAGCGCCGCTACGATCGACAATGCTATAATCGGGTACGAAATAAACTTCGACGTACGCACCGAATCCTCCTTGCAATAGTCGGTAGATACGTTCATCCCTATTATGGCAGAAATCGGGTGTGACGTCAAACGTGATTTCCGGCGGCTTGTTATCGTCGCCGCCGTATGCTAAAATCCCCGGTGGGTGCTTTTCTTTAGTCGGAATATAACGGAATTCAAGGAGGAACCTTATAATGTCGAAAAAGCTTTTTTCCGTATCCGTTTACGGCCTCATGTTGTCGGCGATGCTGTCGGCCGCCGGGTGCGTCCCCGCCGCCGAAGAGGTGGTCGCTACGGTGGACGGCGAGCACGAGATAACGGCCTCGGACGTCATTTATTATTACGAGCGGAGTACCGAAGCCGGTACGATACCGGCGTATCGGCCTCTTGAGGATAGCGTCAACGGAATCGTCGAAGCGGCGGTTACGGGCAAGATTCTCGAACTCGAGGCCGAGGCGCGCGGCCTGGCCGACGACCCGGCTATCGAGAGTCAACTCTCCGGGTTCGGCAGCCAGACCCTCGTGGATATGATGTTCTCGAGTATAGCGGATTCCGTCCCCGTGAAGCCGGTCGAAGTCCTGGATTATTACGAAAAAAGCCGGAAACGCAGGATGTATTCGTTCATCGAAACGGAGGACGCGCCTACGGCGGAGGCCGCGTACGCGGCGCTTGAAGCCGGAACGCCGTGGGAGGAAGTGGTGAAGGAGTACTCCTCCTTCAAGGCGTATACGGGGGAAGGCGGGAAATGGGATGCGCCGATGGAGTACGGCGTCGACGCGGACTCAAAAAGCCTGTTCGCCCTGGAAGAGGTCGGCGACTACACCGGCGTGGTGTATAACGACGATACTATCGAATGGAGAATATATCGGCTCGACCGCTTGGTTCACGGCGACGGCCGGACGTACGAAGAGGCCGCGCCCGACATCGAGGTTTTTCTGCAGCAGAAGAAAACGCGCGAGCGCTTCCAGGAACTCGCCGCCGGTTGGCGCAAGAGCGTACCGATAAAGCGCAACGAGGAACTCTGGCAGGATATTATAACCGGACCCGCGGAGGTTTTATGGAGGGACCGCGTCGGAAAGGGTTTGGTTATCTCGGACGTGGGCGGTATACCGGTTAAGTACGACATCTTGTGGGATTTGATGAATAAATATTTCGGCCTCCCCCCCTCGGAAATCGATGCATTCCGCGCGAGAACCCCCGACCGGTACGAGCGAATTTGGGACAGCCACTTGCGCGACTTCGAGGCGCTGGCCCTGGCCGAGTATCAGGCCCGGCGGGAAGGGTTCGACAATACCGCCGCCTTCCGGCACGCGATGGCCTCTTATCGCGCCGCGACCTTAATCGACGCCTTGTATCGGCGGGAGTTGGAAGCGTCGTTGCCGCTTCCCACCGATGAAGAAATCGTGGCTTTTTACGAAGCCCACCGGGATAATTTCCTCGCCGCCGAGGTCGTGGAGGTCTACGTGGTCGCGATGCCGGATAGGGCGGAACTCGATGCGTTCTACCGAAAAATAAAGGACGGGGGCGATATAGTTATCGACGGCGAGGCTCGAAACCGGGCGCGCGAGAAAGAGATGCAGGAAATGTACGAGCTCCCTCCCAACCTTCCTCCGGAGCAGACGGAATGGTTGGGCGTGGTCGAAGTGGGCCGCGACCCGACGAGGCCTAACGCGCCGTTGGAGACGCCGCTGGCCGCGGAGTTGAGATTACGCGTGTTCCCGTTCGCCGGCCTGGGCGTTCTGAGCGAAGTGTTCCAGCTGGAGGACGGCCGGTGGGCGTTTTACCAGCCCATTTACTACAAACCGGGGGAGCAGCTAGGCCTGGACGACCCCAACGTGGTCTACCACTGCCGTAAAGAGGTGTTCGCCGCTCGCGTGACGTCGCCGGAAACGTTGGCGATGACCGAAGAATGGATGAACACTCTGAAGGCCCGGCACGACGTAGTTCTGAATGAAGACGCGATAGGCCGAGTGGTGGCGGAGTTGCGCGAGAGGAATGCGGAGCGGCGCGCGGAGGAATAAGGGCGGCTCGCGGCGGTGCGTATACGAACGCGTGCGCTATCCCGTGGTGGGTAAACGAAAACGGAAAGAGCGTGTCGGAGAAAAAAACGAAAGAAAGGGAAAGCCCCGCCGTGAGGCGGGGCTGTTTTTATTCGCTTTTAAGGCCGAGTGATTAACGGTAAAGGGATTTGACTTTACCGAGGCTGACCGGCGTAACACCCGAGCCGTTGCGAGCGTCGATGTCGACTTCGACCGCTACCAGCGAACCGGTGTACCAGTTGCACCAAATGGAGGCGCCGTAGGTGCTGGTGTTGGAGGAGTCGCCGTAGCAGAGGCCGTTACCGTTGTTGGACGGCATGCTCCAGGTCTGGACGAGCGAGCCGGCGGGATAGGTCGTCATGCACATCGGCTGGCCGGTGGTCCAGGAACAACCCACGAAGTACGGGCCGGTGGTGTTGTTGCCCATCTGAGCGTAAGCCGCGCCACCGATACTGGTCATCGCGCTGGGCCAACCGGCGCAGGTCCAGGTGCCGGCGCTCGAGCCAGTGGTGGTGTAGCGATAGAAGGTACCGGAGTTGTTCGAGCCGTTGGTGTGGTAGTACGTGCCGTCCCAGAAGCAGTTCATGGGATAGGACGAACCGGAGCAGGAGAACGACGTAACAGGCGAACCGCCCCCGGTCGAGAACACGTAAAGGGAGTCGGTAGTAGCGTCGACGAGACAGAGGTAGCCGGCGCCGAGGTGGCACTTGTCGGCTCCACGGGGGGTCGACGTACCGGTAATGGATACCGAACCGGCGGAGCTGCCCGACGGCGTGAAGCGGTACAGATAGTCGGTGCCGCTGGAGTAGAAGATACCGTATACGTAGGTCGCGTCACGGAAGATACCGAGCGCGTACGGCGCGGAGGTCCCGGACATGGTGAACGACGTGATGATGGAGCCAATCGCGTCGGTGGATTCGCCGGAACCGGTCGTCGGCGCGCCGTTGTCCGTCAGGGCGGCCGGCGAGATAGCGAACGCCGCACTCGCGATTAATACTGCAAGGCTCGAGTAGACTAATTTCTTCATTCCCGAACTCCTTTCTCAACCATTAAGGGTTATGTTTCTAATCGTTGCATTCTAAAAATTATACGCCCCATTGTCAAGTAAAAAATAACCCCGTACGCTGTTCGCCTTGCCTCGTAGTCGTTCGAGGTCATGTAGCGTTTATTACTACGGCCGCAGCCCGGTACAGTCGCCGCTTTCCCGCCGTTGGTCACCCCGCCGCGCCGTCGAAACGCCTTCGGCCTCGGCCTTATTCGACCTGAAGGTTTTTACCGATTGTCTATCACGAGGTTCGGCCGCGCCTTACTCCATCAACGTCAGCCACGCCAATTCTTGTTAAATTTTTGACATACGGTGTAATATCCGTTATAATTAGAAAGGCTAATAATGTAACCACATCATACGTTCTGGAAGGAGGTCGCGAGATGAAAAGAGCGTTGTATGTCACGGTTTTGGCGCTAGTATTCGCGGCCGCGGTATGGCCCGCGGTTTCCCGACGCCAAACCAACTGGGTAGGCGGGCCGGGGACGCAGGGGCCGGTATCGACCTGGGGCAATCTGTTTTGGGATTCCACCAAGGTAAATTACTCGAATACCGGTTACCTCGTACTGGGCCTCGCTCCGGATTTCCCCGGGACGCGACATCACGTCGGCAGTCGTAATGAGTTATACGCCGCACAGACCGGGGACATCAACGGCGACGGTCGTCCGGATATCGTCGTCGGAGGTCATAATTCCGGGATCGTCTGGTACGAGAACCTGGGCGGCGGGACTTTCGCCACGTCGCCTACGGTAATCCTCGATTACACCTGGCCTTCGTTCCACGTTTACGACCTCAACGATGACGGCCTGGCCGACGTTATTTACACCAACGACCAGTATATCTACTGGCTCGAAAACGTCCGCTTCGGTTGGAGTCAACACCGGATATCGAATTACTTCAACGAAGTCGACGGCACCGGCTGCGCCGACTTCGACGACGACGGCGACGTCGACATTGTCGCCGGCGGCGTGCAGGTAACGCAACTGCGATGGTACGAGAACGACGGGAACCAGAATTTCACCGAGCACGTAATCCGCTCCGGGTACCGGGGTCCCAACAACGCGCCCCTGGGGACCGGGGACCTCAACGGCGACGGACTCCCCGATTTCGTAATCTCCAGCGAGTTCGGTAACTTCCTCGAATGGTGGGAGAACGACGGCGGTTCGACGCCGACCTTCACCGCCCACCGGCTGCTTAACAATTATAACGGCTCGCGTAATTCCTTCGTCGTCGACGTCGACGGCGATGGCCACAACGACATCCTATCCGCGGCCATCGGGTCCGACTCCATCGACTGGTGGGAGAACAACGGCGCCGCAACGCCGACTTTCACCCGTCATAACATTTCCAACAATTACAACGGCGCGTACGACATCTCGGGCTTCGACGCGGACCAGGACGGCGATATCGATATTATGACCACCGCCCAGCTCGGCGATACGCTCGATTGGTGGCAGAACGACGGCGCAGAGAATTTCACGCGCGGCACCATCGCCTCCGGTTATAACGGCGCCTCCAGCATCTGGGTCGAGGACGTGGACGCGAACGGCGTGTTGGACATCGTCAGCTCCGCCCTCGACGCCGGTTCGGCCGACTGGTGGGACATAACGTACGGGTACCGCTCGTCCGGGGAACTCGTTTCCTCCATCCTCGATACGGGCGGCTCGCCGGCGTACGGCCATATATTCTGGGGTTCCAACCTCCCCTCCGGCACCGAGATACGCTTGCAGGTCCGGGCGTCCAACAACTCCGGGAACATGGGGAATTGGTCGTCCGACATCACGACCACCGGGGCCGATCTCAAGGATTACATCCAGAGCGGCCGGCGCTACTTCCAGTATAAAGCGCGCCTATTTACCACCAATGCGGCTCGCACTCCCCGCTTGAACCAAGTCCGTATTACCTATTCCACGTCCACCGGCGTAGTCCTGGATTTCGACGCGTACGGCCGGCGCGACGGCGTTGCGCTTAAATGGCATACCGACGGCGCCCCCGACGTCGCCGGATTCAACCTCTATCGCGCCGCCGCCGATACGGATAAAGGCCGGCTCCAACTCAACGATACTCTTATCGCCGGAAAACCGCCTTACGAGTACGTAGACCCGGCCTCCGCCGGGACGACGTTCCGGTACTGGCTCGAGATGGTAACTCTGGACGGAGGCCGCTTCGAGTACGGGCCCGTGGTGGGAACCGCCGGTGCGTCCAGGGCCAAGGCCTTCGCCCTGGCGCCCGCCTATCCCAACCCGGCGCGCGGCGAGGCCACGTTCGCGTTCTCCTTGGCCGAAGCCGGAGACGTGCGGGTCGAGGTCTACGACCTGACGGGTCGACGGATTGCGACGCCCGCGGCCGGTCCGTACGCCGCCGGGGAATACGAGGTGGCGTGGGACATCGGCGCTACCTCGGCTGTCCCGCCGGGCGTTTACGTCTACCGGCTGACGCAGGGCGATAACGTCGCCGCCCGCAAGTTCGTAATAACCGAATAAACATCCGAATACGAATAAGAAGCCGCCCTTCGGGGCGGCTTCCCTTTATGCCGGTATCCACCGTTTACGTGTTGACATTTTTAACGGTAATTGTTATAAGTTTAACGTTTGGTTTTGATGCGTTCTTTCTGGGGGTGGAATCGTTTTCGGTTTTGGCTGTGGGGATTCGCGCCACTTAACGGGGGGTGTGATACCTCCCTAACCATAGGAGAGTAAAGGTATGGCAAGGGGTAATGTATTAATTACCGTTTTCGCGCTATGCGCATTGGTGGGGTCCGCGTTGGGGTGGGGAAGTTTGATCTCCTCGTTCAACGCCCCGAGCGGCAGCCAGTATCCCAACGGCGTCGCGTACCGCAGTAACAACGTGTATATCAACACCAATACGCCGGACATGTGTTGGCGGACCAACACCAGCGGTTCTATCGTCCGGTCCAATACGTCCCCGACCTCGGCTACGATGGGTTGCGCCGCGGGCGTTATCGGGTCGACCGGGTATTACTGGGTCGTAAGCAACTCCGGCACGATGTACCAGTGCGGTTTCAACTCCGGTTCGGTTTACAATTCGTTTTCCATACCGGGGAGTTATCCCTACGGCGTGACTTTCCGCGACTCGGGGTCCATTTACTACGTTTATTACACCGACCGGAGCGCGAGAAGGCTCTACCGGATGAACTCCACCACCGGTTCCATTTACG
This sequence comes from Candidatus Zixiibacteriota bacterium, assembly GCA_050117845.1. Lineage (GTDB taxonomy): Bacteria > RBG-13-66-14 > B26-G2 > WVWN01 > WVWN01 > WVWN01. Next base: position 13,406 of record JASFLY010000037.1, read on the forward strand.
GCTCCTACACCCTCTCCTTCCCGCCCAACGACCTGGCGTACGACGATAGGGGCTTTTTATGGATCGCCGACTCTACGGCCAGCGTCATCCGCAGGTGCAGCATGAGCGGTTCCGTTTACGACTCGTTCTCGGTGGCCTCGTATGGTTACCCGGCGGGCGTCGGTTTCGACGGGACGTACGTCTGGGTGGGAATCAACGCACCGCTACACCGTATCCTCCGTTTCGAAGTTGAAGGCGTCGGCATTGAACCGGCGTCGCTAGGGAAAATCAAGACCGTCTTCCGTTAAGGCCGGCCTATAACGATTAACTCGAAGCCGCCCCTCGGGGCGGCTTCATTATAATTTCAATATAATTTACGGGTTGACTTATTTTAAGGTTATTGTTATTAATACGGCGATACCTTTAGTGGGTTATTTGCCGGGGTGGAATCGTTTTCGGTCTTGGCTGTGGGGATTCGCGCCACTTAACGGGGGTTGATACCTCCCATAGCAATAGGAGAGTGAAGGTATGGAAAGGGGTAATGTATTAATTACCGTTTTCGCGGTATGCGTATTGGCGGGGTCCGCGCTCGGGTGGGGTAGCCTTATCTCCTCGTTCAACTGCCCTTCCGGTTCCCAGTATCCCAACGGCGTAGCGTACCGGAGTAACAACGTATACATCAGTACCAATACGCCGGATATGTGCTGGCGTACCACCACCACCGGTTCCATCTCCCGTTCCCATACGGCCCCGGGTACTTATTCGAGGGGTATCGCCGCCGGCGTTATCGGCGGAACCGGGTATTACTGGTACGTTAATAACAACCCCCGGAGGATATACCAGGTCGGTTATAACTCCGGGTCGATTTACACTTCCTTCACTGCCCCCGGTTCGGATCCTTACGGCGCTACTTACCGCTGGTCGGGGTCCATTTACTACATTTACCATACCGATTCCAGCGGCCGGAGGCTCTACCGGATGAACGCCACCACGGGATCCATTTACGGCTCCTACTCGTTGAGCTTCACGCCGAACGATCTGGCGTACGACGATAGCGGTTATTTATGGATCGCCGACGGTTCGGCCAGCGTTATCCGCAAATGTAGCATGTCCGGCTCGGTCTACGACTCCTTCTCGGTGGCCTCGTACGGTTATCCATCGGGGGTCGGCTTCGACGGTACGTACGTTTGGGTGGGCATCAACTCGCCGCTGCACCGCATCCTCCGTTTCGAGGTTACCAGCGGCAGCGCCGTCGTGCCTACGTCCCTCGGGAAAATCAAGACCGTCTTCCGTTAAGGCCGAGTTATAACGATCGGTTCGAAGCCGCCCTTCGGGGCGGCTTTTTATGAACCAAATTAATATTATATTGACTATTTTGAGAAGGTATGTTACCGATTATTACATAAAAGCGACTACGCGGCCGGTTAAAGGCGCCCGGGATCGACTTTTCGCTGTTGGGCCTTTCTCGTCGCGTGGTGTTATTATAATGGGGGGGATAGGCCTCCCCGCTTCTTAGAGGAGGAACGTATAGTGAAGAAGGGTTGCGTAGCGATTTCCATTCTCGCTTTATCCGCCATGGCGGTTTCGGCGTTCGGGTGGGGAAGCCTTGTCACCTCGTTCTCTGCCCCCAGCGGCACCCAATATCTCGGCGGCCTCGGATACCGCGATACTTGCCTTTACGTCACTACCGTTACGCCGAATAGGTGCTACCGCACGACGAGGACGGGGTTGATCCTCGCGTCTCACAACCTCCCGACCTTGAATCCGCGTGGTTGCGCCGCCGGCGTTATAGGGTCGAACGGGTACTACTGGGTAGTAAGTTATAACCCCAACGTCATATACCGGATGGGTTATAGTTCCGGTTCGGTTGTTAACTCGTTCGCGGCACCCGGAGGAAATGGCCCCAGAGGTTTGGCTTTCCGGGCGTCGGGGTCCTCATATTACCTCTACTATACCGAACAGTCGGGAAGCAGGCTTTACCGCATGAACGCCACGACCGGGTCCGTATACGCGTCCTATTCCCTCTCCTTCAACGCCAGCGAAGTCGCGTACGACCCCGCGGGTTATTTATGGATGACCGACCCCACCGCCGTCGAAGTAAAGAAATGTACGCTTACGGGTTCCGTCCTCGATTCGTTTTCGGTGTCGGGGCACTCCGGGTCGCCGTTGGGGTGTACGTTCGACGGTTTGTACGTATGGGTCGGGATCTCGCGCTCGTCGGGGAGCCGCATTCTCCAATACGAAGTCGAGAGCGGGACCGGAATTAAACCGGCGTCGTTCGGGAAAATAAAAACCGTATTCAGGTAGTATGGACTCGTAATAAAAAGCCGCCCTCCGGGGCGGCTTTTTATATAATAGCTTTAATTTAAAAGATTGATTATTTAGTTAATAATTGTTATAAAAGTTTTACGGAATCGATATTAACGCCGCCGACGTTACTTTATCGGATTATGGTCGGCGGATTTACGTAACGAACGGGGTGCCGGTTAACGGGTTTTTTCGGTGCCCCAATAGGGATAGGAGTAAGAAAAATATGGTAAGTAAGACCAGCTTGACTACCGCATTGGCGTTATACGCCCTGGCTGTTTCCGCCTTTGGGTGGGGTAGTTTAGTATCTTCGTTCAGCGCCCCGGGAGGCGGGAGCTACCCTAACGGCGTCGCCTACTACAGCAGTTACCTGTATATCGGTACCAACACCCCTGATATGTGCTACCGTACTAACACGACCGGTTCCGTCGCCGCCTCGCATACGTCCCCGACCACTGCCACGATGGGTGTCGCCCGCGGCGCTATCGGTGGTACCGGATACTACTGGGTCGTGAGTTACAATCCCAAACTGATATACCAGGTAGGTTATAATAGCGGTACGGTTTACGGCTCCTACGCGGCGCCGGGCGTTTATCCGTACGGCGCGACTTTCCGCTCGTCGGGTTCGACTAATTACATCTATTACACCGACAAGAACGGCCAAATGCTTTACGCGCTGGACGCCACTACGGGTTCCGTTTATTCCTCTCATTCCCTCTCCTTCTCGCCCAACGACTGCGCGTACGATTCCGACGGTTATTTATGGATTACCGATGGTACGGCCAGCGTCGTCCGGAAATGTAGCTTGACCGGCTCGGTCTACGATTCGTTCTCGGTGGCCTCGTACGGGTCCCCGTCGGGTTGCGGTTATGACGGTACGTACGTCTGGGTCGGCATCAACAATCCGCTACACAGTATCCTCCGGTTCGAAGTGGCGGGCACCGCGATCACGCCGTCGTCTATGGGCAAGATCAAGGCCACGTTTAGGTAACCGAAGCCTTTCGCTTGCGAGCCGCCCTCCGGGGCGGCTTTTTCGCCCCCCGCGGCCGGTCCCTGACGAATTCGCTTGACATCGCCCGCGCCGGCGTGTATGGTGCGTAAAACCAAATCCACCGTAAGAGTCATAGGAAGGAGAGAAATGGATAAGATGTTGGGGGCTTGCGGCCTGGAGTGCAGCGCTTGCCCGGCGTACCTCGCCACCCAGGCGAACGACGCCGCGAAGATAGAAGAGATAGCCAAGCAGTGGTCCCAGCAGTACGGGGCCGACATCGAGGCCGAAAGCGTATGGTGCGACGGCTGCCTGGCCGACGGCGAGCGGAAGTGCGCCCATTGCGCCGAGTGCGAAATCCGTGGCTGCGTCGTGGGGCGGGGCTTCGCCACCTGCGCCGAATGTGGCGATTACGCCTGCGAGAAAATCAGCGGCTTCTTCGAGATGGTGCCCGACGCGAAGAAAACGCTGGACTCGTTGCGCGATAAGTAGTATTATCGCCGTTAAGTGAACGGCGTTCGACGCCGCGTAAACGATGAGCTTAATACTGATAGAAAATAGCGATACCAGGAAACGCCGGCCCCCCGGGAGCCGGCGTTCTTTTTATTATGGCCGGTGACGCTTTCCTCATACTCGAGGACGGCCGAACCTTCCAGGGCGAGGGCTTCGGCGCCGAGGGGATTGCCGTCGGCGAAGTCGTCTTCAATACCGCCATGACCGGCTACCAGGAAATCCTGACCGACCCCTCGTACGCGGGTCAGATCGTCGCGCTCACCTGCCCCCACGTCGGCAACTACGGCGTCAACGACGACGACGTCGAGTCCGACGGCCTTTACCTCACCTCCCTAGTCGTCCGCTCCTACGAGGACTTCTACAGCAACTGGCGCGCCTCCACGTCGCTGGGCCGCTACCTCGTTCGGCACGGCGTCGTGGGCCTATCCGGCGTCGATACCCGGGCGCTTACCCGCCACATCCGTCGGGAGGGCGCGATGCGCGGGGCGGTAGCGGTGGGCCGGCACGACCCGGCCGATGTGCTGGCGCGGGTTAAGGCCTCGCCTCCCATGGCCGGCCGGGACCTCGTCGGCGAGGTTACGCGAGAGAGGCCGGACACCTACGCCCCGGCCGAAGGCGAGCCCCGCTTCCGCCTGGCCCTACTCGACTGCGGCGTCAAACTCAACATCATACGCGAACTGGGCCGCCGCGGTGTCGCCGTCACCGTCTACCCGGCGCGGACGCCGGCCGAGGAGATTCGGGCCGGCCGGCCCCACGGCGTGTTCCTCTCCAACGGCCCGGGCGACCCGGCGGCCCTGCCGTACGTCGTCGATACCGTGAAGGTCCTACTCGGTCGCCTCCCCATAATCGGCATCTGCCTCGGCCACCAGATCCTGGGCCTCGCGCTCGGCGGCAGGACCTACAAACTCAAGTTCGGCCACCACGGCGCGAACCACCCGGTGAAGAACCTCGCGACGGGGCGCGTCGAGATAACGTCGCAGAATCACGGCTTCGCCGTCGACGCGGATTCGTTACCACAGGCCGTCCACGTCACCCACGTCAACCTCAACGACGATACGGTGGAGGGCCTCCGATCCGACGAGCACGGCGTTATGAGCTTGCAGTATCACCCGGAAGCCGCCCCCGGCCCGCACGACTCCCGCTACAACTTCGACGACTTCCTGACGCTTCTGGAGAAGTCGACCCAGGGGAGGTTGGACTTCTGATGCCGCGCCGCGACGACATTCATACGATTATGGTCGTCGGCGCCGGCCCCATCGTCATAGGCCAGGCGTGCGAGTTCGACTATTCCGGGACGCAGGCGTGCAAGGCGCTCGCGGCGGAGGGCTACCGCGTCGTGCTCATCAACTCCAACCCGGCCACGATAATGACCGACCCCGAGTACGCCGCCGCCACGTACGTCGAGCCGCTGACGCTGAGCGCCGCCGCCAAGGTCATCGAGCGCGAGAAGCCCGACGCGTTGCTGCCGACGGTCGGCGGCCAGACTGCCCTCAACCTCGCCGTCCAGCTCGCCGAGGCCGGCATCCTGCGCGAGAACGGCGTCCGCCTCATCGGCGCCAACCTGGGGGCCATCCGCGCCGCCGAGGATCGCCGCCTCTTCCGCGCCGCGATGCTGGCCGAAGGCTTACCGATTCCCCGTGCCGAGGTGGTGGGAACGCGCGAGGCCGCCCGGGAGGTCGCGGCCGAACTGGGCTACCCCGTGGTCATCCGGCCGTCTTTCACGCTCGGCGGTGAGGGCGGTGCCATCGCCTACAACGCCGTCGAGTTCGAGGAGGCGGTGGCCCGGGGTCTGGACGCCTCGCCTATCGGCGAGGTCCTCCTCGAGGAATCCGTACTTGGCTGGAAGGAATTCGAGCTCGAGGTCATGCGGGACCTGGCCGACAACGTCGTCGTCATTTGCTCGATAGAGAACGTGGACCCGATGGGCGTGCACACCGGCGACTCTATTACGGTCGCGCCGGCGCAGACCCTCACCGACGCGGAGTACCAGCGCCTCCGTGACATGGCGCAGGCCGTGATACGCCGCGTCGGCGTCGAGACCGGCGGTTCGAACGTCCAGTTCGCCGTCAATCCCGACGACGGCCGCGTGGCGGTAATCGAAATCAACCCCCGTGTCAGCCGCTCCTCCGCGCTCGCCTCCAAGGCTACCGGCTTTCCCATCGCCAAGATTGCGGCCCAGCTCGCCGTGGGCCTCACGCTCGACGAGATCCAGAACGACATAACGCGCGAGACGCCGGCCTGCTTCGAGCCGACACTCGACTACGTCGTCGTGAAGGTCCCCCGGTGGAACTTCGAGAAATTCCCCGGCGCCGAAGACAATCTCACGACGGCGATGAAGTCGGTGGGGGAGACGATGGCGCTGGGGCGTACCTTCGGCGAGGCGTTGCAGAAGGCGATGCGCTCGCTCGAGGCCGGCCACCCCGGCCTGGAGGTGGAGGGTGCCGACGGCGACGACCCGGAACTCATCCGCGAACGCCTCCGCCACGCCAACCCGGACCGCCTCTTCTATATCCGCCTGGCGCTTCAGAGCGGATGGAGCGAGGCCGAGGTCGCCCGGGCGACGATGATCGACCCCTGGTTCATCCGCCAGATAGGCGAACTCGGCGAGGTGGAGGGGAAGCTGCGGGCCTTCAACGCCGAAACGGTTCCGGAGGCGCTCCTGCGCCGGGCCAAGCGGGCGGGCTTCGGCGACGGCCAATTGGCCGCACTTTGGGAGACGTCGGAGGAGGAGGTGCGGCGGCGCCGCGAGGCCGCCGGCGTCGCGCCCGTTTTCAAGGCGGTCGACACCTGCGCCGCCGAGTTCGAAGCCTATACACCTTATTACTATTCAACGTACGAGGAAGAGAACGAAGCGCCCGAGGGCGACGGCCGGGCCATCATGATCCTCGGCGCCGGCCCCAACCGCATAGGCCAGGGCATCGAGTTCGACTACTGCTGCGTCCACGCCGCGCTCGCCTTCCGCGAGCTGGCCTACGACGTCGCGATGGTCAACAACAACCCGGAGACCGTCTCCACCGACTACGATACCTCCACGCGGCTTTACTTCGAACCGCTCAACCTGGAGGAGGTCCTGGCGGTCGTGGGGCAGGAGCGACCCGCCGGCGTCGTCGTCCAGTTCGGCGGCCAGACGCCGCTCAAACTCGCGGGCGCGTTGCAGGCCGCCGGCGTACCCATCCTCGGGACCTCGCCCGACGCCATCGACCTCGCCGAGGACCGCGAGCGCTTCGGCGCGCTGTTGGGCGAGTTGGACATCCCCCGGCCGGAGTACGGGACCGCCCTCTCGCTGGAAGAAGCGCGCGAGGCCGCGGCGCGGGTCGGCTTCCCGGTACTGGTCAGGCCGTCGTACGTGCTGGGCGGCCGGGCCATGGCCATCTGCTACGACGAGCGGGCGCTGGCCCACTACGTCGCCGAGGCCGCCGAGGTCTCGCCGGACAAGCCCATCCTTGTCGACCGCTTCCTTGAGGATGCGTTCGAGGCCGACGTGGACGCCGTCGCCGACGGCACCGAGGTGTACGTCGGCGCCATCATGCAGCATATCGAGGAGGCCGGCATCCACTCCGGCGACTCGGCCGCCGTCATCCCGCCGTTCCTCATCAAGGACGTTTACCTCGAGACCATCCGCGATTATACGCGGCGGCTGGCGTTGGCGCTGGGCGTGCGGGGCCTGGTCAACATCCAGTTCGCTATCAAGGGCGACATAGTATATGTGCTGGAGGTCAACCCGCGGGCGTCGCGCACCGTGCCCTTCGTCTCCAAGGCCACGGGCGTGCCGCTCGCCAAGGTGGCCGCCCGCGTGATGGCGGGGCGGACGCTCGCCGACCAGGGCCTCTCGGGCGAGGGCCGGACCCGCGGCCACTTCGTCAAGGAGTGCGTCTTCCCGTTCGACCGCTTCCCGGGGGTGGACACGGTCCTTGGTCCCGAGATGAAATCCACCGGCGAGGTGATGGCGGGCGCGCCCACCTTCGGCCTAGCCTTCGGCAAGGCCCAGCTCGCCTCCGGGTATCACGTCCCGCTCCGGGGCACGGCCTTCGTCTCCGTCAACGACAACGACAAGGAGACCGTCATCCCCATCGCACGCGACCTGGCCGAACTCGGCTTCAAGCTCGTCGCGACGCGAGGGACCGCGGCGCGGCTGGCGCGGGAGGGCCTCGACGTCGAGCCGGTATTCAAGGTAAACGAGGGGCGGCCCAACGTCGCGGATAAGGTGGTCAGCGGCGAGATAGATTTGATTATAAATACGCCGATGGGACGGGAGTCGTTCTACGACGACGTGACGGTGCGACGGGCGGCGCGGGCGCGGGGCATACTCGTGGTGACGACGCTCTCGGCCGCCCGGGCGACGGTGGAAGCGGCGCGAGTTTTACGGGCCGAAGTCCCCACAGTCCAGAGTTTGCAAGAAGTGCACGGCGACTAATAATGTGGCGGCAGATGTTTCCTTTAATTCGTGGCCCAGACATTCTTGTCTGGGGAAGCCGTCGGATGGTAACATCCGGCGGCACTGTTTGATGGGGCGCACCTGAAGGGCACGCCCCTACGAAAGACAACCCGCGGTCCGGAGCCTGCGAGAGGTACACGGCGACTAGCGGCATTCACGTATTAATCCCGGCCGAGCCGTTTCCCAATCCTATATACGAGGAAGCTAATCCAGCGGGAAGGGTTTTCCTTCTGGGAATAATCGAATCCCGCCCACGCTTCGTGAATCGAGTCCGCCCGGAACCGGCCTTTCTCGTCCTGCCTGGAAATAAGTAAGTCGTATATCTCGGCCGTCCGGGCGTCCTTCCGGACGATGTCGAATCGCGAAATACAATCCGCGAACTTTAAAAGCCGATATCCGGTGAACGGATATACCAACTTCCGCCACTCCGTACCTATCCCGAACCCTTTGGTCCGGCCTTTTCTCTCCCAACAACCCAAAAGGAATTCCACCGCTCTCGTCGATACGTCGCCCTTTCGCAAGCGGGGGTGTTCCGCCAAAGCGCCGGCCACGTTCAGCGTGGCCCACGGGCAGCTGTCGTCCTTCTCGTGGGATTTGCCTACTTGAGCCCGGGCGGAGTGTATCCAGCCGCCGTCGAGGCGCTGCCGGGACAAAAGCCAATCGTATCCCGCCTCGATCACTGGCTTCCCGGAGAACCCGACCTTCATAAGGGTTTCGAGAGCCATGCCGGTGGCGCAGTCCATCAGGTATTTCTCCGCGGTGCCGCATTTGAATCCGCCGGCCGGCGATTGGAAGGACGCTATGAACTCGCAACCCTTGCTTATCGCCGGGGCGCCGGCCCGGAATCCGAAATCCCCCAGGACCCGAACGCGCCATAGCGTTCGGGCTCCGGCATATCGATACATGTTTTTGTCGTCGTCCCACCAGCCGCCGGGGGCCTGCCGTTCCAAAACGGCCCGGACGAGTTCGTGTTCGGCCACCGCGCGTTTCGCCGCCCGGACTTCCTCGTCACCTTCCGCTGTGTCCAGCAGGTCGACCAGCGTTCGGTAGCGGACCCAAGGCTCGCCCTCGAGTAACCATTTAATATTCTCTTCTTTCAAAGGCCCTTTCCCCCTTTCCGTTCGGCCTATGTCCGCGTCCCGGCGCGGGCGAGGTTAAACGACCTTGACCTTCCGGCCCAAGGTAACGAGGACGAGCGAGCCCACGGCCGCGAGCGCCGCCGCGAGCACCAGCGGGAGGGTATAGCTCCCGGCGGCGTCGAAAAGGACGCCGCCGAACGCCGGCCCCAGTATACCCGAGAAGCCGTACGCGAGGGACACGAACGGATAGTTCCGGCC
>JASFLY010000038.1:0-22168 GCA_050117845.1 Candidatus Zixiibacteriota bacterium
GAGATAGGGCTAAACCGGCATTTTGTAGGGGCGTAAGGCCTTGCGCCCCTACCGACGCCCCCGGCCCGCGCGCCGGCCAATCCCAAACCCTTATGATTTAGGAAAATAATGCCCCCCGGAAGGGGGGGGTTATTGATATTCCGTACGGCCGGCCGGCGGCCCGCCCCGTGACCCACATGATTTAGGAAAATAATTCCGAGATAGGGCTAAACCGGCATTTTGTAGGGGCGTAAGGCCTTGCGCCCCTACCGACGCCCCCGGCCCGCGCGCCGGCCAATCCCAAACCCTTATGATTTCGGAAAATAATCCCCGAGAATGTGGAAGCGCAAGGCCCTACGCCCCCACCACACGGGAGGAGAATAATCCCAAGCGCTATATTAATAGGCGTCTAACGATAAGCAAATCCGGCCAATAACGTCTATATATAGCAATACGCACTCAATTGTTATTGACATTGTAGAATTGCGACTTATTATACCGTATCAAGAACGGTTGGGGTGTCGGCATTTTTTAACGAAGGAGGATCTATGCGTAGGGTATTGGTTATAGGTATTCTATTCCTCGCCGTGTCGAGCGCGTACGCGAACGGGACCGTGCTACGCAACGCGTGCCGGGAAGACCATACGGGACCCGTCGCTGTACCCGAGGGCGAAAAAATCGGGATGATCGCGGGATACGAATGCTTCGGCCTGTTCCTCGACGACGGCGGCTACGGCACGAGCCAGGCCACCCTCGACGAAATGGAAGACATGAACGAAGATTACCAGGATAACGAATTCGACCCCCGGCAAACGGAGGCGTCGGCTATCTACGCGTGGTTAAAAGCCACCCACGAAATCGACAACGGTTCCAATAGCGAATATTGTTATTACTGCAGCGACTACCATACGATGGCGGAATACGAGGCCTTGCGCGACGCGAAGGTGGACCGGCTGAACGAACTCAGCGACGAAATCGACGACGAATGGTGCGACCTCGTCGACGAAATTCGGGCCATGATATCGGACGACGCTTACGAGGATTACATGGACTCGTTTTAACGGTAACCCGGCACGTCGCCGTTATATAAAACGCCCCCTCTCACGAGGGGGCTTTTAACTTGACACAAGTAAATTAGGATACTAATATGAAAGCGAGGAGACGTTAATATGATAATCAATGAATTATTAATAGAAAACGTACGGTGTTTCGCTCGCCGCGAAATAATCGAGATCAAACCGATAACTTTACTAGTAGGTAAAAATAGTACGGGGAAAACTACGTTACTCGCAACTTTAGCCGCTTTGTCCGCAGGTAAACCTCTACTCTTTAGGCCCGATTTTAACGTAGGACCGTTCAATTTAGGGTCATTCGATAATATTGTTACAAACTTCGACGGTAAAGGGGGTAAGAAAAACTATATTAATTTAGGCGTTTTAGGGGTTTATGAGGAGACGGAATTTATATATTTAGCCGAATATAAGAAGCATAAAAGAGAATTAGGCCCTATTTTAAATAAAGCAATACTGAAAGCAAAAATAATGAGGATGGCTATCCGAAGGAATTCTGCTGATAAATTTACTGTAGAATTTCATTTTAGCAAGGATGGTACGAATATTTACGACAAATTAGCTTGGAACAACATAGCGAATCCCGAAAAGCGCAAATTAAAGAGATTCTCCCATACTTTCGATGTGCCCATCGAGACTTTTAATATGATGACGCCTGATGCGTTATTATATCCCATTATAACCGGTAGCCTGGAAGATATTAAACGAGAAAAAAGCGAAAAAGAAATACAGACAATCAACAAAATAAAAGATAATCTGCCGGTTTTCGGTTTCCCGTTCGAATTCCCGCAACTCGCTTCGGGCACGTTAAACGTTGCGCCTATCCGGAGTAAACCAGAACGGACATACGAAACATATAAAAAGAAGGTAACTTCTGAGGGAACCCATATTCCGTTTTTGATCGAGGCTGACTCCCGGACCAAAAAGACGCTCTTAATAAACGCCCTCAATGAGTTCGGCAAAACGAGCGGTCTGTATACATTATTAGACGTTAAACAATTAGGCAGCCCAAAAGGAAATAGATTCGAATTAATGGTAAGTATAAACGGGCCGGGTCGAAATATCGTAGATGTAGGTTACGGCGTATCCCAAGTCCTCCCCGTAATCGTAGAAGCCCTTCAATGCCCTGACGGCGCAATAATGACCCTCCAACAACCTGAAGTCCACCTTCACCCAGAAGCCCAGGCAGCTATCGGTACGTTATTAGCGGTTATAGCCGGGGACAGGGATAAGGCTTTCGTAATAGAAACACATAGCGATTTCATCGTTGACCGGATACGAATCGAAATATCAAAAGGGAATATCAAACCCGATGACGTTTCGGTATTATTCCTCGATTTAAAAGACGACTCAGCGGCAGTTAACCGGTTACGGTTAAACGAAAAAGGAACCTTTGTCCGTCAACCCGCTTCGTATAGGGATTTTTTCCTGAGAGAAGCTCACGATTTATTGAGGAAATAAATGGCGGTTATAGTAGATAACGACGTGGTTCATGAAGTTTTCGGCGACCAACCTTCATTCGTTTCATTAAGAGATTGGTTGTTCGAGAAAAAATACGCGAAATTAGCTTACGGGGGTATATTAAAAACCCAAATACTACGGCATCGGAAATATAGGGAATACTTAACCGAATTGGACCGCGCTGGTAAAATTGTAGATATCCCTTCGACAGATATTCGCTTAGAAAAGAAAATGTTCGAATGTAATTCAGACGATCCCGATATCATCGCTATTGTCAGACTTAAGGGAATAAGGTTAGTTAGCACGAGGGACGGGGCATTGAAACACGACCTAGGTAGAAAACGGCTTACGCAACCGGTGAAAAGACGTTGTACGAGGCCGAGTTGTAAGGCCGATTGTAAGGTGAAAATATATAACGAAACTAATGCCCGTAGTTTATTAAGTAAATACGGTAGATGCGAATATAGATAAGCCTCTTGGCGTAAAGCTAAAACCCCCTCTCCCGAGGGGGCGTTTTTATTAATAATTAAAATATACGGGCGTACAGCAGTACGCCCCTACCGCAACTCGTCGTAGCGGGCCTGGTAATCCGCGATGAGGTAATCCGGGTTCAGGCCCTCCTCGTATCCGATGTACTGCAGCATCTCGCCGAGCGTCCAGCTGTCGCCGCGCGAGAAGAGGTCCCGGAAGAACTCCCCGGCCGCCGGGTCCTTGTACCACCGCTCGCCGAAGCGCTCCCGTACCTCGGCCCGCAGCTGGGCCATGCCGTAGTAGGCCGCCATATAATAGAGCGCGTAGAAGCCCTCGTCGACGATGAGGTAGTTCCCCTCAATTCGGGCTTCGTATTTGGGGAAGAGGCGCTGTTTGTCCCCCTCGGCCTCGTAGTACGCGAGCGGGTCCTCCACCTCGCCCGAGTGTATGGCCTCGTCGTAGAAGACCTCGAAGGCCGTGCTCCGCGCCAGGGCCATGTCGACTATGAGCGTGTACGCGAGGTACTCGTCGACCGCGTCCTCCGGCATGTCGAGCTCCTCCAAAAGGAAGGTGCGGTCGTTGAACATGCTCTCGAAGAATATGGCGTAGGTCTCGGTCAGTTCGTTGGAGCCGAGCATCCGGAATTCGTACGGGAGTTCCGGATCGGTGTACGCGGCGTGGACCGCGTGGCCGAACTCGTGGAACGCGGCACGGTAGTCGTCCACGCCGCCCGTCGGCTTCAGGTTGACGCGGATGTCGTGCGGCGCGTCGAAGCCCCAGCACGCCGCCCGCGGCTCCTTCTCCGGCCGGTCCTCGTCGTCCACCGTAACGTTGTCCAACTCGCGGACGTCCATCCCCACGCCCGCGTAAAAGTCGTACGTGAACTCCAGGAAGGTCTCCTTGGGAAAGTACGAGTCGAAGTCCTTGCCCCAGTAAACGTTCTTCGATTCCCAGGGCGGCGTATCGCCCGGGTCTTTCCCGTAGAGTTCCCGGCAGCGGGCGGTCACGAGTCCCTTGTACATCGGGAACGTAGCGTCGCGGAACTTCCGCGCCTGGGCCGCCGGAACGCCCGGCTCGTAGCCGAGCATCTGGTAGTAGAAGTCGGCGTAGCTCTCGTAGCCCGAGGCCCGGGTGGACTCGTGGTGCGTGCGGAGCCGTTCCCGGCGCAAGGGATTCATTACGTTGATATCGTAGCTATAGCGGGCGAAGTACAAATTCATATAGAGGTCCGGGTCGTCGGTCTCGCGGGAGACGAAGTAGATGTTGCGGATGGGGATGGCCTCGTCGAAGCCGTTCACCCAGATGTGATCGGCGGCCATGTGGTTCTCCATCTCGTCTTCCAGCGGCATGACCTTCTCGGCCTCGTATGTCGTCGCGAGGTCGCGATACAGGTAATGGAGGACCCGACGCTCGGTGGGGTCCGTGGCCGCGTCGCGCTTCTGTTTCAGGAAGGCCACGAGTTCCGGGTCGTTGGAGAGGTAGGAATATTTCTCCAGCAGGCCGGCGATGTCCACTTCCTTGCCGTAGACCGAGTTGTCCCACCCGGCCTGACACCATTCCCGTATAAGCTGGGTGTTGTCTTCACGAATCTTCTCGAGGTCGTACTCGGCCGAGGCCGTGAGCGCCGTCCCGGCCAGAACGCCGATAGATAACCATAGAACGAATCTGCGCATTTTAACCGCCTTTGAGTAGCGTTTAGCTTCGTTATTATACATATTACGCGAAATCATATTTTAACACGTTTCCGCGCGGGGCGCCATATTTAAGGAGGGGGCCGGCGCGCCGTTACGGGTGATTAAACCCTCCGGATATGATACGATTCTAATACCCACGGAGACGCGGCCCGGCTCGGCCCTTTCTTCGTACGGAACCCGAAGGCCGCCTTCACGTAAAAATAAGAAAACCGGCCCCCACGACTCCGGAATCCACGGGTGTTACGATAGCCCTTTGACGCTGCCGCGGCCTTATGATATGATGGCGCGCGGTCCGTTGGTAACAGCAATAATCCAATCCTTTTTCGTAGGAGGCTACACAGATGAAATGGGTAACGATAGCCGTACTCGGCCTCGCGTTGGCCACGACGGCATTGGCCGGCGATAACACCAATAAGATAATTAAAACGAAGATTTCCGGCCCGGGCGACGGCCAGCCCTTCGAAGGCATCGTGAACGACGACGCCGGCGATCCGCTCCTCGTCCTCAAATGCTCGGAACTCGAGATGGGCAAGAAGAACGTCGAGATCCGTTGGCTCGACCCGGAGCACATGCCCAAGGCCGAAGACAAATTATATTTCACGTGGGGCGAGACGGTCAAGGAATGCGCCGTCGAGGCCAACTGCGTGGGCCTGGCCCAGCTCCGCAATTTCTACCCCGAAGGGAAATCCACCATTACGGTCCGCGTCGTCTTCGTGGGCCACGTGGCCAACCGCGTCAAACTCGGGACCATCAAACCCGATTACTTCATTCCGGTCGCCAACAGCCCCGGCTTCTGGGGTTCGGTCATCGACGACTCGGGCCTCAAGGGTAAAGTCGAGGAAGGCATCCAGACGCCCAAGTACCTCGACCTCTCCGAATACGGCGCCAAGGTAACGGTCGATACGAAGAACTATGAGGCCACGTTCACGTGGACCTACGACCCGGCCGACGGTTTTATCATCGAGGACGGCCAGCTGGAAATCGGCCTGATCCAGTACCAAAAACCGGAATAATAACTACTACAAAAGGGGCCTTCGGGCCCCTTTTTAGTTGACTCGCAACCCGTTTTCTGCTATTCTGTCAACGGATGGATTTATAGTTTTACTTGGTATCGGTTTTGGGGTTGTTGTTTGGAGGGTATGACGGGGCGGCAAGTATGTTCAGTTTGTTATTTCCCTACATTCTGAAAAACCCCGGGTCTATCCCGGGGCGCTGGACCGCCTCGGCCTTGACAGGCGGAGGATGAGTATGTCACCACAGGTAGAGAAGAACCCCGTAACAACCGACGAGAGGTTGAAGACTCTACGCACGAAGGCGTACGTTAACTTCGGGCGGGAGTTTCTGCGTTCGGGGCGGTATACGCAAGCGCTGTCGGCTTTCGAGGAAGCCATCGAAAACGACCCGCTGGATATACGCGCCCGAACCGGGAAGAGCCTGGCGTTGACTCGTCTGGGCAAGTACGACGACGCGCTGGCGGCGGCCCACGACATCTTCGGCATCGAGGTCGACAGCCCCCACGCCTTCAACGCCCAGGCCGTGTGCTATCACGCCATGGGCCTCCTGGCCGAAGCCCGCACCGCCTTCGAGAGGTCGGTGGAAATCGGGCCGGACATCCCGGTCAACCTCTACAACTTCGCGTGCTACTGGGCGTCGTTGGGCGATAAGGGCCGGTGCCGGGAATATCTCTCCCGGGCGATAGAACTCGACCCCCAGCTCAACGTCCTGGCCGCGACCGACGTCGACTTCAAGCCGTTCCGCACCGAGGACTGGTTCCTCGATCTGGTGGCCTTTAAGCAGTAATCGGCGACTCGCCGGGGACCCGCCAGGACCGTTTTAATAGGATAATCAAACCGAACCGACAACGTTCGGGATCGGACGTTAGGGCCGCGCCGGCGGCCCTTTTTCGTTGACAAGGCATACCATTCAAGTTAACATCCTTCTCTGGAGAGATGAAACCCTCGCTCGACGAACAGATCACACGCGAATTCGCCGAATACGTCGGCAAGCCTTTGGCGCCGGGAGAAATGGAAATCGGCACCAAGGAAGACGGGACGCCCATAACTCGCTCTTTCGATCTCGTCTCGGACGACAATTCGGTCGTAGGCTCCATCCAAACGTCGTGCTTGCATCTCAAGTCGCGGCCGGGCCAGAAAGCCTACGGCAGTTTGTACCGCGTAATGGGCGCCCTACTCTACCTCCACCTCTGCACAAAATGCGAAGCTCGGTATCTCATCATCAGCGACCGCGACATGTTCGAGGAAATTACCTCGGAATTCGCGACGATTTTTAAGGACATCACCATCCTCCTCTGGGACGACGTGAAGGTGGAGCGTTGACCCGATTGCGGCACGGCCGCCCTTGCCGGTAGCCCCGCGTTTCAAACCCATAAAAATCTAAACTTTAACCGAAGGTTATACTATGACCGAAATAGTTTACCTGGACAACGCCGCGACTTCGTTTCCCAAGCCGGATATAGTCCACGATACCGTACGAGATTTTTACCGCGCCAACGGCGTCAATCCCGGCCGCACCGGGTGCGACCTGGCCCTCAACGCCGAACACATGATACACGGGACCCGGAAGAAGTTCTCCGAGTTCTTCAATAAAAGCCTTTACGCGGCCGGCGGCGAGAAGGACCCCAACCGCCTGGTCTTCACCATGAACGCCACGATGAGCCTCAACCTTATCGTCGACGGCCTCGTGGGCCCCGGCGACCACGTCGTCACCACCATGCTCGAGCACAACTCGGTCATCCGGCCGGTCAACCATAAGGTCCGCGACGGCGGGGCCGAGGCCACGTACGTCGTGCCGGACGACGAGGGGTACCTCGACCCGGAGGAAATTCGCAAGGCGATAAAGAAAAACACTACCGCCGTAATAGTCAATCACGGCTCGAACGTAACCGGCGTCTTGCAGGACCTGGTGGCTATCGGCAAGGTCTGCCGCGAGGAGGGCGTGCCGTTCGCCGTGGATACGGCCCAGACCGCGGGCGTGCTCCCCATCGACATGCAGGAGTGCAACATAAGCTTCCTATCCTTCACGGGGCACAAGGGCATCTTCGGCCCCACCGGGACGGGCGGCATTTGCGTGGCCGAAGGCGCCGAGATACGGGGCACGATTTACGGCGGGACCGGCGTGCGCAGCGCCGTGCCGTATCACCTGGAGGAATATCCCTACCGCCTCGAGGCCGGGACGCAGAACCTGGCCGGCATCGCGGGCCTCTCCGCGGGCCTCGATTGGGTCCTGGAAAAGGGCCTGGATGAAATCTACTCCCACGAGATAGGCCTGCTCGAGTCGCTCCAGGCCGGCCTGGCCGAAATCAAGGGCGTAAAGATATGGGGGACGCGGAGCCTCGAGAACCGCGTCGCCACCCTCTCGGTGACCGTGGCCAACTACGACGCCGGCGACGTCGGCACCATCCTCGACGTGGAGTACGGCATCCAGACGCGCACCGGCCTCCACTGCGCCCCGCTCATTCACGAACATCACGGCTCGACGCCCCGCGGCACCGTCCGCTTCTCCGCCGGGCCGTTCAACACCCCCGAACATATAGAGAAAGCGGTCCGGGCCGTGGCCGAAATCGCGGCCGACCGGCCGGCGTAAACGTCTCGCCGGGACCGAATTTGAACCAGGAGATAAAGAATGCAGGTTGGAGATAAATCGTTAGAGTTCGACAACGACGGCTTCATGGTGGAGCCGGACCTCTGGAACGACGAGGTCGCCGCGGCCATCGCCGCCGAAGAGGGCATCGACGAGATGTCCGAGGAACACTGGAAGATAGTGAACTTCATCCGCGAATACTGGAAGGAACACGACCTCGCGCCCGCCGTGCGCCTCATCTGCCAGGAGGCCGGGGTCAGCGTTCGCCAGATATACAAGCTGTTCACCGCCGGGCCGGCGCGGGGAGCCTGCCGCGTCGCCGGCTTGCCGAAACCCGACGGCTGCGTTTAGCGCCGCCCGGGAGTACGGGCCTATGCTAACCATCGCTCGGATTATCGCCGCGGCCGGTTTCCTCTGGGCCGCGGTCGCTTTAGCGGTCCAACTCGTCCTGGCCTGGGGCGGAGGCCGCCGCGACTACGGCGTCCGCGCCGGCAGTCCCGCCCGCGGCGTCGTCTACAACTTCACCGCGGCCATGTCGCCCGCCCACAAGGAGACCGTCCGCCTCCACCCGGCTAAATTTATGGTGGGGGTCCTCATGCACGTCGGCACCCTTACGGCCCTGGCCAAGGTCCTGTACGTGCTGGCGCGGCCCGCCGCGCCGCCGGTATTTCCCGCGGCCGCCGGCGTCGTCTGGGGCGTCGCCCTCGCGGCCTCGCTCTATCTCTTCGGCCGGCGCGTCCTGGCCCCCAACCTCCGGAAAATGAGCTGCCTCGACGACTACCTGGCGGTGCTCGCCACCGCCGGCCTCATAATCGTCGCCGCGCTCCACGAGTTCGGCGTCGCGTCCTCGACGCTGCTTCTGTTCTACGGCGCCGCGCTCCTCTTCTACCTCCCGGTGGGCAAGCTCCGCCACGCGCTCTTCTTCTTCATCGCCCGCCTCGACTACGGCCGGCGCCTCGGCTACCGCGGGACCTATCCCGCCGGCCGCGGCGCACGGGGATAAAAGACCATGGTCAAAACCGACGACAACGGCAGTCCCCCCTCCGCGCCGCCCCCGGTCGCGGACGACCGGGAAGCCGTCCGGGCCGCCCGGGCCGAACTCCGCCGGGCCGCCCGCGGCCTCGCCGCCTATCACATGCACTCCTGCGTGAAGTGCGGCCTCTGCGGCGAGACCTGCCACATATATAAAACCGACCCCGTCCCGGAGAACCTGCCGGGCGCCAAGGCCGGCCGGGTCATGAGCCACTTCCGCCGCTACCACACCCTCGTCGGCAAGGTGGCGCCGTTCCTCGTGGGCGCCCGCCCCCTGACGGCCGAGACCATGGAGGACCTCGTGGAAGTCGTTTACGGTCGCTGCACCGCCTGCGGCCGCTGCGGCATCAACTGCTCCGTTGGCACCGACGTCGGCTCCGTCATCCGCGTGGGCCGCAACCTCCTGGCCGCCGCCGGGAAGGTGCCGCCCAGCCTCCAGGCCGTAGTCGACAACCAGATTAACACCGGCAACCAGATGGCCGTCACGTCCGACGAACTCCGCAGCACCGCCGACTGGCTCTCCGAGGACCTGGGCCTCGAGATGGGCGACGAGGCCGCCCGCATCCGCGTCGACGAGCACGGCAGCCGCGTCATGTACCTCGTCAACCCCCGGGAAGTGAAGTTCTTCCCGCTCTCGCTCTCGGCCGCCGCCGGCGTCTTCCACGCCGCCGGCGAGAGTTGGACCACCTCCAGCAAGTTCTTCGACGTCACCAACTACGGCCTGTACTCCGGCGACGACCCGGCCGCCGCCCGCATCACCAGACAGGCCATCGAGGAGGCCGAGCGGCTGGGCGTCGAGGAGATAATCCTCTCGGAGTGCGGCCACGGCTTCCGCTCCTTCCGCTGGGAGGGGCCGAACTGGATGGGCAAGCAGTACGTCCGGCCCATGCGCAGCATCCTCCAGCTCATGCTGGAGTACCTGGACGCCGGCCGCATCGTGGTGGACCCGGCCAAGAACCCGGACCGCGTTACGCTGCACGACCCGTGCAACCTCGTGCGCTGGGGCGGCATCGTCGAACCCCAGCGGGAGATCCTCCGCCGGGCCGTCAGCGACTTCGTCGAGATGACGCCCAACCGCGAGCAGAACTTCTGCTGCGGCGGCGGCGGCGGGATGCTCTCCATGACCGAGTACGGCGACCGTCGCGTCGAGTCCGGCCGCATCAAGGCCGAGCAGATCCGGGCCACGGGGGCCAAAATAGTCGCGGCCCCCTGCCACAACTGCGCCGACCAGTTGTTGGAGTTGAATAAGAAATATAAGCTGGGAGTGGAAATAAAGGCCGTCGTGGAGCTGGTCTACGAGGCCCTGGTGCTGTAGAACTAAAATTATATGTGTATATTAGAAAGCGGCCTCGGGGCCGCTTTTCATTGCCATCGGGAACTCGACGGGTTATAATATTAGCGGGTAATAAAATGGGACCAAAAAGTAAAAACGTTATCGAGATTCCGGTGGACGTCTGGGCAAGCGCCGCTTCTCTGGAGGATATAGAAAACTGGCTCATTGCTAACGACCCGGAATCTATAGCCGCCTTGACCGAAGCCCGCGAACAACACCTCCGCGGAGACTTGGTAAGCCTGGAAGAAATTAAAACTCGGTGCGGGATACAGCATTAGCAAATAAAATACTACTTTAAATCAAAATGGCGGCCTCGGGGCCGCCGTTTTCTTTCCAAAAGTAGGGCCGTACCTTCAGGTGCGGCCACGATATTCTTCATCGATATGAAACGGCGCGGCCTGGACCGCCACGCGCTACCCAGCGACGTAATCGTCACGCGCCGGGCGAAGCGCCCCCGTTACAGTTCCTTCTCGTAAATCCGGTACCTTTTGTAGGGCCACCCGCCCATCATCTTCGCGGCCGCCTGCGTGAGGTCGTTCTCCTCCAGGATCCAGGACATCTCGCATTCGGTATAGCCGAGGTCCAGCGCGTCGCGCAGGTGCTTCCCGATGAGCACGGCGTCGATGCCCCGTTTGCGGTACTCCGGGCATATCCCGAAGAGCATCAGCCGCATCCCCCGGATCTTCCGCTTGCCCGTCAGGAACTTGAAGAGGCTCACCGGCCCCAGCCGGCCGCCCATCTTGATAAGGACCTCGTTGTAGTTCGGCACCGTCATGATGAAGCCCGCCGGGTCGCCGTCCATGAAGGCTATAGGGACCAGCTCCGGGACCACCAGCGACTTCAGGCTCACGGCGATGTGCTCGAACTCCTCGTAGGTCGGCGGCACGAAGCCCCAGTTGTCGTCCCACGCCCGGGCGTATATCTGCCGGATAAGCTGGACCTCGCTGGCGAAGTCGCGCAGGTCGGCGTGCCGGACCGTGATGCCGGGGTTGCGCTCCCGGGCCCGGGCGGCCACCCGCTCCAGCCGCTTCTGGCTGTCGCGGTTAATTTGCGTCAGGTAGGCGAAGAGGTCCCGCGCCGGCCGGAAGCCGTACGCGTCCGCGAGGCGGATGTAGTACGGCGGGGTGTGCGACATCATGAGGTAAGGCGGCCGGTCGTGCCCTTCCGCCAGGAACGCGCACTCGTCGTTGGTGGACGGGTTCATGGGGCCGATGACCTTCGTAAGGCCCCGGTCCCGAAGCCAGGCCGTCGCCGCGTCCCAGAGCGCCCCGGCGACCTCCTCGTCGTCGACGCATTCGAAGAAGCCGAAGTATCCCACGGCCTCGCCGGCGAACTTGACGTATTCTTCGTCCTTGATGGCCGCCACGCGGCCCACCACGCGCCCTTCCCGCCGCGCCAAAAAAAGAGCCCGTTCCGCGTGGTGCCAGAACGGGTTTTTGTCGCTGAACAGGGCCTTGACGTCGCGGCGGAGCGGCGGCACCCATAACGGGTCGTCCCGGTAGAGTTCGTAGGGGAATTCCAGAAAGGCCGTGAAGTCGCGCCCGGGGCTCAGTTCTGCGACTTCTATCACGCGTGGCCTCCCAGAAGGCCCATCTCCTTGCCGGCCGCCGCGAAGGCGTCCAGGACCCGCTGGACGTGGTCGTCGCTCAACGTCGCCATGCAGCTCACGCGGATGAGCGCCCGGTTCTCCGGGACGGCGGGCGTCATCACCGGCGTGGTGAATATCCCCCGGTCGTAGAGGTTGCGCCACAGCGCCCGGGCCGTGAGGTCGTCGCCGACGATGACGGGTATGATGGGCGTCGTGCTCTCGCCGGTGTCGTAGCCGAGGGCCCGCAGGCCGTCCCGCATTTTCTCGCTGACCTCGGCCAGCCGCTCGCGCCGCTCCGGTTCGGATTCTATGATGTCGAGCGCCGCGATGACCGAGGCCACGTTGGCGGGCGGGAGGCTCGCCGAGAAGATCATCGAACGGGCGAAGTGCTTGAGGTAGTGGCACACCTCCTCGGAGGCCGCGGCGAAACCGCCGACGCAGGCGAACGACTTGCTGAAGGTCCCGACGATGATGTCCACCTCGTCCTCGAGGTCGAAGTAGTCCGCGACGCCGGCGCCCCGCGGCCCCAGGGCCCCGATGCCGTGGGCGTCGTCCACGAGGACACGGGCGCCGTGTTCGCGCGCCAGCCGGACGATGGACGGCAGGTCGCAGATGTCGCCCTCCATGCTGAAGACGCCGTCCACGACGATGAGCGCGCCGCCCTCGTCGGTGGTGTGGGACTTGAGGACGCGCTCGAGGTCGTGCATGTCGTTGTGGCGGAAGCGCTTCATCCGGCCGTAGCTCAGGCGGCAGCCGTCGATGATGGAGCCGTGGTCGTACTTGTCGGTTATGACCACGTCGCGCTTGCCGACAAGCGCCGAAATGGCGCCCAAGTTCGTCTGCATGCCGGTGGAGAAGACGAGCGCCGCTTCCTTCCGGCAAAACTTCGCCAGCCGTTCCTCGAGCTCGATATGGAGCGAAAGCGTGCCGTTGAGGAAACGCGACCCGACGCAGCCGACGCCGAACTCCTTCGTCGCCTCGATGGCCGCCTCTTTCAGTTTGGGGTGGGAGGTCAGGCCCAGGTAATTATTGGACCCCACCATTATCATCTTCTTGCCCTCGCAAATGACCTCGGGGTCCTGGCCGGACTCTATGACGTGGAAATAGGGGTAAACGCCGGCGGCGATGGCGGCGCGGGCCGCCGTGTATTTTTCACATTTATCGAACAGGTCGGGCCTTTTAAAGAAGCTTTCCGTCGGCATGGCTCATAACCATCCTTGTTCGCGGTACCATGTCGCAACCAGTTTCGCGCCCTCGGCGAATCCGACCCGAGGGGTGAAACCGAGTTCTCGTTTGGCTTTGCCCACGTCGCACAGCCAGGACCGCTGCCACATCTCCCGGGCCTTGGCCCGGTTGAGCGTGGCGACCCTGCCGGTCAGCGTCGCGCCCAGTTCGGCCAGCGTGGCCGCGCCGAACAGAACCGCCTTCGGAACCCGCACCCGGCGCGTCTTCACGCCGAACGCGGCGGCGGCCTCTTTCGCGATGCCCGACCAGTCCCAGGCTTCGTCGTGAGCTATAAAATACGTCCGGCCTCGAAGGTCGTTCCCGCCCTCGCCGGCCAGGAGCATAGCATCAATTAAATCGTCCACGTAACAAAGGCTAACGTAGCGACCTTCCCACCCCAACGCCGGTTCGATCCCCCGTTTTATAAACTTGAAAAAGAGGAACATCTCCGTATCGCGGGGGCCGTAAATGGCGCAGGGCCGCAGGACAACGTACGGCAACGCGTCGCGCCGTTCACGCAGGGCGTCCTCCCCCAAAAGCTTGCTCCGGCCGTAGTCGCTCACGGGCGCGCAACCGTCGTCCTCGCAACGGGGTCCCGCGTCCCCGGCCGGGCCGGCCGCCGCCTGGCTGGATACGTAAACGAGAAGGGGCGGCGTCTCGCGGCCGAGACACGCGTCCGCCAGCCGGGCGGTCCCCCCGGCGTTGACGTCGTACAGGTCCTCGGGCCGGCGGGCCTTGGTGGCCCCGGCGCAGTGGTAAACCACGTCGACGTCCGCCACGGCCCGCGTCAGGCAATCGGCGTCGTCGAGCGCCCCCGGGATATCCTCGTACGCCAGGCCGTCCAACCACCGGCGATTGCTCGAAGGGCGCAATAGACAACGGACCTCATCCCCGCGCGCGGGCAAGGCCGCGGCGAGGTGACTGCCGATGAAACCATTCGCTCCCGTTATTAACGCTTTCGCTGCCACGATACAAAAACGATTTGAAATTCTACCAGAAATCGGCCCCAAAGACAAGCGCCACGCCGGCCGAACGGTTTTTTGTTGCGGCCCTCGCGAGCGTTAAGTTATGATTATTTTATGCTTACGTATACGGGTTATAAGGTCCCCTGTCAGCGCTCCCTTGGCGTCGCCGCGACGTGGGGAGCGGTTGTTTTATTAACGCTCGCCGCCGGATGTTCCCGGCCTTCCAAGTCGTCGACGGTAAAACCCGCGTCCGCCTATCGCGTCGACATGTTCACGATAACGGCGGATATCAACGGCTATCTGGCGGCCAACACGCCCGACGACACCACCCACGAGGAACTCCAGGCCACGGTGGGCGAGATGGCGCACGACTACACGAAACTCGCGGCCGAGGCCGGCCCCTTCCAGGGCAAGACCGGCGACGACGAATACGGCGACATTGCCGCGCTCGCCGAGGACGGCGTTATAGTCACCGGCAACCTGGCCTCCGCCCTCGCGGCCGACCCGGCCAAACACGCCGACGCGCCGGCCCGACTCGCCGCCGCCGTCGAGGACTGGGCCGCGTTCAACGACGAACTCGAGCGATGGGCGACCGAGGAAACCCCCTACGAAGCGAACCGTTGGTGGGAAGCCCCGGCCTGGCGGCGGGCCGCCGGCGCCGCGGACGAAGGAACGACGAATGACGAGTAACGACGAAAACGCCGTCCCCGAAATCAACGAAATGGACCGCCTTCGGGCCGAAACGCATTTCCAGCGCGCCCGCGGCTATCACCGCACGGGCCGCTTCGAGGAGGCCCTAGCCGCCATCGACGAAGCGCTGGCGGCCGACCCCGGTTACATCCGGGCGCAAGCCGCCCGCGGCCACACCTTGCGGCGGCTCGGCCGGCTGGACGAGGCCATGGAAGTCGTGGACCGCGTCCTCGCCCGGGAACCGGGGAACGCCATCGCGCTCGCGACCAAGGGCACGCTTCTGCAGGAGGTAGGCAGGACGGATGAGGCGCGGGAGACCTTCGAAAGGGCGCTGCCCCTCGTCACGGGTGAAGAGCGCTCGCTGATCCATTACAACTTCGCCTGCTACTGGGCGGCCGTGGGCGACGAGGCCGAGTGCCGGGAACACCTGGCCCGGGCGCTCGAGCTCGACCCCACGAAAAAAAGCGTCGCCGCCGTGGACCGCGATTTCGGGAAGTACGCCGGGGAGGACTGGTTCCTCGACCTCACGGCGTTGTAATCCCCCGCGCCCCCCCCGTAAAGGAAAACGCCCCGCGAACGGGGCGTTTAGTAATTATCCTGCCGTATGTGCCGTTTTTAGCGGTACAGCGCGCGTACGCGGCCGAGGCTGGTCGGAGAGACGGCCGGGTTGCCGAAAGTCAGCCGCGCGATGTTGCCCTGGTTGGCAAGGAGCGTGCCGGTCTCGGCTTCGGCGTTAAACGCCCGGAGGCGGCCCATCTGGCCCGCCGTCGAGATCCAGCACAGGTTCCGGTCGGCGCCCGCGGCCGAGGTCCAGACGATCTCGATTAGGAGATTTACGCCCATATTGTTATTGTAGTTAAACGCGCCGTTCGTATTGCACACGGTAAGCCAGTCGTCCTGAGCCAATCCGGCGGGGATTTCGTATTCCCCTTCGTAAACGACGGTCGGTTCTTTGAAGTTGTAGTTCGTCGTGTAGTTGTTCGATAACTCGGTACGCCGGGAATGGCAGAGCATTACTTTGTACCCGTCGAAAGCGGTCGGCGGCGTCCCTATGTAACTGTGGAATTTAAATTCGATCTTGGCGATGGTACCGCCTATATTGATCTCGTCCTGTTTCCACATAGTCTGGTACCGCATGGCGGCTTTGGAAGAATTGAAGGGGTTCGCGTTACCTTTCGCCCCTTCACCGCCTACCTCCACTTCCGTTCCGGTAGCGAACGCTACGCCGGATACGGCCAGGGACAACCCGATCATTACCATTACTGCCTTCTTCATCCGAATACCTCCTATTATTATGCCGGACTCTGTAAGCTTTGTAGGGTCTTATTTGATATGATACTATAAGTAAACATTCCCTGAAATGCAAGGGAAATATTTAATTTTATCCGATCTTTACACGGCGCCCGGTAATACATATAATGCCGGGAACCCGGGGAGGTTCAGAAAATGGACTTATTCACCGCTATCGTCGAACGTCGCTCCATAAGGAAATACGAACCCGACCCGGTCCCGGAAGACGCGCTCGTTCGTATTCTGAACGCGGGCCGGCTTGCCCCGTCCGGCCACAACCGCCAGCCGTGGCGCTTTGTCGTCGTGCGCGACGCGGCCCGCCGCCGACGCCTGGCCGACGCCGCCGCGCCCCACAACTCCTTCCTCGCCGAAGCGCCGGCCGTCCTGGCCTTCCTCGGCCGCCTGGCCCACGAGGACGGCCGCGCGCCCGACGCGCGGACGAGGGGCACCTGGACCTGGGACATGTACATCCGCTACAACGTATCCATCGCCGCGGCGTACGCAACGCTGGCGGCTACCGCCGAGGGCCTCGGGACCTGTTGGATCAACAACTACGACGAGGACAAGGTCCGCGCCGTCCTCGCCGTGCCCGAAGAGTACGCGCTGGTATGTTTGATGACGCTGGGCCGGCCGGCCGAAGCGCCCGCCCCCAAGCCCCGCTTGTCCCTGGAGGAACTCCGTTTCGACGAGGAGGTAAGGCCGTGATCTCTGACAACCGCGTCGCCGTAACCCGCGTTCCGTCCTACGACGAACTCGACGTGGCGGTGGCGATAAACGACGTCTCGAAGCCGTTCGGCGGCTTCGAAAGCCTGCTCGCCGGCGCCCGGCGCGTCGTCTTGAAGGTGAACCTGCTTCGCGGCGCCCGCCCCGAACAGGCCGTTACGACCCACCCCGCCGTGGTGCGGGCCGTAGCCCGGGCCGTCATCGCCGCCGGCGCGACGCCCGTCCTCGCCGACAGCCCCGGCGCCGGCCTCCCCCACTCCCGGCGCACGCTCGAAAAGTGCTACCGCCGCGCCGGATACCTTCCGCTCGCGGACGAGGTGGGCCTGGAGCTCAACTACGATACGACGTTCCGGACGGTCCATTACGAGGAAGGTACGGTGGCCCGGCGCTTCGACGTCATTACGCCCGTCCTCGAGGCCGACGCCGTCATCAACCTATGCAAGCTCAAAACCCACGCCTTTACGGTCATCACCGGGGCGGTGAAAAACCTTTTCGGCGTACTGCCCGGTTACGACAAGCCGGCCTACCACGCCCGTCTGCGCAAAGTGGACCACTTCGCCGACATGCTCCTCGACCTGGCCGAGTTCGTAAAACCGGTTATTAGCATCATGGACGCCGTCGTCGCGATGGAGGGCAACGGCCCGGGCCTCGGCGAGCCGCGGAACCTGGGCCTGATTCTGGCCTCCCCCTCGCCCCTCACGCTGGACGTCGCGGCCGGCGCCGTGACCGGCCTTCCGCCGGAGGGGCACCCCGTACTCCGGGCCGCCGCCCGCCGGGGCGCCGAACCCAACAAACCGGGGGACCTCGCGGTCACGGGGCCGGCGCTCGAGACCCTTCGCCCCGCCGACTGGAAGTGGCCGCCGACGGTGGTAGATGAAGTCGGTTTCGCCGGTTACGGCCCCCTGCAGGGCGTCCTCACTACCGTATTCCGCAGCGGCTATTCCGTCCAGCCGGTCGTCGTGGCCGACAAGTGCACCGGCTGCGGCCTCTGCCGGGAGGCGTGCCCCGTGGGCGCCATCGGCGTCATCGGCGAGAAGTCGTTAATCGAGAAGAAATTCTGCATCCGCTGTTACTGTTGCCACGAGGCTTGCGCCTACGACGCCATCGACCTGCACCGGCCTTTCCTGCACCGCCTCATCGGCGGGAGGGTTTAACTCATATCGGGGGACCACCGTGCAGAGTCTCAAACGCGCTTTATACGGATTATTCTACGGCGGCATCGCATCTTACAACGGCCCTCTCGAACTCAAAGAGGGTGAGAACGCCCACGTCGCGATGGAGGCCGAAACGGTCACCGCGGACCCCGACACGGGCGAGGAAAACGTTTACGCCGAATTCGCGTATTAAACCCGCCGGTTAGCGGGCGGGTCTACTCACGGAGAGGTGGTCATGTCGAGGGTCAAATATATACTAGCCGGGTTAATTTGCACAATCCTCGCGGCCGGGACGGCCTTCGCCGACTCCGGCGACTTCCATTTCTACAACGGCCCCCTGGGCCTTGCGGACGGCGAGAACGCCTCCGTCGCGATGGAGGCCGAGACGGTCGCGGCCGAACTGGGCCCGGAAACCACCGAGGTCCGCGCGTCGTTCACGTTCGCCAATCGGGGAAAGGCGACCGAGGTGACGATGTTCTTCCCGCTCGCCACCGGCTACACCATGGTCGACCTCAGCGCCTGGAATCTCGACGACCACGACGGCATCAACGCTTACCTCGTCGAGCACTGGGGCGTGCGCCTCGACCAACCGGTATGCGAATCGGCCTTCCCGTTGCCGCTGGAATGGGAGCCCTCCCTTCCCGGCAAATCCGCCGGCACCTACACCCTTACCCAGAACGGCTCCTTCGCCGTCACGTGCGGCGGCGCGCCGGTCCCCGCCGAAATCGTCTACCGGACGCAAATGGGCGAGGTGGACCGGATGGGCGGCGTTTCCAT
Organism: Candidatus Zixiibacteriota bacterium; assembly: GCA_050117845.1. Taxonomy (GTDB): domain Bacteria; phylum RBG-13-66-14; class B26-G2; order WVWN01; family WVWN01; genus WVWN01. The sequence goes on from JASFLY010000038.1 coordinate 19,052, forward strand.
AACCGACGACACCTTCACCCGTTGGAAAGTCGCGTTCGCGGCCGGCGAGACGAAAACCGTTGAGTGCACTTACCGGGCGTCCTACGACGTCGCGAAGCACGGCATGGGAGGCAAGTCGTTCGTATACCCCCTGTACACCGGGAAGACGTGGGCCGGCCCCATAGGCGAAGGCACCATTACGGTTAGCTACGAGGCCGACGCGCCGGGCGGGCCGGCCTCGTTCCGGTCGCCCGGGATGCCGCCGGCCGAGGTTTCGGCGGACGAGAACGAGACGCACGTCGTCTGGCGCTTTAAGGCCTTCGAACCCGGGGAGTACACGTCCATATACGTCGACGTCGCGGAATGCATGAACGAGGATTACCGCGCCGTCGTTTTCGAGAGGCTGGGCCTCAACGCCGACAAGGCCGGCGAACCCGGACGGGTCCTGACGGACAACCTGTCGTTCCGCACCGCGCCCTCGACCGACGCCACACGCGTGGAAGCCCGGCCGAAGCTGGCCAAGGGCGCCCCGGTGGCCGTACTGGAATCCCGGGGCGAGTGGTGGCGGGTGCGGGTACCGGGAGGCGCCGGCGAGTGGGGCGAGTGGAAGGACGACCTGGAGGGCTGGATCCGCTGGCGCTACGTCGACCCGGATACCGGCAAGGAGAACGTCTACGCCGAGTTCGCGTACGACGGCGGCGCGTAAGGTAACGCCAATATCATAGGAGGGCGAGTCATGTCACACCTGGAATACGTATTAGCCGGATTGGTTTCGATAGCCGTCGCGGCGGTTCCGGCTTTAGCTTTCGAGGGGGAACTCCGGTTCCACAACGGCCCCCCCAGCCTCTCGGGCGACGGGACCGCCTCCGTCGAGTTGGAGGTCGAAACGGTAACGGCCGAACTCGCGCCGGAGTGGGTCGAGGTACGCGCGTCGTTCACGTTCGCCAACCGCGGCGAGGCGACCGTGGTAACGATGTCCTTTCCGCTCGCCGAACAAATATCGGTCGAGTACCTCGACACCTACCACGCACCGCCCGGGGAACTGGACGACTGGCTAATGAAACGGTACGGCCTGAAGCCGGACGAGCCGGTTTGGGAAGAGGCCTTTCCGTTGCCTATTGAGTGGGAACCGTCCTTACCCGGCGACAATCTCAGTACCGCCGGCCTGACGCGTCACGGTTCGTTAGAAGTAACGCAGAACGGCGAATACTTACCCGCCGAGATCGTATACCGCGCCCGCTACGTAAGCTCGGGCCACATGAAACATACCGTGTACGGCGATACTTTCGCCCGCTGGAAGGTCGCGTTCGACGCCGGGGAATCGAAGACCATTACCTGCACTTTCTTCCCTTCGTACGATTCAGTGCAGGACGGCCGGCTTGCCCTGGGGTTCGACTACCCCCCGTATAAAAGTCCGGCGCAGACGACAGCCGCCGGCGAGGGGACGATTACGATAACTTATAGAGGGGATGCCCTCGGAGCCCCCGTATCGTTCCGTTCGCCCGGAGTGCCGCCGGCCGAGGTCACCGCGGACGAAAACGAGACGCGTATCGTCTGGAACTATACGGCTCTTGAACTGGGAGAAGACGCCGGAGTGTTTATAACCCTCGGTAAAACCGCCGCCGAGGAGTCCCGCGCCGACAGCCTCCGGCTTCACGGCCTGAATCCGGATAAGGCCGGCGAACCGGCGTTGGTGTCGGTGGATAACCTACCGTTACGCACCGGCCCCTCGAGCGAAGCGCCCACCGTAAAGGGCCGCCCCAAATTGGCAAAAAACGCCGCGGTGGCCGTTCTCGAATCGCGGGGAGAGTGGTGGCGGGTACGCGTGCCGGGAGAAACCGGCGACAGGGGCGACGGGAAGGATGACGTCGAAGGCTGGATCCGCTGGCGCTACGTCGACCCGGCCACGGGCGAGGAAAACGTCTACGCCGAGTTCGCCTACGACGGCGGCGCGTAACGAAACGGCCCGGCCGGGTAAAAGTGTTAAAATTTACATAGATTCGGGTAGAAAAAAGCCGGGCCATAAGGCCCGGCGTCGTGTGGAGCAGATCGGATTCGAACCGACGACCTCCTCCGTGCGAGGGAGGCGCTCTTCCAGCTGAGCCACTGCCCCGTCGGAGAGTATTATACTAAATTAACGCCGGCGGGTCAATACCGGCCTCGATTTCGCGTTATCCGAATAAGAGATAAGGAAAAACCGGGCCCCGCGGCCCGGGTTTTTTAATTACGTTATCAACGTCATTTGCTTATTACGATCCGCCTCGACGCCGTCTCGTCGCCGGCCGTGAGGCGGTAAATGTACACCCCCGCCGGGTACGTCGACACGTCTAAGGCCAGCGAGTGCGGGCCGGCCTTGACGGTGCGGTCGATCGGGACGGCGACGCGGCGGCCGGCCAGGTCGAATAACTCGAGTCGAGCGGGCCCCGTTTCCGCCAGGGAGAACGATATCGTCGCGGCCGTACGGCAGGGGTTCGGGGCGTTCTGGCCCAGGGCGAACGCGAAAGGCCGCTTGCCGCCCGCTTGCGCCTCGGCCGGGCCGTATCGTTCAGCTCCCCCGGCCAACGCGACCGCTTCCAGCCAATACCGGTACGTTTCCCCTGCCGTCACGTCCCCGTCCAGGAACGCGTACGGCGGCGAGCCGGTAATGAGGTACTCGTTAATTTTAACCGGACCCCCGTCGGCGGAAGCCCGGGAGCCTTCCCGATAGAGGTTGAACCCGGCGTAGTTTTCCGGCGCATCCCACTTCAACGCGACGCCCCGCGGTACGGAGGACGCGTGGAAAGTCACGTCGCGGGCGCCGGTAAATTCGCTCCATATATAGGAACCATATCTTTCGGAACCTATGATGACATAATCCGTACCGCCCGAGGGAGCGACGGCGACGCTGTAACAAGAGCTAATGGGGAAGCCATCTCCCAACGGCGCCCAGGAACTCCCGCCGTTATCGGAGAAGTAAACCGAAAGTGGCTCGGTAACGGCTAGAAGGTCCCCCGCCACGTATAAGCATTCCGGGTCCGTGGGCGATATCGCTATTTCGTATAAGTCCATCTTAATATCGCCCCCGGTCTTTTCCGTCCAATTCTCACCGCCGTCCGTAGATTTAATTACGTCCCAGTACGGAGCTACGCCGTAAATAAC
>JASFLY010000039.1:0-19817 GCA_050117845.1 Candidatus Zixiibacteriota bacterium
CGGAGGTTTAGAACATGGCCAAGTATATCGAAGGCGTGATTTCGGGGAAGGGACGCAAATTCGCGGTGGTCCTTAGCCGCACGAACGAATTCGTGACGAAGCGGCTTTTGGACGGCGCGCTGGACGCGTTCCGGCAGCACGAGGTCGCCGACGGCGACGTTACGGTCGTTTACTGCCCCGGCTCGTTCGAACTCCCGGCGGTGGCGAAGCGCATGGCGAACCGCTCCGGGTTCGACGGCGTCGTTTGCCTCGGTGCCGTTATTCGCGGCGACACGCCGCACTTCCAGTACATCGCGTCGGAAGTGGCGAAGGGCGTGGCCGCGGTATCGATGGAGGCCGCGGTTCCGGTCGTCTTCGGCGTGCTGACGACGGATACGCTGGAGCAGGCGGTGGAACGCGCGGGCTCGAAGGCCGGGAATAAGGGCCGGGAGGCCGCGCTCGTCGCGCTCGAAATGGCCGACCTCTACGGTAAACTCGACGGCAAGGGGAAATAGTTTGGGGAAACGTCGCATCGCCCGGGAGTTGGGCCTTAAGCTCCTGTACCAGCTCGAGCTCGTCCGGCCGGAGGCCCAGGAGGCGACGGTACGCGCCTTCTGGGAAGACCATCCGACGGAGACGGACGTCGAGCTCTTCGCGTCGCTTTTAGTGAAGACGGTGCTCGACCACCGGCAGGATATCGACCGCATTATCAAGGAGTCGGTCGACAATTGGGAATTGAACCGCATCGCCCGGGTGGAACGTAATCTATTGCGTCTCGCCACGGCGGAGATGTTGTACCTCGAGGACGTTCCGCCCAAGGCGTCGATAAACGAGGCCATAGAAATCGCCAAGATGTACGGTTCCACGAAACGCTCCTTCCAGTTCATCAACGGCGTTCTCAACAACGTTTATCGGCGTTATATCATCTAGCATAAATACGGCACAGCCCGGCCCGCGCGGCCTCCGTTTTGAAAATCGCCGTTTTTTCCGACGTACATAGCAATCTGGAGGCTTATCGCGCCTCTCTGATGGATATGGCGCGTCGCCCGGACGTGGAGCGCTTGTGGTGTCTGGGTGATATCGTCGGGTACGGCGCCGAACCGGAGCTTTGCGTGGGCATTACGGCGGCCCTCGCCGGGGATGCGCCGCCGCCGGACCTGGACGCCGAGTTCGCGGGCGCCGTCGAACGGCTCGCCGGGAGGCTGGGGCCGGTCGTTCTGGGGAACCACGACGCGGCGGCCTTCGGCGACCGTATCGTCAACTACTTCAGCGAGACCGCCCGCACCGCCGCCCACTGGACCACCGACCAGATTTCCTCTCGCGCCCGGCTCTTCCTTCAAAATCTCCCGTTAACGGCGGCCGAGGGCGATAAGCTGCTGGTGCACGCCACGCCGGTCCGGCCCCGCGAATTCCATTACGTCCTGTCCGCGGCCGACGCCCGTCAGGTCTTCGCCGCGACCGACGCCCACATTACTTTTTTCGGCCACACCCACCAACCTACGGTTTTGCCGGAGATAGCCATCCCCGGCGGGGGGATGGCGCCCGGCGGCCTGGCGGCCGGGCGGTGCCTGGTCAACGTCGGCAGCGTGGGCCAGCCGCGGGACCGCGATCCCCGGGCCTGTTACGTGTTGTACGATCCGGAGGAGGCCGGGTTGGAATTCGTCCGAGTGGAATACGACGTCGAGACCGCCGCCCGCAAGATAACCGAGGCGGGTCTGCCGGCCGTGCTGGCGGAACGCCTGCATCACGGGTGGTGACGGGTCCTGGCGCTGCACATTGGCGGAGGGTTCCTCAAGGGGAGGCCCATTTCCCGGCCGGACGGTAAATTCTACCGACCTTTGACCGGCCGTCTCAAACAGTCGCTGTTCGACTATCTGGGCGGCGTGGTGGCCGAGACTACGGTATTGGACCTGTTCGCCGGCGTGGGCGTTTTCGGCCTCGAAGCGCTGAGCCGGGGCGCATCGCGGGCGACTTTCGTGGAACAGGACCCGGGCCTCGTGGGTTACCTGGACGGCAACCTGGCGTCGTTGGGACTGGCGGATTCCGGACGGGTTTACGGCGAGGACGTTTTCTCGTACTTTTCGGTGACGAGGCCGAGCACGCCTTACGATATAATCTTCCTGGACCCGCCGTACGGCCGGGGCCTGGCGTTTAAGACCATCGAGCGTCTCGCGACGTGGCCCGGCTTCGGCGAGGGAACGCTCGGCATCGCGAAGACGTTCAAGAAGGAAAAATTCGCCGGGCCGGCGCCGCTGGCGCTGCTCGACGTCCGACAAATCGGGGATGATAATTTATCCTTTTTTCATATAGAAACGGCGGCCGGGTCGACGGGGCCCGCTCGTTCATGAACCGGAAATGCCGGGGGGACCGCACGCGGATTCCGCCGGGCAAGGAGGTTTGACATGTTCCTCTTCGTACTATCCATAATGGCCTTTATAGCGGCGTTCGCTTTTTTCCTCATGAGTAAACGTATAGCCGCGAAGGGCTTCCGTTTGATGTCTCTCATCGCCCTGGGCGGCGGGTTGCTCTTTTTCATCTTCTCCTCGCTCGTAATAGTCCCGCCGGGCCACGTGGGCGTCCCGGTCATCTTCGGCGCCGTCAGCGAAACCATATATCCTTCCGGCCTGCACTTGAAATGGCCGGTGGCCGAGGTCGTGAAGATGAGCGTCCAGGAGCGGGCGTACACGATGGGGATTAGCGGCGAGGTCGACCCGTCTCTCCACGAGTTCGACATCATAACGGCGTTGACCAACGAGGGCATGAAGGTCGACGTCGATATTACGGTCCAGTATAGGATCATGCCGGAGAAGACGCCGTGGATTTTGAATAACAAAGTCTGGGGCAACGAGCAGCAATTCGAGCGGAATTACGTCCGGCCCGAGATCCGCCGGGCAATCCGCGACGTGTGCGCGAAGTACTCCGCCCAGCAGCTCTACTCGACGCGGCGCGGCCAGGTGGGCGAGGAGATTCAGGAACTCGCCAACCGGCTCCTGATGCGGAACGGCTGTACCTGCGTTCTGGTCAACCTCCGGAACGTCGTGCTGCCCGAGGTCGTAACCGCGGCCATCGAGCGCAAGAAAGAGCGTGAACAGCAGAGCCAGGAATATGACTACAAACTCGAGGTCGAGGCCAAGGAAGCGGAACGGAAACGCATCGAGGCCGAGGGTATCCGGGACTATCAGATAACGGTGTCCGAAGGCATTTCGCCGATGCTGATACAGTGGAAGGGCATCGAGGCCGCGGAGAAACTTGCCGAGTCGCCGAACGCGAAGGCTATTATATTCGGCGACAGCAAAATACCCATAATCCTCGGCGGCCAATAGGCCGGATTCCATTCGATACGAACGCGGGGCGGGCCGGCGCCGGAAAGCGCCGACCCGGCCCGACTTACCGGGCGAGATAGGTTTTAATATGAATAGGATAATTCTTTGGATTTCGGCCGGCGTCCTCGCGGCCTCGGCCTCGTTCGGCTGGAGCGGCTGGGAATCGCGGGTGCCGAACGGCCAGGTCTTCGGCTGCAATACCTGCCACCTCGAGTTGAAGTTTTACGCCGACATGGTGGCCAACGGCAACGTTTGGGACGAGAACCTCGCCGCCAAGGACAGCGACGGCGACGGCTATTCCAACGGCATCGAATTGCAAGACCCTTACGGCGTCTGGCGGCCGGGGCAGGCCAACCCGAGCCGGCCCGCCTGGAATACGTACAACCCGGACAGCTCGGCGAGCGTGCCGCCGTACGACGAGGTGGCGCCCACCAGTTGGGGCCGGGTTAAAGCTATGTTCCGCTGACCGGCGCGGAGCCGGGGAAGGGAGAAGGTGTGAAAGGGATAATCGCCGTAGCCATGTTGACGGCGGCCGTATCGGCGCTTGCTTCCGACCTCGTCGTGGAGCGGGCGCCGTTGCCGTTAGGCGAGAGCGCCGCGGCGTCGGACGCCTACCTGACGTTATCGTGGGATAACGGCTCGCCGAGTTGGGTGTTGGCCTGGGAGACCGGGGCCGACGCGTGGGTCGGCAACGAATTCGACATTAGCACGCTTAATACCTTTTCCCACATTCGGGAGTTAAGAGTTTGGACACGTTACTCGTGGCCCGACGGCGATTGGGACGGCTTCAATGTCGGTATCTATGCGTTCGCCGGCGTTCCGGGTTCGTTAATCTGGCCCGCGGGCGGAGGCCGGTACTTCATGCCCGACGGGGCTCACGGATGGAAATGCGTGCCCGTCGATTGGGTGCTCCCCGGCGGGATCACGAATTTCCTCGCGGCCATGGAGCAGTGCTATGACTACCCCGATTGTGACCCCTATGCCGTAGATAACAACGATACGTTCCTCGGCCGCTCCTGGCAATACTACCGGGGGACCTGGCGGCCGGTGGAGGGTACGCTTAATTATCACAATCTAATGCTCCGCGTCGTCGTCAGTGACGAAATGTTCGCGGTGAAGCCGACGAGTTTGGGGCGGGTTAAGGCGTTGTATTATTAACGAGAAAGGGAGACGAGATGAAAATGCTATCATCAATCATCTTGGTAGCGGTGGCGGTAACGGCCTTCGCCGCCGACACGGTAATAGAGCGGGCGCCGGGCGCCGCGGCGGGAACCGATTCGCCGACGGACGCTTCCCTGACTTTGCGCTGGGATAGCGGTTATTCGAAGTGGATGATTTCGTGGCCCACCGGGGCCGGCGCGTGGGTGGGCAACGACTTCGATATTAGTACGGTAAGCACTTTTTCCCATATCCGGGCGGTACGGGTTCTCAGTTCATACGTTTGGCCCAACGGCGTCTGGGACGGTTATCGCGTGGGTGTCTACGCGTTCGCCGGCGTCCCGGCTTCGCTCCTCTGGCCAACGAGCGGCGGGGGGCGTTTCGTAGTGCCGACGGGGTCGAACGGATGGAAAGACCTACCCGTCAATTGGACGTTGCCCGGCGGCACGCATACTTTCCTCGCGGCGATAGAGCAGTGCTACGACTACCCCAACTGCGATCCCTTCATCGTGGACAATAACCATACTTTCCTTCTCCACTCGTGGCAATATTACCGGGGACCGTGGGAAGCGTTGGACGGCGTTCAGGTGTACCGTAATCTTATGCTTCGCGTCGTCGTCGATAACGAAACGGTTTCAGTGGCGCCGACCAGCGTAGGCCGCGTCAAGGCGCTTTATTATTAACGCGGGAGAAACGATGGGTAAAAGCGAATCGGAACGCGTCGTTCTGGAGTTCGTCGAGCGTATCAACCGGCGCGACGCCGACGGCCTGGCCGAACTGATGACCGAGGGGTTTACCTTCGTGGACTACGCCGGCGACGTCGAGCGCGGGCGCGGTCAACTTCGGGAGAGCTTCGCCGAATACTTCCGGTTGTATCCGGAGTATTTAATCCACGTCGACGAGGTGCTTCGTTCGGGCAAGGACATAGCCATCCTCGGGACGACGACCGGTTCACACGTGGCCTCGGAGGAGGAGGCCGGTGAGACGGTTCTGTGGGTGGCCGAGGTCGAGGGGGACCTCGTGGCCTCGTGGCGCATATACGCGCCTTAACGGCCACTCGGTTTTAGCTTGACTTCGATTAACTACTATTTGATAATGTAAGCGTCAAGTCTTTAGCCGGGGAGGAGAGGAAGGATCGGACCGGGGGATTGGGCTGTGTGTGGGGTGGATTATCCGAACGTTAACGGCGGCGCGTCGCGGCGCGCCCCGTGATATACCCAGGTCGGTTTGGGCCGGCCTGGGGTAATTTTATACAAAACTCGCGGGGCTATCGACGTGTGATTATTAAATGGGGATTTAACCGATAACGCCAACGCAGTTAATCGAGGAGGTTAAAAGGTATGAATAAATCCGTGGTATGGATTACGGGGGTACTGGTCGCGCTGGCGGCCGGGTGCGTTTGGGGCCAATGGGAATACGAGGGGCAGTGGGGGTCGTACGGCTCGGGCAACGGCCAATTCGACTCCCCGTACGGCATCGGCGTGGCTACGGGCGGAAACGTGTACGTGGCCGATTACGGCAACGACCGGGTCGAGTACTTCAACGCGACCGGGTCGTTTCTCGGGACCTGGGGCTCGACCGGCTCGGGCAACGGCCAATTCGACGGCGTTACCGGCGTGGCCGTGGCGACTACCGGCCGCGTTTACGTGGTGGACGAGGGCAACGGCCGCATTCAATACTTCAGCTCGGCCGGGTCGTATCAGGGGCGCTGGGGGTCGTACGGCTCCGGCTCCGGCGAGTTCAGCTTTCCGGACGGCGTGGCTGTGGCTTCGAACGGAAACGTGTACGTAGCGGACTGGGGCAACGACCGCGTGCAGTACTTCACGTCGACCGGTTCGTATGTCGGGGCGTGGGGTACGTCCGGTTCGGGCAACGGCCAGTTCGACGGCCCGATGGGCGTCGCCATCGCTCCCGGCGGGAACGTATATGTCTCCGACTCCGGCAACGACCGCATTCAGATCTTCTCGTCGACCGGTACGTATATAGGCGAGTGGGGTTCGTACGGTTCCGGCAACGGCGAGTTCAGTACTCCCTGGGGCCTGGCGGTGACGCCTACCGGCGACATTATAGTCGCCGATAACGGCAACGACAGGATGCAGTACTTCTCCGGGACGGGGGGCTACCTCGGCCAGTGGGGCTCGACTGGCTCGGGCAACGGCCAGTTCGATTACCCGTATTACGTGGCCCTCAATACCGCCGGAAACCGGGCGTACGTGACCGACCAGGATAATTATCGCGTCCAATATTTCCGGAAAACCGGCGTGAATATCGTGCCGACTTCCTTGGGGAAAGTTAAAGCGGTATACCGTTAAACGAGGGACTTCCTTGCGGTAACGTTCGTCCGTAAAACGAGAATATCGGCCCCGCTAAATAGGGGGTCGGCCCGTAGGGGCGGCTGGCCAGTCGCCCCTACGCGTGTCTTGAGGTTGGGGTGGGCCGAGTACGGCGGCCCGAGGACGCCGGCGTTTTAATTTGATATTTGCGTGTTTTCCGAGTATAATAGCATTCAGGCGATATTTGTTATTGTACCGGGAAGAGGGAAAAAGCGAGTTAAACATACGCCGCTAACGTGTTGTGGATTGCTATGGATTAACCCGCCCGGCCGTAGGCCCCCCGGAGTTTAATTTCCCCAAAATAGGTTTTTAATAGGGATACGTTTTTTACCTAACAGGAGGTAGTATAATGAGGGCGCTTTTATTTTTCGTGGCCATTGCGACGTTTGCTGTAGGGGCGTGCGCTTTACCGCCGCCGTACGCTTACGTAGGGAAATGGGGTACCAACGGTACCGGCAACGGCCAGTTCCGGACTCCCATTGACGTTGCGGGGGCTCCTTCGAATTACGTTTACGTCGTGGATTCGGGGAATAACCGCATCCAGTACTTCAACACAAGCGGTTCCTACCTCGGGAAATGGGGCTCGTCGGGCTCCGGGAACGGCCAATTTAACAACCCCCGTGGCGTCGCGGTCGCTTCCAATTACAACGTTTACATCGCGGATCAGAATAACAACCGTATCCAGTACTTCAGCGCAACCGGCTCGTACCTGGGCAAATGGGGCACCTACGGAACCGGCAACGGGCAATTTCGCGCGACGAATGCCGTATCCGTAGCGGCGAACGGTAACGTTTACGTGGTGGACTACGACAACTATCGGGTCCAATACTTCACTTCCACGGGCTCCTATTTGGGGAAGTGGGGCTCGGAGGGCTCCGGTAACGGCCAATTCGATCACCCGCTCGGCGTCGCTATTGCGCCTAACGGTAACGTTTACGTATCCGAGAACGATAACCATCGCGTTCAATACTTCACGTCGACCGGCTCCTACCTGGGAAAATGGGGTTCTTACGGGACCGGCGACGGCCAGTTCCATTCCGCCAACCGCGTCGCTATTACTCCCAACGGCGTAGTGCTCGTCGCAGACTATTTTAATAACCGCATCCAATACTTCAATTTAACCGGTTCATTCCTCGGGAAGTTCGGGTCGGCTGGTACCGGTAACGGCCAATTCAATAACCCGGTCGGTATAGGTATTAACCCGGGTGGCGTCCTGGTATACATTTGCGATTCGAATAACGACCGCGTCCAATATTTCCGAGATGAGGAACAGGTCGGCGTAAACCCCGTCTCTTTAGGCCGGGTACGCGCTTTATTTAGATAGGGTGAGTAAACTAGCATCCCGGGGCGGCCTAGCGGCCGCCCTTTCGCATTCTATCCCTCTCCGGCGCCAAAAACCATTGAGCCGATTTGACTTCCGCTATCCGGGGCACTATAATTAAATTAGGAATAAATAACCGCCGGAAAGGGGTCCCGTCATGAAAAGGACAGTATTAATTGTGCTTTCGGTGATGGCGTGTACCGCGAGTTGGGCGTATCTGGGCGAGGTAGTGAGTTCGTATGCTTCGCCGGCCGGCGTCCAGACCCGCGGCCTTGCTATATCCGCGTCGTACCTGTTCGTCGTCGACGGTACGAATCCGGGGATAGTTTACCGCGTCGTAACCGAAACCGGGTCGCTTCGCAACTGGTATCAGGTGGGTTGGTCCGGGAGTAATAGCGGCCTGGCCTGGACGCCCAGCAGTAATTTGTGGGTCGGATGCCCGTCCAATAACCGCGTTTACCGTTGCGCCGCGCCGAACGGCAGTATCCATTATTCGTGGAACGCGGGCCACGATCCGTACGGTTGCGCGCCGCTGTGCTCGGGCGACAACGGCGCCGGGACGAGTTACCTATACACGACTGATTCTGCGCCCTCGGGCCTATTCAACCACCAATTAAATACGGGGAGTATCGTGCGTTCCATTACTATCCCCAACTCCTCGGATTACGATTGCGCGTACGATTGGCGCAACCGCCTGGTCTGGTTGGGAGACTCGCCGAACGTAATATACGGCTATACGAACGCGGCCTCCGTCGCCGGGTCGTTTATAGCGCCGGCCAACCAGCCGCGCGGCCTGGCGTATTCGGCGTCGTACCTTTACGTCGGCTGCGCGTCCAACGGCTACATATATAAGGTTCACTGCCCGGAGGGCTTCGTCGGCGTGGAACCCGCGTCCTTGGGCGACGTGCGGGCGTTGTTCAGGTAGAGAATCGCGCGTAGGGGCGTAACGCGTTGCGCCCCTACGTATTTCCCCGGTGGATAACGGCCGGTTTTTTTGTTTGCATATCATTGGCGATTTGGTTATAATGCCAAATAACAAAGGGTTGTAAAGGATGCCTATGGATGAGAAAACGCAAGGCCGGTTCGAAATGTTGGCCGAGGTAATTAAAGCGATGGCCCACCCCACGCGCCTTTTTTTCGTGGAGGAGCTCTCGCGCGGCGAACGGTGCGTCTGCGAATTGACCGAGATGGTCGGCGCGGACGTCTCCACCGTGTCGAAACACCTGGCCGTGCTTAAAAACGTGGGCATCGTCGCCGGCGTCAAGCGCCGGGCCAACGTCTACTACCAACTCAAGATGCCGTGCGTACTCAACTTCTTCGGCTGCGTCGAGCGGGTTATAAAGACTCGGGCCGAGGAGAGTTTGACCCACGTGGAATAATCGCGCCCCCCGGCGCGAAGGGAACCCGGCTTATGGATTGGAAAAAAGAGTGGAAGGTCCTCGCCGCCATCGCGGCGATATTCCTCGGCTTCTTCTACCTGCCCCTAGGCTCGCCCCGCTTCGACAACGCGATATTCGAGGCGCTGGCGCTGGCCAAGTGGTACGCCCGGGAGCACGTACTGTTGTGCCTCGTGCCGGCCTTCTTCATCGCCGGCGGCATATCGGTTTTCGTGAGCCAGGCGTCGGTCATGCGTTACCTCGGCGCCCGGGCCAATAAGGTCCTGGCGTACGGCGTGGCCTCGATTTCCGGGTCGATTCTGGCCGTGTGCTCGTGCACCATCCTTCCGCTGTTCGCGGGGATTTATAAGATGGGCGCGGGTCTGGGGCCGGCGACGGCTTTCCTCTACGCCGGGCCGGCCATCAACATACTCGCCATCGTTTTGACCGCCCGCATTTTGGGCGTCGAGCTGGGGGTGGCCCGGGCGGTGGGGGCGATAGTCTTCGGCATTGTCATCGGCCTGGCGATGCACTTCATCTTCCGCAAGGAGGAACTCGCCAAGGCCGAGGTGCAGGCGGCCCTCCCCGAGGCCGAGGTCAAAAGGCCGCTGTGGCAGAACGTCCTGTATTTCGCTTCCATGATCGGCGTCCTCGTCTTCGCAAACTGGGGCCGGCCCGAAAGCGCGGAGGGTTTGTGGTACTTGATTTATTCGTCGAAGTGGATCCTCGCCGGCGTATCGGCCGCGGCGCTCGGCGTAATCCTCTTGCTCTGGTTCTCCATTAAATGGTGGAAGCTCGTCGCCGTGGGCGTACCGACGGCGGGGCTCGCCGTCCTGTTGCCGCAATACCCGGCGATACCGTTCACCGTGGCGGTGGTGGGCCTCTCGGTAATTACGGCCACCGACCCGGGCGAAGGGGGCGAGTGGTTCAGCTCGACCTGGACCTTCGCAAAACAGATATTGCCGCTGCTCCTCTTCGGCGTCGTCATCGCCGGGGCGCTGTTGGGCCGGCCCGGCGAAGAGGGCCTTATCCCGTCGGAGTGGGTTACGGCCGCGGTCGGCGGGAACTCCTTGCGGGCGAACTTCTTCGCCTCCATCGCTGGCGCGTTCATGTATTTCGCGACCTTGACCGAAGTTCCCATCGTCGAGGGGCTGATCGGCAACGGCATGGGCAAGGGGCCCGCTTTGGCGCTATTGCTGGCCGGGCCGGCGATGTCGCTGCCCAGCCTGCTCGTTATTCGCAGCGTGATGGGCAATGTCAAGACGTTGGTATTTATTGCGCTCGTCGTCGTCATGGCCACGTTCACGGGGATGATTTACGGCGCGGCCTTCCCGTAGGAGGTAGTTTCGATGAAAAGGATACAGGTTCTGGGGACCGGGTGCCCCAAATGCACAAAGCTCGCCGAGAACGCCGCGGGCGCGGCCCGTGAGCTCGGCCTGGATTGCGAGGTCGAGAAGGTCGAGGACATCGAGGCCATAATGTCGTTCAACGTCATGATGACGCCGGCACTCGTTATCGACGGCGAAGTCAAGGCGGTCGGCAAGGTGCCGTCGAAGGATGAGATCAAGGAGATGCTCGAGTAAATGAAACCGAAAACCGTCGTCGCCGTCGTACTGCTGGCCTTCGTCGCCGTGGCCTTGGGATACCTTATTATAAAAGAAGTAAAGGCCGCCCGGGCGCCCGAACCGGTCGCCGCGGGGACGGCCGAGCCGGAAACCGCCGCTCCCGGGGACGCCGAACCCGAGCCGGGAGTCCCGCCGGACAAAGTCGTCGTAACCTACTTCTATTTCGGGAAACGCTGTGCCGCCTGCCAGACTATAGAGGCGCTGTCGCGGGAGGCCGTGGAGAGCGGCTTCCCGGAGGAGATGGCGGAGGGCAGGGTGGCCTGGCGGGCCGTGAACACGGATGACGCCGGCAACGGCCGTTACATCGACGATTACGAGCTCTTCGCGAAGGCGGTCATCGTGTCGGAGATGCGCGACGGCCGGGAAGCGCGTTGGAAGAACCTCATGGACGTGTGGAAGCTATATAAAGACCGGGACGCGTTCATCGCGTACGTCCAGAAAGAGGTTCGGGCGTCGTTGGAGGGCCGATAGGTGGAAGGTATATTGTTCGCCGCGGCCTCCGCGCTGTGGTTCGGTATCCTGACGGCGATAAGCCCGTGTCCGATGGCCACCAACGTCGCCGCCATCTCGTACCTCGGGAAGCAGGTCACGAGTTCGCGGCGGGTCCTTTTAGGCGGCGTCCTCTATACGCTGGGCCGGACCGTGGCGTACGTGGGCGTCGCGGTCGTTATCCTGGCCGGCCTGCAATCGGTCCCGAAGGTGTCGGTTTTTCTCCAGGATTACATGAATAAAATCCTGGGGCCGCTGCTGATAATCGTCGGCGTGTTCCTCCTCGAGCTCGTCAGTTTCGGCGGCGGTTCCGGGGCGAGCGGCAAATTGGGGAAGCGCGTCGAGGGGTGGGGATTGGCCGGGGCGGCTCTTCTCGGCGTCATCTTCGCGCTGTCGTTCTGCCCGGTATCGGCCGCGCTTTTCTTCGGCAGTTTGTTGTCGCTGGCCGTCAAGTACGATTCCCGCATCTTCGTCCCCGCGATGTTCGGCCTCGGGACCGGCCTGCCGGTGTTCGCCTTCGCGCTCATCATAGGCCTGGGCCTCGGCTCCCTCGGGAGTATTTTTAACAAGATACAGAAGTTCGAGCGCTGGGCCCGGCGGATAACGGGCGCCGTCTTCATCCTCGTCGGCATATATTACTGCCTGTATTTTATCTTCGGAGTTTTCCATTAAAGTACGAACTTAGGAGGGGGCGGCCGCAAGGCCGGCCTTCGCCGATTAATAATCGTTGACTCGGGTTCCCTTGCTACGGCGGGGGAGCTATGTTATATTGCGTGGCAAACAATAGTTGATTGAAGTAAGGGGTTGTGGCGCCAACGTAATCCTAATACGTAGGAGGGGTTCTATGAGGAAAGGGTTGCTGATATCGTTCGCCGTGTTGCTAAGCGTAACGGCCGCTTCCGCGTATTTGGGGCAGATAATGAACCGATTCTCGGCACCCTACGGCGGCCGTATGGGGTTGCGTACCCTTGCGACCGACGGGACTTATTTATACGGGTACGAGTTTTACATGGGATATAACCGGATATATAGATTAAACATGACGAACGGTTCGGTCGTAAGCTCTTTCGATAGCCCTATCGATATCCCGTATGGCCTCGGGTACGAATACGGCGGATATTTATGGTTCGGCCGAAGCCGGGGTGGTTCCTCGAGGCCGGCCTTGCTGATGCGTTGCAACGCCGTTACCGGAAGCGTTTATTCTTCATTTCAAGTCGGGCCGCATACTATGTTCGGGGGCGTTGCCTGTCAGGGTATTCCGGATCAACCTGGCACGTTGGACGCGATAATATCCGGCGACTCCGACGGGGCACGGATCATCTCCCGCCATACGCCGGCCGGAAGCCTTATTAATACATTCAGTTACACTTCATATATGTATAAAAGCCACGATTGCGCCTGGGATTATAGAAACCAATTAATATGGTTCACGGATTCCGATGATACCTGGCCGGCGCCCCCCATATGCGGCTTCACTACCGACGGTTCTCTCGTAGCCTCGTTCACGCCGCCGCTGATACTTGCGTACGGCCTGACTTATTATGAGGGGTACCTCTGGGTATCGAACATCTTTTGTGAACCGATGGACGTAATCCAGGTCCATTGCCCGATACTGACCGGCGTCACGCCCGCGTCCATTGGAAAAGTCAAGGCGTTGTTCAGGTAGTTTTTATATCAAGGCAAGTAATAACCGGGAGCCGGCCGCAAGGCAGGCTTCTTTTTCTTTAAGTGGTGCGACCTTTCCCCGTACAATTCCTCGCGCCGATTCTATTTTAAACCGGACGCCTTCGCGCCGTGTCATATATGCAAATAGGTTCAGTTGTTCGTAGTTTCCCGACCAATATTATAAAAGCCGGATCAAACGAAACCACCCCGAAAGCCGCGGGTGCTTTCCGTAACGGGGTAAAACTAAACAAGCGAAACGCGAAAGGGGGTGCCGGTATGGGTTTCAAAGCGGGGGATAAGTGTACGGAAACGGGCCTCTACGTCTGCCAGAATTGCCAATCCTCCACCCAGGAAAAATACGTAAAGGAAGGTGACACCTTCCCGCCGTGCAGCCATTGCCGCAGCAACGCGGACTGGATTCGCGTCGGCCGGGGGTAGATTAATAACGCGGGCCGCGGGAGCGACCCGCGAACGGCATAACGTCAACGAACAAGGAGGACGGTGGATGAAGAAGCTAGTGTTCCTTATTGCGTTTTCAACGTTAATCGCGAGTTTCGCGTGGGGAATTCTGGGGGAAATAGTGGCCTCGTTCCCCGCTCCGGCCAACTATCCCATCGCGCTGGCGGTGGCGGCGAACTACCAGAACTACCTGTGGGTGTACTGCAACACGCCCCCGTACCGCGTTTATCGTATAAACGGAAATACCGGGACCGTATATTCTTCTTTCATCTCGCCCCACGGGCAGGATACATACGGCCTCACCTATAGCTACGGCGGCGGCGGGGGCGTCCCGTTCGGCAGCTACCTATGGATGGCGAACGGCGAGACGGACCGCGTATATCGTTGCAACTATTTTACCGGTTCCGTCTACGCTTCTTTCCCGGCGCAACCGCGGGAAGTTTGGGGCTTGGCTGCCAAGGCCGTCGGCGACGGCGGCTACCGCCCTTCGGGCTTGTTGGCCTCCGCGGATTGGTTGTCCAAGTCGATGTACTACAAGGACCCGATAACCGGTTCGAACCTGGCGTCGTGGGAAGCCGACGAGTACGCGTTAGATATCGCGTGGGATTGGCGGAACCAGGTAATTTGGGGCGGCCAATTCTACAACGCCGTATTCGCCTTCGATACGAACGGGTCGGTCGTTACGGCCGTCAAGACCGGAAAGGACTACCCGCTGGGGGCCGCGTACACGTCGAACTACCTGTGGGTAAGTACGACAACCGGCAGCCACTGGATATGGAAGATCCATTGCCCGTCGTTCATGGACGACACCAACGTCGAGCCGGCGTCCGTGGGTAAGGTTAAGGCGATATTCAGGTAAAGGCCGGGCGCTCGCAGTCCCGGCTCACGATAATACATTCATAATCAGGAGGATGGCGGATGAAGAAGTATTTATTCTCGTTCATTTTATTAATACTCGTCGTGAGTTTCGCGTGGGGGGCATTGGGGGACGTCGTGGCGTCTTTCCCGGCGCCGGCCTTTTATCCCATCGCGCTCGCGACCGCGCGCAACCCCATGTATATGTGGGTATACTGCTACACGTCGCCCTATTATATTTACCGTATTAACGCCAATACCGGCTCCGTGTACAACTCTTTCTACTCGATGTGGGGGCCCAATACCCGCGGCCTCACGTACAGCTACGGCGGCGGCGACGGCCTGCCCACGGGGAGTTACCTCTGGATCGGGAGTTGCGCCAACGGCTTAATAAGCCGCTGCAATTACAACAACGGCGCCGTTTACGATAGGTACGTCTCGGCGTCCGGCGCCGTGCACGGCCTGGCCGCCAAGGCGATATCCGACGGCGGCTATCAGCCGTCAACGATGATGGCGAGTAACGCGACGCCCGGTACCATTACCGGCATGGGTATTAGCGACGGTTCGTACGAATGGTCGTTCGAGGCGGGGAAACTCGTTTACGACCTGGCGTGGGATTGGCGCAATACCCTCGTTTGGGGTTCCCATTTCGAAAGCGGCGAACCTTGCAACGTCGCGTACGGTTACACCACGAACGGCTCACTGGTTGCGTCGTTCGAGCTTCCCGTCGATTACCCGATGGGGTTCACGTACACGTCGAATTACCTTTGGGTATCGACGACCACCGGCAGCCATCGTATTTGGAAGATCCATTGCCCGACCCTAACGGACGGCGGCGACACCAACGTCGAACCGGCGTCGGTGGGCAAGGTCAAGGCGATATACCGGTAGGGGTGGTTCGTACCGAATAACGTAAGGGCCGACATTCGCGTCGGCCCGTTTTTTTTCTCGTTGGCGCGTTTCACGGGGTACACCGTAAGGCCGCACAGCTGTGCGGCCCTACGGTTTTCTTTTTACGTTGACAGCACTTGTCGGCCGGCTATATTATATGCAATAACATGAATGACGAGGCCGGAGGGAAGATAGCGTCGTTTAAGGAGGAAGCGTAATGGCCGTATGGTTGACCCGCGCCGGACGAAACGGCGAGCACGAGGACCTGGCGTTGAACGCGGGCATCGTGGTGAACGGGACGGATCTGCCCGACCTGTCCGACCTGGATTCCCGCGAGGCGATAGAGCGGACGCTGCGGGAGGTTCATCCCGACGATAAGCCCAAGGCGATAAAAAATTGGGCCGGACAGATATGGGCGTTTCGGGGTCGGATTAAAAAAGGCGACCTGGTCGTATTGCCGTTGAAACGACGCGCGGCCGTCGCCGTGGGGCGAGTCACGGGCGATTACCGGTACCGGCCGGACCACCCCGACGGGGCGCGGCACACGT
The DNA here is from genome assembly GCA_050117845.1 of Candidatus Zixiibacteriota bacterium. Classification (GTDB taxonomy): domain Bacteria; phylum RBG-13-66-14; class B26-G2; order WVWN01; family WVWN01; genus WVWN01. Next base: position 16,023 of record JASFLY010000039.1, read on the forward strand.
TGCCGGTCGAATGGGTGAATCCGGAAATCCCCCGGGACGCGTTCGGCCAGGACTTGTTGTATTCCCTGGGCGCCTACATGGCCGTCTGCCGTATCCAGCGCAACCGGGCGGACGAGCGAATCGAGCAGTTGATGGAAACGGGAACCGACCCCGGCGCCGCGGCCGCGGAAACGGAGGAGGCCGGCGTCGACGAGGAGGACAAGGGCATCGAGGTCCCGTCGGACCTGGAGGAGTACGCCACCGACCAGATCACGGCCTACACGCGCGACCGGTTCAAGCGGCACGAACTGGCCCGCCTCGTGACGGCTCTCCTCGCGGCCCAGGGGTACCATACGTACATGTCGCCGCCCGGGCCGGACGGCGGCGTGGACATAATCGCGGGCCGGGGGACCATGGGGTTCGACCCGCCGCGGCTGGTCGTCCAGGTGAAGTCGGGCGAGAGGCCGGCGGACGTCGCGGTCCTGCGCGAGCTACAGGGCGTGATGAAGAACTTCGGCGCGGAGCAGGCGTTGCTGGTATCGTGGGGCGGTTTCAAGCGGTCGGTGTTCGAGGAGGCCCGGCGCAACTTCTTCGAGATACGGATGTGGGACGCCGGCGATTTGATAGAGAACCTGCTGGAGAACTACGACCGGTTGGACGAGGAACTCCAGGCCGAACTCCCGCTAAAAAGGATCTGGACGTTGGTCACGGAGGAAGAATAACCCGCGAGCCGAACCGGAGGGACTATGGCGGCGCCCGATATTATAAAGGCATTGGCGGGGGGATTCGAACACGCCCTCTCCGCCGCCGACCGCCGAAAATGTCGTACGGGCGCGACGCCTCGCGCCCCTACCGGCCTGACGGGGATTCGAGGCCGTACCGTTCACGGTACGGTCCATCGCCGGCTCCGCTTACAACCGCGCCTTTAGGCGGGGATACGGACCACAGGCCGCCGCGTAAACGCGGCATTGTAGGCGGGCGGTCCCCGGGCAGGAATGCCGGGGACACGGGGGCGTAGGGCCGCACGGCTGTGCGGCCTAACGGGGGCCGGCCGGCCGCCCCCGCGCAAAGTCGGCCCCGGGCCGGAGGGCTGGCCTTCGGGGAAACCGCAATCCGGACGATGAGGAGGAGGTCCAACGTGAAAGTTGTTTGCATTATCGCCGCGGCGCTCATTTGCGCGACGGCTGCCATGGGAGACGTAATATTCCGTCAGGATTTCGAAGGGACTAAGTTCCCGCCGACCTTCTGGTACGTCGATTACGGCAACTGGACAACGGAAAGCGTCGGCGGCAACCACTACGCTCACGGTTGGATCCACGCCAAGAGCGGTTCTTCCGGGTCTCGTTTGGGCTCACGGCAATTCTGGGGCCGGTATAACTGGAAGATAAAGGTTAGCTTCCGCTACCAGGCCTGGAAGACCGGCGACTTCCTCGGGGACATCGTAGATATAGACGTATGGGGTAAAAACTCGTTCCGGAAAGAGTTGACTTACTCGAGGAATTGGCGGCGATTTAGTTGGGTTACGCCGGAACTTGGTAACGGCAGCCACTACCGAGTATTTTTCTTTACGGGCGGCAATACGGCCGAAGGTAAAGAGGGCCGGATTTATTTCAACGTCGACGACGTGCGCGTCGAGTATTGCGACACGGCCGTAAGCCCGACGTCCCTAGGGCGCGTGAAGGCGTTGTACCGGTAGGGGCGACTTGTTCCGATCGACGTACGGGCCGGCCTTCGGGTCGGCCCGTTTATTGAGGGGAACGTTGCCCGCCGCGCCGGCATAAAAAAGTTGGCCGATTTGCATTCGACCCGATAGTTGTATATAATATAAACGAATTCTAATTAATTCATATCAAACAGGAGGCCGAAGTATGCGTTACTTCACAGGGTGGCCGCGGGCGCTGGGCGTCGCCGCGGCGTTTTTATTTATATTCGCGCTCAGTTGCAGTGACGAGGGAGAGCCTACTTACGAACAAGCCCAATGGAAAGTAGCCGCCTCGTTCGACGACGATACCGTGCCGCTCGCCGCCGAAGCGTTCACGGACGGCGCTTGCTACATCGCCGGCATCGAATATCACAATAGCGTGGAGGAGATGAACGCGGTACTTTACCGGTGCCGAGGCGAGGCGCTGGAACTGGCGTTCCGCGCCGACGATCCCCGCTCGAAATTCGGGTGCATTGGCGTCGCCGCGGATTCGGTGTGGGCGGGTGGTTATTACCACCACAACAATCAGGGTTGGGACCCCTATATCGTCCGCTACGACGGCGCTACGTTCGTGGAAGTGGAAGGGATTCCGGCCATCACCGGCAGCGTCCACGCCATAGCTCCGGTATCAAAGGACGCGGCGTTTGTCGGGTTAGCCCACGGCCAGGAACACTCCGTTTATTATTACGAAAACGGGACCTGGCGGCTTTGCCTCGATAACTTACCCCGGATGTGGGATATAGAACTGGCCGCCACGCCGAGCGGAAAGGTCTTCGTTAGTTGCCAGCCCGAGCCGGCGTCCCCGTTGATCATCCATTGTTCCCAGGACAGGGGCGTAACGTGGCACGACGAGGTCGTGGAGTTCGGCCCCGAGGATTACGTTCGTGGGCAACCTCACATCGTCACTAGTGGGGAGACGCTCTTCGCCGCCGCTACGTATATCCGGGAAATGCCGACGGGTAGCGCCAACATCATGTATATTTTCCGCCGCGACGCCGCGCCCGCCGGCGAAGGAATATACGCCGCGGATTATCGCGAAATCAGTACCGATACGTTGCCCGAAGTCGGGGCATTGGCGGTCGGCACCAACGGCGAGGGTTACGGCCTGGGCCGCGAAATAGGATACCGCCGGCGCGCCGGAACCTGGGCGCCCCAGGATTTCGCTAACATGCTGTCATACGCGATGTGGGACGTAACGGGCGGTGTCGGCGGCTTCTGGGCCATCGGCGAGTACCCCCGTGGCGAGGGCGAAACCTGCCGCGTTTTCGTATCGCCGTAAGGCCGAGGTTGAGAAGTTAACGCGGCCTGACGGCCGCTTCCGTTAATTGAGGCCGGGCCTATCGAGGCCCGGCCTTATATTACGCCGACAGGGCGGCCTGTCCTTCATGTCGATTATTGTGTAGTATTTTAATTGTATTAACCTCCAATATCGTGTTATGTTGATATTAAGGGGAATAACGATATAGAGGAGGTACGAGGAATGGGGAAATCCGTAGTAATAGCGGCCGTGGCGCTCGGGGCGTTGGCGGCCGTTTGCGCTTGGGGCGAATGGGTATACGAAGGCCAGTGGGGGAAGTCGGGCAGTAATTACGGCGAGTTCAACTTCCCGGCGGGGATCGCCGTCGCCCCCGGCGGCGACGTATACGTCACGGAGCATTTCGGCGACCGCGTGCAACGGTTCACCGCGGCCGGGTCTTTCCGGAACGGCTGGGCGGTACCCTGGTCCCCGCACGACGTTTACGGCGTCGCGGTCGCGGCCGACGGGACGGTGTACGTGACGTCGGGGCAGATGGAGTACGAATCCTACGTAGGCCGTTTTTCGCCGATGGGGGCTATTTTGGGGTCCTGGGAAGTGAAGCGTTGGTATCCTTCGTCGGCCGACCACGTGGACGTATCGGCCAACGGGACGGTTTACGTTGCCGAAGGGCATTTAAATCGCGTCTCGCGTTATAATTCGGTAGGGTCGATGGTCGGGTCGTGGGAAACCGGCTACGCCGACGGATTGGCGGTCGCTCCCGACGGCCGCGTCTACATCACCAACGGGTTCTCGGGACACAACGTACGTTATTACACCCCTACGGGTTCCTTTTTGGGTAGCTGGGGTTCCGAAGGTT
>JASFLY010000040.1:0-19026 GCA_050117845.1 Candidatus Zixiibacteriota bacterium
TACAACGCCTGGGGATTATAGCCGCCGGCGCCGCATTCGAGGGCCATACCCCCCGATAAATCGTGGCCGAGTTCGAAACTGTAATGAACGCTTCCGTTCGTATAATCGCATACGTAACAGGAGTCGGTGTCGTAATCGCCGACGTAAAGGTACCCGCCGTAGCGGTAAGTGAGGCCCTGGGTCTCGTGGCCCCGGGGCGATACGAACGAGGAGTAAATGGATCCGTTGTTGGCGTCCGTCCGCCAAATGTTATAAGGCTCCGAACGACAGAAAACCCACAAGTATGTCGGATTCGAAGGCCGGGCCAGCGCTACGGGGAAATCGCCGGGGGCCGGCCACGACGCTACTACCGATCCCAACGAGCCGAAAGCGGCCCCGGCCAGCGCCAAAGTCGCACCTATTACGAGCAGCATCTTCGTCATGTGACTCCCTTCCGTACGACCGGTTAACGGAATCCCCCGGGTCCCGGTTCATTTTTAATATTAACGGGAAGCTAATGTCAAGTTTAAAAGGATTCCCGTTTTCGGCCAAATAACGTTAGGTTCTACTCGGCTGAAGGTTACGATCCGGTCCGACGGGGAATCCGCACGCCCGTCGGGAAAAGGGTATGGTATAATGTCGTAGTAGCGTTATCTTTAGGTGGTGGGTATTGTGCAAAATAAAACGTACTACGTCGAACTTGGCGAGGACCGGTTCCGCGGGACCGCGGCCGAGATCGTCCGGGCGATGATGGCGGCCTCGTTCTTCGTCGGCGATATCGATATGGACGAATACCTGGACAACATGCCCGCCGAGATAGACCACATGACCGGCGAGGCCGTCCGCATCACCGGCTCCACGCCGGAAGGTCGGGCCGAGAGCTTCGTCCGGGAAATCCTCCGCATCGGCCTGGCCCGCGACCTGACGGCGGACGACGGCGAACTTTAAAGCCCCTCCGCAACCCCGAAAAGACCCGTTTGACGCCGGCCGGCGCCGTTTGAGCGTTTACAAAAACGGCCGGTTATGTTACTAATTACCGCACAAGTCACTCCCTTTAATCGGCCCCGGAGGCCCATATGGTAAAGAGAAAAAAATATGTCGGCGTCAACCTGTGGCGCCTGGCCGACGTGGACCGGCTTATCGACCGGCTCTATTCGGTCTCGCCGCCCCTCGCCGGCGGCGCGGCCCGCCATTGGATTCCCGACGCCGACGTCTTCGAGACCGAGAAGGACCTCGTCATAAAAATGGACCTGGCCGGCGTCGATCGCGACGACGTGAAAGTCATGATGGACGAGGACGCCGTTATAATCACCGGCAAGCGCATCGAGCAGTACCACGAGGAGACCGAGTATTACCATCAGCTCGAGGTGGAGTACGGCTTCTTCCGCCGGGTCATCAGCCTCCCCCGGCCGGTGGACGGCAACAAGAGCCGGGCCCTTTACCGCGACGGTTTCCTCTTCGTGATACTCCCCAAGATAGAACGGCCGGTCACCATCCACACCACGGTCGAAATCCTGTAAATCAGCCGCGGGCCGCCCCGTTCGGGCGCGGCCGTAAGGTGGTGCGATATTTTGCCGAACGAAGAAAACATAGAATCGGTGGAACTCCCTGACGAGCTACCCGTCCTCCCGCTCCGCGGCACCGTCATATTCCCGTTTATGATAGTCCCCCTGGTCGTAGGCCGGAAGTCGAGCATCAAACTCATCGACGACGCCATCCGGGGCGACCGCATCATCGGCCTCTTCGCCCAAAAGGACCCCGAGGTAGAGGACCCGACGACCGACGACATCTACGGCGTGGGGACCGCCGGCATCATCCTCAAGATGCTCCGCATGCCGGACGGCTCGGCCCGGATCATGGTGCAGGGGGTCGCGCGGCTCGCCATCGAGGAGTACAGCCAGACCTCGCCCTACTTCAAGGCCAAGGTCCAGCGGCTGGAGAGCCCCGAGGTCAAGACCACGAAAATCGAGGCCCAGCAGCGCAACGCCCTCGACCTCTTCCAGAAGATAGTCGAACTCGCGCCCAACCTCCCGGAGGACGCTTACGTCGCCGCCATGAACATCGAGGACGGCGGCAAGCTGGCCGACTTCGTCGCGTCCAACATCAACGTCGACCTGGCCGAGCGGCAGGAGATACTGGAGGCCGTGGACCTGGTCGACCGCCTCAAGAAGCTGACCTCCATCCTGAACCGCGAAGTCGACCTCTTGGAACTCGGCTCCAAGATACAGTCCGAGGCCAAGAGCGAGATGGACAAGGCCCACCGGGAGTATTACCTCCGGCAGCAGCTCAAGGCCATCCGCAAGGAGCTGGGCGAGGAGGACCAGTACGCCGTCGAGATAGACGAACTCGAGGAGAAGCTGCTCGAGAAGCAGCTCCCGGAAGAGGTGCGGGAGGAGGCCACGCGGGAGCTGACGCGCCTCAAGACGATACCGCCGCAGGCGGCGGAGTACGTCGTGGCCCGCACGTACCTGGACTGGATCCTGGCCCTGCCGTGGATGGAGGGCTCCGAGGACAATCTGGACATCAAGCACGCCCGCAAGGTCCTGGACGAGGACCACTACGACCTCGACGACGTCAAAGAGCGCATCCTGGAGTACCTCTCGGTGCGCAAACTCAAGGCCGAGATGAAGGGGCCGATACTGTGTTTCGTGGGGCCGCCGGGCGTCGGGAAGACGTCGGTCGGCAAGTCCATCGCCCGGGCCGTGGGCCGGAAGTTCATCCGGCTGTCGCTCGGCGGCGTGCGCGACGAGGCCGAGATCCGGGGCCACCGGCGCACCTACGTCGGCGCCCTGCCCGGCCGCATTATACAGGGCATCCGCAAGGCCGGGACCAACAACCCCGTCTTCATGCTCGACGAGGTGGATAAACTGGGCATGGACTTCCGCGGGGACCCCGCGTCGGCGCTCCTCGAGGTCCTGGACCCCGAGCAGAACTTCGCCTTCTCCGACCATTACCTCGACCTCCCGTTCGACCTCACGAAGGTGATGTTCATAACGACGGCGAACATCCTGGATCCCATCCCGCCGGCGCTCAAGGACAGGATGGAAGTAATCCGCCTGCCGGGCTACACGTTGCCCGAAAAGCTCAACATCGCGAAGCAGTTCTTGATACCGAAACAACTCGACGAACACGGCCTCGCCAAAAGCCACCTCAGAATAGCCGACTCCGCCGTAAAGGAGATAATAGGTCGCTACACCCGGGAGGCCGGCGTCCGCAACCTCGAGCGCGCGATCGCCACGATCTGCCGCAAGACCGCCCGGGAGATGGTCGAGGAGGGCGCCAAGAAGGTCTCGGTCACCAAGAAGAACGTGGCCGACTACCTCAAGGCGCCGCCGTACTACCCCGAGACGGCGGGCCGCAAGGCCGAGGTGGGTATCGCCACCGGGATGGCCTGGACGGCGGTGGGCGGCGTCATCCTCTTCATCGAGGCGCTGAAGATGCCGGGCAAGGGCGAACTCATCCTCACGGGCCAGCTGGGCGACGTCATGCAGGAGTCCGCCCGCGCGGCCTACTCCTACGTCAAGGCCCACGCCCAGGAGTTGCACATCGACCCGGAGGACTTCGACCGCTACAACATCCACGTCCACGTCCCGGCCGGGGCAACCCCCAAGGACGGCCCCTCCGCCGGCGTCGCGATGGCGACGGCCATAGCCTCCGTCCTCTCGGGCCTGCCGATCCGACACGACCTCGCCATGACGGGCGAGATAACGCTGCGCGGGAAGGTCATGCCCATCGGCGGCGTCAAGGAGAAGCTGCTGGCGGCGGTGCGGGCGGGCATCCCGAACGTGATGTTCCCGGAGGAGAACGAGAGCGACATCCTCGAGGTGGAGGACGAGCACCGCACGAAGGTCGGCGTTACGTACGCGAAGAACATACGCGACGTGCTGGAGACCTCGCTCATCGGCTTCGACGATAAGGAGAAGAAAAAGGCGAAGGGGAAACCGGCCTCCGCGAAAAAGCGGCCGCGCGCCCGGGCACGCGCCTGACGTCCGGCCGTTATATGGAAAATCAAAACGCCCCGCCTTCAAGGCGGGGTTTTCTTTTATCGGTAATGATTCGGGTTATTCTCGGGGGGCCAACGAGGCCGCAAGGCCCGCGACGGCCCGCTCGAGCAGCGGGAGGTCCTGTTCGGGGAGGCTCCGGGCGTCCACCAGAACGGCGTCCCCCGTCGCCCGGCCTAGGACCGGGGGGTCCAGGCGCCGGAGCGCCGCGGCCAGCGCGTGGGGCGAGAGGGCCGGGTGCCGCAGGGCCACGGCGACGGTATCCAGCCGGACGTACGGCAGCGTTCCCCCGCCGACGAGCGTGTCCGTTTCATGGGTCGAAACGTCGAGTTCGGGAACGCCGGCGGCCCGGAAGTACGCGGCGGCCCGGTCGGCGATGCGGCCCAGTTCCTCGGCCGGCCTCGTCAACAAACGGTACGTCGGGATATCGTTGAGGGCGTTCCCGCCCTCGGCGTACGTCTCCAGGACCGCGGCCAGGAGCGAGTACGTCTCCTTCCCCACCCTGAGAGCCCGGTAGAGGCTGTCGCGGCGGCAGCGTTCGACGGCTTCCTTAGTCCCCACGACAACGCCGGCCTGCGGGCCGCCCAGGAGTTTGTCGCCGGAGAAACATACCAGGTCGACGCCGGCGTCCAGCAGGTTCGCGACGGACGGCTCCTCGGGCGCGACGAGGTCCGGGTAGAGGCCGGTATCGAGCAGGCCGCTGCCCAGGTCGTACAGGACAGGCCGGCCGTACTCGCCGCGGGCGAGGGCGACTATCTCGTCGGGCCGCGGCTCCTCGTGACGGCCGCGGAAGAAGAAGTTGCTGCGGTGCGCCAGGACGACGAGCGACGCCCCGGCGTCGAGGGCCCGGCGGTAGTCGTCGAGGCGCGTCACGTTGACGGTCCCGACGGGTATCATCTCCACGCCGCCGGCAGCCATCACGGCCGGCAGGCGGAAGGCGCCGCCTATCTCGACGAGCTGCCCCCGGCTGGACGCGGCCGGCTGCCCCGCCCCCAGCGCCCGGAGCGCCAGCAGGACGGCCGCGGCGTTGTTGTTGGCCACCAGCGCGTCTTCGGCCCCCGTCAACTCGCGCAACGGCTCGACGATGAGGGTATTGCGCTGGCCGCGCTCGCCCGAATTTAAATCGACCTCGAGGTTGCTGTAACCGGCGAGGATGCTCTCGGCGCGGGCCAGGAGGGCAGGCCCCAGGGGCGCCCGGCCGGCGCCGGTGTGCAGTATAACGCCGGTCGCGTTTATTATCCTTTGAATCAGCATTCGTCGGAGTATAATAATCCGGCGGGCCGATGTCAACCGATAGGCCGGGGCGCGCGGGACAGTTGAAAATAAAGGCGGTTAATATTAAATTATATAATCATGACGCGGGGACTTCTGGCGATAGTGGGCCTCACGTGCAGCGGCAAGGGGAAACTGGCGCTGGACGTGGCGGACGCCCTCGGCGGCCCCGGGGCGGTCGGCATCGTCGTTTGCGACTCGGCCAAGGTCTACCGGGGCGCCGACGTCGGGACGGCCAAGCCGCCGGTCGAGGCGCGGCGGGGCTACGAGTTCCTGATGGTGGACGTCGTCGACCCCGGCGTGCCGTACAGCGCGGGGCGCTACATGCGCGAGGGCCGGGAGGCCTGCCGGCGGTTATGGGACCGCGGCAAGCTGGCGCTGGTCGTGGGCGGCACGGGCCTATACTTCCGGGCCCTGCGGGACGGCATCGCCGAGGCTCCTCCGGCCGACGAGGAGGTCCGGGCGGCGCTGGGCGCCCGCTTCGACGCGGGCGAGGACCTGTACGCCCTCCTGACCCGGGTGGACGCCGCGTACGCCGCGAAGATATCGCCCCGGGACGCCAAACGCATCGTACGGGCGCTCGAGGTCTACGAGCTGACGGGCCTGCCCCTCTCCGAAATCCACGGCCGGGGGGCCGACCCGCTCGCGGCGGGCCGCGTCACCGCTTTCGCGCTGGACGCTGGCCGCCCCTGGCTCGCCGGCCGCGTGGAGGAGCGGACCGACCGGATGCTTTCGACGGGCCTCGCCAGCGAGACGAAGCGGCTCCTTGAACTGGCGGGGGGCCCGACGGCGCCGCCGCTGAACGCCATCGGCTACCGCCAGATGGTCCGTTTCCTATCCGGGGAGCTGGACGAGCGCGCGGCCCGGGCGGAAATCGTCACGGAGACGCTGCGGCTGGCCAAACGACAGCGTACGTGGTTCAAGGGCGAGCGCGATATAATCCACCTCGCGGCCGAGGACGGCCCCGAAACGCTCGCCGCGACGATAATCGATGCGTGGCGGGCGAGTTGAAAAAGCAAAACGTTTATGGTATAATCCCCCCAAATTCCAACGACTTGGAGGAGGTCGAGCATGAAGTACGTAAAGGTTACTGCCATTATTATCTTCGTTTTGTCGCTCGGCGCGGCCTTCTACGGTTGCAAGAAAACCGAAGAGGCCCCGACGGACGAAATGACCGCCGAGACGGCGGCCGAAACCGCCGCCCCGACGGAAGACGTCGCGTGTCCCGCCCCCGGTGATGACCTCATCTGCGAGGAATGCGGGATCCTGTTCCAGGGCGACTCGGCGGACGCGGAATACGCGGCCCATATGGAAGAGAAACACCCGGAAGAATGGGCCAAAATGAAGGACAAGTTCTGGGAAATGCGAGGGGGCGCACCGGAATAGCGGCGTAGCGGACGGAAACGAACAGGCGATCCGATCCGGGCGGTCGGCCCTCCCCTCAGGCTGCCGCCCGGAGATTTCGCTTCCGGCCCCGCGCCCAAGGCAAGGCCATGCCGATTTACGAATTTCAATGCGGCGAGTGCTGTACGGTCTTCGAGAAGTTGTGCCGTATCGGCGGAGAGGCCGAGGTCCGTTGCCCCGAATGCGGGTCGACGGATTGCCGGAAACTCATATCGCTCGTCGCGTCGCAGGCCGGTAGTTGCGGCTGTGAAACCTGCGAACCGAAACCGACTTGAAACTGCTAAACGCGGCCGCGGCCGTGTTGGCCAAGAGACGCCGGTGACGTTCGTTTCGGCCTCGGCGAAGAAAACGCGGCGCGAACAGCGCTTAACGTTCACCCGTTGGGGCGAGGGTAGCAATCTACGACAAACGCGGTAACGACCTGGTACCGCCCTATGGGAGAGAATGATTATGGCGGAAGAGGAGAGCAAGGAATTCCAGAACCCTCCGGACGAACGCATAGCCGAAATCCTCAAAGATTACGAAAACGTGGCCGTGGTGGGCCTGACGCCGAAGCAGGAAACGGCGGCCCATCGGGTGGCGCGCTTCCTCAAGCGCCACGGCTTTCGCATCAACCCGGTCAATCCCAGGTACGAATCGGTGCTGGGAGAGGTATCCTGGCCGTACCTGCGCAACGTGCCGGAGCCTATAGACATCGTGGACGTATTCCGCAGGCCGGAGCACCTCGGCGGCATCATCGAGGACGCCGTGTCGGTGGGGGCCAAAGTCATCTGGCTCCAGCTCGGCGTGAAGAACGCCGAGTTCGCCCGGCAGGCGCGAGAGGCCGGCCTCGAGGTCGTCATGGACCGCTGTATGAAGAAGGAATACGAACGCCTGGTCCTCTTGAGAAGGGTGAAATAACGATGGCCACTACCGAACGCGACCTGGTCATAGTGGGGGGCGGCCCCGCCGGCCTCACCGCCGGCATATACGCCTCCCGCGGCCGACTGGACACCATCCTGCTGGAAGCCAAGCCGCTGACCGGCGGCCAAATAGCCACCACCGACATCGTCGAGAATTACCCCGGCTTCCCGGAACCGCTCTCGGGCGCGGAGCTCATGGACAAGATGCGCCGGCAGGCGGAGCGCTTCGGCCTCGAGATAACCACCGGGGAGGTTACGCGGATTACGGCCGAGGACGGCAAGTTCCGGCTGGAGGGCCCCAAGGACACGTACGTCGCCCGGGCCGTCATCGTCGCCACCGGGACCGAGCCCCGGCGCCTCGGCGTCCCCCGAGAAGACGAACTCTGGGGCCTCGGCGTTTCGACCTGCGCCACCTGCGACGGCGCTCTGTACCGCGACAGGCCGGTGGCCGTCGTGGGCGGGGGCGACAGCGCGGTCAAGGAAGCGGTCTTTTTGACCAAGTTCGCGGACCGCGTGTACATCATCCACCGCCGCGACGAGCTGCGCGCCGAGAAGGTCATCCAGGAACAGGCGCTCGCCAGCGACAAGATAGAGTTCGTCTGGTCCTCGGTCGTGACCGAGATGCTGGGCGACGCGGACGCCGGCCTGACGGGCGTCAAGGTGAAGCACGTCGAGACGGAGGAAGAGAAGGAACTCGCGGTCGACTGCGTTTTCCTCTACGTGGGCGTTCTGCCCAACACCAACTTCGTAAAGGGCCTGGTGGAATTGGACGACGTGGGCCTCATCAAGACCGACGGCGAGATGCGCGCCGCCACGCCGGGCATCTTCGCGGCCGGGGACTGCCGCTCGAAGGCGTTCAAACAGGTCGCGACGGCGGTGGGCGAAGGCGCCGTGGCCGCCTACTCCGCCCAGGAGTTTATAACAGGGGGGCCCTATGCCGGGAATCGTTAAGGTCGCTTTAGGTGTCGTACTGGGCGGCGGCGCCGGCCTGGCGTGGGGTTACATGACGCGGTGCCTCGGCTCGTCCTGAGCCGCGGGCGCGAGCCCGTGGATTACGGGTTTGGTGGGGAGCGTGCTTGGCGTGTTGTTCGTTGCGGCCGGATGGCGCCAACCGACGGCCGATAATAAGGGCGGCTTCAATGTTCAAGATCGTACTCGCCACCATCGCGGGCGTCGCCGGCTTCGCCGGCGGTTATTACTTCCACCAGTTGATGCTGGCGCCGGCGTCCTGCACTACCACTTGAGCCAGCCCCGGCTCGCCCGTAGTGACGGGAGCGATAGTGGGCGCGGTGGCGACCCTCGCCGTTCTGGCGGCCATAAAAAAGTAAAAAAACAAGCCGGCCTTCGGGCCGGCGTTTTCGTTTACATATCCGAAGCCGTCAGATGGCAACATCCGACGGCACTTCTACGAATGGCGTGAGGCATCAGACGTCGAGGCCGTAGCGGCTCGCCTCCAGCACGATCATCCGGTCCCAGCCGCCCAGCCGCTCCGTCGCGACGGCCATCAGGTCCCGGCCGCTCAGGTCCAGGCCGAAGAGCGCGCCGGTGAAGGCGTCCGTCTCGGCCGGCCTCGCCCCCGCCACGACGACGCCGAGGTCGGGCAAGTCGTCGTAGCGGTCTCCCCATACCGTATCGTACTCGCCCTCCTCCGCCACGCGCACGACGTGGTAAATCCCCTCGCAGACGCCGAGGACCGGAAAGAAAGCGCCGTAGAGGACGTGGGCGTCCACGACGGCGTCGGGCAAACGGCTGTGGTAATCGGCGCGGTTCGGCTCCGGCAGCAGGCCGAACATGTTCTTGAGCGAGAGGCTGAAGGCCGCTCCGGCTCCCGCCGGGTCGGGCAGCTTGATGCGGGCGAGGCTGAGTAGCGGCCGGCCGCGCCACTCCATCAAGGCCGCCGGCATAACGCCGTAAATCTCCTCGAAGGCCAAAGAGCCGCCTTTGTCTTCGACCGCGGCGCGCACCTCCTCCGCCGGAACGACGCGTCCCTCCCACACCTCGTCGGTTATATTGATATATGTAACGTCGTCGCGCGCCAGCACCTCGTCCAGGCCGAAGCGCGCGAAGTAATCCCTTTCCTGCGCGCGAATCCAATCCCAGTTCTCGCGGCCGTTCTCCGGCGTTATTTCCCGGGAGCCGTCGTTGCGGCAGGCCGAGTGCCCCTCCACCACTATCTTGGGACCCTCTATGGCGTCGCACACGAGCGCGAGCGTAGCGGCGTCGGTAAACTGGCCGGGGTAAGCGCTGAACCAGTTGGGCTTGATTATTACCGGCCCTTCCCCCGCGCCGAGGGCCCGGAAGAGTTTGGCCGGCGCGGCGGCGTTCCGGGCGCCGCGTACGAAGTACAGGTCGTCGCGGACCTCGAATATCCCGAGTTCGTCGTAGACCGGCGACATTATTCTTTTTTCTTATACTCGGCCGGCGGCTCTTCGGCGGCGGCCTTTTCGCCCTCGCCTTCGCCGGCGGCTTCGGCCTCGTCGGGCGCCGGAGTTTCTTCCGGCGCGGCGGCCGAGTCATCGGGGGGAGCGGAGGGGGCGTCGGGAGTAGCCTCGGCCTCGTCGGCCGTCGGTTCCTGCGTCCGGCCGGCCTCGTCCACGAAGTTGAGCTGGAGTTCGGTAACGAGGTTCTTGAGGACGCGCTCCTCGCGGTCCGTCAGGTTCCCGGCGGTCTTCGTCTGGAACATCTGGAGGACGTCGATAGTGCTGCGGGCGGCGTCCATATCCCGCTCTATCTTGCCGGTGAACGGGTTGGCCACCTTGCCCATCTGGTGCATCGCGGCGGCGTGGAACGAGTACATGATGGAGAGGAAGAGGGCTTCCTCCTTGTTGAATCCGTTTTCCTCGGCCATATAAAATACCTCCGGTTATTTTCGCGTCCGCGTCAGGAGAGTATCTCGGCGACGACGTCGAAGCGTTCGAACGGCGGGATGATATATATCCCGTGGCAGGCCTCCCGCACCCGCGCCACGAGTTCCCGGGCGATGGCGACGCCGGCGGCCAGTTCCGCATCCTTGCCGGAGGCGGCCGCCTCCTCCATCCGCGCGAGCGCCTCCCGGGGCACGTCAATCCCCGGGACCTCGTAGTGCAGGAACTTGGCGTGGCGGAAGGTCTTGAAGGGTAAAACGCCCAACAGGACCGGCACCGGCGGCTCGCCGAAGCGGGAGAGGAAGTCGAACCACACCCGCTCTTCGTAGAAGGGCTGGGTCATCGCGAAGTCGGCGCCGGCGGCCACCTTCTCGCCGAAGCGCTCGAACTCCCGGTCCGGGTCGCGGGCGCCGGGGTTGAGCGCCACCCCCACCGTCATGTCGAACGCCGCGCCGATGGGCTTGTCCGCGAGGTCCGACCCCGAGCGTAACTTGTCCACCAACCGGACCAGGCCGGTGGAGTCGAGGTCGAAGACCGACTTGGCCTTGGGGTAATCCCCCACCTCGGACGGGTCGCCGGTCAGGGCCAGAAGGACGCCGATGCCCAGGGCCGAAGCGCCGACGAGTTCGGACTGCAGGCCCAGGAGGTTGCGGTCGCGGCAGGTGAAGTGGAGGATGGACTCCAGGCCGGCCTCCTCGCGGATGATGTGGGCGAGGGCCATGGACGACATGCGGGCCCGGGCGAGCGGATTGTCGGCGACGTTAATGGCGTCGACGCCCTGGGCGCGAAGGCTCGCGGCGGCGGCTACGGCCCGGGAGTAATCGGGGCCCCGGGGCGGGCTCACCTCCACCGTGACGACGAATTCCCGGCCCAGTTTTTCGGTGAAGCGGGGGGCACCGGGCGCGGCCTCGGCCTCGGCCGCGACCGCCGGGGGCGCCACGTCCGCCGGAACGCGGGCGCGGCGCGGCGACGGCGAAACTCCCGCCAGCGCCTCGGCCATGGCCGCGACGTGGGCGGGCGTCGTTCCGCAGCAGCCGCCTATCACGTTGACGCCGGCCTCGGCGAAGAGCCGGGCGTACTCGGCAAAGTATTCGGGGGTGGCGCCGTAGACGGCCCGGCCAGCGTCCGTCGCCGGGTAGCCGGCGTTGGGCATGGCGCTAAGGTACCAATCGCCGCCGGACGGGGGAGAGGGAGGGTCGGCCAGGATACGCTCGGTGATGATGTCGTAGGTTTCCTTGGGACCCAGGTTGCAGTTCACGCCCACGACGTCGGCCCCGGCCTCCACGAGGGCCCGCATCGCCGCCACGACGTCGTCGCCGAACTTCGTCGAGCCGTCGGGGAAAAGCGTCAGCGACGTTATGGCGGGAAGGTCGGTAAGTTCCCGCCAGGTCGCGAGCGCCGCCAGCGCCTCCGTGACCGAGGACATCGTTTCCACGGCCACGAGGTCGACGCCGCCGGCGAGGAGGCCCGCCATCTGAGTTCGGAAGAAGTCGCGCGCCTCGTCCTCGGTCAGATACCCGAAGGGCTTGATGGCCGCGCCCAGGGGGCCGACCGAACCCGCGACGAAGACGTCGTCGCCCACCGTCTCCCGGGCGATGATGGCCGCGCGCTCGTTGAACTCGCCGACGCGACCCTCGAGGCCGAAGCGGCCCAGCTTCACGCCGTTGGCCGAGAAAGAGTTGGCCTCGACCAACATGGCCCCCGCTTCGACGTAAGCCGCGTGCACGTCCGCGACCACGCCGGGCCGCGTCACGCTGAGTTCCTCCAGACAGCGGCCCATCTCGACGCCGCGGGAATAGAGGTAGGTCCCCATCGCGCCGTCGGCGACTATGACGTTGCTTTTAATGTATTCTCGGAAGTCGGGCATTTTTGGAAACGTCGGGTTTCAACGCGGCCGTCGTTAGTGAGCGATTTCATTATAACAAAAAGCTCCCGAACGTCGTAATTTTAAATTAACTCAAACTTTTCGGGCCCGGGATCGACGACGGTCGGGAAGCCCCTTCCAAAAACACGAAACCGCCCCGGAGGGCGGTTTTTAGGTCATATTACATTTACTTCTTGGGCGTCGATTTTTTCGGCTTGCTCTTCTTTTTGGTCGCCATTGCGGGTCTTCACCTCCTCTCACGCAGCCGTCCGTACAAACCGGCCGCAGGGAACTAACCCGCAAGACGCGGCACCTGGCCGCGATTTTATTCACCGGCCGCCCGTTCATCTCGGGCGCCGGATTCGACGCCAGTTATCTCGCTCTCCTCGCCTAAGATCTAACAATCGAGTGCATTATAGCAGAAAAAAAGGGGGCGTGCAAACAACCGGTTTTTCCGGCCCCCGACAACAACGGGCCGCGACGCGGCCCGACGAGATAAGTAATAGCAAACGTATTATTTCTTTGTCGTTTTCTTTTTGGCGGCGGCTTTCTTCTGGCCTGCGGCCTTTTTCTGACCGGCCGATTTCTTAGCCGTAGCCGCCTTCTTCGCGGCAGCCTTGCACCGGACCCCGGCCTTTTTGGCCGGAGGTTTCTTGGCCATCGTGCTTTTCCTCGAGCCCGCTTTCTGTGCGGCCGCCTTCTGCGTAGTAGCTTTCTTCGTTACCACGCGGTCACCTCCTTTCCACGGAAAGTGGAAGTAGGGTACAACTTAACGGTACGGCGCCCTAACTGCAGCGCGTGAATCCGCAGGACCGACAGGTCAAACAACCCTCGGCTATCTCCAGGATGCCGGAGCACTCCGGGCACTGCGGGCCGACGTTGGCCAGCTCCTTCAGCATCCGCTCCCGGCGCATGGCGTCTATCTCTTCCTGGTTGACTTCGGTATCGAACAGCGGCGTCGTCTTGGCGCCGATGTGGCGCTCGACGACGATGCCGATGGCGTCGGGACAGCTCAGGATGGCCTCGCCGTTCTGCCAGGTCGGCATGGGACAGCGGATGCCGCGGAGCTGTTTGACGAGCGACTTGACCGTCACGCCCGCCCGCAGGGAGAGCGAGATGAGGCGGGACGTGGCCTCGGAGTGCGACGAGATGCAGCCGCCCGACTTCCCCATCTTGGCGAAGACCTCGCACAGGCCGTCCTCGTCCCAGTTGAGCGTGACGTAGAGGTTGCCGCAGCCGGTGGCGACCTTCTCGGTGATGCCGTGGGTGACGGCGGGACGGGGCCGCGGCGCCACGCCGACGGGGCGACGGCCGTTGCCGTTTTCGCCGGGACCTTCCTCCCCGCCTTCGGCGGAGGAGTCGCCGACGTTGAGGACCTGCACCGAGCGCGAGCCGTCGCGGTAAATCGTCAGGCCCTTGCAGCCCAGGTCGTACGCCGTGAGGTAAGCGTTCTCCACTTCCTCCGGCGTCGCCGAATTCGCGAAGTTGATGGTTTTGGAGACGGCGTTGTCGGTATGTTTCTGGAAGGCCGCCTGGACCTTGATGTGCCACTCGGGCGAGACCTCGTGGGCGGTGACGAAGACGCGCTTCAACTCGGCCGGGACGTCGTCGCGGTCCTGGATGGAATCGCCCCGGGCCAGCGCGTCGAAGAGCTCCTCGGTCGCGATGCCGGCTTTTTTTGCCGCTTCGGCGAAGAGCGGATTCACCTCGACCAGCTTGTCGTCGTCGAGGACGTGGCGGTAGAAGCAGAGCGCGAAGATGGGCTCGATGCCGCCGGCCGCCCCCGCGATGATGCTTATGGTGCCGGTGGGGGCGATGGTCGTGGTGGTGGCGTTGCGGAGGCGGGCGCCGCCCGGGCGGTCGTAGACGCTCCCGCGGAAATTCGGGAAGACGCCCCGCTCGTCGGCCAGCCGCCCCGAGGCCCGCTTGGCCTCGAGGTCGATGAACTCCATGATCTGCTCGGCGGTCTCGACCGCCTCGTCCGAGTTGTACGGTATCCAGAGTTTGACCAACAGGTCGGCGAAGCCCATGACGCCCAGGCCCACTTTTCGGTTGGCCTTGGTGTTCTCCTCTATCTTGGGCAGGGGGTAGCGGTTGACGTCGATGACGTTGTCGAGGAAGTGCACCGCGACGCGGACGGCGCGGCCGAGCCGCTCCCAGTCGACGACGGTGCGGCCCTTTTCCTCGGTGACCATGAGACCCAGATTAATGGAGCCCAGATTGCACGACTCGTAGGGCAAGAGCGGCTGCTCGCCGCAGGGGTTGGTCGACTCGATTTCGCCGACGTGGGGCGTGGGGTTGGTGGCGTTGACGCGGTCGATGAATATAACGCCGGGCTCGCCGTTGCGGTGGGCCATTTCGACTATCTTGGCGAAGACCTGGGGGGCGGGGAGGCGACCGACCTCGTCGCCGGTCCGGGGGTTTTTCAGCGCGTAGGTATCCTCTTCGGTCAGGGCCCGCATGAACTCGTCGGTGAGCGCGACCGAGATATTGAAATTGTTTATCCGGTTCTCCTGGGCCTTACAGGAGATGAAGTCGAGGATGTCGGGATGGTCCACGCGCAGAATGCCCATGTTGGCGCCGCGCCGGGTCCCCCCCTGCTTGATGGCCTCGGTCGCCGCGTCGAAGACCTGCATGAAGGAGATGGGGCCGCTGGATACGCCCTTGGTCGACATGACGACGTCGTTCTTGGGGCGCAGCCGCGAAAAGGAAAATCCGGTCCCGCCGCCGCTCTTGTGGATGAGCGCCGTGTCCTTGATGGCCTCGAAGATGGAGTCCATGGAGTCCTCGACCGGGAGGACGAAACAGGCCGAAAGCTGGCCCAGCTCCCGGCCGGCGTTCATGAGCGTGGGCGAGTTGGGCATGAACTCGCCCCGGGCCATGACGTCGAAGAACTCGCGCGCCGTCGGCTCCAGGTCGGCCATGGGGTTATAGAGGCGTTCCGCCTCGGCGACGGCCCACGCCACCCGCCAGAACATCTCCCGCGGTTCCTCTATCGGCTGGCCCGACTCGTCCCGGCGCAGGTATCGCCGCGTCAGGACCTCGAGGGCGTTGCCGTTGAGGTCTATCGGCGGCTCTTCCCAGGAGTCGGCCTCTTCGGGGGGAGCGTTTCGCTCCCACCCGGCCTCGTGCTCCTGGAGCTTCGCCCGTACGACGCCCTCCAGCACCTCGCCGCCGTAGTTACCCAGGTCCTCGAGCTCGTCCAGCGTTTCGATTATAATTTTTTCGGCCTGCGAACCCCGCACGCCCATCTCGTTTAAAAACGCCCGGGCGCGAAGGCGAGCCTTCACCCGGGCGGACTTCCTTCCCGTTCCTACTGCCATAACGCCGTTACTTCCCTTGTGCTTCGTGCTTCTCGTTTCAACCCGCGTACGTTCTTAAATCAGTCCGACGCAACGGCAAAGCCGTTCCGCGGCCCTCTCCACCGCACACCTATTACTTCTCCCAATATGCCCCCCAACCCTATATATCGTATGCTCTATCTATTTTACACCCCAATATATGGGGTGTCAAGGAAAAAATTCCGGGCGGCCCGGCGGGGTGCGCGTCTCCGCCGCACCACCGCTCGACCGCCCGAGGCCACAGGCGTATACAATAAACGCCATTGCCAAACTCGCTAAATCAAACGGTGAAAATTAACCGGTGCCGTTACATGGGGGGCTCTTCCTCGCCCATGCCTTCCTTGGCCTGGCTCCACTTCGCCTCGGCGTCGATGGCGAGGTTGACCGAATCCAGCGGGTCGCCCTGCAGGCTGTCGACGTAGAGGCCCATCGCCTCGGCGGCGAGGTTGCAGCGGGTCGCCAGCGCCTCGTCGCCCTCGGCCTTGCCGCCCAGTTCCTCGAAGTTCGTTTTGAACCCGGAGAGGGTGGCCGCTATCTCTTCGGCCGGGGTGTTGGTGACGTCGTGGGCCTTCATATACTCGTCCACCTCGACGGCCTTGGCGCCGAACGCGCCGGCGACGTCCTCGGCGGGGGTTTCGGCCGGCGGAGCCTCGGCCGGCGTTTCGGCGGTCTCGGCGGTCGCGGGCTCCTCGGCCTTTTTACCGCAGGCGCCGAAAGCGAAGATAAGGATGAATGCGGACGTGATACATATTAATACGCGTGATACTTTCAAGACGCACCTCCTGTAGGAATTTTCGATGATGAGGCATTAGTAACATAACGGGGAAGGCATTACAAGCCTCGAAACGCCGTTTTTATTATTACCTCCGCGCCGGGGATTTGTTATAATTGAGTTTAACGGTCGCAAAGGAGGCCCACGTTGATCCCCCAAAACATCTTCCGGGAATACGACATCCGCGGCATGGTGGACGAGGAGCTCACCCCCGAGGTCGTCACGGCCATCGGCAAGGGCGTCGCCACCTATTTTAGAGGGCACGGCAAGGAGGTCGCGCTGTTGTGCCGCGACAACCGCCCCTCGAGCGAGCCGTTCGCCGAGCGGCTGGCGGCGGAGTTCCAGGCCGCCGGCCTGGACGTCGTCGACCTGGGCCTCGCGCCCACGCCCGCTTTCTACTTCGCGACGCGGGAGTACGCCCCGGGCGAGGCGGGCGTCATGGTCACCGGCAGCCACAACCCGCCGCAGTTCAACGGCTTCAAGATAAGCTGCGGCGAGGGGACGATTTACGGGGACGAAATCCGGCGGCTGGCCGAGATAATCGACGCCGGCGAATTCGCCTCCGGCCGCGGGACCTACGCCGTGCGCGACGTCATCGACGACTACCGCCGGGCCCTGCTGGAGCGGGTGGACGTTACGCGCCCCATAAAGATAGTGGCGGACGCCGGGAACGCCATGGCCTCGCTCCTCATGCCGGAACTGCTGTCCGACGCGGGGTGCGACGCCGACGGCCTGTACTGCGAACTGGACGGCTCCTTCCCCCACCACTGGCCGGACCCGACGGTCCCCGAGAACGTGGCGGACCTCGTGGCCCGGGTGGCCGAGACCGGCGCGGCCGCCGGCGTGGCCTTCGACGGCGACGCGGACCGTATCGGCGCGGTGGACGACCGCGGCCGGATTATCTGGGGAGACAAACTGCTCGCGCTCTACTCCCGGCCCATCCTGGAAAAGAACCCCGGGGCGAAGATAGTCTTCGAGGTAAAATGCTCGCAGGCGCTGGCCGAGGCGGTCGAGGCTCAGGGCGGCACGCCGCTTATGTGGAAGACGGGCCACTCGCTCATAGAGGCCAAGATTCGCGAGGAGAACGCGCTCCTGGCCGGCGAGATGAGCGGCCACATATACTTCGCGGACCGCTACTTCGGATACGACGACGCGCTGTACGCGGCGCTGCGGCTGGCCGAACTCGTGGCCCGGGCGGACGAACCGTTGAGCGCCCTCGTCGACCGCATCCCCCGGTACTTCGCGACGCCCGAAATCCGCGTCGACTGTCCCGACGACTTCAAATTCGAAGCGGTCGAAAAGATAAAGAAGCGCTTCGCGGGCCGGAAGATAATAGACGTGGACGGGGCGCGGATCATCTTCGACGGCGGCTGGGGGTTGGTACGGGCGTCGAACACCCAGCCGGCGCTCGTACTCCGCTTCGAGGCCGATACGGAAGAGAGGCTCGCCGCCATCCAAGGCGAGGTCGAAAACGGCCTCGGCGAGATTCTGGCCGGGGTTTAAGGAAGGGGACCGGCGTTTTATACTTGACAGCCCTCCCCCGCCGAATTATTATATATTAGAGGGTAAGTAATGAAAGGTAGGTGATGGTGGGTAAACGCTTAGCCATCAATAGGTGAAAATAAATCCCTAACGAAAGGAAGAACCCGCATGAAAAAATCCTTTTTAATCCTGACCTGCCTCATGGTAGTCGGCGGGTCAATGGCTTGGGCCGAAACGGTAGCCCTTTCGGGTTCCGGCTCGCCGACGCCAGCAGCCGCGGTAGTTTCCGATACCGCGACCGAGACCGTCATTACTTACAATCTCGACGGTTTCGTCCGCGAGAAGGTCGCGGCGGAAGGTAGCACGTACGACCATATCCGCCTCGAAGGCCGCGGATGCTCGGACGAGGTCGGCCTCCCGGAAATGCCGGCTATCAACGAAACGGTCATGATCCCGGGCGACCGGAAAGTGCGCGTGGACATAGTCACGTGGGACGAAGTTACCCTCGCGGACTATAACGTGCTTCCGTTCCAGACGCCCGCCACGGACCTCGACGCCGAACTGCCCTTCGTTTGCGACGACGCTTTCTACGCGGGCAACACGAGTTACCCGAAGGCTAAAGTCGAGTTGGGTACGCCGGGCATTTTCCGCGATATCCGGGTCGTCTCGCTCCGGGTCAACCCGTTCCGCTGGAACCCCGCTACGAAGGAACTCACGGTCGCGACGAAAATAGCCGTCAAACTGACCTACTACGGCCAGGGCGAAATCAACACCAAGGCTGACTCGCCGTACCGTTGCGAAGGCTTCGAGCCTCTCTACCGGGCCAGCGTTATTAACTACAAACCCGGCCTGAAGAATCCCGGCTTGGACGCCAACCTCACCAACGCCCAGCACCTCTTCATCTGCTATCCCGACTACGAGGACGAAGCGGAAGCTTATGCCGAGTTCCTCAACAAAATGGGGATATATACCAAAGTCGTGACCACGACGACCACCGGGACGACCAAAGAAAACATCAAAGCGTACATCCAGTCGGAGTACGATTCCGTTTCCCCGGCCGTCCTCGAGTACGTCCTGCTCGTCGGTGACATCGACTACGTCGCGGCCGGCTACTGGCCCGGCTACAGCATGACTGCCGATTACTG
>JASFLY010000041.1:0-16400 GCA_050117845.1 Candidatus Zixiibacteriota bacterium
CCTACGGTTGGCGCTTTATTTAAACGGCCGGCAGGAATGCCGGCCCCACCCTCCCGTCAACGAAAAAACGGGCCGACCCGAAGGTCGGCCCCCACATTATATCCCGAAGGGCGGCCCGCGGGTCGCCCTTATTTATTAAAAGAAAAGTGCTTTGACGCGGCCTACGGAGGCCGGCGCTACGCCGATGTCGCCGGGGCAATGGATCTGGTAAATCAAACCGGAATTATCCGAGGCGGCGTAGAGGTAACTACCGGTGTAGGCGAGGCCCTTGGTCATCGGCGCCGGCGCCTCGAAGGACGCGACGACGGAGCCGGTGTCGTACGAATATCCGTTTATTTGGTTCCCGGCGCTATTCAAACCCCAGACCATGTTATTGCGCCAATCGTACGCGATATCCCACCGAGCGCATACGCTCAGATTAACGGTATTGGTCACCGTACCGTCGCCGAGATTGTGGGCGCAAACCCTATTCGGGTTGATGTAATTCGCCAGCAAGCGAGTGGTGCCTGCCCCGCCGTCGCCGGTGCAAAGGGGCGCAAGGCCGTACGCTAAGTTACTCACCGTCCACGATCTGGTAATGGAACCGGTAGTATAGTCGCAGCAGTAAAAGATTTTTTCGGTCTGCCGATTACACCAACAATGGCCGCGCGGGACGTACGCGACGCCGAATGCCGGTTTATTATTCGGCGGCGGCCAGGAATCGAGCACGGAACCGTTATTAATGTTGCAGCGGTATATCATTATCGGGCTATACCGCCGGCTTACGTAAATATCGTTATTGGAAACGCCCACGCCGCCGTTATACGTCTCCGCCGGAGACACGTACGAATCCACTACCTCGCCCAGGTAAGACAACGAGGGCGAAGCCCCCGCGAGGATCACGATAACCGCTAAAGCCCAAATCCGAGCTTTCACCGGGAACCCCCTTAACTCCTATTAAAAGTTGAACATCGGCCCGACGCGGACGAAGGGCCCCGAGAGGTCGAGTTCGGGCGCGTTCGCCATCTTGGCGCCGGCCTGCTCAAGTTCGCCCTCCGGTATATTCATATACATGTACCCCGCCTCGCAACCGACGGCCAGCCACGGGAGTATCCGGTACTGCGGCGCTACGAAGGCCTGGCCCGACCAGTTGAAGCCGTCGAGTTCGGACTCGAACGTAACGGCCTCCGGGAACGGGACGTTGCCGAAGCGGTAGGGTTGACTCGAAATCGTTTTGGTATAGGTCACGCTGAACAGGCCCGCGCCGCCGCCGGCGAAGAGGCCCCACCTCTCGCCGAAGTACATCTTGTACCCGCCGACGAAGTGGTGGACGCTGAACCCGATACTGCAATCCTTGACGACGCCGTCGTCGAAGACGCGGCCGGTGGAGAATCCCCATCCGCCGCCGTAGTAGCCTATCTGTACGCCGTTCGGGAAATTGTACCGGAAGGTGCCGCCCATGACGTACGTGTAGTCGGGCGTTTCCAAGCCGAGCGCGGTGAACTCGTCCTTCACGCCGTCGAGTGTGGGGAACGCGGGGCCGAAGAACGGCGCCCCGCCGGTTCCGACGGGTCGGTAACCCTGGGCGAAGACGGCCGTCGCGGCCGCCGTAATAATAATCGCGATAATCCGAGTTCGAATCATTACTTATCCTCGCCGACGCGGGCGGCCGGTGCTACCGCCTTGTTAGGTTTGGGATAGAGGAGCGCTACCAGGACGCTTACGATCAACGCTTCCACCGCCCACGACGCGAACCACGCCAGCGCCATCAGGTCCGGTATCTTCCAATAACGGTACGCGTCCGCGGCCCGGGGAACGACCCCCACCAGGAAAAGCAGCAACCAGAATAGAACGAGTTTTCTCCAGAACGGCTCCGGTCGTCCCCCCCGGAAAAGGGCGAACGCCAGAACGTAAAGGAAACCTATAACCAGGTCAAAAAAGAACCCGAGGAGTATTATCTGAAAGCCCTGTTCCTTGAAGAACGGTTCGGCGTCGCCGGCGAAACTCGTTAAAACGAGTTGGGTCGCGGTCCCCACGATCGAAAGCGCCAGGCCGGCGACGACCCCCACCAACAGTATCCTGCCGATTTTTTCCATAACGGTCTCCTTTTTCGCGTAAACCGCGAAAAGATAACACGTCCTACGCCCTTAGTCAACGCGAGAAACGCCGCCCGCGGGCGCGGCCGAGACGCTTCCCCCCTTGCATTCGGCCCCCGATTGTTGTATAAACAATACCCTTGAAGGTAATAATCGTTATACCCTGTTACAACGAGGCCGAGACGCTGCCCGGCGCGCTCGCCGAACTACCGGCCGAGATACCGGGCGCCGACGAGGTCGAGACGCTTGTCGTGGACGATGGTTCCGCCGACGGCACGGCCGACGTGGCCCGGGCGTCCGGCGTTACTCATGTCGTACGGCACAAGCGGAACATGGGGCTGGCGGCGGCCTTCCGAACCGCCGTGGACGCGGCGCTCGAGCGCGGCGCCGACGTCATCGTCGGGACAGACGCGGACAACCAGTACGTCGCGGCCGACATCCCGGCCCTCGCGGCACCGGCACTGGCGGGCGAGGCCGACCTGGTGGTGGGCTGCCGCGACATGGCGTCTATCCCCCACTTTTCCCCCATAAAAAAGTTGCTCCAGCGCGTCGGCAGTTTCGCGGTGCGGACCCTCGCCGGCCTCGACGTGGCCGACGCTACCAGCGGTTTCCGCGCCTACAACCGGGAGGCAGCGTTGCGGCTCGTCGTCCTGTCCAAGTTCACCTATACCCTCGAGACATTGATTCAGGCCGGGTACAAGGGCCTCACGGTTAAGCAGGTTCCCGTTCGCATCAATCCACCGACTCGGCCCAGCCGCCTCTTCGCCTCCATCCCCCAGTACCTGCGGCGCTCGTTCAACACCATCACGCGGGCGTACCTCCTCTTCCGGCCGCTCCGCATTCTGGGGACGCTGGGCGCGCTCATCTGCGGCGCGGGCCTTTTTCTCGTGGGCCGCTTCGTTTATTATTACTTTACGATACCAGGCCCTACCGGCCACGTGCAATCGTTGGTCGCCGGCGGCGTACTGGTCCTGTTGGGATTCCAGGTAATAATCATTGCGCTTATCTCGGACCTCATCGCCGCCAACCGTCGCCTCCTCGAAGACGTCCTCTACCGGATTAAACTCCAGCAGTACGATAATTTATGAAACGCCTCCTGGTCTGCTCTTCGACGTTCCCGTTAGGCGCCGAGGACCGGCGTACGGCTCGTTTCGTCTACGATCTGGCGGCGGCGCTGGCCGAGTATTTCGAGGTGACGGCACTCGTCCCCCACCACCCGGGCGCGGCGCTGGCCGAAAAGCTGGGGCCGGTGGAGGTGCGGCGCTTCAAGTACTTCCTGCCGTCCTCGGCCGAGAAGCTGGCCGACGGTACGGGCATCATGGCCAACGCCAAACGAAGCCTCGTAGGCCGGGCCCAGGTACCGTTTTTGCTTTACTGGTTTCGGCGGGCGGTGGAGCGCTTACTGGGGAACGTACATTTCGACGCCGTCAATACGCACTGGATTGTCCCGGCCGGCTGGGCCGCCGGGGAGGCGGCGAGCCGCGTCGGCGCGCGCCACCTTTTGACGATACACGCCGCGGACGTGTTCTTCCTGCGCCGGCTGCCCCGGGGCCCCGGCCTGGCGCGCAAAGTCATAGACACCGCCGACGCCGTCTTCACCGACAGCGAGTTCATCCTGGCGGAGACGAGTAAGCTGGTAGGCTCCGACGTGGCGGGAACGGCGACGACGGCGGGCGTTAACGCCGCGGCCTTCGCGCCGGCTTACCCACCGGAAGAAGCTAAAAAACGCCTCGGCTGGCCGCCAGCCCCCACGATTTTATACGTCGGGAAGATGGTGGAGAAGAAGGGCCTGGTTTACCTGATACGGGCGCTGCCGGAGGTCCGGACCGCGGTGCCCGGCGTCCGGCTGGTCCTCGCCGGCGACGGCCCCCTGCGGCCCGAAATGGAAGCGTTGGCGCGGCGGTTGGGCGTTGACGACGTCGCCGACTTCATCGGCCCCAAAAGTCACGACGAACTCAAGTTGATGTACAACGCCGCCGACGTCCTGGCCGTCCCGTCAATCGTGGCCCGGGACGGCGAGACCGAGGGTATGCCAACGGTCATACTGGAGGCTTTCGCCGCGGGTTGCCCCGTCGTGGGGAGCCGCGTCGCCGGCATCCCGGAGTTCGTCGTAGACGGCCGGACGGGATACCGGGCCGAGGCCGAGGCCCCCGCCGACCTCGCCGCGAAGCTGATCCGAACGCTGGGCGAGGGCCGGGAACGTTTCTCGGCCGCGTGCCGGGCCGCCGCGGCCGAGCGCGACTTCTCCCGGTTGGCCGAACTCTACGCCGAGGCCGGGGAGGCGTAAGGTGGGACTGGCCGAAAGGTGGCGGAAGGTACGGCTGGCGGAGATAGGCCGGCGCCGTTTCTTCAGCTTGACGCCGGGATACTACGCGCTGTATCGAGAATTCGAACGGCGAGCCGGCACCTACCTCGGCGGCCTTATCCTGGACGCCGGCGCGGGCGCCGGGGCTTGGGCCCCCGTGTTGGGCGATTACGGCCGCGTGGTCGCGGCCGACCTATGTCCGCCGGGGTCGCCCGGCGTAACCGCGGACCTGAAAACGCTCCCCTTCCCCGACGCCACGTTCGATACCGTATTCTGCTCGCAGGTGCTGGAACACGAACGCGAGCCGGCCTCGCTTCTGGCCGAACTCTATCGCGTCTCCAAGCCGGGCGCAACGCTCGTCCTCTCGGCGCCTCACCTGAGCCGCCTCCACGACGAACCTCACGACTACTACCGTTACACCGGTTACGGCCTGCGCTCTCTCGCGGAGGGCGCGGGTTACGCCGTAGAGGAAGTCGCCGTCGCCGGCGGCATGTTATCTTTCCTGGGGCACACAACGGCCGTTTTCGGCCTGGCGGTCTTCGGGCCGGTTCCGATTATCGGGGCGCTGGCGCGCTTGAAGCTCCGAGTCGTCTCGCCCATTTGCGCGGCCCTCGACCGGGCTCTCGACCCGCGGGGCATATTCGCGTTGAATTGGATGCTGTGGGGACGAAAGCCGTAACCGAGACGCCGGCCGGCTACACTTCGCCGGCGGACCAGCTAGCCCGCATGGCCTACGTCCGCCGGGGCGTCCGGAAGGCGCGTAAGATACGGCGCGTGCTGGAACGGGAACTCGGACCGGCGCCGTGGCCGGAGGTCCGTGGGCTGGACCTCGGATGCGGGCCGGGGACGATCGCGGCCTACCTCGGCCGCCTCGCCGGGAGTTTCGTCGGCGTGGACGTCGACCGGGCCGCCCTCGATATAGCCCGCAGCCGTTTTCGGTATCCCAATCTGGAATTCTTATATAACGCCGAGCCGCGGCTCCCCTTCGACGACGCCTCCTTCGACCTCATCGTAGCCAATCACGTCTACGAGCACGTACGGGACGTCGAGGCCTTCTTCGAAGAGGTCCGCCGCCTGATCAAACCGGCCGGCCGGGTCTACCTCGCGGCCGCGGGCAAGTATCAGCTGTTGGAACCCCATTACAAACTGCCGTTCCTCTCCTGGCTCCCGGGTAAAATCGCGGACGCGTACCTAAAACTGGCGGGCCGGGAGGAGGACTACGACGTGCACCTCGTTAGTTATCGGCGGCTTTTCCGCCTACTCGAGCCGTTCGACGTCCGGGAGTATACGGCGGCCGTCGTGGCCGAGCCGGAGCGTTTCGGCGCCGCGGCCGAGGTCCCGGCGAACCGCGTCCTCCGGCGGTTGGCGGCCTTCCTGGCCCGGCGGGCCCCCTCCCTCTCCCCCACGCGGATATTCGTCCTCCGACCGAAGGGGGCGCGTGAATAAGGCCGTGTGGAAGAAGGTCCTGTGGACGGCGGCCAAGGTGGTCGTCGTCGGCGCGGGGCTGTATTTCGTGGGGCGGGTGCTCGTGGTCAACTGGCCCGAAGTGCGGGCTGGCTGGCGGCCTCCCCACGCGGCGGCTATGGCGGCGGCCTTCGTCGCGCTGTTCGCGTCGTACTTCACCCTCTACGCCATATCGCTCGCGGTACTGCGGCGGGTCGGGTACCGGCTGACGTTCCGGTCGGGCCTGCGGCCCTTCTTCGTCAGCCTCCTGGGCCGCTACGTTCCGGGGCGCTTCGTCGTCATCGTCGGCAAGGTTTTCCTCTACGAGAAGCGAGGCGTCCCCCGCGTCTACGCCACGCTGGCGGCGGCGTACGAGAATGTATTCGCGGCTATCGGCGGCATTTCGGTCGCGCTGGCGACGGCGGCGACGGTATTGGGCGGCGACTTATCCTGGACATCGCTGTTGCCCGTGGCGGCCGGGGCGGCGCTGCTATTCGCCTTCATCCACCCGTCGATACTCCGGCGGCTGTTGGGTTGGGGCCTCAAGCGCGTGCGCCTCGGCGCGCTGGACGAGAGTAAAATTATCGGCAGCAAGGACGCGGCCCGTTTCGCCCTCTCCTACGCCGGGTATTGCCTGACGCCGGGCGTATTCTTCGCGTTCTTCGCGGCGGCCTTCGTGCCGCTGGACGCCACGGCGGCGCTCGCGGCGGGCGCGGCCTACGTCGCGGCCTCGGTCCTGGGCTACGCGGCGGTCTTCGCCCCCTCCGGCCTGGGCGTAAGGGAGGGCGTGCTGGTATTGCTACTCCAGAGTTATATGTCGCCGGGAGAGGCCGCGTTCCTGGCGGTGGCGAGCCGATTGGCGGCGGTGGCGGCGGAGGTAGTGCTGGCGGGTTTCGCGGGGGTCGCGGGGACCAGCGCGCCGGCGACGGAGACCCGGGCCGACGCATGACGCCTCCCCCTACCGCGCAATAAAAACCCCGCCCCGAGGGCGGGTTATTTATATACTAGAATCGGCTTAACTCAATACGCGCCGCGCATTAGCACGACGACGGGGATGGTCTTGAGGAGGATCTTGAGGTCGAGCCAGAGCGACCAGTTCTCGATGTAGTAGATGTCGAGTCGGACCATCTCCTCGAAGGTGAGGAGGTTGCGGCCGCTGACCTGCCACAGGCCGGTGAGGCCCTGGGGAACGGTGAGGCGCTTGTGCTGCCATCGCTCGTACTTCTCGACCTCGTCGGGGATGGGAGGCCGCGGCCCCACGAGCGACATGTCCCCCTTGAGGACGTTCAACAGCTGTGGGAACTCATCGATGCTGAACTTGCGCAGGATCCGGCCGACGCGGGTGACTCGGGGGTCCTTCTTTATCTTGAATATGGGGCCGTCCATCTCGTTGTAGTCGGCGAGCTCGGGCAGCATGTCGTGGGCCCCCACGACCATCGAACGGAACTTGTAAATCCTGAACGGCCGACCGTCCTTGCCGAGGCGCTCCTGCCGATAGAAGACGGGGCCCTTCGAGTCGATTTTAATTAATATTATAATAAGGAGCCAAAGCGGCAGAGGGAGGATGATGCCGGCCAGCGCGCCGGCGATGTCTATGATGCGCTTGATGTAACCCTGCCAGCCCTCGAGCGGCGAGCGCCAGAGCCGGAGTAGCGGGATAGAGCCTATCTGCGTAACCGAGACGCGGCGCGATACCAACTCGAAGAGGTCGGCTATGACCAGGAAGGGAATCTGCCGCTCGCGCAGGTCGAAGACGACGTTGAGGATGTGGCGGTGGGGGGCGGACGGGATGGCGATGAGGATCTCGTCCACGTCGTGCTTCACCAGTAGTTTGGGGAGGTCCGCGAACGCCCCCAGGACCTTTATCCCCTCGTAGGTCTTGCCCTTTTTATCCGGGTCGTCGTCGATGTAGCCGACGACCGAGAGGCCGAACTCCGGGTGGAGTTTTATCTGGTTGGAAAGGATCCGGCCGCTCTTGCCGGCGCCGTAAATAATGGCGCGCATGAGGCCGACGCCGCGACGGGCCAGGAAGCCGACGCCCTTCCGTAGGGCTATACGCCAGAGGTCGATGCAGGCGAGGCTAATGACGAAGTTGCCGATGACGACGGCCCGGCCGTACTGCAGTTGGGGCAAAAACATCGTAATCGCCATCATCAGAAAGGCCGAGATGATGAGCGACTTCATGACGAGGTAAAGCTCATCCAGCCGGGCCATGGAGCGCTGGCGGGCGTAGAGGCCGCGGTTGAAGAAAACTCCTACCGATACGAGGCTGTACACCGAGGAGAGTATAAGGTAGGTCCCGAAGCCGTAGTAGACGTCCTCCACGACGCCGCCCAGCGGCTCGCGCAGAAAACCGGCGAAGCGGAACATGTTTTCCCGCAGATAAAGGACGACGAAGGTCGAGAGGTTGAGTAGGAGGAAGTCGCCGACGAACTTAATGATGGCGACGACGCGATGGTATATCTTCTGCCCAGCGACGGGAGTTTCGGGAGACATGGAGTATTAAACGCCGCCTCGCGGCCCGGCGCACACGCGCACGCATACGCCGCAAATGCCCTGGTTGGTGATGGTCTTTTTAAACACTTTTATCTTCTCGACGCAACGTTCCCGGTCCCAATCGGCCGCAGTTTCGCCGATGGCCCCGGCCGGGCACACTTTCATGCAAGCGCGGCAGCTTCCGCACTCCCCCGTCGCGGGGGCGTCGGGTTCCAGCGGGGCGTCGGTGAATACGCTGACCAACCGGACCGCGGCGCCGAAGCGGGGCGTAACGAGCAGGTTGTTGCGGCCTACGTAACCCAGGCCCGCCAGCCGCGCCAGCCTCACATGGCTAACCGCCCCCAACATACGTTCCCAATCGACGAACTGGGAGGCCGGGACGGCTAGCGTCCTGTACCCCCCATCTTCCAACAGCGCGACCATACGGCACGCGATATTATCCAGGGCGGCGTTGACGACGCGGTAGTGATAGGCGTAGAGGCGCGTCGGCCCGTTTACACAGGTGGCGAGGACGCCGCGGGAAAGAGGCATCGCGGCCACGGCCGCGAAAGGATAATCGCCGCAGGGGGCCGGGACGCCCGACGGGACCGCCGCCACGCCGAAGAGCGCCGCGCCGCCGTCGCGGGCCGCACGTTCCACCGCCGCCCGATCCACTCCCACCCGGGACGAATTTCCCGCCGACACGGCCTGCATTATACCTTCTCGTCGTCGGCCGGGCCTGCCGCCAAATGCTGGCGCGCGGCCTCTATCTTACGTATAGCTTCCGCCGGTATCAAAGCCCGGTTATTATCGTCTATCGGGTAACAGATGTGTTCGCTCGCGATGTCGAATTCACGCACGCCGCCCGTGAAAGCGCCGCGCCCCGCGGCGCACAACTCCTCGAAGATAACGTCGTCCCAACGGATATTGAGCGACGTAATGACGTATCCCCGCTCGAGGTAGTTCTGATTCGACTCGTAGCCGATGACCAGTTTTTGGTGTTCCTTTGCCACCGCGGCTATCTCGGCGTTGGCCCACCCGGCCGCCGCGAAGATAACGTCGGCACCGCCTTCGTAAAGTTTGTCGGCCATTCTGCGGGCACGGCCTTCGTCCACCGAGGAGGCGAAATCCTCGCCCATATAAACGAACTCGACGGAAGACGAAGGATTCTCCGAACGTACGCCGTCGCCGTAACCGGCGGCCAATTCGTCGGTAACCCTGTCTTTGCGGCCGCCGAGGAAGGCGTAATGGCCGGTGGGTACGGCGGCGGCCGCCGCCACCCCCATCAAGTACCCGGCGTCACGCGCGGGGAAACGCAGGGCCTTGACGTTATCGGCTCCGCGTTCGCCGCTCAATACCAAATAGGAAACGTCAGCGTGCTTCGCCGCCAGCTCGTGGACGTAGTCTTCCCATAAGGGGGAGGCCACGACGATAACGTCGGCGCCCGCCTCGCCGGCGTCTCTAATAAAGGTCCGGCCCTGGTCCAAACGGTCGGGCTCAAAACTCGACGTTTTGGCCGGGATCCCGCTCTCCTCGACGAAACGCTGGCAACCCCGCCAGACCATATCGTTCTTGCCCTTGTCGCCGAGGCCGCCGGCGTCGGTTACGACGGCGATATCGAAAGATCCATCATCGCCCGAGCGGCACTGCGTCAGGACGGCGAGCGCGGGGATACAAAGCAGTATAGCGAGTATCTTTTTCAAACCGGTTAACGGGCCGCGAAAAAAAAACATCCGCCGCCCGACGGTGTTATCGATTACGTGCTGACTTAGAAGGCGGAGTCGCGTCCGGCCCCGGGGGAACCGGCCCGGACAGATATTTACCCACCGTGAAATTCTAATAGCGTCCAGGGGCGCTGTCAAGGCTTTTTACGAAGGGGAAATTCGTATATGTCTAAAAAACCCTTGCTTTTAGGAGGCCGGTTTTTTAGTATAAAACGTTATATTAACTCTCAACCCAGGAGGAGCACCATGAAATCATCGCGCTTATTTTTCTTACTAACGGTCACGTTTGCGGCAGCCGGGGCGGCTTTCGCGTACACGATGCCGGAAGCGGCCGCCTACGACGGCCTCATCTCCATCGATCCGGGCGGCATGCCGCTGGTCCCGGAAACGCTGCACGTCAACGCCGGGGCCGGGTACTGGGCGGCGGACAAGGGTTTCGATAACGACGGCAACAGCGTGGATTACACTAACAATCCCAACTGCCTGATCGTACCGATCGACGTCGGCTACGCGTTCGACGAAAATTACATGGCGGACCTCACCTTCCAGATTCTGCGGCCCAGCGCCAAGTATACCGACCCGCTAACGAACGAGGAAACGACGTACAACGCCATGGGCCTCGGCGATATGTGGCTCAAGGTCCGGGGCATCTGGGAAACGTCGAACGACTTCTACCTCGGCCCCCGCATCGCCGTTAAAATCCCGGTCGGCAAGGTCGATTATTCTGACGAGAAGCTGGAACTGGGCGACGACCAGGTAGACATCGACTTCGCTGCGGTGGCGGGTAAATACGGCGGGTCGACGGCGTTCAAATTCAGCGGCCAGCTCGGCTTCCGTTACCGGATGGATGCGAAGGTCAGCTACCCTGGAGAAGAGGAATACGACTATACGCCGGGCCTTATGATATATACCCACCTCGAACCCGGCATCGGCACCGGTTCCGACCAGGCGTTCCAGGTCTACGTCCCCATCGGTTACGAAACCTCGATGACCGCGAAGGCGGATGGCGAAGAAATCGACAACAGCGAGACGAGTTCGATGTACGTCGGCCTGTATCCGAAATACGAACTGGACGCCCAGAACAACATCGGCCTGAAATTCCTCTATCCCGTATTCGGAACCAACACCCCCCAGGGCATGTACTTCACGCTTACGTACTCGGCGTTCATCAACCTCTAATGATTTAAAATCGGTTGAGTACCCAAGGGCGGCCCCGCGGCCGCCCTTTTATGTTAACCTTTGCCTTTTAAAATACCGGATGCTATAATCACATTAATATGGACTTCGACTATCTGGTAGTCGGCTCGGGATTGGCCGGTCTTTATACCGCGCTCTCGTTCGGTGACCGGGGCCGCGTGGGTCTTTTGACGAAACGGCGGCTCACCGACGGCGCCACGGCGCTGGCGCAGGGCGGCATAGCCGCGGTTACGTCGCCCGACGACGACGTAGCCCTCCACGCCCAGGATACGATTCGGGCGGGGGCGGGCCTGTGCCACGAGGACGTTGTCGATATCGTCGTTTCCGAAGGGCCGGGGCGGGTCGCGAAACTCGCCCAACTGGGAGTCGAATTCACCCGGGAAAAGGACGGCCGCTACGAACTGGGAATGGAGGGCGGCCACTCCCGGCGCCGCATCCTGCACGCCGCCGACCTTACGGGCAAGGCGATAGAGGACGCGCTCATTGATACGTTGAGCCGGCGGCCCAACGTGGATATCTTCGAAAACCATCTCGCCCTCGACCTTATAATCGGAACCGGCCGGCGCTGTCGCGGCGTCTACGCGCTGAACCAGGATAGCGGAAGGATCCTCGCGTTCGAGGGACGGGCCACTGTCCTGGCCTCCGGCGGCGCGGGCAAGGTTTACCTCATCACTTCCAACCCGGACGTTTGCACCGGCGACGGCATTGCGGCGGCCTGGCGGGCCGGGGCCGCGGTCACCAATATGGAATTCTTCCAGTTCCACCCCACCTGCCTCTTTCGGCCGGGCGCCAAGACGCTACCGGAGCGTTCCTTTCTCCTGTCCGAGGCCTTGCGGGGCGAGGGCGGCATCCTGTTGAATAACGCGGGCGAGCGCTTCATGCCGGCCTATCACCCCGACGCCGAGCTGGCCCCCCGGGACGTAGTCGCCCGGGCCATCGACGAGGAAACCAAAAAGGCCGGGACTGACCACGTTTTCCTGGACGTAACGGCGATGGGGCGGGAGAAGCTGGAAACGCGCTTCCCCTACATCTACGCCGGATGCATCGAGTTCGGCGTCGACCTGGCGGTGGAACCGGCGCCGGTCGCTCCCTCAGCCCATTACTGTTGCGGCGGGGTCCTCACGGATGGCCGGGGTCGGACGGAGATACCGGGCCTCTACGCGGTGGGCGAAGTCGCGTGCACCGGCCTGCACGGGGCTAATCGGCTCGCCTCGAATTCGTTGCTCGAAGCGGTGGTATTCGCGAAGAGGGCGGCGGACGCCGCGGCCGAGGCAGCGGAGCGGACGCCGGAATCAGGAACCGCGCCGCCCTGGAACGGCCCCGGCGGCAACGACCTCGAGCCGGTCGCGATATCGCACGACTGGTACCTGGTCCGGCGGACGATGCGGGACTTCGTAGGGATAGTAAGAAACGACCGCCGTCTGGAAATGGCCGCCCAGCGGTTGGCGATTATCCGGCAAAACGTCGAGGAGGTATTCGCGGCCGCGAAACCGAATTACGACGTCGTGGAACTCCGGAACATCGTGACGGTCGCCCAGTTGATCGTACGCTCGGCCCAGGCCCGCCCCGAAAGCCGGGGCCTTCACTTCAACGCCGACCACCCCGGGCGTGACGACGAACGCTGGGGCCACGATACAATATTGCAATCTGACAACATTTACTCATTAAAGGATGATTAGCGCAACCCTTTTAAAATAAAGGGTTTCCAATAAATGATATC
The DNA here is from genome assembly GCA_050117845.1 of Candidatus Zixiibacteriota bacterium. Classification (GTDB taxonomy): domain Bacteria; phylum RBG-13-66-14; class B26-G2; order WVWN01; family WVWN01; genus WVWN01. The sequence goes on from JASFLY010000041.1 coordinate 12,940, forward strand.
GTTGTTGATACTTTGTGGAAAACACCTCTTATAATCGACCTTTCTCATTGATAAATAAGGACTTAAGGCATACCGGTCAGTAATTAAACAGTTGTTGACAATAATAACTTTTGTCGGCGCGCCGGGTTGTTTCCAGGAATTTACTCCTGCGGGGCGGCGCGCACAAAACCGAGCCGACGAGTAACGGCTCCGCGAGCCACAGGCAGGTAAGGATATGAAAAAGATAACGGTATTAATGGCAGTCGTTTCGCTTTGCGCCGGCGTTTCCGCGTTCGGAGATACGGTCTATTTAGCGCGGGCCGCGGCCGATCCCGCCCGCCTGACGGCCGACCTGGCAGGATATGACTTCGACGTCGCCCTGGCTTCGGCTGACGGGTATTTCGAAATCGTGGCCTACCCCGAAGACCTGGTGGCGCTCGACCGGGAGGGTATCTCGTACGATATACTCGACACGATCGACACCACGGACGCGCCGCCGTCGGAGTATACGGAATACGCCGAGATGGTTCCCATTTTACAGAATCTCGAGAACACCTATCCCAACATATGCAAGCTCTACGACATCGGCGATTCGTGGGAGAACCGCGAAATCTGGGCGCTGAAGATATCCGACAACGTCGCGACCCACGACGCCGGCGAGAACGACATCCTTATTAACGGCTGTCACCACGCCCGGGAGATAATGACGGTCGAAGTGCCGCTCTACCTCGCCCAGCAACTCTGCGAGAAATACGCGACCGACCCGGAGGTCAAGCTCATCGTCGACAACGTCGAGACCTGGATAATCCCGATGCTCAACCCCGACGGCCACAACTACGTATTCACGGTTTACAATATGTGGCGCAAGAACCGGCGGGACAACGGCGGCGGCGTGTACGGCGTCGATCCCAACCGGAACTACGACTACCATTGGGGCGAGAGCGGCGCGAGCCACAACCCCAGTTCCAGCACCTATTGCGGGCCGAACGCGTTCTCCGAACCCGAAATCCAGGCCCTGCGCGACCTGATTAACGGCGCCGACCATCAATTCATTCATACGCTTAATTATCACTCTTACGGTAAGGCCATGCTCTACCCCTGGGCCTATACCTCCAGCCACCCGCCGGAGCCCGATTACCAGTACTACAAGGACCTCGCCGCTTACCTGTTGGCCACGTTACCAGGGTGGGAGCACGGCAACGACTGGGAAGTCCTCCATTATCTCGCCAGCGGGAACGCCGTGGACTGGGGCCACGACGGCGACGGCCACGACCAGGTTTGGGACATCACCTTCGAGATAGACACGTCGTTCCAACCTCCGGCCTCGCAGATCCCCGTAACTTGCGCCGAGCAATATACCGTCCTCCTCAAACTCCTGAAACTCGGCGTGTGCGAACTCCCCGTGAAGGTCTCCTCGTTCGAGGCCCGGACGGTGCGGGACGGCGTGGCGCTCGGCTGGGTCGTCTCCGACCAGCGCGACGTGGCCGGCTTCAACCTCTACCGACGCCCCGTGACTGAAGCGCCGGCCGCGGTCGATTACGTCCGCCTAAATAACGAGCTCATCACCGGCCGCTCCCCCTACGAGTTCGTCGACGGGAACGCGACGGCGGGGGCCGAGTACGAGTACCTGCTCGAGGGCGTGGACCTCACCGGCGGCACGGCCACCTTCGGGCCGACGGTGGGACGGGCCCCGGGGCGGACGGCACCCCGGGCCATGGCCCTCTATCAGAACCGGCCCAACCCGGCCCGCGGCGTGACGACGATAACGTTCGACGTGGCCGAGGCCGGCAACGCTTCCCTCGAGGTCTTCGATCTCGCGGGTCGGCGCGTACGCACTCTCTACGACGGCCCGGCCGACGCGGGTGCGCACGAGATTAGCTGGAACCTGGACGACGACGCGGGCCGGCCCGTGCCCCCGGGCGTTTACCTGTACCGGCTCGAGAGCGCCGGCGAGACGTTGAGCAGGAAACTGGTAAACGCGCGCTAAACGGCAGCCCTTCAACACGGCGTAAAAGGCCGGGCTGATATCCGCCGGCCCGGCCTTTAGCGCTCCCCGCGGGGGATATGGCGTAATGAGAAAGGCAACCTTTATCTCGGCGGCGATCATGGTGGCAGCGGTAAGCGTATCCGCCGACACGGCCTATTGGACACGCGCCTACGCCGAGCCGGCTCGGTTGACGGCCGAATTGGCGGCTTACGATTTCGACGTAGCCTCGGCGCAGCCGGGGGAATACGTCGACCTTATCGCCTCGGCCCATGACCTGGCCGCGTTGGGCCGCGAGGGGATCGTCTACGAAATCATCGACATAATAGACACCACGGACGCGCCGCCGTCGGAATATACGGAATACGCCGAGATGGTGCCCATTTTGCAGAATCTCGAGAACACCTATCCCAACATATGCAAACTCTACGACGTGGGCGACACGTGGGAGGGCCGGGAAATCTGGGCGCTTAAAATTTCCGACAACGTCGCGACCCACGACGCCGGCGAGAACGACATCCTGATAAACGGCAATCACCACGCCCGGGAGATAATGACGGTCGAGGTGCCGCTTTACCTAGCGACTCAGCTCTGCGAGAAATACGCGACCGACCCCGAGGTCAAGCTCATCGTCGATAACGTCGAGACCTGGATAATCCCGATGGTCAATCCCGACGGCCACAACTACGTATTCACGGTTTATAATATGTGGCGCAAGAACCGCCGGGACAGCGGCGGCGGCGTGTACGGCGTCGACCTCAATCGCAATTATAGCTACGAATGGGGTCGGGTCCCCGGTTGCAGCCACGACGCCGGCGCCAGTAACTATTGCGGGCCGTCCGCGTTCTCGGAGCCCGAGATGCAGGCGATAAGGGACCTCGTGGACGATAATGCCCACCAGTTCAAATACGTCCTTAATTACCACTCCTACGGCCGACACTGCATATACCCCTGGAACTACGACAGCACCCACCCCCCGGAGCCCGACTATACCTACTTTAAAGACGTATCATTATATCTCACGCAAACGCTGTCGGGCTGGGACCACGGCAACTTCCTGGAAACGCTCGGGTATCTGGGCAGCGGTACGGCGTGCGACTGGGGATACGGCGACACCGGCCACAATCGATTATGGGGTTTCACTTTCGAGATAGACACGGCGTTCCAACCTCCGGCCTCGCAGATCCCCGTAACTTGCGCCGAGCAATATACCGTCCTCCTCAAACTCCTGAAACTCGGCGTGTGCGAACTCCCCGTGAAGGTCTCCTCGTTCGAGGCCCGGACTGTCCGGGACGGCGTGGCGCTCGGCTGGGTCGTCTCCGACCAGCGCGACGTGGCCGGCTTCAACCTCTACCACCGGCCCGTGACCGAGGCTCCGGCCGCGGTCGATTACGTCCGGCTAAATAACGAGCTCATCACCGGCCGCTCCCCCTACGAGTTCGTCGACGGGAACGCGACGGCGGGGGCCGAGTACGAGTACCTGCTCGAGGGCGTGGAC
>JASFLY010000042.1:0-14999 GCA_050117845.1 Candidatus Zixiibacteriota bacterium
GCGGCCCACGCTCGTCGGCAGGCCCCGAACGTCGACGCGAGCGGCGTGGAACGGGAGGCCGAGGGCGGCGGCCTGTCGCCGCACGAAGGCCGCGTCTTCGGCGCTGTCGGGCCGGAGCGCGTGGTCGAGGTGCCCCGCGGCGAGACGCCAACGTTGCTCGGCGGCCAGGGCGTGCAGCGCGTAGAGCAGCGCCGTGGAGTCGGGGCCCCCGGACGCGGCGACCAGTACCGAAACGCCGGGCGGGAGAATCCCTTCCCGGCGGCGCCCGGCTAGTATTTCGCGCTCGAAATCGGCGTACATATCTTTTCGTCTATTTGGGCGTCATGGCCACGACCGGCAGAACGAGTTCCGGCAGCGAGACGCCGCCGTGGTAGAAACCGCCCTCGAAGCGCCGGTGGTACTCGCGGAGGTGATGCGAGAAGACGAGGTGCCGGTTGCCCTGGGCCAGGACGTAGGTCTTGGCCAGGTAGTCGCCGGGCAGGCCGAATTCCTCGGGGTGGCGGACCAGGAAGGCGCCGTCACCCTCGGGCCGCAGGTCCCGGCCCACCCAGTAGCGCGGCGTCTTGGTGGCGTCCTTGTCGGCGAAGACGACGGCCGGCGTGTCGGTCAAGGTCGAGCCGTGGTCGGAGGTGAGGATTATTATTGCTCCCTTGTCCTCCGATATTTTGCGCAACAGCTGCTCCAGCGGGGAACCCAGGTACCAGGTGAGTGCGAGGCGGGGCAGCGCCTCCGTGGAGGGGGCCAGCGAGTCCAGAGCGCCCCCGCGGCCGGATTCGTGCGTGACGGTGTCGATGAAGTTGAAGACGAAGGCCGTGAGAGGCCGCGGCGACAGCGTGTCGATTATCTTGCGCGCCTTCTTCTCCTGTTCCGGGTTAGCGAATTTGTAGTAGCGGATTTTCCGGGCCTTGGGCGCGTGCCGGGCGGCGTGGTCGGAGAGGAACTGCTCCTCGTAGCGGTTCAGCGATTCGCCCAGGCCGCTCTCCTCCCGGAAGCCGTCCTTGTAGCGGGCCGCGATTTCGGCCGGCGGCTTCCCCGCGAAGAGCGCGTTCCGGGCGTAAAGCGTGGAGGAGGGCACCGCGCCGCAGTATAGCGACCGTTCGATGCGGTAGAGTTGGGACACGCGCTCCTCGAGGAGTAGCCACTGGTCCAGCCGCAGGCAATCGACGACGATGAAATAGACCCGCCTCCCGGCCTCGACGTGCGGGAAGACGAACTCGTCCAGGATGTTCCACGAGAGAAAAGGCCGCTCCTCGTCCTCGCCCGAAACCCAGCGCGGGTAGCTCTCGCAGGCGAAGGACGCGAAGACCTGGTTGGCCTCGAGGAACAACTCGTTCTGGAGCTGCTCGAGCGCCCCCAGGTTCAACTCCTCGATGTCGCGCCGGGCCTGGCAAATTTTCGTATACAAACCCGCCCAGTCGGCGAAGGTGGCCGCGGGGTCGTTTATAACGGCCTGCGCCTGGTTGTAATACTCTCCCCACGCCCCGACGAAGCGGTTGCGCCGCAGTCGCTCCAGGTCGAGTACCTTCTTGAGCGACGATAGGATCTGATGGGGGTTGACCGGCTTCACAAGGAAGTCGCTAATCTCGCCGAAGTACGCGTCGTCCATGAGCGTCTCTTCGGTCGATTTCGTGACCATGATGACCGGCAGCGAGGCGTCGACCGCCTTGAGTTCCCGCAGCGTCTCGATGCCGTCCATGCCCACCATTATCTCGTCCAGGAGGACGGCGTCGAAAGGCTTCCCCTGCACCATCGCGACGGCGTCCGGGCCGTTCGTTAACGTCGTGACGCGGTAACCGCGGCTTTCCAGAAATTGGATCTGCGATTTAAGGAGGTCTATCTCGTCGTCGACCCAGAGGATCTCGGCGTGTTGTTGTTCATCTACCATATTGTTTAGTCCCCGTCTCCCTCTTTTAGTTTAAGGCCCAATTCGTCCAGCTGGGCTTCCGAGACTTCGCCCGGCGAACCGTCCATGGGCGACGCGGCCCGCAATGTCTTCGGAAAGGCGATGACCTCCCGAATGGACTCTTCGCCGCACATTATCATTATCCACCGGTCGAGGCCCGGCGCGATGCCGGCGTGGGGCGGCGTACCGTAGCCGAGCGCCCGCAGGAAAAAGCCGAAGCGCTCCTCGACGTCCTCCTCCGTGTGGCCCAGCAGCTCGAAAACCTTTCGCTGGATCGCCGGGTCGTGGATCCGGACGCTGCCGGAACCGAGCTCGACGCCGTTGACGACGACGTCGTACGCCCGGGACATCACCTCGGCCGGGGCCGTGTCGAGTTTATCCACGTCCCCGACCGCCGGCGCCGTGAACGGGTGGTGCGAGGCCGCGAGGCGGCCCGTCGCCGGGTCCACGTCGAAGAGGGGGAAGTCCGTCACCCACAGGAAGTGGAAGCCCGGCTCCTTCTCGACGTTCAAAAGTCCCGCCAGCGCCAGCCGCACCGAGCCCATCGCGCTCGCCGCCACGACGAAAGGGCCGCCGCACAGGACTATCGTATCGCCCTCGGCCGCGGCCGTCCGCGCCAGCAGTTCCACCGCCTCCTCGTCGGCCAGGAACTTGGCGATGGCGCCCGAGAGTTCTCCCCCCGGGCCGACGCGCAGCGACGCCATGCCGCCGGCGCCCTCGGCGCGGGCCTCGGCCTCCAGTTCCTCCAGTTGTTTACGCGAGAGGCCCCCCGGCGCCCGTAGCGCGAAGACGGCGCCGCCCTGTTCGATTATCTTGCGGAATATCTCGAAGCCGGCCCCTTTGAAGATGTCGCCGACGTCCTCCAGCAGGAGGCCGAAGCGCATATCGGGTTTATCGGTACCGTAACGCGACATGGCCTCGCGCCAGCTGAGCCGGGGCCACGGCGTCGGCAGTTCGTGGCCTATGCCCTCCCGGAAGGCCGCCGCGAAGACGCCCTCCGTCATCTCGAAGATGTCCTCCTCGTCGGCGAAGGACATCTCGACGTCGAGCTGGGTGAACTCCGGCTGGCGGTCGGCGCGCTGGTCCTCGTCGCGGAAACAGCGGGGAATCTGGAAGTAACGGTCCACGCCGGCGGCCATGAGGAGTTGCTTATACATCTGCGGCGACTGGGGTAGCGCGTAGAACTTGCCGCGGTGCACGCGGCTGGGGACCAGGTAGTCGCGCGCCCCCTCGGGCGTGGACTTCATCAGGATGGGGGTCTCTATCTCGAGGAAACCGCGTTCGGACAGGTAGTCGCGGATGGCCTTGACCGCCCGGTGCCGGACGGCCATGTTGCACTGCATCCGTGGACGGCGAAGGTCGAGGTAACGGTACTCGAGGCGCAGGTCCTCGCTCACGTCCAGGTCGCCCTCGCCCAGGTTGAAGGGGGGGGTCTGGGCAAGCGCAAGAACGTCGAGTTCGCGCACGTGGAGGTCGACGGCGCCGGTAGCGGCGTCCTTTCGCCGGGACTTCTCGGGCCGGAGCTTGACCTCTCCCGTAACGCGTACGACGTCCTCGCCGCGGAGTTTGGCCGCGGCCGCGTGGAGGGCCGTGTCGGCGGCCGGGTCGAAGACGATCTGTGTGAAGCCGTAGCGGTCGCGCAGGTCGTAGAAGAGAACGCCGCCTAGGTCCCGGCCCTTCCAAATCCAGCCGCAGAGCGTCGCCGTTTCGCCGACGTTATTCTCGTTCAATTCGCCGCAGGTGTGGGTTCGTTGCATGGTTTCCGCTTCCGTAATTAATTGGATGTGGTGTCGGATGTTACCATCCGACACGACCTACCGCCGTCAGGTGGTAACAGCTGACGGCACCCCGGGGCGTACGATTCTTACTATACCATCGGGATTTACCATCCGACCTCGGCCGGCCGTTCGTTTTTCATGTGGCGTCGGATGTTACCATCCGACGCTTCCTTTAAGTGTTTACCCGAAAAAAAACCTGTCGACCGGTAACGCCGAACTCCCGCCGGCGTAATCCCGTGCGCTGGAATAAGGCCAATCGTCGGGGTTCGAGCACAAACCGGCCCGTACGGGGTTCATGTGAATATAGTTTATCTTAGTTTCAAGTACTTCGGGCGAAAATATTACGACGTCGTCGAATCTAGGTTCCCATATCCGGAATTTACTGGTCCTGCCACCGGATTCTCTCAATCTCTCCAGCGATTCGGATTTACCCTCTGCTTCTATTAGTCGGCGGATTTTATAAGCCGTAAACTTCTTAAAATCCCGCATCGCGGCGGAAAGTTTGTTCGCGCCCGGAAAAGCTATAACGAAATGAAGATGGGATGGCATTAATACGTACGCCCAAATCTCGAAGCCGTACGTCCATCGTAAGTGTTCCAACGCGGAGGTAATTATTTCGAAATAACTCCTGCCCTCTAATAGTCTTTCGTGGTTTTTGAATGAGGTCGTAATGAAGAATACGCCGCCCTCTTCCGGGAAGCGTGTCCGTCCTCGTAGCGGCAAAACTCTCTCCCCTAAATAAGGGGCGTCAGTTGGTAACAACTGACGCCACCTGAAAACCCTGCGCTTTCGACGTGGCGTTGGGTAAGACAATACGACGCAAACCCGGGCCGTTAAGTTTTATGTGGCGTCGGATGTTACCATCCGACGCTTCCCTGTCGGTCAGATGGTAACATCTGGCCGCACCCGAAACCCTTCCGGCATTATACCCCAAACGGCTGTTTCGGTAAAGCGAAAGGGCGGCCGGAGCCGCCCCTGTAGAAAGCTTTATGGCGCGGCCTCGCGTTACTTGAGGTCCTTGTTCGCGATGTCCTCGGCGATTTCCTCCAGCCGCTTGCCCTTGACTTCCATTTCCTTCTCTATCTCGGCGACGCGTTTTTCCTTCTCGGCCTCGCTCATGTTCGGGTCGAGCGTGACCTCCATGAGTTCTTTCGTAAGTTCCTCGATGTCCTTATTGAGCTGCTGGATCTCTTCCTCGTGTTCCTTCGCGGCCTTGACGTCCGGGATGCCCGAGTCCTCCATCCCCGGTATGACGTCCAGGTCGGTCTTCTCGGCGCAGCCCTTGCAGCATCCGGCCATAAAAAGCGCGCCCGTGCACATTCCCAAAATTACAATAAAGGCGGTAGCGTTTTTCACTCTCATCCTCCTAGGTTGAAGGGCCGAGGCCGGCGCACGCGCCGTTCTCCCGGCGGCAGTTGCGTTCGTATATGATCTCGGCGAGTCTTACCAGGTTCTCCGTGTCGGCGGCGTTGTAGCGCAAAAGCGTCTCTAGCGCGCCCGGCCGCCCCCGCTGGTGGTCCTGCCATAGACGGACCGCGGCGTAGCCGTCCAGGCCGTCCACGTCGTCGTCGCGGGCGATGTCGAACTGCTTCTCGACCTTCTTCAGGCCGCCCCGGATGCCCACTCGCCGGGCGGCGAAGCACAGGTCGTAGTGGGGATACTCGAACTGCAGATACGAGAATTCCTTTTTGAGGAAGGGGACGTCGAAGCTCGCGCCGAAGAACGTGACGAGCAGCTTGACGCCCTCGAGGGCGGCGTCGATGGCGTCCCCCGTGAGGTCGCGGCCCGCCACGAGCTGGGTCAGTCCCCGCTTCGGCCGGTAGATGCCGACGACGGTGGTCTCGTCGTCCGGCGGCGGTACGCCCGTGGTCTCGATGTCCAGGAAGGCCGCGTGGTCCCGGAAGACGTCGTAGAGGCGCCAGGACTCGTTGCGGGGGAGGCGCTCGTAGAAGAACTTCTCGTCCCGGCGCGTGAGCGCGTCGCGCCACCGGCCTATCTCGTCCGCCCACACCGTGTTGCGGATCTCGGAGGCGAAGCTGGCGCCCCCGCCGGCCAGAAAGTCGTCCCAACACTTGACGCCGTCGCGCCAGATGCGCCGCTCGGTGTGCGGCCCTATGCCGTTAAGTATGCGAAAGGTCCGTCGTATCACGTTTCGTTCTCCGCCCGTGTCGGGCGGCCGGTGAAGGCCCAGAGGTACGCCAGCGCGCCGGCCACGCCGCCGGCGAGGTCGCAGGCCAGGTCCACCACGTCCGCGGTGCGGGTGGGTACGAAGCTTTGAATCATTTCGGTCCCGACGCCCACCACCGCCACCGTGAAGAAGGCCACGACGAAAGCGAAGGTGCCGCCCCGCCGTACGGCCCCGGCGATGGCCCGGGCCGCGAGCGCCCCCAGCAGCGCGTAGGCGGCGGCGTGGCGAACCTTGTCGATGCTGAGCGAGGCCGGTTGGGGCGACTCGGGCAGGGAGAGGAACGCGAAGGTAAACAGCACCCCCACCCAGGCGGCCCACGGTAGATAATACAACTTAAAATCTCTCACGTCAACAGCCCCCGGGCCAGCGCCAGCGCCGCGCCCTTGTGCGGGATATAGTGGCCCCTGCGCAGGTCCGGGTCCACCACCTGATTCGGCGTGAAGGTGGAGACGCCCACGCAGCTCGGGCAGCCCTGCTCGCACTCGCAGCCGGCGATGAGTTCCGCCGCCGCCCGCAGGACCGGCTCGAGTTCCCGGTAGGCGTGTTCGGAATAGCCCAGGCCCCCCGGATACACGTCGTATATAAACACCGCCGGCGTCCCCAGGTTCGACGAGTCGACGACGCCGCGCAGGTCCCGCGGGTCGCACATCGAGAACAGCGGCACCACGGCGAGGAGCGCGTTCTTAAGACCCACCAGCCCCTCGAAGGGATTAAAGCCCATCCGCGATATCTCGCTCAGGATCTCGGGCCCCGGCGCCACGTAGAAGGACATCGTCGAGAGTTCCACCGCCGGCAGCTCGAGCGCCGACCAGCCGATGGACTCCAGCGAATGGAACTTAATTTTTTTGAATCCCACCGTCCGCCACGTCACCAGCGCGTCCACCAGGCCGAAGGCCCCCGCGCGGTTCTCGTGGGACTCGAGCGTCCGGAGGACCCGCAGCGTGGCCTCTACCATCGCCTGGGTGTAGTAGTCGACGTCACGGCGCTCCAGGAACGCCACCTTCTGGCCCAGGTCGAGTTCGCGCACGAAGTAGGTCTCGCCCTGTTGGAGGTAGATAGCCTCCGGGTAGAGCTGCTCCAGCGCGCTCTCGTAGTCCAGCGTTCCGCAAACGGCGTTGTCCTCGCCCGCGTCCATTATCGTCACGGTGTTGTCGGACGACGTGCGGAGGTTCACGTTGGCCGCGGGGTAGTCGCTGGACAGCCACCAGTACTTGCCGTCCTTGGCGCCCATGTCGCCGCCGTCCGCCACGACCTCGGCCACGTCCGGGGCCGAGCCGCCGAAGGCGTCCAGGTCGTCCGTCGAGAGCGGCAACTCGCTCGCGGCGCAGCGCAGGTGGCCCGACAGGATGTAGACGTTCTCGGGGTCGATGATGGCGGCCTCGGGCGAACGGCCGAAGACGTACGCGGGGTTCCGCGCGAGGTACTGGTCCACCGGGTCGTCGTACGCGATGAGGACGGCGAGGGAGGAGTCGGCCCGCCGGCCCGCCCGGCCGGACTGCTGCCACAGCGACGCGATGGAGCCGGGGAAGCCGACGACGATGGCCGCGTCCATGCCGCCGACGTCGATGCCAAGCTCGAGGGCGTTGGTGGCCGTCACGCCCAGAAGGCCGCCCCCGAAAAGTTCCTTCTCTATCTCGCGGCGCTCCTCCGGGAGGTAGCCGCCGCGGTAGCTGCGGAGCTTGTCGCCGTACTTGGGCCCCAGCGCCTCGCGCGCGTACTTGTATATCAGCTCGGCGACGACGCGGGCCCGGGCGAAGGTGACCGACTGGACGCCCTCCTTCACCAGCGTCTGGAGTATCTCCGACGCCTCGACGTTGGCCGAGCGCCGCAGCCCCAGGTCGCGGTCCGACAGCGGCGGGTTCAGCACGACGAAGTAGCGGTCGCCCTGCGGCGCGCCTGACTCGTTCACCAGCGTCACCGGCGCGCCGACCAGCCTCTCGGCGTGTTCGGCCGGGTTGGCGATGGTGGCCGAGGTCAACAGGAACTGCGGGTCGGCGTCGTAGTGCCGGGCGACGCGCTTCAGCCGGCGGAGGACGTTGGCGACGTGCGAGCCGAAGATGCCGCGGTAGGCGTGCAGCTCGTCCACGACGACGTAGCGCAGCGACGAGAAGAACCGGCCCCAGCGGGCGTGGTGGGGCAGGATGCCCTGGTGCAGCATGTCCGGGTTGGTAATCAGGATATTGGCCGAATCGCGGAGTTTGCGGCGGGCGGGCGGCGGCGTGTCGCCGTCGTAGACGCCCGGCACGACCTTCGCGGCCACCGGCGGCGCCAGCGCCAGGAAGCGGTTCAGGTTGCGCAGCTGGTCCTGGCTCAGCGCCTTGGTGGGGTAGAGGAAGAGGGCCGAGCCGCCCGGCTCCCGGTACATGTTCTCGAGGACCGGCAGGAGGAAGCAGAGGGTCTTGCCGGAGGCCGTGGGCGTGACGGCGACGACGTTCTCGCCCCGCCGGGCCGCGGCCACGTACTCGGCCTGATGGCTGTACAGGTCGTATACGCCGAGGTGCCTGAGCGCTTCCGCCAGCGGGGCGGGGAGCGGCGGCTCGAGCTCGACGAAGCGGGCCTCGTGCGCCGGGATGTGCTCGACGTGGCGGACGGCGTCGCCCTTGGTCAGTTGGAGTTCGGCCAGGATGGTCTCGATTTTCATTAATGGGAATTATAAACCGGAACGTGCTAGTACGGAAGGAAAAACTAGGGGGTGCTAATACGAAGTTGGTTTTTTTAGTCTATATTCGAAGGTTAACGGCTTTCGCAATTACCGTAGTAATCGATTAGGTATTCCGCCGTCCCTTCGTAAATAGGTTTATTTAAACGCACGGTATCACGCGGCGTAACTGGAGAGAAGCATGGGTCGAAATCGTCGGCACCGTTGCTCGTTAATCGCGTGACATGGGAACCGTCTATGTTCATAATGTATATTTCTTTATTACCGTCTCTTTCGGATACGAATATTATGCTGGACCCGTCGGGAGCAACCACCGGTTTCGTATCGTCGGCTCGGTTATCTGTGGAGTTATCCGTGTGTTTCTTTAAATCGTAGCCATTTTTATCGATCGTGAATATATCCTGATGCCCTTTCGAAAAACTTGCAAAAGCGATTACGTCCCCAGCGGGCGAATAATACGGGAATTCGTCAAATCCTTGGCTTCGCGTAAGTCTCTCTTCCGAGGTCCCGTCGTTATTCATACGGTATAACTCCCAATCGTTGTCTCTGAAGGACGTAAATACGATTTTTTTGCCGTCGGGAGAGAATACGGGGTTGTGGTCTAAAGAAGCGTGCGTCGTTAACCTTCTTTCGTAGGAGCCGTTTTCCTTAATACTATAGATGTCTAGATTCCCGTTTTTCTCTGATGCAAACACGATATAAGCACCGTCAGGTGAGAACGCTGGTTTTCCCTCAACGTGGTGCCCGTGTGTTAGGCGATAGCATTGACTACCGTCGGTTTTCATAATATATAATTCGGAAGAACCGTCGCGGTTGCTAACGAATAGTACTTCCGAATTGTCGGGTGAAAAAACTGGAAATTCGTCCGTAGCGTTATTTTGAGTTAACCTAGTTTGGCAGGTGCCGTCACAGCGCATTATGTATATCTCTTTATTGTTACCTTTATCTGAGACGAAAGCAATTTCCCGACCATCCGGCGAAAAAACCGGCATGGAATCAGCCGCTGAGTTCTCGGTTAAACGGTACTGTTCGCGGCTACGCGTAAGACTCATAGAATAGATCTCTTGATTCCCGTCGCGGTCAGATGTGAAAACGATAGTATTCCATCTTTGTGACGCCCTACCCGTGGGGACTTTTCTTCCTTCACTAGCTATCGATGTACTATTGGTGCTTATTGTAGTAACTATAATGCATGCGAATACTCGAAACCTATTTTTCATCGACAATCCACCTCATTTCGTATTCTGCTGGCATTCTAATAGTACGGGTTATTTTACGCGGCGCTTCGCCTTTACTGCTATTTTCTATTTTATATTCTTTCCTACCATCAGGTGTGTCTTCCCAGATATATTCCGGTTCTTTGTCATAGCTTTTAGGAGCGGGTTTTACTATTGTTTTTAAATAAGAACTCCTCGTACATTTTACTTCCCAATGTCCTTTGGAGGGATCGAGTCCGGTTCCGTTCGGGGGTACTTGTTTAGTAACGCGACCGGATTCGTTTATATTTACTTCGCTGTTGATTTTATAATGGAACCCGGATGCTCCCAAATCTTTTAAAACCGCCCCAATCTCTTTGCCTTCGAGATTCGGGGCGCGTTTATTAAACGTACTGCTTATCGCGGTGCCGGCACTATTACTTGAATCGTCGATTCCTTGGGATGTAGTTCCGGGAGGTCCAAGGGGTTTTACAGGATTGTCGGTTCGAGGCGACGGAGTCGGCGAAGGTATAATACTTTTGTATAAAACCGGGAAATCAACATACGTTCCTGAGACGGTGTTTATGAAACTGATTATAATGTATAATGTTGTAAAAATGGAAACTAGTATTATTATTGGTTTGCCTAAAGCAATGCGCCATATCAATTTTATTTTATCTAATTTATTATTTCCCAATACGACAGAACAAAGATGGCTGAATAACTCCCGCTTGCCGTTTTCATCACGTTCCTTATTAGGCACTTTATCCTCCTAGAGTAAATTTATAATCCTTTAATACTTCCTTTATAGGATATATAATAACATATTGTTTTTAAATTGGCAAAACGATTAAATACTATTAAGTGATTACCAGTTATAATGCCTTTGAGAGTTTAAGGCGTATAAATGATCGTTTGTATTTCTATTAAAACAAACCTAGCCGTTTAAACGGTATTTTTAAGAGAAGGATAGAGGGCATGAAGCCCGCCGCTTCGGGTAAATATTATATATTCTAAAGTAGCGGCGGACTTTACGTCCGCCGTTTGCCACGCGCGCGGGCGGCGGGTATGAAACCCGCCGCTTCGGGGGTATTAGGGGAAGTCCCGGCAACATTTCCTTGGGTTAGACTCGTAGATAAGGTATAATGGGTCTGAGGGTAACTATGGAAAACGCCCGGCGAAAATTCCGCATCTTCCGGGCGCACCTGCGGGAGGCCTTCGCCCTCGCCGCCGGGTCGCTCTGGTCCAACAAGATGCGCTCGCTCTTGACCATCCTCGGCGTCTTCATCGGCGTCACGACGGTCGTGGGCCTCATTTCGCTCATCGTCGGCCTGCGCAGTTACGTCACCAGCTCCTTCTCCCAGACCGGCACCGACACCTTCTTCGTGACCCGGATGAACTGGATAACGTCGGACTGGGAGGAGTGGTACGAGGCGCAAAAGCGGCCCGACCTGACGGTGGCGGACGCGGCGGCCATCGCCGCGGATTGCCCGTCGGTGGATTACACCGCGCCCCGGGTCGTCCTCCTTAAAAAGGTTTCGTTCCAGGATAAAAAGCTGTCCGGCGTCACGGTCATCGGCACGACCGAGGAATTCCAGCAGATGGAGGGCCTCACGATACGCCACGGCCGCTTCATCACCAACGCCGAGGTGGACCGATCCCGGCAGGTCTGCGGCCTGGGCTACGAAGTGGCGGAGGCGCTTTTCGGGAACAGCTCGGGTCTGGGGAAGCGGATCAAAGTCGGCGGCCACGCCTTCACCGTCGTGGGGGACGCTTACCCCATGGGCTCGGTCATGGGGCAGAGCCGCGACAACACCGTCATCATTCCCATAACGACCTTCGAGAAGCTCTTCGGCACCCGCAGCCTGGGCCACGGCCTCGCGATAATCTGCCGGCCCAAGTCGTCGGAACTGGCGCCGCAGGCCCTGGACGAGGTGACGACGGTCATGCGCCGCCGCCGGGGCCTCGGGCCCGAGGACGACAATAACTTCGATATCATTACGCAGGCCGCGATGGTTCAGGCCTTCGACGCCCTGACTGCGGCGCTCTTCGTCGTCATCATCGCCGTGGGGAGCATTTCGCTGCTCGTCGGCGGCGTCGGCATCATGAACATCATGATGGTCTCGGTCACGGAGCGGACGCGCGAGATAGGGGTCCGCAAGGCCGTGGGGGCGCGGCGCAACGACATCATGTTGCAGTTCCTTATCGAGGCGGTGGTCCTCTCGGCCGGCGGCGGCCTGTTGGGCGTGGCCGGCGGGAGCGCCCTGGCTTTCCTCATCGGCGTAACGACGCCGGTTCCGGCCGCGGTCTCGGCCGGGGCCGTGGTTCTGGGCGTCGTGTTCTCCACCGCGGTGGGTGTCTTCTTCGGCCTCTACCCGGCGCGCCGGGCGGCGGCCCTCGAGCCCATAGCGGCCCTGCGCTACGAGTAGTGTTGAATAAAAATGGGTAAATTCCTCGACCACATCCGGCGGCAGTACTACCAGTACCGGGAGGCGGCGCTCCTCGCCCTGGGCTCGCTCTGGGCCCACAAGATGCGGGCGCTGTTGACCATCCTGGGCGTCGTCATCGGCGTCACCACCGTCATCGCGATGGTCAGCATCATCGACGGCTTCAATAAGTCCTTCGCCGACCAGATGGGCTTTTTGGGCGCCGATACCTTCTTCATCCAGAAATACGAGGCCGTGCAGATAGGCTTCCGCCGGGAAGAGCCCCGCAAGGACTTCGAACCCGAGGACGCCGAGGCCATCGCCCGGAGATGCCCCGCGGTGGCGGTAGCCGACTTCTACTCCGAATACCTGACCTACGGTACCCGCGGCGGCAATAAAACCGCGCTCTTGCCCGTGGGCGCTACCGAGACGGAGAAGTTCGACGAGATATTTTCGTGGTGGGTCGAAGACGGTCGGATGCTCACGCAGGCCGATATCGATTCCGACCGCTACGTCGTGGTGGTGGGTCCCGACGTGGAGGAGGCCCTCGCGCCCGAGGGGAATATCGTCGGCACCGACATCAAACTTGGCGGCCACCGTTTCCGCGTCGTCGGCGTCTTCGTCCCCAAGGGCGAGATCTTCGGCATCTCGATGGACAACTACGCCGTCGTCCCGCGCGGCGCCGCGGTGAAGGCTTTCGGCGATACCGTTTTGAAGTCGGAAGAGGACGCGATAACGGTCAAGGCCGCATCGCCGGAGCTCCTCAATACGGCCATCGATCAGGTGGAAGTCGTAATGAGGGAACAGCGCCGCGTCGCCCCCGAGGCCGAGAACGACTTCGAGATATACACCTCCGACTCCATAATGGAGATATACAACCAGATAACCGGCGCCGCCTTCGCCGTGATGATAGGCATCTCCGCGGTGTCGCTTCTCGTGGGCGGCATCGGCATCATGAACATCATGCTGGTCTCGGTCACCGAACGGACCCGCGAGATAGGCGTCCGCAAGGCGCTGGGGGCCCGGCGGCGGGACATCATGGCCCAGTTCATCGCCGAAGCCACCGTCATCTCGCTCACCGGCGGTTTAATAGGTATAATCCTCGGCGTCATCATCGGCGAGGGCGTGAGTATCCTGACGGCCGCGCTCTCTAACGCGGGCGCGCCCGTGCCCCATTTGCCGGCGGCCATCAAGGCCTGGTCGGTTACGCTGGGCTTCTCGTTCTCGCTCGGCGTGGGCCTGTTCTTCGGCATCTTCCCGGCGAACAAGGCCGCGAAGATGAACCCCATCGAGGCGCTGCGCTACGAGTAGCGCCCGGAGGTCTTTGATGAAATACTGGCGTTATATCCTACTGGTAGCCCTCCTGGCGGCCGGCGCGGCGGGAGCCGCCGAGGCCGAGGGGGACGAGGAAGTCAGCGTCACGCCGCCCGGCCTCGAGATGGAGGCCGTGACCGCCCGTTGCGAGGAGGTCAAAGCCCCCAACCTCGTCGTCGTCCACATCCTGGGCGAGTGCGCTCTCATCGGCGTCCAGCCCGTCGGCAAGGACGAGCCCTACTACCGCGACGCGCTGGAGTTCGTCCGGGGGAAGGTCCGCGGCGTCGACGTCCGCGTCGAGGTATGCCCGAATATGCCCGTGAACGAGCAGGGCCAGAACCGGGCCATCATTTACTACTACGAGGGCGGCAAGTGGGTCAACCTCAACATCGAGCTGATACGGGCCGGCCTGGCCAAGGTCGCCGACGTTCCCGGCTGCCACGTGCCCACCAAGGCGTGGTTGGAATACGAGAAGGAGGCCCGCAACGCCGGCCTCGGGATGTGGACCGGCAAGTACGAGCGCGATAAACCCCTCTCCGAAGAGCCCGACATCGGCGACTTCGATTAGCCATGACCGACGGGCGCGACTTCCGGGCCAAGCTCCGGGAAATCGCCCGGGCCCGGGCGCGCGGCGAACGTCCCGGGAAGGCCCGTCCGCCGGCCGATAGCGTCGTCCCCGTCGACGAGGCCTGGCCGGCCGAACGCGGCGACGGCCTTTGGCTCTGCCGCCCCGCGTGGCCCGACGGTTACCCGCCGCCCGCTCCCCCCCAATACCCCGCCAATACGGTGGTAGCTTTCGACGTGGAGTCGCTGGGCCGGACGCCCAAGCCGCTCTTCCTCGTCGGCTTCGGCTTCCTCTCGGCCGAGGGCGCTAGTTTCGAGCAGTACCTCGCCGGCCATCCCGACGAGGAGGGGCCGGTGCTGTCGGCCTCGGCGGACGTCATAGGCCGGGCCGACGTGCTCCTTTCCTACAACGGCCGCACCTTCGACCTCCCCATCATCCACGATCGCCTCCGTTGGTGGCGCCTTCCCGGCGTTGAGCCCCGGCGCCACGTCGACGTCCTCCAACTGGTCCGGCGGCACTACCGCGAGCGTTTGGGTATGCCCGCCTGCGCCCTGGGCGACGCCGAGCGCTACGTCCTGGGGGTGGGCCGGCCCGACGACGTGCCCTCCTCGCAGGTCCCGGAGCTGTACGAGCGCTTCCTGCAAATCGGCGACGGCCGCCTCCTCGAGCCGGTCCTACGGCACAACCTCTACGACCTGGCCGCGACGCTACTCCTATATTTACGGATGAAAAGGGAAATCCCGGAAGCCCTCGAGCCGCCGGGGGACGAGGACGTTCCCGAGACCGGGGATTTGTTTTAACTTTTAATTTGGTGGCGCCGACATTCCTGTCGGCGGAATACGGTGGGCCTGATATTGGGTTCCGGTGTTTTCGGTCAGGGTAGGGGCGACTGGCCAGTCGCCCCAAACGTAACCAGGAGTGGGACCGACATTCCTGTCGGTCGTAAATAGAGGCCGTCAGGTGGTAACAC
>JASFLY010000043.1:0-14056 GCA_050117845.1 Candidatus Zixiibacteriota bacterium
GCTATGTTATATTTCGCATAAAGGCAGGTTCACCGGCTACCGGCTCGTAAACTTCCCCCAACGCGGGAGGGATAACGAGATATGAGATCTACACTGCGATACGTTGTAGTTACGGCCTTACTGCTCGGGGCCGCCGCGGCCTGGGGCATCGGCGAACTTAATATTACCAACCCGGCCGACGGCGCCGCCGTCAAGCCCGGCCAGGTGGTCCGCATCACCTGGCGCAACATGACGACCAACCCCGTCGAGGTATGGTTGAAGTGGGAGGATCGTCGCAAGAGCCTGGGCGAGAAGAGCAACGAGACCGACGGTATGATGATGTGGCGCGTCCCCGAGGACGCGGCCGGGGCATACACCATCCTCGTGGAGGAGGCCGGCGGCCTCGGCTCCAGTTCCACCGTCGAACTCACTGTCGGCGGGACGGCGCCCGCGCTGCCCGAGGTATACGCCACCCCCAACCCCTTCGACGTCTCTTCCGGCCGGCCCATCCTGACCTTCGCCGGCGCGCCCATCGGCTCGTCCGGGAAGATCTTCGACATGGAAGGCCGGGAAGTGGTTTCGCTCTCGGGCGACCCGCTGCAGTGGGACGGCCGCAACGACCGGGGTGACATGGTCGCCGGCGGCACCTATATGTTCGTCGTCGAGACCGAGGGCGGCGAGCGGCATACCGGCAAGATCGCCGTTATAAAGTGAGAGGCCGGGTTATTTCGCGCTGGGCCGTCCTGACGCTGGCGGCGATGCCGGCGGCCTGCCTGGCTGCCGGCGTACGGTCCGCCGCCGTCGAGGCCTACGAGGTATACTCCGAACTCACGGTTAACCTCAGTAAACCGGCGGAGTTCACGTGCGAGGCCGGCGCGGAGCCCCATACCCTCGTACTGACCGTGGCGGCCGAAGCTCCGGCGGATTTCAAGACGGCCGGCGCGGGCCGAATCCTTAACGTAAACGTCGCCCGGGCCAAAGGGGCGACGACTTTCATACTCGAGACCTCCACCGACGCCGGGACCTATCGGGCCTACGCCCGCAAGGACCCGCCTTCGATTATTGTAGGCGTGTACCGCCGCCTCGATACGAGGCCGGCGCCCCGTCCCGAGGCCGCCTTTAAAAAACTCCTGGCCGGCCGCAAGCTTCTCCTCGTGGACGACGACGACGGCCCGGGCAACGGCAACAAGTACAGCGTCGACGTGGACGAGAAGTACCGGGCGCCGCTCGAGCGTCTGGGCGTCCCGTACGACGTGCACGTCGTGCGGGCCGGGGCCTCGGGGCCCACGGCGGACCGGCTCGCGAAGTACCCGTTCGTCATCTGGTTCAACGGCCTGGACGCCCGGCCGGTCGTCATCTCCGGCGGGGACGAGAGCGCGATGGCGGCCTACGTGGCCGGCGGCGGCCGGCTGTGGCTCGTCTCGCAAAACTACCTCTCGGACTCGTCCCGGGGCAAGACTTCCTTCTGCCGCGACGTCCTGGGCATATCGTCTTATAAGGCCGACACGCAGGTGGCCGCGGTGGCCGTCGGGCCGGCGGGAGCCTCCCTGCCCCTCGAGACTTACAGCCTGTCCAACGACCTTACGATAATCGGCAACTGGGGCGACGGCTTCAAGGCGCCGGCGGACGCGGCCGTGTTCTTCAGCGGGCCGGAGGACGGCCTGTGCTACGGCATGGTCCGGCCTCGCGGCGAGGGCCGGGTGGCCTTCTTCTCGGTCGCGCTCGAGAACGTCGGCTACGAGGGCCGCATCGCCGACATCATGGAAGCGACGTTGAACGCGCTGGCCGCCGAGTAAACTCCCCGGCATCCTCTTTTAGCGCGCACGTAAAGATTATACCGAGCGATGAAAATACTGGGAATTGACCCGGGCCTTACGGGCTCCGGCTTCGGTTGCGTGGAGAACCGGGGCAAGGCCTACTATAAATTGTACGCGGACACCGCGGCGCCGCCGACGGAACTGCCGATGCCGGCGCGCCTGGCCGCCATCCGCAGCTACACGCTGGAAGTGCTCCAGTCGCTTCGGCCGGACGCGGTGGCGGTGGAGGCGCTGTTCTCCCACGCGGAGTTCCCCAAGACCGCGCTTCTGATGGCGCAGGCCCGGGGCGTAATCCTGGAGGCGTGCGCGGCGGCCGGGGCCACGGTGGCGGAGTTCGCGCCGCGGCGTATCAAACAGGCCGTCGTGGGCGCCGGCGGCGCGTCCAAGGACCAGGTGGCCCGGATGGTCGTGCGGCACCTGAACCTCACCGAAGACCTCGCGACCCAGCACGAGGCCGACGCCCTGGCCGTGGCGCTCTGCGGGCACTTCATGGGCGTCAAGGCCGGGCAAACGCGATGATATCGCACCTCCGAGGCACGGTAGTAAAGAGGCGGCGGGACGGCATGGTCGTCGAGGCCGGCGGCGTCGGCTACGACGTGCTGCTGCCGGGGGCCGTCGCGGTGCAGTTCGAGGACGTGAGGCCGGGCGACGAGGTCACCTTCGTCATCTCCTACCATCAGGTGGTGACGCCCTCGCGCATCACGCCGCTACTCGTGGGTTTCGCCAACGACGTCGAGCGCGAGTTCTTCGAGCACTTCATCTCGGTTTCGGGCATCGGCCCCAAGGCCGCGTGCCGCGCGCTCACGCTCCCGTTCGCCCGCGTGGCCCAGGCCATCATCGAGGAGGACGTGGCCGCGCTCACGCTCATGCCGGGCGTGGGGCGCAAGCGCGCCGAGGAGATAATCCACCAGTTGAAGGATAAAGTAGCGGCGGCGGCGCTTTGCCGGGGGCCGGGCGTGGAGGCGGGGCCGCCGGGAGTCGCCGAGGTCCTGCGCGAGGCCGAAGTCGTGCTCGAGCAGCTCGGCTACGGCCGGAATGAAATCAAGGAAATGCTCGACGCCCTGGGCGACGGCACCCGCGACTGCGAGACCGCCGAGGACGTCCTGGCCCGCATCTACGCCCGCCAGCGCGGTAAGGCATGACGGATATTTCCCGCAACGAACTCATCTCCCGGGAAGAGGAACCCGAAGACGCGACCTTCACGGCGCCACTCCGGCCGCGGCGGTTCGACGAGTTCGTGGGCCAGACGGGCGTCGTCGAGAATTTGAAAATCGCCGTCAAGGCCGCCCGGGGCCGCGGCGAACCGCTGGACCACCTCCTCCTCTACGGCCCGCCGGGCCTCGGCAAGACCACCCTCGCCCACGTCGTCGCGAACGAGCTGGAGGTCGACATCACCGCCACGTCGGGCCCCGCGCTCGAGCGGCCCGGCGACCTTATGGGCCTTCTGACCAACCTGGCCGAGGGTGACATCCTCTTCGTCGACGAGATCCACCGCCTCTCCCGCGTCGTCGAGGAGTTCCTGTACCCGGCGCTGGAGGAGTTCAAGATAGACTTCATCCTCGACAAGGGCCCCGACGCCCGCACCGTGAAGTTCAACCTCAAACACTTCACGCTGGTGGGGGCGACGACGCGCGTGGGCCTCCTCACCACGCCGCTCCGCGACCGCTTCGGCCTCTTCCACCACCTCGAGTTCTACGAGCTGCCCGACCTGGAGTGCATCCTGTTGCGCTCCGCCGGGATACTGAACGTCCCGCTCACGGCCGAGGGCGCGGCGGCGATAGCCCGCCGGGCCCGGGGCACGCCCCGCGTCGCTAACCGCCTGCTCAGGCGCGTACGCGACTTCGCCGAGGTGAAGAAGCGGCCGGAGGTTGACGGCGCCGTGGCGGCGGAGGCGCTGGAGAAACTCGGCATCGACGCCGAGGGGTTGGACGCGCTCGACCGCAACGTCCTGGGCGTGATAATCAAGACGTACGACGGCGGCCCCGTGGGCCTCAAAGCGCTGGCCGCGACCCTCAACGAGGAGGAGGACACGCTGGCCGACGTCGTCGAGCCGTTCCTGCTCAAGACCGGCTTCCTGGGCCGGACGCAGCGGGGCCGCGTGGCCACGCGCCGGGCGTACGAGCACCTGGGCCTGAAACCGCCGGGCGACGCGCCCGAGGCCGGCCCCCTCTTCGAACCCAACGGCGGATACGACGGGATGTGACGAATATGGATACGTGGAACGTTTCGCCGGCGGAAGGCCGCGCCGAAATGCTGGAACTGATACGAGAGGTCGCCTACGCCGAGGGCGACTTTACGCTGGCATCGGGCAAGAAGAGCAAATACTACATCGACGGCCGCCGGGCCACGATCCACCCCCGCGGCGCGGTCCTGACGGGCGTTCTCTTCTTCGACGCGATACGGGACCTGCTCGGCGGCGAAGGGCCGCTTGGCATAACGGGCTTGACGATGGGGGCCGACCCCATCATCACGGCCACGGCGCTCGTCGCGGCGGCACAAGGCCGGGAGCTCTACCCGTTCTATTGCCGCAAGGAGCCCAAGGGCCACGGCGCCGGCCGCCAGCTCGAGGGGTTCTTCGACCCCGTGAAGCGCTGCGTGCTGGTGGAGGACACGGCGACGACGGGCGGCTCGACGCTCAAGGCCGCGGCGGCGGCCCGCGCGGCGGGCATCGAACCGGTGGCGTGCGTGCTGCTGGTCGACCGGGAGGAGGGCGCCCGCGAGGCCATCGAGGAGGCGGGCCTCCCGTTCCGGGCGGTGTTCAGCGTGGCCGAATTGAGGTCGAAATAAACTATGGATGCGACCGTTTTTCAAGAAGACGCGCCGGGGCAGTTGGTAAAAATCGCTACTAATTACGGCGAGGATTGGGCTTTTATACCGAATCCTCTTCCTCCGAATATCGTTATGGATCAGGACTTATCTAATAGGGTTGCCGAGACGCAGTACGCTTTAGGCGAATTAGCGGGGTTAGGTAGCGGTATTGCCAACCCGAATCTTTTTATTCGTCCCTTCATTCGACGGGAAGCGGTTCTCGGTTCGATTATCGAGGGTACCGTGGTAGATATATCCGACCTGTACGCGTATGAAGCCGGCCAGTTAGCGCTGCCAGGTATGGAAAGACGACCCCCGGAAGCTGCAGTACGCGAAGTCTACAACTACGTAAGGACGATTGAGTATGCATTGGAAGAGACGAGAATACCTTTAAGTTTACGGTTATTACGAGAATTGCATAAGCGGCTAATGACAGGAGCACGGGGCGGGGCCGCGGCGCGCGGGGATTTCCGAGATTTACCCGCCGGCGTAAGGGGCCGGACGCTTAGGGATGCGGTTTATATCGGGCCTCCGGTTCCCGCAATGAATGAGTGCCTCGGAGATTTAGAGAAATTCCTCCACGCCGAAACGGATTTGTTGCCGCTTATACGTATTGCTTTAGTCCATTACCAGTTTGAAGCTATACATCCATTCAGAGATGGAAATGGCCGTATCGGCCGACTCCTTATGCATTCATTGTTCGTATTTTGGAAATTACTACCGGTGCCACTGCTTTACGTAAGCCGGTATTTCGAGCGTAATCGGGACACTTATTGCGGTTTATTATTTGAGATTAGCGCGAGTGGTGCTTGGAGGGATTGGATAAATTTCTTCTTGGATGCAGTATGTATTGAGGCTTTGGACACGGCTGATAGGATAAAGGCTTTAAATGTTTTACAAAGCGAATGGCACGAGCGTTTAAAAGGCGTCGGGCGTTCCGATTTGCCGTCTCGGTTGACCAAGGCCCTATTTGAAGCGCCTTACGTCACAATACCGCTAGCGGCGAAAATATTAGATGTTACTTACACCGGTGCTAAACGCGCGGTCGATAGACTCGTAGATACCGGCATACTTGTTCAATTAACGCCGTCATCTTATAATAGAGTTTTCGTAGCGCACGAGGTTTTTGATATTATTACCGTCTGATGCAAGAAAGCGTTATAAATATCCTTTTCCCGGGTTTTGTATAATTTGGCGGCTTAGAGTTATACATTTGTATAAATCCGCAATTTCTAGGCGGCGCGCCGGAATTCCGGGCCGGTTTCGCTCCTAAGGAATCGTATTGCCGTAACGCCAACGGCGGCGGAAAATGGATGTTTTTGACGATTTAAGGACGCTGCATCGCGTTCGGTAATAGTTATAAATATTATAGAATTGTAAGAACATGGCGGCGAAGCGCAAACCGAAGAAACTCAAACCCCTCGATAAGATCCTGTGCCTCGAGGGCGAGTGGTCGGGCGACATCCGGCGGGAGGAGTCGGTCCGGCCTCTCCTCCACATCTTGCGCCAGCGCGGCGAGATTCAGTACATCTACCGGCAGTGCGGCACCAAGGCCGAGTTCGAGTTCTACCTCCGGAAGCGGAAGTACTACCGCGACTACCGCATCGTCTACCTCTCGTTCCACGGCGCCCGGGGCAAACTCCGCATATCGCCGGAGGAGGACGTGACCCTCAGCGAGATCGCGGAGTGGGCCCAGGGCGCGTTCAAGAACAAACTCGTCTACTTCGGGAGTTGCAAGACGCTCAAGGCGGTGGACGCCAAGCTGCAGGACTTCCTCCAGAAGACCGGCGCCGCGGCGGTCGCCGGGTACGACAAGGACGTCGGCTGGGTGGAGTCGAGCGCGTTCGAACTGCTGTTCCTGTACTGGGCGGCGTACTACAAGAAGCCGGCCTATCTATTGCGCAAACTCGCCTCACGTTACCCTCGACTCGGGAAGCTCATGGGTTTCAAGTATCACACCAGGCGAAGTATAAAGGGGAAGTAACGCGGGCGCCCGGGCGGGCGCTTTTTTTATTTAAGGATGTATAAGGCCTCGGCGTCGCCGGAGCGGTAGGGCGTGCCGGCGAAGTCGGCGAAGATGCTTTCGACGGTAAGGCCGACGCCGGCGGCGAGGCCCCGGATCTCGTCGGGGCGGTAGCTCCGGCCTTCCGCGCGCTCGAGATAACGGTCGACGAGCTGGGAACCGTTGCGGACGTCGAACCAGAGTTCCACGGCGTAGACGTTGCGGCGGGTGGTGGGTTTGTACTTGACGCGGCGCGTGACGTTCCGGCCTCCCGGCAGGGGGGCCGTTTCCTCGATGGCCTCGGCCGGGGGGTGCCAGCCGGCGGCGGTGCCGTTCAGCGCGACGCGGCCGCCGCCGTCGAGGTGAATCTTGAAGTTGCGGAGGGCCGCGGCGACGTCGCCGTCCTCCAGGAAGTGGTCGAGGACGTTGAGGCAGAAGACGACGGGGAAGCGGCGCCGGAAGGCGAAGCGCCGGGCGTCGGCCCGAACCAGGCGGACGCGGCCTTCGAGCTTGCGGGCGGCCACCTTCTCCCGGGCGACGCGGAGCATGGCGGGGGAGGGGTCGAACGCGACGACGTCGACGCCCCCCTCGGCGAGTAGCAACGCCTCCCGGCCCGTCCCCGCCCCCGCGACGAGGGCGGGGCCGCCGCTTCCGGCCGCGAGGTCGGCCATGAACGCGGCGTCGTCCTTGGCGCCGAAGAGGTCGTAGTAGGGGGCGGCCTTTTCGTAACTCATCTACTTATAATAATATCGGCCGCGCCCGAGCGCCAACGTAAAAAAGAGAAAGCCGGCCCGTCAGGCCGGCTATATTATTCGGAAAAGTTAACGTTTTACCACATGCCGCCGAAGAGGCTTTCGACCACGTCGGCGTCGTCCCCGTCGTCCTCGTCCGTTTCTTTCTCGGGCGGGGCGGGCGACGCTTCGTTCTTATCGCCGTCGTCCGGGGCGGGGTCGGCTACGTCTCTGTCGTCATCCAGCGGCTTGCCCTTCTCGCCGGGCGGGACGCCGTAGGTGTCGTCGCCGTCGTCCCAACGCCAGTACCACCACCAGCCCGGGCAATCGTCCCAGTCGTCCCAGTCATCCCAGTCGTAGATGCCGTACCATCCGAGGAGCCGGGAGACCTTCACGTTCCGGCGGGCGCTCCCGACGACCGTTCCGCTCCAGAGGACCTCGCCGGTCCGCACGTCGAGCGTGCGGAGGTTGAGCGTGACCTTGGAGTTGGCGCGGACGGTGGGTTCGCTGTGCCGGGCGTGGTTGTATCCGTCGATCCAGAGGTCGGCGGCCACGACGCGATAGGCGAGGGCGCGGGTCGCGCGGTAGGGCGTGAGGTCGCTGTTTTTCCCGAGGCCGGCCCGGCTGGGCGACGTGACGCCGCCGGGATCGGGGCGCTTGGGCGCGTCGAAGTAGTCGCCCTCCATCTCCAGGCGGCGGAGGGCCAGGACGTTGCGCTCCACGGGGTAAGCGCCGGCGTCGCGGATCTTTTTAACGAGCCAATCCTCGCTCAGGTAGCACCACCACTGGTCCTCGGCCTTGCCGCTGGAGAGGCGGTACACGCCGACGTATTCGCCGGAGGAGACGCTGCCCGCGGGCAGTTCGACCGCCTCGAACGCCAGGTTGAACATCTCCATCATTACCGGGTGCGACGGGTCGCGCATGCCCGCGCCGTCGTACGAACCGTGCACTTCCACGTTCTTTACATTGCAGGCCATGGCCAGCAGAAACGCCGCGCCGGCGAGGCCGAGCGTTATATTCCTTCGCAGCATCGCGTCCTCCTTGGAAGGCCGGGCGACCGGTAATGGCGGCACTGATTGACGCGCGTACCCCCCCCGGTGCGGCCGGCGTGTAAGGTGCGGTCATTTCGACGCGGCGCCGGCCGGTATCGTTTAAAATGAAAACCCGGCCTGAGGCCGGACGTAGAAAGAAAAAGGGCGGCCGCCGGGCCGCCCTCGGTATAAGTAAGCCAAGATTCTTTATCCGGCGCCCTGTCCCTTGGGCGCGGTCTCCCACAGGGCCACGATGCCGCCCGCCGCGTCCTCGAAGACGGCAAACCACCCCATGTCGCCGACGGCGGTCTTGCCGGTCGTGATTTTTCCCCCGGCGGCTTCTATCTCCTTGACCTTATCCTCGATGCTGGCGACGAGGATATAGACCAAACTGCAGCCCTCGCCGCATTCGCAAACTTCTTTCACCAGCGTGAAGCCGCCCCCGGGGCCTTCCGGCGCTTCCCAGATGGCGTATTTCATCTGCGGCATCAGTTCCACTTTCCAGCCGAAGACCTTCTCGTAGAACTCCTTCGATTTGGCGTGGTCCGTGGACGGAATTTCGATATGGCATATCTCGTGCATCGCGGGCTCCTTTCCCAATATGTTAATTAAGACGTTTACTTGATGAATTTACCCTTGACCCACTCGAGCTGGTCGACGCCGAACTGGAAGTCGTCCTTCTTGGCGTCGTATTTTTTGGCGCCGTCCCGAAAAGCGGCGACGGCCTCGTCGTAGCGCGCCTTGCCCTCGTCGTCGCCGGCGACCCAGGCGGCCAGGCCGGCGTAGCCCGCGCCCAGTATGACGGCGAAGTCGCCCTCCGCCGACACCGACGCGTCCTTGCCCTCGGCCTTGGCGCTCTCGACGGCGTAGTCGAACGACTTCTCGAAGTTCTCGAGGGAGGCCGCCGTTTCGCCCATGGATAACAGGTGCATCCCTTTGGCCCAGTAGGCCATGGAGAGCGGCCCGGGTCCCTTGCCGATTTCCTCGCGCCAGCGTATGCAGTCCTCCGCGGCCTTGAGGCCCGCCTCGAAGTGCCGCTTGTCGCGGGGCAGCGTGTCCCCCGGCCAGCACTCGGCGAGGTCGGCGGAGAGGTTATAGGACATGACGTTGGCGTAGTCGAGGAGTTTGGCGGAGGTCTCGGCGTCCAGCGCGGCCTCGGCCTGGCGGAGGCCCTCCGCGATGCCGGCCTGCACGACCGCCATGTGGCCGTCCAGGTTCTTGCCCTCCCACTCCCGCATGGCGAAACCGCCCGCCGCGAGCGAGTAGAGGGCGCGCCGCTTCTCGGCGTCGTCGAAACCCTCGATAAACGCGATTACGGCCTCGGGGCCTTCCTTCTCCATCGTCGCCCGCATCTCGTCCCAGTGGGCTTCCGGGAATTCCTCTTTCGCGTTCATTTCGCTCCTTTCGGCGTCAGCCGTTTCCGTCGCCCCTTCGTCGGCGTACGCGCAAGCGACGAACGCGGCCGCGAGGGCGGCTAATCCTAAAACGATAATCCTCATACCTTCCACCTCGTTCGCCGTGGGTCTAACCCGGGCCGTTAATCCTGCGGGGGTCGTGAATACCTAACTTTAACGGTATATTATAAAAGTGTCAAGGGACATTGGGGGACATGGGGGAGAGCGCGGCAACGGCTTGACCAATCCCTTCGCATAGTTTATATTCGCGACGTGCGAAAGGCCGAGACAGTTCAGCTGGATACCCATTTCGTAGCGCGCCGGATCGAGGTCCTGGGCGTCAAGCAATGGTGGCTCGCGAGGATGATCGGCGTGGACCGGAAGACGGTGGGCCGGTGGTTGAGCGGTAAGGTTAAACGCGTCGCCCGCCCCAACGCCGAGAAACTGGCCGAACATCTCGGTTGCTCGCTCGAGGAGATAACGGCCTCCGACGACGTATTCGCCACCCGGCAGGAACAACGGGCCGCGGCGGCCCTGCTACGCGAGAAGGACTTGTTGCAGATCCTCTCGCCGTCCGACAACTGGGACCTGGCGGAGCGGCTAATAAAGGCGACGATGCACCCCGACCTCCCGCTCCGGGAATTGGGCCAGTTGTACAACCTACTCTCCATCGCGGCCTGGCGCCAGGGCAACTACGAAGACGGGGCCGCCCACGCCGCAAAGGCCCGCGCTTTGGGGGAACAAATCGGCGACGCCGGCATAGTGCACAACGCCCGACAGAACCTCGCGACCATAGATTCGCTCCTGGGCCGGAACGTGGAGGCCCTCGCGGGCTACGAGGAGTGTCTCGCCCGGCCCGAGTACTTCCATACCAAGCGGGACCACGCCAAGGCCCTTTCCAACGTCGCGATGGTTTACGCGGACTGCGCCCGCTTCGAGGAGAGCGTTACGGCCCAGGCGAGGGCTACTCATCTTTTCGATGAGTCCGGCCTCCCCTTCAATCTGGCGATAGCGTGGACCGGAATGGCCAGCGTATTAATCGAGGCCGGGTTCTTCGCCGAGGCGCGGGCCGCGACGCAAAGGGCCCGGAAATACGCCGCGGCCGCGGCGTACGAGAAGGGCGAATATACGGCGCTTTGCTACCTGGGAGACGTCGCGTGTTTGCTCGGGGAGTACGACGAGGCGCGGCGTTTAATCGAGGCCGGCACGGAAGCCCTTAATCGATACGAGGTTTACGACCTCGGCTGTCGCGAGATCGCGGCCCGGCTTTACCGGCGGGCGGGCGAGCTGGAGAGAGCCGGTGAAATCGGGGCTCGGGCGCTAGCCGCCGCCGAAGCTTTCCCCACGGTTTACGCGCGGATGCTGCAGGAGCGCGGCCGCCTCGCGACGGCGGAGGGGGACGTCGACGGCGAGGTTCGCTGCCGCGGCGAGGCCAACGCCATATTCGAGAGGACGGGCCTAACCGCCCGTATACGGGCGGAACCCGTGGTCGAGTACGGCGCGATGTTCGCCGTGGGGCCGGGCGTCAAGGCGGCGGCGTCGCGGGTTATGGGAGATATTTAAGGGGACGTTAAAGGGCAGGGACGGAGGGGCCCCCGTTTCATTCCTCGGAGGTAGGTTCCTCTTTACGGAAGGCCACCACGAACGAACCGTAGCGGTCCATGTCGTACGCGGCGGCGAGGATGGTTGCTACCGCCTCGTCCTCCAGCGCCGCCCGATAGGGCGCGTGCAGGTAGTATGAATCGCGCAGGACGACGGCTCCCGTGGCCTCGTCCATCAAGCTTACGCGTAACGCCTCTGGGTCCGTCAGCACTTCCTCCACCGCCGTATGTTCGTGGGCGTAGTGCTCGGCGAAGGCCACGTCCACCGGCACGACGACGGCCTTGCCGGCCGGGACGGCCTCGAGCGAGGCGGCGGCCTCGGCCAGGCCCCGTTCGCCGTAGTTGTAGCGGTGCTCGTAGTCGGCCAGGACGTGCCAGACGTTGAGGGCCGGCCCCGCGGTCGCGGCGAGGATGACGAAGGCCATCGTCCGGCCTCCCCGCCGGGTCATGACCAAAAACGCGATTACCGGGACGAGGACGAAGGCGGCGGTGAGGACCAACGCCTTGCGAACCTCCTCCGGCCGGGCGAGGAGGACGTCGGTCGCCTCCCGGGCGATGTAGGGCCAGTAGAGCGGGTCGCGGAGGACGAGGACGTTGTAGGCGAGGGCGAGCGCGCCCAAAAAGAGGACGGTGCGCCACGACTCCTTCGCGAGCGCGGGGCCGAAGACGGCGCCCAGCACCAGCGCCACCAGCGAGACCATCGGCGCGTGGTATTTGACGAAGCCGTAACCGTCGCCGCCTATCAGGAGGTAGAAGACGAATATAGCGGCCGCGGCCAGGCCGGCGTACGGTATGGCGGGATGCGCCTCGGCCGGGAGCCGCCGGACCCGGCGGAAAGCCGTCATTATATAGGCCAAAAGGAAAGGCACGCCCAGCCACAGGACCAGCTTGACGGCGCGCTTGAGGACCGTGGCGCCGAAGGCGGCCGTGGGCGCGGCGGCCCGGCCGAAGGAGTGGACGAAGGGCTCGGCGATGGGGAGGCCTTTAATCAGGCAATAGGGCACGTAGTAGAGCGCGAAGACGGCCACGCCGAGGGCGGCCGCGGGGACGACCCGACCGGCCCGGCCGAACTGCCGGCGGACGAGGTAATATACGAAGAGCGCGGCCAGGAGCAAAGGCGGCGTCGTAAGCTTGGCCATCAGCGAGACGCCGAACAGGAGGCCCAGGCCGACCCACCCGTAGCTGCTCAGGTCGAAGTCCCGGCGGACCAGGAACCATATCGTAACGAGCGCGGCCAGCGGCAGCACCGCCGTGTCGATTTCGACGAGGAGCGAGGACTGCAACGCCAGCGGGTGTAGGCCGTAAAGCAGGACCGCGACGAAGGGGCCCCAGCGCTCGCCCGTGGCGGCCTTCGTGGTGAACCACAACAGGACGCCGGTACCGAAGAACGCGAGGACGCCGATCAGCCGGCCCGCCCAGGGGGCCTTGCCCGCCAGGCCCACGGGCACGGCGACGAGCGAGTGGTAGAGCAGCGGGTGGCTCAGGACCGGGTTCCAGTCGGAGCCGGAGTAGCCCATGGGCAGGGCCGTCGTGGCCAGCGAGTGCGCGACGTCGACGAACTGGGGCTCGTCGGCGACGAGGGGCTGGTTTATCTGGAATATTATGGCCGTGGCCGCGGCGCCGGCTACGACGGCGAGGAGGAGGACGTAGACAAACGTGGGAATGGGCTTTTTCGTGGCGGTCATTTGTCGAGGAACTCCAAAATCCGGGTGCTCACCAGTTCGGTCTGGTCCGATACGACGGCGTGATTGCATTCCGGGATAAGCTCGGCTTCCCCGTTCGGCAAAACGCGGTTGGCCCGTTCGACCGCGGCTTTCCCATTATACAGAAATTCCTGCTCGCCCACTAATAGCAGCGCGGGCGTGCGGAGCGCCGCAAACTCGTCGTCTTCGAATACCCGGGGAGGTACTTTGAAGACGAGTTTCGCGCTCCGGAACCGTTCGTAGAGTATTTCCGAGTGTTCCTCGAAGCCGAAATCGGGCTTGTGACAGAGGGCTTTTTCGAAGAGCCGGACGGTCGCCCTCGTCGGTATTAAGAAGGGTATAAAGCCGAGCAGGAAGCCGACGCCGCCCTTAACGAAAGTCGCGTACGGGGCCAGTAGCGCCAGCTTCGAGACGCGGCCCGGTTCGTGGCGGGCGAAGTTCGTCCCCACGAAGCGGCCGAACGACCAGGCCAGCAAACGCGTTTCTTCGATTCCGAGTTCGTCGCACACGTCGGCGAGCCAATTCGCCAGGTCCCGCTCGGTCGCCGGCGGGTTGGTGGGCACCGTCCGGCCCACGTCGCCGATAACGTCCACGGCGTACGTGCGATAATTGCGGCTAAGGTCGCCTATTATGGGCGACCAGATGGCCGAGGTCATTAGCGCGCAGTGCAACAATACCAGCGGCGGGGCGTCGGCCGGCCCGCTGACGATTACGTGCGTGCTGCCGTAACGCGTCGGGACGTCCCTGGTCTCGTACGGGATGGGCCAGAGCTTCATCGCGGCGTCGTACGCGGCGAGTACCCGCGCTTCGGCTTTCGGCGATTTGAATATCGGGGATACCGTTGGCATTGGGGCGGCTTTTCTCCTACCCGTATTAATTTGCCGTTATAATCGTCGTCGAAATACTCCGGGTCCATTACCCTTTTAACCCGGACGTATCCCTTATTTAACGCACGTTTAATTGCCTAAATAGTTATTAAGCGATACCGCG
>JASFLY010000044.1:0-12814 GCA_050117845.1 Candidatus Zixiibacteriota bacterium
TGGCGGATCAGCGGCGTTAGGAACAACAGGTCGCCGAAGCCGCCGTTACGGACCAGGAGAAGCGACTTCCCGGTTAGGTCGTGGCCGGCGTACCGGTTGTACTCGCCGTTCAGGTCGGCCACCTCCACCAGGTGGGGCCGCTTGGCCTGCAGCGCCAGCGCCGTCTTGTCCGGCAGCAGGCGCCGCTCCCCGGCCTTGACGTCGACGACGTCGAACCGGCCGGGCTTCTTGAATGTCGTTACCTTCATGGTTTACCCTCGCTTAGGGCCGCCAGCACGCTCGCCGGCGATCCCCCGTAGAACCTCGTCTCGCGGAACTTCGTTACGTGATATGTTTTCCCCCCGACCTCGAACACGTCCTTGTCTTTCAACGTGACGCTTTTCTCCTCCAACTCCGCCGTCGAGAGTTCGACGACGCACGAGTAGTCGACGTCCTCGCCGATCGCCGCCAGCACCCGTTCCGTGAACTCGTACGTCACGAGCGCCGCGAGCGGCACGCCGTCCTCGAACGCGTCGACGCCCTCCTCCCATCCCGCGAACTCCTCGCTCCCCTCCAGGTCGAACGGCCGGTACGACACCGCCTCGCCCTCCATCCGGAGCAGCTTCTTGAACAACGCGTGTCCCCGGGCCGCGCTCATCACACCGCCCCTATCGCCGGCGGCGCCGCGTACATCTCCAGGATCCCGTCGATCTCCGGATCCCCGGTGGGCCCGCCGCTCTGGGCCAGGTCGCTCAGCTTGTACGAGTAGTCCCGGATCTTCTCCTCGACGATCATGCCCTGCCGCCGGGCGTCGGCCGCCTCCTCGGTCGCGGCCTTCGGCACGCTACGAATAACGAGAAGAACGCACACCCGCTTGATAAGCGCCGGCGTTGCGCCGTCCTCCAGGAAGCCGAAGTCGGCCTCGACGACGACGTTGCCGCGGCCGCGCGGGAAGGCGGCGCCGCGGCGTATTAACCGCCGCTCGTCGGCGACGAACGCCGCCAGGTCGGCCGCCGTCGTATCGTCGACGACGACGCGCACGAGATCGACGATCGGCACTCGGAAGAAGAGGGTATCGACGCCCGGGCCGTCCAGCGTGTGGGTTCGGCGTCGGCTTTCGAAGAACTGGCCCGTGACCCGGTCGATATACCTGGTCGAGAGGTCGATCAGGAAACTGACCCGGGCGTCATCCGCGCTGCTCGAGTCCACGCCCTCGGCGCGAACGTCGTCGATATCGCAGTAGGGCATAGCGTGCCTTCCGGTTTATCGGAGGGAGCCGGCCGAGGCCGGCCCCCTCCTCACGCCTAAGACGAGGCGAGGGTATGCTTGATGTTTTTGCCCTCGACGACCGCGTCCTCTTCCTCGAACTGGACGTCGGTCCAGAGGGTCCCCGTGACCGCGACGTACTGCTCGCGGAACTTCTCCTCGGCCTTGATGGTGATGTCCTGGAGTACGCCGTAGAGGATGTTCTTCGGGTGAACCAGGAGCGAGGACGAGACCGCGTCCGCACCCGAACCCGATTCGACGATCATCGGCACCGGGATAACCGGTATACCCATGTAGAAAACCGGGATGTCCTCGAGGAGGTACCGGTCGCCGGCGCCCGTCAGTCGGTCGGCGAGCCACTGCCGGTAGAGGAGTTCGATCTCCTCGTGGACGTAGAAGCACCACTCCGCCTTGCGGCGAAGGTACTTCTTGGGAAGCAGGTTCAGCATCCCCTTGAATACCGTGTGCGGCTCGAAGTCGGCGGAGCTGTGGTCGTACTCGTGAGTTCCGGCCAGCTTGAACAGGCCTTCGTTTATCGTGTAAAAGGGCTCGGCGGATGTCGTGTCGCCCATGATGATGAGTTCCTCGAGGTCCACGCCGGCCTTTTCGGCCATCGCCGAGATGATCGTGTCCTTGATCCGATCCCGCTCGATGTTCTTCTTGAACACGTCGAGGCCGATATCGACGGCCATGACCGTCTTGACCGCCGTCAGCGTGACCATGCCGGTCGCCGGGTCGACGCCAGTCTCCGTGGTGCCGTACGTCCCGCTCGGTTTCTGCAGCACGCGGTTCGCAAAGCCGATCTTGTGGAACTCCTCGACTTCCCGATCCATCGGCTCGTACCGGGCCTCCTTGAGGATCACGGTCTGCTCGACGGCCGCCCGGATGAACTCCTCGCGCTGTTCGGCGTTGAGTTCGCCGCCGCTGGCCAGGTCTGCCACGGCGAACTTCACCGCCTGAATGAGTTCCTCGTTTCGTTTCACGTTCAACCTCCGGTAGTTCGGTTGCTGTTTTCGGTTCGGGTTACTGGTCGTGTTGCCGTCGAGTTAGCGGAAGACGTTTTCCATGACGCCGGCCCACTTCTCGCCCTTCTCCGGGGACGGGTCCTGGCCCGTCGCGGCCCGGCTCCGGCCGGCCTCGAGTTCCTTGACGCGCTTCTGGATATCGTCGAGTTTCTCGCCGATACCCGGTTCGGTCTTGAGTTCGTCGAATTTACCCGCGGCCTTTTCGCCTTCGGCTTTGGGGGGCGCCGACTCGGTCGCCTCCGGCGCTTTTTCCGGATCGGCGGGAGCCGCCGGCTCGGGATCCGGGGCCTTCGACTCGTCAGGGTCGGGATCGGCCGGCGCGGGCAACGCCGCCTTGATTTCGTCGAGCTTCTCGCCAAACCCGGCGACGGCCTTGCCGACCTCCTCGGTTACCAGTTTCCGGATTTCTTCTTCGGTCATCTCTTCAGCCTCCTGTGTCGGCGTCTTCGCCGGGTTGTCGTTGATCCCAAGGAACGCCAGGGCCTTCGCGAGAAGCCCGGCGACCGTCGTTTTTATATCGGCGCCCGGATCGCCCGGCGGGATCGCACCGTCGTCCGCGCGTTTGATGACGTCGTATACGCAGTCGGGATTGGCAGGCCGGTCCACGAGGGAAACCTCGATCAGGAGGTACTTCGTGATACGCCAGACCTCCTTCAACCCGTCCCAGACGCACTCGATGATCCGGAACCCGATGCTAAATCCCTTTAGGACTCCCTCCTTGACCTTGACCCAACACTCGTCGTCGACGACCTTGACCTTCACGTACAGGCCCTTATTGTCGACCTCCATATCCTTGACGACGCCGACGGCGTGGGCCTGGTGCATGTACCGCACGTTGCCCCACTTCCGGTACTCCTCGACGGCCTCGCGAGTCGCGTCGAGGTCGACGATGTCCCCTTCGAGGTCAACGGAGTCCGTCGTCGCGTAACCCTCGACGGTCCGCTCGTCCTCGTTGACCTTCGTAATCTCAACGAAAATGAGTCCCTTGTTCTTCCTCGTCGTCATCGTCGCCTCCAACGTAAAAAGCCCGGCCGCCGTCGATCTCTCGACGATTGCCGGGCCTCTCCGGGCCTCTCACGCCGCGCCCTGGGGCTTAGTGCCGGGCCCTCTCGGGGGCTCTCGGGCGTCGACGCGTGGCGCTTACGTTTCTATCGCTCGTTCATATCGCTTTGGTCGCCTCGGGCCGGGCCAGCTTGTCCCGCGCCGACGGCGCCGTAAACCTGTTAAGGTGCCCGCATTTCGGGCATTTAATCTCGGCGTTGCGTAGCGACTCGGCCCGTAGCAGGAGCCGGCCGCACCGCTGGCATCGTATCTCGTTTACTCGACTCATCCCGCCGGCGCCGTTGTACATCTACATTTCCCATGAAATTCCGGGAGCCACTTACCGCTATTCATCTCCCGGTCCGAAATGCCGCCCGCCTGGTCCGCGTCCTTCAGCCAGGGGAAATACTCCTTGACCGCTTTCGGGTCGTCGTCATCAAGGAGGGCATCGAGCCGCTTGTTCGCCTTGCCGACGGAGACGATTCGTCCCCCCATCGGCTCGCAACGGTCGCACACCGCGTCGTCGCCCATCGTCAGGATCTCGAGCGTTTCGATTTCGGCCGCCCCGTAGCCGCGGACGCGGGCGAAGTTCCGCGTGCGATTTACGGCCGACGACGCCACGGTTTCCCAGTAACTCTCCGACAGGCCGTACTTCTCGCCTAGGAGGGCCCGCAGCGTCTCGCCGAGTTCCTCGATCGACTGCCCCCCGCGAAGCGCCTCCTCCCGGGCGGTCTTCGCAATCAACTCCCCCAAGTCTTTATCGACGTGGTTCAGGACCCAGAAATGAGAATCGTTCTTCAGCCACTCCAGCGTTACCTCGTCCACGAGGCCGAACGATACGCCAGCCGGGGCGCCGGATTCTAGGAGCGCGAGTTCGCGGCCCAGGCCGTACATCTCGCTCAGGTGCTGGCCCACCGGCGCCGCCACCGCGTCGGCCAGGGGCGTTAGCGCCGCCCGGTACTTCGCCACGAGGCCGTCGACGGCCGCGTCGAGGTCACCGGCGCGGAGTCCCTGCAGGAACGCCTCGATCGCGACCTCGGTGCCGCCGTCGAACAACTCCGCGTACTTCTCGACCAGGAGCGCCTTTATCCGGGCCTCGAGCGCCCGGGCGACCGTGACGTCTTTCGGCGGCCGCGTCTTCTTCGCGCCGTCGATCCTCGCGACGAGCTCGTCGACGGTATCGACGGCCGCGAGGAGGTCCGCGATGGACATCTTCCTAAGCTGAGCGTCGAGCGATTTCATCGTATATCGCCGTCTTCATCGTCTTGAGTGACGCCAGTAGGCCCTTACCCTCGTCGTCGAACGCGAGGCCCCCGAGTTGCAATTGCAGCTGCGCGATCGAAAGCGGCAGGTCGGCCCACTCCTCCTCGAGCGGCTCGAGGTTACGCTCCCGGCGGATGTCGTTGATCGTGTACCCGCCGACGCGGGAAAGGCGTTCTATCTCCTCGGCCTGCTCGCCGGGGTCGCCGAGCTCCATCGACCGGAACCGGAAACGCCAGTTCTGGATATCCATGTCGGCGACGACCGTGGCGTTGATGATGTAGTTCAGCGTCCGCCGCATCGGCCGGAACACCTGCTCCTCGCCGAGTTTGCGGGCCTCGATGGCGTTGGCCCGGTTCACGTCCTTGACCTGCCCCAGGAATATCGGGTGAAGCCGGAACGTGCCACGCACCTCGTCGTCGTTGGCCTCCCGGTACTTCAGGAAGCTGGCGTCCTCGGCCACGCCGACGGTAAGCTTCTCGAGGCGGATCGTGACGCGGTTGTTGGTGCGCGCCGCGAGTTGGTCGTTCAACGCGGCTTCGAGCACGAGGACCTTGTGGGCGTTGGTGACGCCGCGCGTGTTGGCCTCGAGGTATTCCCGGATGTATTTCTCCGAGTCCTTCGACAGGGCGCCGCCGTTGACGAGAACGACGAACCGCGGTACGCCGTTGTTCACGAAGAAGTAGTAGTTGTACTCGGCGGCTTCGCGGCTGCCGAGGATCGCCGGCGTCGCCGACACGTACTTCGGGATCCCGTAGTAGTCCGAACGCGACGAGTACTCCAGGATGTGAATGACCTCGTTGGCGCGGCGGGCCGGGTCCTCGGCGCCCTCCTTGCCCGTCTCGTAGTCGATGTTCCGCTCGTCGCCGAATTCCTTGAAGTAAACCTTCTTCCCGCTGCGGATCTGGACGAAGCCACCCCGGGGCCGCACGCGCATCGTGTGCCCGGGCAGGTGGGCGAAGCCGTCAATCTCGTCCTTCGCGTTCCGCAGGACCTCCAGGTAGCCGTTGCCGAGAACGAGGTCGTCGGTCAGCCAGCGCCCCGCTATCTCGACGAACGGCAGCCGGTGCCGGGGGTCGATGACGATCTCGCCCTCCTCGCCCGGGAAGAGCGCCTGAAGGCGTTCGAGTTCCTTCTTCGCTTCGCCCTTATCGGGGTCGACGTCCTCGTGGGCCGGGACGAACTCGAAGCCCTGGCCCACGACGTTGGTGACCATCGCGCCGACGCAGCCCCTCAGCGTCGAGTTCATCTCCGGGTACTTCGCGAGTTCCGCGAGATCGTACGGCGGCTTCATGACGTCGCCGGCGTCGTAGAGCCTACTCCACGGCTCGTCCTTGAGGGCGGTGGATTCGCCGCGGCCTTCCGCATCCACGGCCTTGGCCTCGGGGCCTACGAGGTAGGCGCGGGTCGTCGATTCGTCCACTTCGGCCAGTTGTGTAGTTTTCCCGGCCATTATCCGATCACCCTAGCTGCCACCGCCGGCTCGTCCAGCGGTAGGACGTAGGTCCTGATTATCTCGAGCGCCGCCCTGTCATAATTGCACGCGTGCCTGTAGTGATCCGGCTTCCCGCCCTCGCGGTATACGGCGCGCTTGTTCCCGTCGGCGGCGTCTTCGAGGACGCGGACCGGAGCGGTCATGTGTTCGTAGTACTCCGGGATCTCCCGGGCGTTCGCCGGCAACAGGTCCCGGCACTCCAGGATGTCCTCGCCCGACTCGTCGAGCGACGCCGTCCGGTCGAGGCGGACAATACGGCTCGCCGGCCAGCCCTCGCCCTCCCGTAGCCACCCGGATCCCCGCTTTCTGGTGTCGTACTCAGCGAGGAAAACGCGAGCCGGGAAACGGGCGGCCAGCTCCTCGGTCGCCCGCGTCTCCGGCTGGTGGTCGACTACCATCGCGCGGATATTGTACCGGGCCATCAGCGCGGCCACCTCGTCAAACGTGTCCAGCGCGTCGATGCAAACCGCCTTGCGGATCGTCGCGCCGGTGGCCGTGTCCCCCACGAGTTCGGATACCCGGGCGTGCAGCTTCGCGCCGACGTCGACGCCGGCGGTGCACGCCATATCCGAAACCGACGGCATCAGGTACCCGTCGAGGCGGCAGCGGTCCAGCATCGTCGAATCGACCTTGGCGCCCTTCTGCGTGTGGGGTTCGCCCAGGTCGAAGTTGTGGAAGTCCTCGGTTTTCGTGGGATTCCCGATCGCCTCGAGGTGCGTGCATGCGAGTTCGGCGACGGAGTTCGTGCTGCTCATCAGCTTGGATATCTTGAAGCCGGCGATCGCGCTGTTCGGGTTCTGCGGCGTCCACCGCCCCGGGGCCAACCGGTTGATCGGTGCCCCGCACTTCGGGCAGTAGACGTACACGTCGCGGCCGAGTTCCCGCTGCAGCCACTCCCAGTCGTACTCGGTGACGCCGGCGAGCAGCTCCGCGGCCTCCGGGTCCCGCGGCTCCCGCGTCTCGGGGTCCGCGAAGACCTGCGAGAAGAACCGCATCTCGCGGTACTCGCCGCACGCCGGGCACGGCACCTCCCACACCCGTCGGTCACTCCTGAGGTACTCGGCGTTGATGCCGACCTCGTCGATCGTGGGCGTCGAGATCTTCTGCAATCCCTTGTACTCCGAGTGCCCGAGGCGCCGCTCCACCTTACCCAGGTGGTCCTGGACGCAGAAGTCGAGCTCGTCGATTATAACGTCGTCGATGGGCGCCGCCAGTGAGTCCAGAACACTCTTCGAGCCGGCGAAGTAAATCGCCCCCGGGCCGACGTGCTTCAGCCACGTCTGGTCGCGGCGCTTCGCGACGAGCTCGCCGTCCTGGTGCCGGACCGCGGCCTTGACGTTCGGGCTCTCGTTGATGATCTTGTCGACGCGGTCCGCGACGAACTTCCTCAACTGCTCGCGGGCCGGGAAGACGTACAGCACGCGGAGGGCGTGCTCCATCGCCAGCCACAACGCCAGGCAGATCAGGTACGTTGATACGCCACACTGCGCCGACTTCTGCACGACGACCCGCCGGCTACGGTTCGCGTAGATCTCCCGGAGGTAGTCGTGCCCGTCGAACCTGTACGGCCGGCCCTCGAGTATCACGTGCTGGAGGACCCAGAGCGAGAGGTTCGCCTTGAGGCGTTGCAGAACGAGCGCCCTAAACAGCGCCTTCCTGTCCGCCGGTAATGATTGATTCGAGGAATGCATCTAGTCTCGTCGCGACCTCGGCGGGGAGTTCGATCTCGCCGAACAGCCCGGCCACCTTCGCGCTTATCGGTATGTCGCCGCCGCCCTGGCCGGAAAGCTCGTGCGCCTGGACGTCGAGGCCGTACAGCTTCGCGATGCCCTCCAGCGTCTCCCGCTGGATCTTAAGCGCCGCGTTCGCCTCGGCTATCCGGGGGCCGGACTCCTCGGCCGCCTTGGTTTCCTTGTCGCCCTCTTTCTTGGCCGTCTTCTTGACGGCGAGCTTCATCGCCTCGCGCCGGTGGTCCTCGGCCTTGTCGATGACGCGGAGGTAACGCTTGTAGATCTCGCCGCGGCGCTGGTCCCGGACCTCCGCCAGGTCCCCCCGTGCCTCGTCCTTCTCGATCGACTCGATGTCCCGGCGGACCGTCGTGTCGGGCACGCCCAGCAGCCGGGAGATCTCGAACGGGCACTTCCCGTCCATCCTGAGCAGGTCGACGAAGTGCCGGCGAATAATTATGCCTTCCTTCGCCTCCAAGTCCCTGTTTTCCCAGGGCCTTGCGCCGGCCAGGACGTCCTCCAGACTTGCCAGTTTTTCGGTGATTTCGGACATGGTTTTTATGGAGCGGCCGGGTCGGTTCCGCCCCGCCTACTCGGCCTGGTGGACCGAGCCCGTCTCCTCGGCGGCCGCCTCCTTCGGGTATCCCTTCGATAGTTCCGTTATTTGTTTCCGCATCGCCTTATCCAATGGCATCAGGTATTTATACTTCGGCTTCCCGGGTACGATCCTGGCGTTCGAGTCGACGTTTTTCTTGAGCCACGTGATGGCGTTCCGGCCGTACCGCATATTGACCGTCCGCCGGTGGTATAGTTTCCCCTGTATAACAACGCCCTTCTCCGCGGAATGTTCGCCGACGTACACCCAGTTGCCGGCCTGGTATATCTTCCCCAGGTGCCCCTGGTTGCCGTCCGCGTAGCTGACGACGAGCCTGAGTCCCGGGTTTTCCTTTTTCAGTAGCCGTAAACATATCGCGACGACCTTCGTAACTTCAAAATCGTGTTCGGTTAAAGCTATTCGTACGAGTTCGCAAACCTCGACCTGTTCCAATCCATACGGCTTCCCGATTGACGGGCACGCTCCCCGGCCGAAAATCACCGCCCCCTTGAAAACCCCGTTCTCCCATACGCCGTACTTGATTAACCTCCCGGCCGGTGCCGCCCTGGAGTAGTGCCAGTTCAAACAAGCGTATTTCGCGGCCTGGTATGAACATCTAGCGACGCGTAAACTCATAACCGCACTTCGGGCACGTGGAGCGTTCTGTGCTGAGTTTATCCAGCCGGGCCTGATCGTCTATCGGTTCGAAATCCCCGCATAACTTCTCAACCTCCTCCGTATCGAATCCCGTTAACTCGACGTCGAGGTCTACCTCGCCGATTTCGGCCAGCCAATCCGTCAGGGCCGGCAGGTCGAACTCCTCGCCGATCTTGTTCAGCGCGACGTTCAGCGCTTTGGCCTTCTCAACGGATTCGACCGCGACCGGCACGCAGGGCACCGGCCCCGGTTCTACCTCTCCGTTTTCAATGAGCGAGCGGTACGCGTCGAGGCGCCGGTGGCCGCCCAGGATCGTGTTGGGCGGGCAGCCGAACTCCCCGGCGTTGGCCCAGACGATAACCGGGTCGACGAGGCCGAACTCCCGAATGGATTTCCGGAGGTGGTCGAGGACCTTAGCGGTTCGTTGTCTGGGATTCCCTTCAAATTCGTTTAACTCCTCAAGGGGGACATGGACGATCTGAACGTCGCCCGGGTCGAGGGGAGGCATGTTTACTCCTCCGTTGACCGGCGGTCCGCCTCGTGCTACCCTTGCCCGACCCACGTGGGTCCAGGGGCAGGCGGCGGCCTACGGTCGGTCTCGCGGTTGCAGCCGCTTGACGCGGAGGGGAGGCACTACTCCCCGAAGCCCGCTTGTCCCGTTTCCAAAGAGCGTCCTTGCTATCGGTCGAACGTCCTACGTTTAGCCATTTAGCACAGCGAGGGCTTTCTGTCAAACCAGAGAGGGGGTATTGAGGGGGTACGTTTTCGGTACGTTTTCGGCACGTATTAGGTACGTTTGCGGTACGTTTTAGACCCTTTTTGATACCCCCGGCGAATCCACGCATCGATATCTTCCTTAATCGCCCTTATCCTACCGTCCGCGTCGTACGAAACGGGCAGGTCATGTAGTTGCGCCTTACGCTTGGCCACGCGGACCGAGCACCGCAGGTAGGAGGCTATTTCTTTCCAACCAACCAGAATTTTCGGCGTTTTATCCGGCATATAATCTTGTTTCGGAGGTTACTCGTTTGACGTTATGGACGTTAAAACACGTTTTTCTGGAAACCCCCTATAGAAGACTTTCCTATAAGGACTTTTAGGAAAACGGTGAAATAACGTCAATAACGTCAAAATCCATCCTTTCATCAGAAGTCGGCAACGTCGTCGCCTTTTCGAATTAGGCCAATCCCCCAATAAATCCGGTTACCTCGGTTATCCCTCGCCGGAGTCACCTCCGGTTTTTCGCTAATTTTCCGGCCGAACCACCGGGATGATAGCCTTTCCCGCTTCGGTACTTTTTCGTCGTCGCACCAACTAATATACTCTTCGTAAATCGCTCCCGTACGGACTAAGCACTCATCCCCTAACACGCACCGGGCCGCTATAAACTCCGCCAGCGGGTCGTTCTCGCGGCGCCACTCCTCGACGAGGGCCTCGCCGCCGGGGGGATCGCCGAGGACCAGGTGTCCGCCGGCGTCGACGCGGGCCCGGTGCCAGCGGGCGGCGCCCTCGACGGCCCACCGGAGGATCCCGGGGGCCTCGCCGGCAAGGGTCCGCTCCAGGAACGGGTCGATGCGCTCCCCGTCGAACTTCTGGGTGAAGGGGATCGCGAGGGCGCGCCGCCAGAAAGCCTCGGTGTCGTCCCGGACGCCGGGCTTGTGGTTCACGGCGAACCACAGGTGGAGGTGCGGCTGGAACGTGAAGGGGTTGCCGTACAGGTGCCGGGCCATGATGACGCCGCCGCCGGTGAGTTTCTTGACGCGGGCCTCGTCGAAGCGCGAGTTCTCCCGGACCTCCTCGGCGGTCACGAAGCGCACGCCGTCCAGCGAGGCCAGCACGGGCGACGCGGCCTCCGCGGCGGCCTTCGTGGGCTCGAACACGGTGAAGGGGACGTCCTGGGCGTAGAAGCCGAGGGCGTTGCGGAGGGCGTTCAGGAAGACCGACTTCCCGTTGGCGCCGCCGCCGTAGCAGAGGAAGAAGCGCTGCTCGCTCGTGTCGCCTGTGAGGGAGTATCCGACGGCCAGCTGGATCCAGTCGACCAGTTCCTCGTCGACGAAGACCTCCCGTAGGAAGCGCTCCCACCGGGGGGCGCCGGCGTGCAGGTCGTATTCGAACCCCACGGTGCGGGTGACGCGGTCCTCGCGGCGGCCGCGGCGGAGCTCGCCGGACCGGAGGTCGACGACGCCGTTGTCGACGCCCAGGAGGTAGGGATCGACGTCCCACCCGGAGCCGTCGTCGGAGATGGGCGGCAAGTCGCGGGCTATCGCCAACATGCCGCGGATGCGGGGTTCGTTCTCGGAGGTAAAGGCCCACGTCACGGCCTTCTTCCGCTTCTTCTCGTCGTGGATCTTCGCGGCGCCGGCGAGGCGGGCCCGGGCGCACTCGATCGCGTAGCGCGTCAGGATCTCGTCGCTGCGGCTGCTCCAGATGTCGCCGTTCCAGACGAGCCAGCGCTTGTGCCGGAGGTCGTAGCGGACGACGTCGCCGTGGCGGCCGGCGAAGATCTCGGCGTTGCCGGCGTCGGTGGGGTTGAAGTCCGCGGTCTCCACCGGATCGTAGCGAGAGACGGAGCGGGCGATGCGGACGAGGTCCTTCTCGTCGTGGGGCGGCCGGCAGCGGCGCGCGTTCACGCTGCGGAGGGTCTCGAGTATCTCGTCCTCGTTCAGCCCCTGCCGCCGCAGCGAGCCGGCGATGGAAGTCAGCACGGAATCCCGCTGCCCCTCCGGGATGGGGGCGCCGTCGGAGGCCTCGGCCGCGGGCCGCCCATTGCGCGGCGCCGGCCGGCTGTCGGCGATCGCCTGGGCCAGGGCCGGCGGGATCTCGACGAGGGCGGCGTCCCAGGGGGAGACGATCCACTCGTACCGTTCGCCGCTGGGGTGTACGGCGGGCGGCAGGATCACGTAGCCGCCGTCCCCTTTGACGTCGACGCTGCCGTTGAAGATGCCGGTCCGGCAGCCTACGGGGGGCCCGGAGGCCGGCGCGAGGAAGAACAGGTGCATTCCCCCGCCGCCGGTGCGGGCGCGGGGGAACGCGACCTCGTCGAGGTCGAGGGATTCCAAAACGCCTCGGAGATTTCCGAGGCCCTGTTCGCCGTCCGCGTCAACGACCACGAGGCCGGAGGCGCCGCAGGCGACGGCCGGGTTCGCGTCGGCGTGCTCGTCCCACCAGGCGGCGACGCGTTCGGCGTCGTTCGAGGCGTCCTTGAAGCCGGACCTCGTCAGCGGGACCTTGCCGCGGGGGGCGCAGGGAAAGACCGCCCATTGGAGGTCGG
The DNA here is from genome assembly GCA_050117845.1 of Candidatus Zixiibacteriota bacterium. Taxonomy (GTDB): domain Bacteria; phylum RBG-13-66-14; class B26-G2; order WVWN01; family WVWN01; genus WVWN01. The sequence continues at coordinate 12,317 of JASFLY010000044.1, forward strand.
CGGCGTAGCGGCCGGCGTGGGCGGCGAGGGATTCGGCGTTATTTTCGGTCATCGGCTATCGTTTCGGGTATCAGTTATAGGGTCGGGTGTCGTTCACCGATATTCACCGCGCTTGCGGGCGGGAGGAGGGAGTTTCCCATCGACTAACTTGTAACGCATACTAGAATATAGTATAATCCCCCAAGGGCGAGCTTTACAACAAACAACGCGTAACCGTAAGGGGGCGGAAAATGATATCGAACGACGAAGGAGTCAGGAAACTTATATTAACCGCGCTTTATAAACGTAATCAAAAAAAACCTGGTTGCGGTATAGATTACGACGAATTGTATACATTATTACCGGAGGATACCAACGCAATCGATCGCGCCGCTCGTTATTTAAAGGAAAAAGGCTTAATCGAAGCTACATTCCAATTGCCAAGGGGCAATTTGGGTACGGCTAAGATAACCGCCGCGGGTATCGATTTCGTAGAAACGTTCTAGTAGCCGATTAAAT
>JASFLY010000045.1:0-12356 GCA_050117845.1 Candidatus Zixiibacteriota bacterium
GGACGGCTTCCAGCCAGTTCGTGAAAGCGCCTATACTCTGTTTCTGTTTGGCTTCGTCGAAGAGGGCTTTAAGGTGGACCAGGTTCTCGGCCTTGACCCACGCTTTTTGGTCCCCCGTCCGAATGAAATCGGTGGGGCGGAACTTGCCCTTGTCGATCCAGTCCTTGACGTCGTCCACGGCGAGGGGGCCGTGTTCGACGCCGTCGATTCGCAGGTATAACTCTACTTGTTTTTCGTCAGCCATAAAAAGCGCTACCGTTCGGGATAATCTCTATCGCGGACGCTAACATACGGCCCGCGTTAAATCAAGCGCAAAGCGAAGGGCGCTACGGGTAGAAGAATAGGCCTATAACCGCGTCGAACGCGAAGTAATTATCGGCGTCGACCGGCATATCTTCGTACAGCGTTTTCTCGCCGCCGAACGTCGACATAAAGCGGCCACGAACGTCCACGCCGAACGTTTCGGAAAGGTAGTATTCCGTCCCTCCTTCAACGTAGGCTCCGAGCCGGGTGGCTTCGAGGTCCTCGGTGCCGTTTTCCATTGGTACCGTCGCCTGGCACAACGCGACCGCGCCGCCGCCCCCGAAGTAGGGCATGAGCGGCAAATACTCCAAACGGTAGTTTGCGCCCACTAGCACCGGGATTACTTTATATTCGGCGTCTTCGGCGCCGGCGAAGTCCTTCGCCTTGTGGCCGAGGCGATAGGCCGTACCGGCGGTAACGTTAAGGCTTGGCGTAACGCAGAATATGGCCCGGCCGTCGAGGACTGCCGACGCGCCGGCGAATTCTCCGTAGTCGCCGATGGGCGTGCCGAAGCCGCCTCCGACGGACGCTCCCCACATAAAGGCCGAGGCGGGCGCGGCGGCCGCCAGTAAGATAAGGACGTAGCGCATGTTGTTGCCTTCCTCTCAAACGTAAAGTATGGAAGATAAAAACCAATATAGATTAATAGCACAACGTTTCCCCAAAAGCAAGAACCGCCTTTTTTCGCTAAGAACTTGACTTTGGCCGCCGCGGTTAATATAATCTAGGATATAAGGCCGAAGTGGCGGAATTGGTAGACGCGCTAGATTCAGGATCTAGTGAAGGCTTAACTTCGTGCGGGTTCGAGTCCCGCCTTCGGCACATCATCATGCGAAAAACAGCGATAATGCCCCTACGGAGAGCGGCCTTGTTAATCATGGCCGCGGCTTTGCTTTGGTCGGTCGCGTCGGCCCAGGATACCGGGGACCTGGGTGATTTACTCTTTCGGGGGCAGCAGTCGCTGGCCGCCCAGGAATGGGGCGAAGCCGTCCGGCTTTTCGAACAGGCGCTGGCTCTCGACGCCGTAAACCCCGATGCCCTCCGCGGCCTCGCCGAGGCGCACGAGGGCGCCGGCGATTCGCGTCAGGCGCTGGAGTACTACAACCGTCTCCGCGGCGTCACGAGCGAATCGGCCGACCTCTCGTACAAGGTCGCCTTGCTCGCCGAGAAGTTGGGGGAGCGTTCGCTCGCTATCTCCGCGTACGAGGACGTCGTTCGCCTCGACCCGGATAACCCGTTGAGCTGGCGGGCGCTTGCCGATCTCTACGGCGCCGGCAGCGACTATAAGAACCAGGCCAAGGCGCTCGAGCAGCTGGTGGCCTGGGCGGGGAACACCGAGGACCGCCTGGAACTGGCGACCCTCTACGAGACCAAGCTGGGCCGCACGGACGACGCCATCGAGGAGTACGGCCGGATACTCCGGGCCGAACCGCGTCACGAACAGGCGCACGCCCGCCTCGGTGCCATCTATTACGACCGCGGCGATTACGCGCCGGCGGCGGAGCACTTCGAGGAACTGAGCCGGCTTCGGCCCGACGACCCGGACGCGTTCTGGAGTCTCGCCCGGGCCCGCCTCGCGCTGGAGGACGAGTTCGGCGCCACCAAGGCGCTCGAGCGTGTGACGCAACTCCGCCCCAGGGACAGCGAGGCGCTGGTACTCCTGGGGACTCTTTACAACCACGCCGAGGATTACCGGAGCGCCGAGCGCACGCTCATCGACGCCCTCGACGCGGGAGCCGGCGACGCCGAGGCGTATTGCCAGATGGGTATAGCGCAGTTCGGCCTCAAGGACGTCGCCCAGGCCCGGTCGTCCTTCGAGAAAGCGCTGTCCCGCGACGACAAACATCCCCTCACGCTGGAGCGTTTCAGCGAGTTGCTGTACCGCGAGGGCGACTACGGCAGGGCATGGGAATACGCCGACCGGCTGGTGACGCAGGAGCGCGGCAACATCCGGGGCCACTTCTACCGGGGCCTTGCCGCCGCCGCGACCGAACGCTATAACGCGGCGGAGGAGAGCCTCGAAAAAGTTATCAAGGCCGAGCCGTCGAACGTCGAGGCTCGCGTCGGCCTGGGACGGGCGTACGTCGGCCGGGAGAAGTACCGCGACGCCCGGAACGTGCTCGAGAAGGCCGGGTCCCCCGGCGAACTAGCCGACCAGGTTTACTACTACCGTGGCCGGGCCTCGGAGGGCCTCAAGGATTTCGACGTCGCCGCCGAGCACTACAAGGAAGCCGAGAGAGAGAACCCGCGCTACTACGACGCGTTCTATCATCACGGCCGGATGGAGCTGCGGCGCGAGAATTTCGACGAGGCCGAGATAGCGCTGGAACGGGCCACCGACCTTGAGCCCGATAGAATCGACGCGTTCCTTTTGCTCGGCGAGCTGTACGAAACGACGGAACGCTGGCCCGACGCCGTCGGCGTGTATAATCAGGCCAAGCGCGCCGACGAACGCCATATTGGCTCCTACCTCGGCCTGGGGCGTTCGTATATCGCACTCGAGGATTGGAACCCGGCCGAACGCGAACTAAAGCAGGCGGTGGGGATCGACGCCGAATCATTCGAGGCCCATTACCAACTCGGCCGTTTGTACAAGGCGCAGGATAAAATCGAGGACGCCATCGTCGAGTACGAGGAAGCGGTGTGGCTCAACGGGAAACACGTTCGGGCGCGTACCGACCTGGGCTACCTCTACCTGCGCAAGGACCGGTACAGCGACGCCGCCGCGGTACTCAAGAAAGCCTGCGATCTGGACAAGAACGACCTCGACGCTTTCTACCTCCTCGCCATCGCGTACGAAAATATGGAGGCGTACGGGGACGCGATAAAATACTACGAGCGGGCGCGGACGCTGGCGCCGGAGAATTACGAAATACAAAAGGCGCTCGCCATTTGTTACCGGCATCACGGCGACGTCGATAAAGCTCTCGACCTTTTCGACAAGATACGACAGGAGCTACCCGAGGACCCGCTGGCGTACGAGATGTTGGGCGACATCTACCGGATCAAGGGGTCCCAGGCCAAGAAGTGGCGCCGTTTCGAGCGCGAACTCGAGTACTACGAATACGCGTCCGACTACTACCGTCGCTTCCTCGCCCTGGCGCCCGACGTCCCGAACCGGATGTTCATCCTCAAGTTCCTCGACGGCTACGAGCACTACCGGCTCCTGCAGGCTCAGGAACGCGAAGGCGTCGAGTTCTACGAGGAGTGGTAGTAGTAAGCGCGGCCGCCGCCGCGGTTAAGATGGTAAACGGCGGTTGATTGCTTTAACGATTATCCCGATTACGAAAAAACGAACGCGCCCGGAAGGGCGCTTTTTTAATATAAATCCGTATCGCCGTTTTAAGAAATGGGCCGCCGTTCCCGAGGGAACCACGGCCCGTCTATTTGCCGGCTTTATTCGATTCGTGTTGCCTGTTGCCTGCGTTACCTCATATTAAAGATAAATCCGGAGGCCGCCTTCGATGCTGAACATGCCCAACGAGTCATCCGCGATGAGGACCAGGCCGCCCATGTTGAAATACGGCGTGATGGGGCTTTTCAGGTCGAAGTCCGTCCCGCCGCCGAAGTGGAGATATAGGCCGCTGTCGCTGGCGTCGTAGTACCGCGTATCGATCGAGATATGGCCGAAACCGGCGCCGACGAGAGCGTGCGGTTGAACGGGGTAATTTCCGCGTGGGATGAGGTAAATCCGGGATTCGGCGCCCAGGAGTATGGTCGTCGCGCTATCGCCGAAGCCGAGCATCAGTTCCGGCCCGAGCGATACGTACGGCGGCAACGCGAAGTCGTACTGGGCGCCGATGCGCCCCTGGTCGACGTCGCCGATGTGGCCGCCAAAACCGACCCCCAGACCGGAGAGGTGGGGACCCGCCGTCGCCGCGGCCGCCGCCCCCAGGAATAGTATCGCCGTTATAATGCCCTTTCGCATATGCACCTCCAGCGGGTAGAATGGAAGAGGAACGCGTCCCCTCGAATATAATAAATCCCGGCCCGGAGCGCCACCCCTTTTTCGGGCTCCGGCGCGGCTTTTACATCGAGCCGAAGCGGACGCCTATTTCCAGCTTGAACACCGTATCCGTGTAATCGCCGATGAAGACGAGGCCGCCGAGGTCGATGTACGGGACGATCTTGGTGTTCGGGATGTCGAAGTCGTTGCCGGCGCCGAAGTGGAGGTAGCCGCCGATGTGATTGTCATCCTCTTCCCCGGCCCGGCCGCCGTCGTCGTCCCCGAACAGGCCCGCCAGGCCGCCGCCGAACGCGAAGTACGGCTGGGCGAGGTAGTTGTAGTTGGGGATGATGTAGACGCGGCTGGCCGCGCCGCCGAACAGGCCGACGCCACCGCCGAACGCGATCATGACCTCGGGACCCCAGGTGAAGTAAGGCGGCAAGGCGTAGTCCAGTTCCGCCCCCAGGAAGCCGGCGTCGCCCAGCATGCCGCCGAAGCCCACCGCCGGCCCGGAGATGCCCCGCGGGCCGGCCCAGGCCGTCGCCGTGGCGAGTAGAAGTATGCATAAAACTACTTTTCGCATGGGAGAAACCTCCGGCGTTATTGTTCGATGTCGTGCCAGTGGCCGTAGTAATCTAGTAGTCGGCCGTCGATTAACATAGGTCCGAACGAGGGATTGCTATCGGGTACGGTGTTAACTGTCAAACGGGTATTACCGGTTCCATCAATGTTGATTAAATAAATCTCGCGGGTTCTTAAATAACCGGGATCGTAGGCGATTTTCGTTCTGTCCGGCGATACGGCGGAATAGCAACCGTCCCATGTCAAACGTTCTCTGTCGGTGGCGTCCGCGTCCATGATATATATGCCATCCTCGTATAAATCGGACGACCAGAAAGCTATCCTTTGGGCATTCGGGAAATAAACCGGATAACCGCTACCAATTCTCTGAACGTCGCCCGGGGATAATTCGATTTCCTCTCCGTACGTTAGCCTTTCCTGACACGACCCATCTTCATTCATCGTAAATATTTCCCCGATATATCCGTCTTCAGTCAATGCGTTAAGCGAATAAATTACCGTCTCTCCGTCGGGGTGGAAACGCGGGTTTCTTTCATCGGCATTTTCAGTTTTTGTAAGCCTTTTAAGTCCCGTCCCGTCAACGTTGATAATGAAAATATCGGTATTAATAATCCCAGACGTATCTACCGAACTAAATACGATTTTTTCGCCATCGGGGGAAAAGGCGGGGGAACTCCCGCGCATTTCTCTCGGTATTACGCGTTTAACGTCGGACCCATCTGCGTTCATGATATATATCCCATAAATATCGTCCCTGTCCGAAGTGAACGCTATCTTCTTACCGTCGGGCGATACAACGGGATCGAAATCGGAATGGGGATCATCCGTAAGGTTCGTTTGGTTCGACCCGTCAACGTCCATTACGTAAATTTCTGAATTCCGATTTACGTCCCTTTTCGTTACGAAGACGATTTTATCCCATATTTGTGGTTCGCTCTCCGCCCAGGCACCGGAGGCCCCGACGAGCCAAACGGCTCCTAGGCATAAAGCCGTGATTGCGTATATTAAACGAACCCGCTTCAACAACGGCTTTATCCTCCCACCATCCCTTTTAATACCTCCTCCGCGCCGGCCAGCGCCTCCGCCAGACCCTCGGCCGTCTTGGCGCCCGCCTGGGCGAAGTCGGCCTTGCCGCCGCCGCCCCCACCGACCGCCTTGGCCACTTCCCGCACCAGGTTCCCGGCGTGGGCGCCCGCCTCCATCGCGTCGCTGCCGGCGCCGGCGAATATCGTCGACCGGCCGCCCTCGTCCGTCGCGAAAACGGCGACGACGTCGGCGTGGGCCGATATCAGGCTGGACGCGGCCTCCTTCACGGCGTCCGGCGAGGCCCCGGCCAGAAGGCCCGTCACCAGCCGCACCGGCCCGACCGTTACGGCCGACGCTAACATGTCGGCCGCCCGCGACGCCGCGTCCTTGGACGTGAACTGCCGCAGCTTCTTCTCCAACTCGCGCCGGTCGTCCAACGCGCCCCGGACCCGGGCCGGGAGGTCCTCCCACCCGGTCTTGATTATCCGGCCCGACTCGTCGAGGGTGCGCCGCATCTTCTGGGCGAACGCCAACGCGGCCTCGCCGGCCACGGCTTCGATGCGCCGCACGCCCGCCGCGATGGCCTCTTCCTTAACGACGTAGAACGCGCCCACCTCGCCGGTGTTGCAGAGGTGCGTCCCGCCGCAGAGTTCCAGGCTTATCTCCTCGCCCTCGCCGCCGATGCACACCACCCGGCCTCGCTCGCCGTACTTCTCGCCGAAGAGCGCCATGGCCCCCCGGGCCTTGGCCTCCTCGATCTCCATATCGGCCCACCACACCGGCAGGTCGGTTATGACGTCGTGGTTGACGCGGCGCTCGACCTCCTCCACCTCGGCGGGCTCGAGGGCCCGGGGCGAGGCGTAGTCGAAGCGCAGGTACGCGGGGCCGACGTAGGACCCGGCCTGCGTCGCGCCGGCGCCGAGTACCTTCCGCAAGGCCGCGTGCAGCAGGTGCGTCCCGGTGTGATGCCGGGCCACGGCGAGGCGGCGTTCCTTGTCCACTTCCGCCGTTACCGTTTGCCCCTCGGAGAGGGTCCCTTCGACAACGCGGCCGAAGTGCAGGTACTGGCCGGCCACGGTTGCGGTCGTTTCCTCCACGTCGAACTTCATGCCTTCGGCCTTAAGTTTCCCGGCGTCACCTTCCTGCCCGCCGGCCTCGGCGTAGAAGGGCGTCGTGTCGAGCACTACTACCGCCCGGGCACCCTCTTGCGCCGCGTCGGCCCGGCCTCCAGGCGTCACGACGGCGAGGACCTTGCCGCCGGCGCTGAGGCCCTCGTAACCCACGAAGGTCGTCGGCGCCACATCGTCGAGCGTGCCCGTTAGGGGGAACTCGTCCGCGGCGGCCGCGGCCGCCCGGGAGCGGTGCCGCTGGGCCGTCAGGGCCTCGTCGTATCCGGCGACGTCCACCTCGACCCCTTCCCATTCGGCGACCTCGACGGTCACTTCGAGCGGCAGGCCGTAGGTGTCGTAGAGCGTGAAGGCGTCCTCACCCGACAGCAGGCCGCCCTTCTTGATGCCGGCCAGGTGGTCGCGGAGGCGGTCCATGCCGCGGGACAGCGTCGTGAGGTAGTTCTCCTCCTCGCTCTTGATGATGCCCTCGACGAGGGCGCGTTGCTTAGGCAATTGTTCGTAGGTTTCGCCCATTACGGCCACGACCGGTTCCACCAGCCGTTGGAGTACCGGGTCCTTGAGGCCCAGGAGGTAGGCGTGCAGGAGCGCCCGACGCAGGACCTTGCGGATGACGTAACCGCGGCCCTCGTTGGACGGCAGGACGTTCTCGGCCAGCGCGAAGGTGAGGGCGCGGACGTGGTCGGCGACGATGTTCATCGAAGCCCGCGTGCGGTCGCTCTCCTCGTAGTCCTTGCCCAGGATCTCCTCGGCCCGTTTGATGATGGGGGCGAAGATGTCCGTGTGGAAATTGTCCTTGACGCCCTGTACGACGAAGGCCAGCCGCTCGAAGCCCATGCCGGTGTCGATGCCGCGGTTCTTGAGCGGCAGGCGCGAGCCGTCTGCCTGTTGGTCGAACTGCGGGAAGACGAGGTTCCAGACCTCGAGCCAGCGGTCGCAGTCGCAGTTGACGTGGCAGTCGTCGCGGCCGCAGCCGTAGTCGTCGCCGGCGTAGTAATGAATCTCGGAGGACGGGCCGCACGCCCCGACGCCCCCGGCCGGCCCCCAGAAGTTGTCCTTCTCGTAGCGGCTGATCCGCTCGTCGGGCAGGCCCACTTCCTTGCGCCAGATGTCCGCGGCCTCGTCGTCCTCGGTGTAGACCGTGGCGTAGAGGCGCTCCGGGTCGATTCCCAGTGTCTCGGTCAGGTACTCCCAGCCCCAGACGATGGCCTCCTCCTTGAAGTAGTCGCCGAAGGAGAAGTTGCCCAGCATCTCGAAGAAGGAGTGGTGCCGGAGCGTGTGGCCGACGAGGGCGAGGTCGGAGTCCTTGCCGCCGGCGCGGAGGCACGGCTGGCAGGTGGCGGCGCGGCGGAAGGTGAGGTCCACGGTGCCGGCGAAGTGCGGCTTGAACTGCATCATGCCGGCGATGGTGAACATGACCGTCGGGTCGTCGCGGGGGACGAGGGGGGCGGGCGCGACTATCTTGTGGTCGCGCGCGGCGAAGAAGTCGAGGAACGATTGTCGTAGGGCTTTTGAGTCCATATGAAATTTGGGTCGTGAATGGTTATGGGATGGGAGGGGATTATTATTTAACCCCATTATATCTCTTTCATTAGTTCACGGGGTTCGTGTCGAGTCGACGACGTTTTTATTTCGCGCTGACCGGCATAGAAATATTAATATCGAAGATTTCCTGTAGTGCCGTTCGCCGGCTCACGTCGAGTATTTCAATCCCCAACACGGTGCCGTTCGCGTCGAGATCGTGTATAACGCCGGGCGAAGGTTCTTTACAATGGTCGAACTCGCCTTCACGGAAATGGATGTACATGGCGTCCGCGTCTTTATCGTAACTTATTTTCATATTGGGGGGTCATAGCCCCCACTTAATCTCTTTCACCAGTTCGCGGAACTCGGCCAGCGGCATGCGCCGTGGCCCCTCGGCGAAGCGGGCCAACTCCATCTCGCCCTCCACCACGTCCGCCACGCCCCAGCGCGTGTTCCAGTATAAATATGGGTGGTACAGGCCGCCGAAGGATCGGTCGCCGAAAAGGACGTACTGCTCGCCCGGCCGGAACTCGAACTTCACCTCGTGGGTCCCGTCGCCCTCCTCGTCGGGCACGTCGTACGTGGGGTTTATCCATCCCTCGTTCTCGAACTCGCCCCAGTAGACCTCCCGCACCTCGACGTACACCGGCCCCTCCTCCGGTACCTCCAGTATCTCGACGCGGACGACGTTGGGGGCCTGGGCGATGGCCTCGGCCAACGTGGGCACCTTGGCCGGTTCCATCTCCTCGGCGCCGTTTACGCCGGCCACTGCCATAAAGAGCGCCGCGGCCAACGCCGCCCGTTTGCCGCCCGCTCGAATCAGTAGCCGCGCTCCTTGTCGACCTTCGTGTGGAGCTCCTCGCCGCCGACGAAGCGCTTGAAGTTCTCTGCGAACAACTTCGCCATCCGCTCCCAGTAGTAGGGCGTGACGCCGGCGACGTGGGGCGAGATTATCACGTTGTCAAGGTTGTAGAATGGATGCTCCGGCGGCAGCGGTTCCTTTTCGAATACGTCCAGGCCGGCGCCGGCAATCCAGCGCCGCCGCAATGCCTCGAGCAGGATGTCCTCCCGGACCAGCGGCCCCCGGGCCACGTTAACCAGATACGCCGACTCCTTCATCAGCCGGATTTCGTCCACGCCGATCAAACCGCGGGTCTCGGCCGTGAGCGGCAGGCAGAGCACGAGGAAGTCCGCCCGGGACAGCACCTTGGCCAGGCCGTCGGGGCCGAAGACCTCGTCCACTCCTTCGGCCGCGGCGCCGTGGCGGCTGACGCCGACGACGTGCATGCCGAACGCCCGGCCCATCTTCGCCACTTCCCGGCCTATGTGCCCCAGGCCCACGACGCCGAGCGTAAGGCCGCTGAGTTCCTGGACGCGTTGGACGACGCTGCGGCGGGACCAGCGGCGCTCGTGCTGGTTGGCCGCGGCGGTTACGAGGCCTCGGGCAAACGCCAGGATCATAGCGAAGGCGTGCTCGGCCACGGGGGCGGCGTGTATCCCCACCGACGAGGTTACGTGCACGGGGCTCTCGACCAGCGCCGGGTGGAGCGCGTCGTCCACGCCGGCCATGGCGAAGTGGACCCACTTGAGGCGCTTGGCTTTCCGGAGCCATTCCGGCGCGAAGTGCCAGACGATGGCCACGTCGACGTCGGCGAGCATGCCCTCGAGGTCCTTCTTGCCCTGCGACCGGACGAGGTTGTACGTGTCCGGCGGAACGTCGGTCGCGGCCAGCGCGTCGCGCAGGGCGCTGTACGGATCGGCGTCGTGCGAGAGCGCCACGACGATGTTGAGCGTTTCGTCCTTGGTTTCGCCCATAGCTTCTCCCTTGTGGGGGACTACTTCGTTAGGTTCCAAACGAAGTCGAAAAACTCCAAATATTGCGCGGCCACTTCCTCGTCCCGGATGACGACGGCGTCCGTCATGGGGGAACTCGGCGCGTCCTCGATAAACGGGTACGAGCCGACGATGACGGTGTGGTCGTCGATAACGACGAACCGGTCGTAGAGGTTGGACTCGCTGCGGTCGTACTGGACCTCGACGCCGCCCCCGGCCAGGTGGTCGCCGAGCGCCTTCCCGACGAGTACGTTGCGCTTGTCGCCGTCCAGGATGACGCGGACCCGGCGGCCTCGCTTAGCCGCGTCGATGCAGGCGTCCGCCAGCGTGTAGTCGGTGAAGCGGTCCATCGCGACGGTTACGTCGTTCTCGGCGCTCCAAATGAGTTCGCGGTATTTGTCTCGCGTCGAGACGTCCTGGCCGAACCACACTTCGACCGCCGCGGCCTGCCCGGCCGCGAGGGCCGCGAGCGCGAGTAACCATATTATATACTTTTTATTAATCTTATTCATCCCGGCTCCTTCGTGGCCGAATATAGCATAATTCCGAGGAGAGCCGCAACGGCCATATAAAAAAGCCGCCCGGCGAGGCGGCCTATTATTTTAACGAAAAGGTTTATTCGGGCGTCCCCGGGTCGTATTTATACATTGTGCCGTCGGCAGAGCCGATCCAGACCTCGTTGCCGCCCGCCGAGAATACGCAGGTAGCGGCGCAGTACCCCGGGGCTTGCGAGACCCATTTCCATCCGGTGCCGTCGTAATGAAGGACGGTGCTTCCGACGGCCCATCCGTCGTCCGGAGCGGCGAAATGGACGCAGGTCAATTGTAAGTCGTCGTCCTTACCGGCAAATCCCCGGTATGGTTCCCACGCCGCTGTTGCGTCGTTCCATCGGTAGATGGGGTACGAAGGTCGATACGAGGGGAGGGGCGTTTGCAGCGGCGCCATCGGCCGATCTTCGCCCACCGACCAGGCTTCCGTAGCCGATGGGCAATAAACGTCGTATACGGTGGCGCCTCCCTCGTCAGGGGTGTATTTTTCCCACGCGACGCCGTCCCAACGTAAATACGTACTCCACCGGCGAACGGCCCACCCGGCATCGGGGGACGTGAAGTCGAGGGCGATAATGTCGCCACCGTAAACGTCGTCCCGCGTCCAGTCCGCCCCGTCGTAGTGATATAACCCGCCGCTGCCCCCCGCCCAAACGTCGTCGGGGGCGAGGGCGAATATGCAGTACAGAGGCGGTATATCGGGAGGGGAGACGTCTTCCCAGTAGTTGCCGTCGAAATGGTAGACGAGGCCTCCCGCCGAAGTCCCATCACCCGATTTGTAGTAATAGCCGGCCGCCCACCCGTCGTCCGGGGACGAGAAACTGAGGTCCAATAACTCACGATCCCGGCCTTTGGGCTCGCCATAGCTATGGACGTACCATAATAATCCGTCGAAGTGGAGAAACGCGGGTCCTCGGGCGATCGCCCACCCTTGTGTCGACGATAACATGTACACGGCGTCTATCGCGCGCGGGGCCGGGAGTCGTAAGACCTCGTACGCCTTCCACGGCCCCTTGTACGCCCCTTCGGTATCCGTCGGCGTATCCTCGCACGATAACGCCGCCCAGGCCGCGACGGCGGCGAGGACGGCTGATAAACGCAACATCCGTTTCCCCATTATTTTAACCTCCCGATATTCGGCAGCGTCGTTTTTGTAGGGGCTGCTTCCCCGTACGTACATAATTGTAGCATCGTCGGCCTCGGGCGGCAATGCGATATAAAAAGCCGCCCGGCGGGGCGGCTTCCGACGTTGGGTAACGGGCCTCAGAAATCCGCGGCTTCGGGGCCAACGACGTAAATCGTCTCATTTATCCCCGCGCCCTCGTACGAACCTACGGCTTTGCCGCGCCGTAACAACCTTTCTCCCAATCGGGATACTTCCTCCTTGCCGCTTCCCGCGAAAGCGTGGTCGCCCACGTAGACGGCCCGGCCGGCGTCAAGTTCCGACCGTATTTCTCCCTCCATCCG
>JASFLY010000046.1:0-12280 GCA_050117845.1 Candidatus Zixiibacteriota bacterium
TGTTCCGAAGGTTCCGGGAACGGCCGGTTCTACGACCCTATAGGTTTGGACGTCGCCCCCGACGGCCGCGTCTACGTCGCCGACCGGCTCAACCAACGTATACAGTACTTTACGCCGGAAGGTTCGTTTTTGGGGAAGTGGGGAACGCGGGGGAGCGGCAAGGGGGCCTTCATCGGGCCGTACGACGTCGCCCTTTCGCCGGGCGGCAAACGACTCTACGTCGTCGATAGCGGCAACGACCGGATTCAGTATTTCCGGTGGTCGGCCCCGGCGGTCGCGCCGGCGTCCATAGGACGGGTCAAAGCGCTGTACCGTTAATCGAACGCCGCTGTAGCGGCAAGGATACGGGGGCTTGTAGGGGCGAACGGCGGTTCGCCCCTTTTTATGGTTTTAATACATTATTGTGTTATAATTATTATTAAAGGGAATAATAAGCGAGGAGGTTCAGGCGATGAATAAACTGGTGTTGACGACGGCCGTGGCGCTCAGTGCGCTGGCGGCCGCATGCGTTTACGGCGAGTGGGTGTACGAGGGGCAGTGGGGGGCAGAAGGATCCGGCAACGGGCAATTCGATTATCCCGCGGGGATTGACGTTGCACCGAACGGAAACGTATACGTCGCCGATTTCATGAACGCTCGCATCCAGTACTTTTCGCCCACCGGTTCTTTTCTCGGGAAATGGGGTTCGACGCAGGAATTCAACGGCCCATACGGGCTCGCCATTGCGCCGAACGGTTACGTTTACGTAGTTAACGTGGGGAAGAACAGGGATATTATTAATTACTGGACCCCTACGGGTTCGGGCCTCGGGGGTTGGGGTGAATATGGTTCCGAAAACGGATGTTTTATTTGGCCCCTTGATGTTGCGGTTGCCCCGAACGGAAACGTCTACGTAGCCGATACCGAGAATTGCCGTGTCCAGTACTTCACGGCAAACGGTTATTTCCGGGGTAAGTGGGGGTCGGTGGGTACGGGCAACGGGGAATTCTGGAATAATAGCGGGATTGCCGTAGCTGCCAACGGCGTCGTTTACGTGACCGATCCGGGGCGCGAAAATGACCGCGTCCAATATTTTACCTCCGCCGGTTCGTTCCTCGGAAAATGGGGCTTGAGCGGAAACGGCAACGGCGAATTCGACTCTCCCTGGGGCGTGGACTCCGCTCCCAACGGCGATGTATACGTCGTGGACATAGGTAACCACCGCGTGCAATATTTTACCTCCGCCGGATCGTTCTTAGGGAAATTGGGTTCGTACGGTTCCGGGAACGGCCAGTTTCACTACCCGATTGACGTCGCCGTTTCGCCCGCCGGCGGCCGGATATACGTCAGCGATGAATATAACCGTCGTATCCAGTATTTCCGATGGTCGCCGACGAACATAGCGCCTAGCTCCCTAGGCCGCGTTAAAGCGTTGTACCATTAATCGAGCGCCGCTGTAGCGATAAGGATACGGGGGCTAGTTGGGGCGAACGGCGGTTCTCCCCTTTTTATGTTTCTCCGCTGACAACCTTTGTTATGTGCCTATATTATAATACATAGGTAGCGACGGCCTAAATCGTAGGCGCCGGTTTTCAAACCGGCGCGGCGGTACCGCCGCCGACCGCGCCGGCCCGTAGGGGCGCAACGCGTTGCGCCCCTACCGACCCGAACGCCGAAGGCGTGATGACCTCCGGCGGGAACGTTAACGCCGCGGGTCGTAGGGGCGACTGGCCAGTCGCCCCTACTGCGTACGGCCCTACCGTGTGTTGGGCCGGCCGGCCGGGCCCCTACCGTGCCCAAAATCCGTTTTGGCCCCCTTTTTTCGTAAAATTTTTACGATTTTTCTTGACTCCCGGAAGGTCTTATGTTATAAATTCAGCCGGCTCGGGACGGCTTCCCGCCGTTCGGGGCCTCGTATTTCCGCTCATTGAAAACTACATAGCTAAGTGTAAGGCCACGGCGACTATAGCAACAACATAGTCGCGGGTAACCCCTTATAGACTTGTCCATAAACATGCTATGGTCAAGATATTAAGGGCGTACGGTGGATGCCTTGGCGTCAGCAGGCGAAGAAGGACGTGGCCGGCTGCGATAAGCTCCGGGGAGTCGCTAAGCGGGCAGTGATCCGGAGATTTCCGAATGGGGAAACCCGGCCGGGCTCATACCCGGCCAGCGGCGTCTGAATACATAGGGCGTCGCGGCGAACGCGGCGAACTGAACCATCTCAGTAACCGCAGGAAGAGAAAGTAAAAACGATTCCCGAAGTAGCGGCGAGCGAACCGGGAATAGCCCAAACCGGGCGCGGCGGTAAAGGCCGCCGCCGTTGCCGTGCCCGGTGTCGTGGGACCCGGACGGAGGGTTCGGCGTGAACCCTCGGGAAGTTACAAACCTCGGCGCTAGCCGAATCTTATGGAAATCTGAGCCATAGAGGGTAAAAGCCCTGTAGGCGAAAGTGTACGAGGCTTCCTGGTCCGGGCACCCAAGTAGGACGGGGCCCGTGAAACCTTGTCCGAATTTGGGAGGACCATCTCCTAAGGCTAAATACTCGCTGACGACCGATAGTGAACCAGTACCGTGAGGGAAAGGTGAAAAGAACCCCTGTGCGGGGAGTGAAATAGTACCTGAAACCGTACGCCTACAAGGTGTAGGAGCAGCTTTTATTAGCTGTGACTGTGTGCCTTTTGCATAATGAGCCGGCGAGTTACTCGTCTGCGGCGATAGCTTAAGGTCATGAGACCGGAAGCGTAGCGAAAGCGAGTCTGAATAGGGCGACCAGTCGCAGGCGGTAGACCCGAAACCGGGCGAGCTACCTATGGCCAGGGCGAAGCGTTCGTAAAAGAACGTGGAGGCCCGAACCCACCTAGGTTGAAAACTGGGGGGATGAGCTGTGGGTAGAGGTGAAACGCCAATCGAGCCCGGAGATAGCTGGTTCTCCCCGAAATAGCTTTAGGGCTAGCCTCCGGGGTTAACGGACGGGGGTAGAGCACTGGTTGGGCTAGGGCGGCTTGCCGTACCAAACCCAAATAAACTCCGAATACCGTCCGCCACCACCCGGGGAGTCAGACTGCGGGGGATAAGCTCCGTAGTCGAAAGGGAAACAGCCCAGACCGTCGATTAAGGCCCCTAAGTACTGGCTAAGTGGGAAAGGAAGTGCGAAAGCTCAGACAACCAGGAGGTTGGCTTAGAGGCAGCCACCCTTTAAAGAGTGCGTAATAGCTCACTGGTCGAGTTTTCTCGCGCCGACAATGTAGCGGGGCTAAAGCCAGTCGCCGAAATCGCGGACTATGGCCTCTTCGGAGGCGTAGTGGTAGGGGAGCGTTCGGCCGGGGCGAAGGTGGTTCGTGAGAACTGCTGGACCGAGCCGAAGTGAAGATGCCGGCATGAGTAAACGATAAAAAGGGTGAGAAACCCTTTCGCCGTAAGCCTAAGGTTTCCTGAGGAAGGCTACTCCGCTCAGGGTTAGTCGGCCCCTAAGCCGAGGCCGAAAGGCGTAGGTGATGGGCAACGGGTCAACATTCCCGTACCACTCAACAGGCGTGATGGGGTGACGCAGGAGGGTAGGCCAGCCGGGTGTTGGATGTCCCGGTGCAAACCCGTAGGGGGGCTTCGTAGGCAAATCCGCGAGGCCAGCTTTCAAGCAACCCCGAGAGGTGATGCCGAGGTCGTATGGAATCGAAGTGGCTGATCCCACGCTGACAAGAAAACCCTCTAAGCATACTGTTGGGTGACCGTACCGCAAACCGACACAGGTAGGCGGGGTGAGAATCCCAAGGCGCTCGAGAGAACCCCTGTTAAGGAACTCGGCAAAATGACCCCGTAACTTCGGAAGAAGGGGTGCTTCTGGAGGTAAGGCGACTTGCTTGCCAAGCTTCTGGAAGTCGCAGATAATCGGCCCAGGCGACTGTTTACTAAAAACACAGGACTCTGCTAAGCCGTAAGGCGATGTATAGGGTCTGACGCCTGCCCGGTGCTGGAAGGTTAAGGGGAGGTGTTAGCCTCTTCGGAGGCGAAGCACTGAGCCGAAGCCCCAGTAAACGGCGGCCGTAACTATAACGGTCCTAAGGTAGCGAAATTCCTTGTCGGGTAAGTTCCGACCCGCACGAATGGCGTAACGATCTGGGCACTGTCTCAACAGGGGACTCGGTGAAATTGTAATACCCGTGAAGATGCGGGTTACCCGCGGCGGGACGGAAAGACCCCGTGGAGCTTTACTGCAACTTGGCACTGGATTTTGTTCTGGCCTGTCTAGGATAGGTGGGAGGCTATGAAGCGTGGGCGTCAGCCTGCGTGGAGTCATCCTTGGAATACCACCCTTGTCATAATGGAATCCTAACCCGCGGCCGTGAATCCGGTCGGGGGACAATGCCAGGCGGGTAGTTTGGCTGGGGCGGTCGCCTCCCAAAGAGTAACGGAGGCGCCCAAAGGTTCCCTCAGCGCGTTTGGAAATCGCGCGTCGAGTGTAAAGGCACAAGGGAGCTTTACTGCGAGACATACAGGTCGAGCAGTTGCGAAAGCAGGGCTTAGTGATCTTACGGTTCCGCATGGAAGGGCCGTAACTCACCGGATAAAAGTTACCCCGGGGATAACAGGCTGATCGTACCCGAGCGTCCACAGCGACGGTACGGTTTGGCACCTCGATGTCGGCTCGTCGCATCCTGGGGCTGGAGCAGGTCCCAAGGGTTTGTCTGTTCGCCAATTAAAGCGGCACGTGAGCTGGGTTTAGAACGTCGTGAGACAGTTCGGTCCCTATCCGCCGTGGGCGTAGGAGATTTGAGAGATGCTACCCCCAGTACGCAAGGACCGGGGTGGACGAACCTATGGTGATCCGGTTGTCGCGCCAGCGGCACCGCCGGGTAGCTATGTTCGGCCAGGATAAGCGCTGAAAGCATCTAAGTGCGAAGCCTCGCTCAAGATAAGATCTCCCTGAAGGCCCCCGGAAGACTACCGGGTGATAGGCCGGAGGTGTAAGCACGGTGACGTGTTTAGCTGACCGGTACTAATAGGCCGTTTGGCTTGACCATAGCAGTCGCAATTATATACGCCCCGCGACTATACGGTCGCCGTTGTGCCTTCACTTAGCTATGTAGAATAAACCGGCGTGAGTTCGAACCGGATTAACACTACCGATATTCACGCCTGCACGACCCGGAAATCAATTTCCTGGTGGCCTTAGCGGCGGGGAAACGCCCGTTCCCATTCCGAATACGGAAGCTAAGCCCGTCTGCGCCGATGGTACTTGGGGGGCGACCCCCTGGGAGAGTAGGACGCCGCCAGGATAATAATTTTGACAGTGGGCTTAAGCGTTAGGCAATGGGCTTAAGCCCACTGTCTTTTTATAATGGCGCAGACATTCCTGTATGCCGAAGGGCCGCCTGGGCCGCCGGCTAAAGCCGGCGGTTAACGCTACGCAGGTGATATACCGGCCGCCGAAGCGGCCGGTCTCTATGTTTGTGTAGGGCCGTACCTTCAGGTGCGGCCACAATAATCTCGTATCAATGAGGGATTCGGTGGCGCAGAAATCCCTGTCTGCGGCGGGCCGACCTGACGGTCGGCCCCTACTTATTCTGGTCGAGCGTCTCGGTACAGAGGCCGCAAGGGTTTTCCTTTGACTTGGGGTCGTTTAGCGTTATAATTGTACGGAGGTATGCAAAAGTGTTGAGGAAATTCACCCTCGAGTATTGGCGCGACGGCGAGTACTTCGTCGGCCGTCTTAAAGACGTCCCCGGCGTCTTCAGCCAGGGTAAGACCCTTGCGGAACTGGAGGCGAACATCGCCGAGGCGTACGCGTTAATGCGCGAGGAAGAAGAGGCGGTGGGCGCCGACGTTTCGACCAAAGAAGTAGCGCTCGAGGTGTGAAACGCCGCGCCCTGATAAAGGAGTTAACCGCCGCCGGCTGCGTTATCCATCGGCACGGCAAGAAACACGATATATACCGTAACCCGGATAACGGCCGCCGCGCGCCCGTCCCCCGCCATACCGAAATAGCGGACAGCCTTTGCCGGTTGATTAAGAAGCAACTGGGTATTTCGGTATGAAAGCCCGTCTGGGCCGCCGGCTAAAGCCGGCGGTTAACGCTACGCAGGTGATATACCGGCCGCCGAAGCGGCCGGTCTCTATGTTTGTGTAGGGCCGTACCTTCGGGTGCGGCCACAATAATCTCGTATCAATGAGGGATTCGGTGGCGCAGAAATTCCTGCCTGCGGCGGGCCAACTTGAAGGTCGGTCTTGAAAAAAGCCGGGCGGCGTGGTAGTTCATTCCGCCTTGACAATTAATGCGGCTATAGGGTATAATTATTAGCATAAGCTTAATTCAAGCGTCAATACTTAAGGGTTGGTAACCGTTAGATGGAACGGTAGCATGGTGGGCATAGTTGAAATAAATCCAGTTCGGAGCGAAGGGGACGTCAGGTAAACGGACCTGATTAACGAATTGGATCCGAAAATGGACTAAGAGTAACTCAAATGAGTATATTATAATAAAGGGGAAAAGGTCGCCAATATCAACTACGTAAATAAGGAGGAGGATAATGCATTGCAATGGGTGAACGGCGTCGGAAATATATAGCCGAAGCGGTATCGCGTTTAGCGGTATTTGTGTGTACGAGTATACTAATAGGCCAAATTATCCAGACGATCAATGATGGGCAACCGGAATATCCTTTACTCATCGTATGGGCCGAAATATACGTGCTATTAATGATAATAGGCACTATTATCCACCCAGGGGGTAGATTAAATAAATAATTATGTGGACGTTTACTATAATATTTAGTATAGCGACGTTAATTTCGCTAGGAGCTATTATTATTATCCAAAGACGAATTTGGGATAAACCGAACGTCGATGAAAAAAGCCACAATGAGTTCACTAAAAATTACGTCGAAGAACTAAAAAGGGTAAGCGGGTATTTGGAAACCGTCGACGAAAAAATCGACTATATCGGGGGATTATCGGAAAAAACCCGGGTATCTTCTAACAGGCTTTTGGAAGAATACCAAAATAATCTAAAATCGTTAGAATTATTACAGGGAAAAATAGATGCCCAAAGACACGATATCTTAAAAATCGACCGAAAAATAAACGAACTCGTAACTCTAATGGAATCTTCGATAAATAATAAAGGGATAGTGAATAATGCCAGGAAAGCTATTCTCGCGCCGTTTCCTGGTATCCACGAGGTATTTAAGGGTTCTAAGGGTTTGCGAGTTAATATCGATGACCTTGTTGTGGAGTATATTACGCGAGTCGGAAAAGCTTACCGTGAATCTCGTCCTCATATCGATAAGGAAGGTTCTAGCGAGGAATCACGTAAATAACGTCTTTTTAACTTCTTTCGAAACCTTTGGCTATAAACTTACCGGTGCGGCACATTGTTTAGGTATTCGATGGTATTCCTATAATAGGTTTTATTTCGTTTTGTGTATAGTCGGAAAACCCGCCTCTGAAGGCGGGTCTTTATTTATCATCGTTCGACGAGCGCGAAGTCCTTGCCGAGTTGCCGTTTTAATTCCTTCTCCGGCACCCAACCCCAGGTGTGGTCGCGGGTGTTGAGGTGGTACCAGCCCAACGACTCGCTCATGACCTGGAACTCGCCGCCGGCCGGGAGGATAGCCTCTATTTCGCTTTCGTCCCGCGGTGTATCGTAAAGCGTCAGGTCCGTTTTGGCCTTGAACCACGTTTCGGGCATAGGTTTCCTGCGGCTCTCCGCCTTCCACACCACCACTTCGTCCTCCGGTACGGCCGCGGTCTCGGTTTGTTCCCGGCACTCCGAAACGACCGATACGATGGCGACGACCAAGCCGATCGCCGCGCCGATTATCGGGATGACGCACGAACCCCATTTGATTCCGCTGGCGGTCCCTCCGATGCCGGAGGCGAAAACCACCCACCGGCCTTCCTCCTTCCGCAGTTTCCAGCCGAACGGGACGGTCAGGTGGTTCACTTGGCCGGAGTTGAGGAAGATGAACGCCTCGATGCTAACGACGACGGACGCCTGTTCGGCCGTCAATTTCTTGAAATCGACCGCCACCGTAAATCGCTTCATATCGCTTTTTATAAACTGGGCCTCGGCGCCTTTTTGGGCTTTGGCCCGGAACCGCTGGTCCTTTTTCGTGATGCAGGTCATGTACGAGGGCAGGTCCTCGTGGTTAATCGACTCCTGCGTCCGGCGAACGACGTCGACGATGGCGTCGGCTTCACTGCGAAGCAATCCGGCCGGCTCGCCGCCCAGGCCGGAGTAGACGAACGTCGGCTGAAACGGGATCTCCTTGGTCTCGCGCGTTATCTCCACGCCGGGTAGGTTTTTAAAGAAGAACGGCGGTTTAACGCCGGCGTCGACGCCGGCCGTGCCGAATTCGCGTCTGACGGCTCGGAGTTGTTCCTTGTCAGCCGCGGTCACCTCGAGTGATGAGCCGCAATAAGGACAGGTCACGGCGCCGGTGCCTTGTACGGCACCTCCACAATTGGGGCACTTAATCGATTTGACTTCCGCCATAATTTCGGCTCCTTGGCTTCCACGGTTAATGTATTCGTTGGAATAATAGGAAAAGGCGCGGCGTTTGGCAACGGTAAATTTCAGATGGCGGGGGGGACCTTGCCGATGTTTCACGCCGTATCACTCCTCCCGGCTTTCCCGCCAGGGCCGGAAATCCCCTATACATGCCGTTTTTTGCTTATGATAAATATAAATAGCGCCAATGTAATTAAATATTAAAAAAAATATAATAAGGTTGGGATAAAATAATACTTGACATTTAGCCGATAATAGATTACGATATACAAGGATGGAAGGGATGGTGGTTTGACATTTGGACGGCATGACGTACGTTGTGACGAGAACGGCAGTTCCGCCGGGAAGCGGGGCGGAACTGGAGCGGCGTTACCCTTGGGGTGGGGTAGCGCTTTTTGATTACCGGTGGGGGCGGCCTTTAAACGAAGGGGTGAAGGATGGAAAGGAAACTTGTATTCGCGGCAGTAGTATTAAGTTCTTTCGGCGTGGGGGGCGTGTGCGCGGTCGGAGAAGTCCCGGGAATTGATACGCCGGGAGGTAACGATATCGGGAACGGCGTTTCGGTGGGGGACGTATTGGCGGCCGGCTTGCCCGAGTTGGAATACGGCTGTTGCGTCGCGCCCGAGGGTAACGTAACGGCCGCCTCGTTCGGCGAATTCGCGCCGGAGGAAGTCGGCGGTAGGCGGAGCGCCGGCGCTTACTACGGGCCGCCGCCATTGCGTCCGTTATGTCTCCCGGGCGTCGTGCGTCGCTGGTGGTTCAGCGTTCACGGCGACATATTATTACCGTGGTGGGGGTATCTCGCCGATTCCTACGATGTTATCGCCCCTGGTGTGGTTGTCGATTGGGGACGCATCGTACTCCCATGTACGTTATGGATATACGTATTTTATTCGTATAACCATCTTTCCGCCGACGTGCCGGGGGTAGAAGATACGTACATTACGGACCTTAACGCGGGCCTACGTTACCGGATTCCGACCGGAGATCGTATCAATCCTTACGTCGGCGCCGGCCCCGGTTGGTATCATTTCGGCGAAGGCGGACGGGATGAGTTGGGCGTTGAGGCCGGCGCCGGGGTCGTTTGCGGGATTATAAACGGCCTGGCGCTCGACGGCGGCGGCGGTATACATTTCGTTTTCGATGACTCGGATACGAAGTTCGCCCGATTCCACGTCGGCGTATTGTTCTAAGGGGAGGTCACGCTAAACGCAAACTTTTTCCTCGGGGCGCCGGGCACGTAAACCAAATCCTCCTTTGACAAAACCGGCGTCCCCGAGGCCTTTTCTACAAGGCCTAACCGTTCAATGATAAAAACGCCGCCCTTCCTCGGGCGGCGCTTCCGTTTGTCGACCTCGGCGCATTAGTGCTTGCGCCGGCGGTTAATTTCCGTATAATGTCGAATCGTATACTTATGGAAACTCAGGAACTCAAATGCACTTCATGCGGGGCCGCCCTCCATTACGTACCCGGCCAGGCCGTGATCACCTGTTCCCACTGCGGGACCGAGTTCGCCGTCGAGGGCGGGGCCGCCGTCGCGGGTCCCACCCTCCGGCCCACCGGATTCGGAAGTGACCCGCCGGCGTACGAGGCCGAGGTCCTGGCGCTCCTCCGCGCCGGACAGAAGATCCAGGCCATAAAGGTCGTACGCGCCCATACCGGCCTGGGTCTCCGCGAGGCCAAGGAACTCGTCGAATCGCTCGCGGCGCGGGAGGGCATCGTCGTTCCCGCGGCCGGCAACAAGGCCTGTATCTTGATCGTGGCCGTCCTCGTTTTTATCGTGACGACGGGCGTCGTCGCGTACCTGCTCATGGCCCACGGCGGTTAGGCCGGACGGGGTGGCGCAGACATTCCTGTTTGCGATAAGAAAAGCATGAATATCACCGGCAGGAATGCCGGTGGCACGAATACGATGGGCGGCGCAGGCATTCTTGTCCGCGTAATAATTTAATGGAACCCAAAGAACTCAGATGCACCGCCTGCGGGGCCGCGCTCCATTACGAGCCGGGCCAACCGGTGATCGTCTGTTCCCATTGCGGGACCGAGTTCACTATTGACGAGGGGACGGGCGACGTCTACGTCGAGTATATGCTCGAGGAGGCCGAGCCCACGCCTCCCGCCCCGCCGATCCCGCCCAGCGGCTTCGCCGAGGATACCCGGCCCGTCTACGAACCCATCGTGTTATCCATGCTTCGGGCGGGGAAGAGAAACCCGGCGATTAAACTCGTACAGTCCGAAACCGGCCTGGGCCTCCGGGAGGCGGAGGAACTCGTCGACGCGCTCGCGGCCCGGGAGGGCGTCGTCCCCCCGCAGCCGGGCGGCAAGGAATGGATGTGGGTCGCGCTCGCCGTCGTCGGCCTACTCGCGGTTACGGGCTTTTTAGCGGCCTTTTTCCTGACGCAGAACGGGTAGGCGGCAGGGGAGCGTTCCTGTCGGCCTCTGAGCCGTTCAACGTCCGGCCGCGAGAGCGGCCGGTTTTATATTCCGGACGCTCCTTCTTTTCCTTGACAGACGCCGAATATTCTTCTACGCTTCGGGGGTGCGTAACGCAGGAGGTTTTAGGTGAGAGGTACGGTATTTTACGTGGTCATGGCGGCAGCCGTCGCGCTGGTCGGGGTCCTCGCCTGCGACGGCGACGAGACGACCGGTAGTGGGGAGCCGGATTATTGGCCCAACGCCGACGGTAACACCTGGGACTACAACACGACGGACAGCGAGGCCGGTACGTACGAAACGTCGTACCGCATCGCCGGCGCGCGGACGGTGGGCGGCGTCGAGTGCCAGGAAATCCTTATATACCGGTCCGATTTGCCGAACGAGAGTTCGTCCCGGTTTATCGTCGACAACGACGAGGACCTCGTCTACTGCTACGGCGAAGAATTTACCGTCGACTCGCGGGTAACTAAAACGAAGACGTTCACCGCCAATACGTACCGCTATCCTTTCACGGTCGGCGCCACCTGGACGGTGTTCGACGGGGCCGGCGTTCTCCCCTCCAACATCCCGTTCGTCAGGGTGTGGAGCGACGACGTCGACCACGACGGCATCGACGACGCTTGCGACGTATCGATCCAGGCGGAGGTCGTGGCCAGGGAGGACGTAACCGTTCCGGCCGGGACGTTCGCGGGGTCCTACCGGGTACGGCACACCTCCAACGTCGTCATCAATCTGTCGTCGGGGGGCAACGCGTATATTGATACGCAGACCGACAACTGGGTCCACCCGAGCGTCGGCATCGTCAAGATGCATATCGAGAGGGCCTGGCGGGACGGCGGCTTGGACGGCCCCGATTCCTGGGAATGCACGTCGGACCTGCTCTCCTACGACGTCCATTTGCGAGGAGCCGAGAATAGCCGACGGTTATAGGAGAACAGGCAGGGTTATACTAATCGCGGCCGCGGTCGTTACGCTGGCGGTCGTGGTGAGTTGCATTCTTTTTTATGTTCTGGTAATCCGCGGGGCGGGCTCCGCTTATACGACGCGTACCCCTAAAGAAGGCGATGAAGAATCGTTGCCGGCGGAGGTCGTCGCCGACGGCGGCCTTCACGTGCGATCGGCGCCTTCCATAGAGGGCCGGGTAATAGCCGAACTCGAGAAGGGCGACGAGGTAAAAGTGTTGGATAAGGGAACCGGCCGGCGGTGGATTAAGATTGAAACGGCGGCCGGGGAAGTGGGGTGGGTCAAGGCCGACACGGCGGCCGGCTCCACGTTGGCTTTCGCGGAGGCCGACGAGTAGGTGGCGCAGACATTCCACGAGTGGCACAGACATTCCTGTCTGTGGGGAGTATGCAC
>JASFLY010000047.1:0-11009 GCA_050117845.1 Candidatus Zixiibacteriota bacterium
TCAGCAGCGGCAACGGCTACGAGTAGCGACGGAGAGTAATGACGAACCGCCGGGCGACCGGCGGTTTTTCTATTATATACCCCGAAGCGGCGGCGGTAACGACACCATGATTTAGGAAAATAACGCCGGGGGGCCCCGGGGTTTTCGTAGGGCCGTACCTTCAGGTGCGGCCACGTTAGTTATTTATCAATGAGGGAAGTAATCCGCCGACAGGAATGTCGGCGCTACGTCAAGTTTTAATGATTTCGGGAAATAATGCCGACCGGGGGACTGCGCCCTATTGATTTCGGAAAATAATGCCCGGGCGGCGCGGGGTAAAAAGGCCGAAATTGTATGCCGGATAAGGGTTTTCCGCGTTTGGGGGCCGCCGGCCGGGGGAATTCGCCCACATGATTTAGGAAAATAATATGCCGGGGGCCTTTATGGCCGCCGACGTCAATATCATCTTTCTCCGTAGCGGCGGCTTTTATAGCCGCCGGCAAGTTCGCGTATTACGGCCGGCATAAAGCCGGCCGCTCCCCCCCATGAAAAGAAACGGCGGCCTTTACGGCCGCCGAGGAAAAAAACCGCCGGCGGACCGGCGGTTTTGGCTTGGTGATATATGTAAACGGGGACTAAACGAGGGCTGTGGCGCCCTCTAAGATATTATTAATAAGCGAGGACGTCGTCGCGAAGTAGCCGCCGCCCACGACGCAGATGAGAATGAGGATTATGATGATGACGACGACGGCGAGGACGATGGCGATCACGACCTTCGTCTTGCTGATGGGCTTCTTGCCGGTCACGGCGCCCGTCGAGCCGTCCATGACGCAGTTGTAGGGCTTGGCCTTGTAGTTGTACGTCACCCACCAGATGGGGTGGTAGGACAGCCGGGCCGTGAGGCCCGAGAGCGACGTACTGCACGAGTCGAGCCGCTCGACCTGGCCCTCGCACGCCGAGCGCTCCAGCACCTCTATCTTCATCTTGGCCCGGCGCTTCGCCTCCTCGGAGTCGAAGGTCGCCTTCTCCACGGGGAAGTTATCCTCCCGGGCCGACTGGCCGAAGGGCAGCGCTCCCTCGTCGCTCGTGAAGTTGCCGACCTCGCCGATCAGGCTGTCGACGTCCTCCTGACTCAAAGCGGGGGAGGCGACGACGGCGACGCGGTAGTGGCCGACGTGGGACCCCGAGGCGTGGTGCCATTCCTTGTAGGGCTCCTGGGCCTGATAAGTCTGGCGGCGGCCCTGGGAGTCGGTCCGGGTCCTGGTCACGGTCCGGTGATGCGTGGTGCTGTTCTGGCCCGACCACGAGGAGTTCGCCTCGCAGTTGCAGACGTAGTAGGGCACGTACTTAGCGGTTACCTTCACGACGGTCGCAGCCTTATCGGCGTCGCCCGCGGTGAAGACCCCCGAGTCGAGCCACTTGTTGAGGTGCTCGAGCATGTTGCTTTGGAATATCTTGAAGGGGACCAGGTATTCCGGGACGTCGGCCTTGGAGGCCGGCGCGACCGAGGGGGGCAGGAGGTACGAGGCGCCACAATACTGGCACACCGCCTCGGTCATCCCCGGCCGGAGGTCGATAGCGCCGCCGCAGGCCGCGCATTTCAAGCTGATGAGTTTCTCCGCGGCGTCGATGGCCAATACGTCGGCGCCGCAGTTGGTACACTTTATAGCCTTGCCGGCGTCGGCCTCGTCGTACGTTATCGGCGCGTCGCACTTGGGGCAATTCAACTCGGGCATCGCGTAACCTCCTTTTAAGGGACGCCGCGAAATTAGCATATCGCCGGGGCCGTGTCAAAGCGAAAAGCGTAGTCGTATTCTTATAATTATCCCTCCCGAAGCGGCGGCCTTTAAAATATCCCCCTAAGAAGCGGCGGCCTTTACGGCCGCCGGGGGGCTCCGGGGTGCCGTCAGGTGTTACCACCTGACGGCGGCGGTTTGTTCAATCTCAAAAGCGGCGGTTATTTTTAAGGTTTGCGTCGGTTGGTAACAACCGACGCCACATTGTTGGGGTCACGCTCGACAATCCGCCGACAGGAATGTCGGCGCCACCTATAACGCCGCACGGCCGGCATAAAGCCGGCCGCTACCCCCCAATGAAAAGAAGCGGCGGCCTTTATGGCCGCCGGGGGTTGCGCGTATTGCGAGCAGTAATTGGGGGGGGCGTAGGGCCGTACCTTCAGGTGTTACCACCGTGCCGCCGGTTAAAACCGGCGGTTAACGCCTTCGCAAGTGAAGTACCGGCCGCTGAAGCGGCCGGTTTCGACTCGTGAATTAATCCGCCGACAGGAATGTCGGCGCTACCTATAACGCCGCACGGCCGGCATAAAGCCGGCCGCTTCTAATATGAAAAATATCGGCGGGGCGAAAAAACGTTGACTTGCGCCGGCGGCCGATTATAATATAATAAGTAATATATATTCGGTTATTGGGATTAAACGGGTGACATAGGCCGGGGTGATGCAACGATGAAGAAGCTTATCTACGCGGCGGTATTCGTGGGGGCCGTGGCCGTGACGGCCCTCGTGACCTGGCTCCTGGTTTCCATCAGCGGCAGGAAGGCGGAGGAGAAAATCTCCTATTTCCCCCTCGCCGAGGTCGCCCCGCTCGAACCCGACCCCGAGCCCTGGGGCCGGAACTTCCCCCGACAATACGACGCTTTCAAGAAGACGATGAAGACCTCCGAGATGGAGGACTACAGCGTTTACGGCCGCTACGGCGGGTCGGAATCGTTCTCCAAACTCGAGAAGACGCCCGCGCTCAAGCGCCTCTTCGCCGGCTACGGCTTCGCCGTCGCGTACGACGAGGACCGCGGCCACATGTCGGCGCTGGACGACATGCTGAAGACGGAGCGCCTGAAGGGCAAGAAGGCCGGCCCCTGCATGACCTGCAAGACCAGCCAGGTCCCCGGCCTGATGGAGACTATCGGCCCCGAGAAGTTCTACGCTACGCCCGTCCTCGACCTCGTCAAGACCTATGACATCAAGTACACCATCGGGTGCGCCGACTGCCACGAGGCCGGGACGATGGCGCTGACGGTTACGCGGCCGGCCTTCCGCGAGGCCATGGCGGCCCGCGGCGTGGACCTGGCCGAGGCGACGCGCCAGGAGATGCGGACCTACGTCTGCGGCCAGTGCCACACCGAATACTACTTCAAGGGCGAGGGCAACTACCTTACGTTCCCGTGGGCCGGCGGTTTCACGATAGAGGAGATAGAGCGCTACTACGACGACGCCGAGTTCCGCGATTGGCTCCACGCCGAGACGGGAGCGCCGCTCGTCAAGATGCAGCACCCCGAGTTCGAGCTCTGGTCCACCGGCGTCCACGCCCGGGCGGGGGTCTCCTGCGCCGACTGCCACATGCCGTACAAACGCGAGGGCGCCATGAAGATTTCGGACCACTGGGTGCGGACGCCGCTCGCCAACGTCGGCCCCGCGTGCACGACCTGCCACCGCGAGAGCGAAAGCGAGATGCGCGAGCGGGTCCTCGAGATCCAGGACCGGACCTTCGAGCTTATGAACCGGGCCGAAGCGGCCCTCATCGCCGCCCAGGACCGCATCCTGGCGGCCAGGGATACGGGGGTGCCGGACGAGGAACTGGCCGAGGCCCTGGCCCTCCAGCGCCGGGCCTTCATCCGCTACGACTTCATCAGCGCCGAGAACAGCATGGGTTTCCACAGCCCGCAGGAATCGGCCCGCATCCTCGGCGACGCCGTGGACTACGCCCGCCAGGCGGAACTGGCGGCTTACCGCGTCATGGCGCCCGTCCCGGAAATGCTCCCGCGATGAGAGGGCATATAATAAGCGCGGTACTGAAGTGGGCGGCCGTCGCGGCCATCGGCGCGGCCGTGGGCTTGGGCGCGTTCACCTTCGTCTACGCCCGCGGCTACTCCTACCTCTCGAACGACCCCGAGGTCTGCGTCAACTGCCACGTGATGCGGGACAACTACGACTCGTGGACGGCCTCCAGCCACCGGGGCGAAACCTGCAACGAGTGCCACGTTCCCCACGGCCTGGTCGGGAAATACGCCGCCAAGGCCGAGAGCGGCTTCCGCCACTCCTGGGCCTTCACCTTCGAGGACGTACAGGTCCTCCGGGCCAACGAGCGCAGCCGCGAGATGTTGAACGAGAACTGCATGCAGTGCCACGCCGGGATGACGGCCGCGATATGCGCCAACGAAACCGACCTGCCGATGGATTGCATACGCTGCCATAGCGGCGCCGGCCACGTTTTCTAACAACCCCTTTTATGTTATCCTATGTTTGGAGTTGTTCGTCCCCGCCGGGAGGGCGAGGGGGCGGCCGTTTCGTTATTAAACTCGAATCCCGGGCCGGCCGTCGAAACCATATAAACGATTCCCTCGCGATATGTCATCCGGCCAGGAGGTCAACGTGAAAATCAAGATATTATCACTTGCGCTTATATGCGTCGCGGCCGCGGCGTCGGCGACGACGTGGTTCCCGGACGAAGTGGAATGTCCCCTCTGCGGCAAGACGAACGAGTTCCAGGTTGTGGGAAGCTACGGCACGTATATCTACAACTGGCCCTCGAAATACGAACTGATATTCTGGCCCGACACCGAGAGCCAGACGCTGTATTCGTGTGAGAAGTGCAAGTACACTTGCTTTTCGTACGACTTCCGGGACCCTCCCGAAGATAAACTGGACGCCCTGCGCGAGGCGGCGAAAGAAGTGGAATTCGCGGGTAAATATAAGGATTACGACGATATCCCGATTATGGACCGCCTCGCCGCCGCGGAGCGAATATACCGCGTCATGTACCCGGACGACACGGACTTCTGGTGCCGCTTCTACCGCATCGTCGGATATCACGCCGCGAACTACGGCCTGACGGACGAGGCGGCCGAAGCCCGGCGCCGGGCCCTGGACGTCGCGGAGGGGATGATGGAGGACGAGAGCCGGGCGGGCGAGCACAAGCAGTTCCTTTACATAACGGGCGCCATGCGCTACCTTCTGGACGATAAGGAAGGCGCCCGGGCCGATTTCGAGGCGGCGCAGGAACTCACCTTCGAACACGCCGACCTCGAGGCCGAACGCAACCAGGGTTACGACGAATACCTGTCCACCTTGCTTGAGGATTATCTGGCCAAGCTGGACGGGAACGAGTAACGGAGGTGCGGATAATGAGTTTAAAAGGGACCGTTGTCGGTTTTTTGGTGCTAATTACGGTCGTTTTGGTTCCGGCCGCGGCGGGGACGTTCTCCATCGTGGCCTATGACGCCGAGGCACAGGAGTGGGGCATCGCCGTCGCCTCGCGCGTGCTGGCCGCCGGGTATATCGTGCCGTGGGCGGAGGCCGGCGCGGGGGCCATCGCAACGCAAGCGTACGCCGACCTCGGCTACGGCGTCGACGGCCTACCGCTTCTCCGGGAAGGCCTGCCGGCCGAGGAGGTCCTTAAACGCTTGCTCGAGGCGGACGAGGGGAGCGAACAGCGGCAGGTGGCCATTATAGACGCGGAAGGTAACGTGGCCGCCTTCACCGGTTCCGGCGCGCCCGATTGGGCGGGGCACAGGAGCGGCGCGGACTACTCCGTGCAGGGCAACATCCTCGTCGGCGAGGGAGTGTTGACGGAGATGGAGCGGGCCTACCTCGATGCCGAGGGGCCGCTGGCGAAACGGCTCATCGCGGCCCTCAAAGCCGGGGACGCCGCCGGCGGCGATAAACGCGGCAAGGAATCCGCGGCTATCCTCGTCGTCCGGGAGGGCGGCGGGTACCAGGGTCAGACCGACCGCCTGGTGGACATCCGGGTCGACGACCACGCCGAACCCGTGGCCGAAATCGAACGCATTTACGCGATATGGGAGGAGAAATTCCTGGTCGCCACCTACGTCGACTCCGGCCGGGAGCGCGACCTCGAGTACGCCCTGCCCATTATGGATCGCGTCACCGCCGAGAATCCGGATAACTCGGTGTACTTCAACGCCTACGGCTGGTACCTGGCGGCGTCCGGCCGGATGCCGGAGAAGGCGCTGGAATTCGCCCTCCGGGCCCACGAGCTCGAGCCCGAGTGTTTCAACATAATGGACACCGTGGCCGAGGCGTATTACGCCGGCGGCGACTACGACGAGGCCGTCGCCTGGGAGGAGCGGGCCCTGGAGGCCGACCCCGAGAACGAGGGTTTCATAAAACAATTGGAGAAGTTCGAGGCCGCCCGGGACGGTGACTAGATGGATAAGATAATAACGGCGACGGTCCTTTTGAGTACGGCGCTCGTTGGCGCGGCGCTGGGCCGGACCTTCGAGTACTCCAGCGGCGGCGCCTATCACTTCGAGGGCTACGGCGAGTGGCTGGTCATCGTGGACGACGACGGCGACATGACGATAACGCACAACACTTACGACGACGAGATCGTCGATTACGGGCCGTACGATCTGACGGCCGCCGAGGTCGCGGGTCTCTGGGAGGCGGTGGACGCCATCGACCTGGAGGACATTTACTTCGAGCCGCGGCCCGGCGTCCCGGACGAGGTCTCCTGCCGCTTCGAGGTCAAGGGCGAGGGGGAGGACGTCGTCCTCGCGACATGGATAAACGACATCCGCGAGCACGAAGGCCTCGCCGACATCATTAACTACTGCGGCGCGCTGATTCAGAAGTATACCGGCGTCAAGCCGGTGTTGTGGTAATCCGGGGATACGGCCGGTAACGTACGGCGCCGCGCCGGCCGGTTGGAGGAGGCGAGTCCCTTGACACGTAAAGCGAAGATTTGGCTCGTGGTCGGCGTTTCGGCCGCCGTATTGTTTTTATACTGCGGCGCTCCGTTCGCGGGAGTATTGGTTTATCGCGAATTATTCGACCCGGACGAGATGTTCGACATGAGTATGCCGTCCGGAAATCCCAACGTCACGCTCGCGAATTATAACCGGATCCGGGCCGGGATGACGCATCAGCAGGTTACCGGCATCCTGGGCGGCCCCGGCGGTACGGCCCGGCATTTGGAAACCGGCGGTACGCGCGTGGAGTACTGGACGTGGGTGGGTACCGACGACTCCACGATAACGGTAATATTTAAGGGCGGCCGCGTCGTGGCTAAACGAGAAACCGGCCTGACGTGACCCCGAGCTAATACCGATTTACTTGGGGGGGGGGCGGATAAGCGGGGCGGCGATAGCGTATCAGGTCATATCGAATATTAGGGGATTAACGGTAACTGTTAATATCCAGGGGGTACGAGATGAAACGTCTTTCCGTGGCGATTTGTATAGTGGCCGTCGGCGCGGCCTTTGTACCGGCCGCGTTTTCCCATTGCCAGGTTCCTTGCGGCATTTACGACGACGAATTGCGCGTCAAGGCCATCGCCGAGGATATTACGACCGTCGAAAAGTGTATGAAGATGATCGACGAGTTGTCGGCCGACCCGGCGGCGAATATGAACCAGATAGTCCGGTGGATAAATACCAAGGAGTACCACGCGGACGACATCATGGAGATAGCGGCCGACTACTTCATGGCCCAGCGCATCAAGCCGACGGCGGCGGACGGGGGCGACGCCTACGCCGAATACGTGGAGCGTCTGGCGTTGATGCATGAGATAATGTACAACGCGATGAAGGCCAAGCAGACGACGGACCCGGCCCACGTCGAGAAATTACGGTCGCTCCTCGCCGCGTTCGAGACGGCCTACTTCGGCCACGCGATAAGCGAATAAAAGGCCGGCGCTTCCCGGGGAACCGCGGCGCGCCGGGAACGAGGGTATCGAGTATGTCGAGTAAACGTCACGTCGTTATCGCGTCGGCCGTCGCCGTATTATGCCTGGGCGCGGCCTGCGCCGTCGCCGCCGATATAGGCGACCCCGTCAACCCCAACGAGGAGTTCGAGACGTTGAGCGAGCTCTGCCGCGGCCCCGGTCGGACCTTCGACTTCTGGGCCGGGACGCCCGGCGACCCCGCGGGCCGCGATACCTGGTGGGTCGTCTTCGACGACGCCGGCTGTTTCGCCGTGGGGCACGACCTGGGGTGGAACGTCGTCGCCCACGGCCCGTATTATCTGACGGCCGACGAGGCCGACCGGTTGTGGGAACTGGTGGACGCGACGGAGGTCGTCGCCGTCGGCTTCCCGGCCAGGCCGGGTCTTCCTACCGAATTGCGCTACCGCTTCGTCGTCCGGGAGGACGGCGCCGCCGATTTCGCCATTTGGGGATACGAGGCCCTGGGGGACGACCGCCTCCTGGCCGTCGTCGATTACGTCGAGGCCGTCATCAAAGACTACCTCGGCGCGGAAGCGGTCCTGCGTTAGGCTATGGAAAAATCGGCGAACAGGAAAACGACGCTCTGGATAATCGTCGCGATAGTCGCGGTGGTAATATTGTGCTGTTGTCTGGCCAACGCCCTCTCCTACGAGAGGATAAGCCGGATAATAAAGCTGGACGAAATAATCCGTCTCGTGAACCGGGCCCCGGCGGCCGGCGTCACCGAGGCGAATTACGACCGCGTCGAAATGGGGATGACGCGGCACCAGGTCGAGGCCATCTTCAGCAGTCCGGGGGCCCGCGTCGCCGCGTTCGAACTCGGCGGCGAGACCACCGAGATATACATGTGGACGGGCCCCGACGACGCCGAGGTTACCATCACGTTCCGGGGCGGCCTGGTCTACGATAAAGACGCCTCGGGTTGGGAATAGCGCGGCCGGCGCGCCGCCCGCACAAGGAGTTGAGCGAGATAGATATCACTAATAAATCCAAGTATCTGGGCATCGCCGCCGCGGTGGCGGGTCTCGCGACGGCGCTCGCCGCCGTCGGCGCGTTCGGCGAAAACGGCGTTTCCGTCGATCCCCTCGCGCCCGAGGCGTCGGCCTTCCTCGACGTCGACGCGGCCGAGTATTCGAAGCAGGGTGACGTGGCCTACCGCGAAGGCCGCTACGCCGACGCCGCCGGCCTGTACCTCGCGTACCTCCGTTCCAACGTCTACGACGGCCGGACGATATACAACCTCGCCTGCTGTTACGGCCTGTTGGGCGAAGCGGAGCTCGCCGCGACGAACCTCAAGCGCGCCTACGACGCCGGCTTCCGCGACGTCGCCATCGCCGCCGACGACCCCGACTTCGACCCGGTGCGCGACGTCGAGCCCTTCGCGAGTACCTTCGCCGGGCTCATCGCCGAGACGGAGGTGAGCGGCGACGCCCGGACCCTCTACCTCCAGGCCCCCGCGCTCACGCCCTGCTACGTCGTTCTGCCGGACGCGTACGACCCCGAGAAGGAATATACGCTGGTCCTGGCGCTGCACGGCGTGGGCGGCACCGCGGCCCGGTTCGCGACGCTGCGCAACGACTTCGCCGACGCCGACTTCATATGGGCCGTTCCCGAGGCGCCGTACCCCCTCGCGCTTCAGGACGGCATCGGATATAGCTGGACCGCCCAGATGTCGGGAGTCGAGGATATACGGAAGGAATCGTACGCGACGTCCAGCCGCTACGTCGTCGAACTGGTGGACGCGCTCCGAGGCCGGTACAACGTCGGCGACGTCTACCTCCTGGGCTTCTCCCAGGGGAGTTACCTTGGCTACGGCGCGGCGCTGCGGAACCCGGCCGTCTTCAAGGGCCTGATATGTTTCGGCGGCCCCTTCAAGCCGGCGGCCCTCGGCGCCGAGGAGTTGACGGCCGGGCGCGACGTCCGCATCTTCATCGCCCACGGCGAGGACGACCCGGCGGTCTCGTACGAGGAATCGACGACGGCCCGCGACGACCTCGAGGCCTTCGGCTACGACGTCACCTTCCGTAGCTTCTCCGGCGGCCACGAGGTCCCGGCCGAGGTCCTGCGCGAGGCGGAAGCTTGGATGAAAGAGTAACGCCGCGCCGGGCGACGTTGTTCGTGGCCGCGGGCGCCGTCTTCATCAGCTTCTCCGCGGCCTTCGTGAAGTGGGCCCACGTCGGCCCCACGGCCGCCGCCTTCTACCGCATGCTCTTCGGCGGCGTGGCCCTCGCCGTAATCATGGCCGTGCGGCGGGAGCGCCTATGGCCCTCCGGCCGGGCGGTGGGCCTGGCGGCGCTGTGCGGCGTCTTCTTCGCGCTCGACCTCACCTTCTGGCATCAGAGCATCCACTACGTCGGCCCCGGCCTCGCGACCATCCTCGCGAACTTCCAGGTCTTCTTCATGGCGGTCGTGGGGGTGGCGTTTCTGCGGGAGCGGCTGACGTGGCGGCTGGCCGTCGGGATCCTCGCGGCCTTCGCCGGCCTCTACCTCGTCGTGGGGGTGAAGTGGGGCGAACTCTCGGCGACCTTTCACTGGGGCGTCCTCTTCGGCCTCATCACGGCGCTCTGCTACACCGCATTCCTTTTGACGCTAAGGCGGGCCTCGGCCCTTCCGCCGGCGGCCCGGCTGTCGCCCGTCGCCACCATAGTCGTCGTGTCGTTCGCGTCCTCGGCGGTGCTGGCGGCCTTAACACCCCTCCGCGGCGAGAGTTTCGCCATCCCCGATTTAACGAGTGGCGCGGCGCTGATCGCGTACGGCCTGGCGGGGCAGGTCCTGGGCTGGGTGCTGATTACGGCCGGCGTCCCGGGCCTCGGGGCCTCGCGGCTGGGCCTGTTGCTGTTGCTCCAGCCGTCGCTCGCCTTCGCCTGGGACATGCTGTTCTTCGGCCGCCCTACGACGGCGCTGGACGCCGCCGGCGTGGCCCTCGCCCTCGGCGCCATCTACCTCGGCTCCACGGCGGGGAAGGGAAGGGGTGCGGGTAACGGGGTATCGTAGGGCCGTACCTTCAGGTGCGGCCACCGTGCCGCCGGTTAAAACCGGCGGTTAACGCCTTCGCGGGTGAAGTACCGGCCGCTGAAGCAGCCGGTTTCGGTTTGGCTGCCGTCAGGTGTTACCACCTGACGGCGGCTGTTATGTTCGTCCGCCGACAGGAATGTCGGCGCCACTATTTAAAATAGGAACGGCGGCCTTTATGGCCGCCGGGATTTACCCGTATTATCCGTCGGTAATTGGGGGGGCGTAGGGCCGTACCTTCAGGTGCGGCCACCGTGCCGCCGGTTAAAACCGGCGGTTAACGCCTTCGCGGGTGAAGTACCGGCCGCTGAAGCGACC
>JASFLY010000048.1:0-10983 GCA_050117845.1 Candidatus Zixiibacteriota bacterium
TGGTGCCGTCGCCCGCCATATCGGAGGTCTTGGAAGCGACCTCGCGGACCATTTGGGCCCCCATGTTTTCGAAGGAATCCTCGAGTTCGATTTCCTTGGCGACGGTAACGCCGTCCTTGGTAATTACCGGGCTCCCGAATTTTTTATCGAGAATGACGGTCCGGCCTTTGGGTCCCAGGGTAACTTTGACGGCCCGAGCCAGTTTTTTTACGCCTTTTTGCACTGCGGCGCGAGCATCCACGCCATACTCTAACAACTTTGCCATTAACGGACCCTCCTAGGATCTGTTATTTCGAGGTGTCGTAGGTGGGTTATTTGCTTTTTTTGCCGGTCTCTTTGCCCGTTTCGATTACGGCGAGGACGTCGTCTTCACGCATGATGAGGTATTCCTCGTCGTCTATCGTGACTTCGTTCCCGGCGTATTTGCCGAAAAGAATGCTGTCGCCGGCCTTAACGTCCAACGGTATCCTGTCGCCGTCTTCGTCGAGCCGACCGAGGCCCACGGCTATTACTTCGCCGCGCTGAGGTTTCTCTTTGGCCGTATCCGGTATAATGATGCCGCCTTTTACGACTTCCTCTTCCTCGAGCCGCTTGACGAGGATCCGGTCGCCTAGAGGACGTACTTGGACCATATACGGTACTCCTTTCTACGTTCTGGATTGAGTAAGCGCGTTTAAGGAAAGAAAGGTCGATAAGTATTATAATCCGGGAAATATATTCGCAAATACTATGCCAAAACTTCCGCGTGCTAATGCCTTTATTATCAAGGCGTTACGGGGGGTGGGGGCCAGGGCGCTTTCGCCAAATTGACGGTATACTGGGGGTGGGGCGTCAATTTGACGCGCCGAGGCGGTATCCGTTGGTGATGGGGAAGGGGAGGGCGAGGCTGCTACATATAACCCAGAGCCTTAAGGTCCTTACGTTCTTCTGGCAACCTGGATTCCGGTCCGACTGAACCGGGGCGGTTTGTACGGCTTATAAACCAGGTTTCTAGAAGGGCCGTCAAGTGGCTAAAACCGTCGTCCTCGGGTAGTGGCCTTTGTTCACCGGGATCGGATTCAAGGTCGTAGTATTCGAACGACGTTTCGGCGGGGAGAGCGGCCATAATAGCTTTTTTTTCTTTTACGATAACGGCGGCCAGCGACTTCTCGCCCCCGGTCCGAAGGACCGTGAATACCGGCCGGTCAGCAGTAACGTCGCCGGTTAACAGGCCCGGCTCCCCGTCCATCGTCGTGGGGACTTCGATTCCGAGGTAGTTTAACACCGAAGGGGCGAGGTCGACGAGGCTGATGGGCGTATCAGGTTCGACCGTCTCGAGAGAGGCGTTGTCCCTGGCCGGCATGGCAATTACTAACGGGACGCGCGTCGTTTCTTCGTATAGCGTTTTCCGGTGCTCGTAAAAGCCGTGTTCGAGAAACTCCTCGCCGTGATCCGACGAGATTATTACGAGGGTGTTAGGGCGGTTTCTAATCTCGGCGAGGACTTCGGCGACGTACGCATCGGTCGTTTTAATTTCGTAATCGTATAGAGCCTTAATCGTTTCGACGTTTTCCGGGCGCAGTTTGTTGCGTTTATAACCATATTCTTGTGAACCGATCAACCACGGCGCTTCGGTTGCAAGCAGTTCGTCGGTAGGCCGGTACGGGTAATGGGGGTCGAAATAATGGATCCATACGAATTTGGGTCGACGTGTCGGTTTACGAAGTACCGTTAAAGCTTTCTCGGTTAGAAGCCGGTTTAAGAGTCCCGGTTCGGCGATTCCGGCTTTTCGGCCGCGCGAAGCGAAATACCAAGCGCTGTCGTAGTAACGGACGGCGCGTAGGAAAGGGTGGAATCTGACATAATCAAACGACGCGAATCCTCGGAACATTATCCGGATCGTTTCGAGGTAAGGATTACATAAAACGGCGTAGGTATCGTAACCGTTCTCCCGCATAACTTCGGCCCACGTCGGCCTCAAATCCTTCTTATATTCGTAATAGTCGCCACGCGTCACGTTATACGAACCGGTAAGCATCCCGGCGAAGGATTCGGGTGTAAACGAGGATGGGGAGTAGACGTTATTTAGGGTTACGCCGTATTCGTCGGCGTAGGCCGTAACGGCCGGCGCGAAATCGGCGTTCAAACCATCCGCCCGCCAGGCGTCGAGCGTGATAACGACCACGTCCGGAAGGCCGTCGGGCACGGGTCTACTCATCGCGCGGATAAACAGCGCTCCGTGCAAAGCGAAACCGCCGACCAGCCCTCCGATCAGGACTACCCGGCCGACGGTTTTAGTGGTCCTGCGAACGGCCGGGGAGCGCCGCCTTACTCGGGCCGTGAATGTAAAAAGCGTTATAACGGCCGCCAACGCGATGAGGCTTGCGAGTGCTGGAAAGAGGGAATTCTTGGCGCCGCCCGGGCCGAAGATACGGTATGTTAACAAAACCGCGATTAAACTAAGATTGACCCAAACCGCGCCGGCCGCGACGCCAACTAACGCCCGTCCGGCCGTCTCCGCGATGCCGATTTTACGGCCGCGGATATGGTCGTAAACGGCTCCCGCCGCCGTTATAAATGCCCACGCTAGGACCGAGATACAACCGTAGAAAACGGTGCGGTTGGCGATTACTGTGGTTATACTCCGGCTGTAGTAGAAACTGGGGGGGAACAGGCCGCGGTGAATCACGGTTTCAGTTAAAGCCCAGAGTACGCCGACGCTTATACTGGCGGCGAGTAACGTCGCCCAACGGGCGATTTTGGCGTATTGGGAGGATGGGTTTGCGTCGTTGGCCATACTCGGTTATCACCCGTAAGCGGTCGGCTACATATAACCTAGAGCCTTGAGATCTTTACGCTGACCGAATACGGATGCTTCGGCTCCGGTTTCAGCGAGGAATCGCCGATTGCCTTCGACCCAGGATTTTACTTCCTCTTCGTACTTACGCCCCTCCGCGTCAAGGGGTAGGGGGTGTAGTTCGCCGGGATCGTTGGTTAAGTCGAAGTACTCAGTGCTGACATCGTCGTTGGTATAAGTGAGAATAATTTTTCTATTACCTTTGACCATTGAAGCGCGAAAGGCGTCCGCCTTGGGAAGGAAGCCGTATACGGTTTCTTCGTTGAGCGGGTATTCGGCTAATAAGCCGTCGTAACCATCCATAGTGGCGGGTAGTTTAAACCCGAGGTAATTTAAGATGGAGGGGCCGAGGGCGGTCAGGCTGACCGGCGCTTCCGTGGCCGGAGAGGATATCGGGGCGGGTTTTCCCTCCGGTAGTATTATAGCGAAAGGTACCCGCGTTACCTCGTCGTATAGAGTATAGCCGTGGCGGTCACCGCCGTGTTCGTAGAATTCCTCGCCGTGATCCGAGGATATTATGGTAATTGTGTTCGGCCTATCGGAGAGTTCCCGTACGAGCGGGGCGAGTAGGAAGTCTGTGCTAGCGGCTTCGGCGTCATACAGGCCTTTTAGGATGGGGCCGTTTTCTTCGGAGAAATATTTCCGGTCGAGGCCGTAGTCCTGTTTGTCCATTAAATCCGGACGTTCTTTTTTTAGTAACGAAGGGAGCGGTTGGTACGGGAAGTGGGGATCGAGTACGTGGAGCCAGATGAATTTCGGCCGGCGGGAGGATTTAAGGAGCGTGGTTAACGCCTTATCTCGTATACGGGAAGTAGTGTCCCCCGGGATTTCCGGTACCGAACTGTGTTCGCGTAATATGAAATACGCCAACGTGTCATAATAACCGATAGCCTTCAGAAACGGCTGCCGGTGTTTGACGTGGTAGAAGTCGTCGAAGCCGCGGAAGTGCCGTCGCACCGTGTCCAGATGCGGATTGCTAATAACGGCGTACGTATCGTACCCGTTTTCGTACATTACTTCCGCCCAAGTGGGGCGGTTTTCGCCGGGCGGTTCAACGCCGCTTATCGGCGTAACGTTGTACGAACCCGTTAACATACTGGCGAAGGAGGGTAGCGTCCACGAGGACGGCGAACGTGCGTTTTCGAAGATAACGCCGTGGTCGCGGGCGAAACCGAATAAATTCGGCATTACGCGGTCATTGAACATATCGGTTCGCCATGCGTCCAGCGTGATAACGACGATGTCGGGCGTCGGCGGTGCGGGCCTACGGGAAGGTTGATAAGCCTCCCGCGCCAAAGCGAAACCGGCCGCCCCGATCGCGAAGGCCAGCGCCAAGTAACCCACGGCATTGCTAATCTGTGCTAATCGTGGCTTCTTCCCTCGCCACCGTATGAACAGCGCGAAAACTCCGGCGACGATTAAAACTATAACGACGCCGGTTAAAGCCGCGGTAGGTTTCTTGGCCGCGCCTATTTGTAATTTTCGGAAAAGGGAATAAAGGACCAGTACGGCCGCGGTATACGTAACGGCCAGCGCGGCCGTAGTCGATAGGCTCCTCGCGGCCGCTCGGCGAGCCGGATAGCCCCGCCGTTTAATCCGGAATATTATGTAAAAAAGGATCCACGCAACGGCGGCCAGCGCTGCGGCGAGGACGACGTAAAATGGCGACCGGCCCGCGAAGCCCTCACAGAAACTCCGGTCGAAGGCGTAACCTGTCGGTATAACGCGATGGATGAATAAGGTCTCGGCGAGCGCCCAGTAGAAACCGACGGCGTAAATACCGGCGAGCCATAAAGCCGCCCGGGCGGCGGATATTATGAGGGAGGAGCGTGTCTTACTGGGGCCCGGCATGCATTTACGGCCCGTTAGGGACGGAAGGGGCGGGGGTAAGCAAATCCAGTAAACGCGAGACGACTCCCCGGATGTCCCGCCGGTGCGAGACGACGTCAACGAAGCCGTGTTCGAGTTGGAACTCCGCCCGCTGGAAGCCCGGGGGGAGTTCCTGCCGAATCGTCTCCATTATAACGCGGGGGCCCGCAAAGCCCATCAGAGCGTTCGGCTCGGCCACCGTAACGTCGCCGACCGAAGCGTACGAAGCCATAACGCCGGCCGTTGTAGGGTCGGAGATAATTACTATGTAGGGCTGGCCGGCGTCCGCTAGTTCGGCCGCGGCCGCGTTCGTTTTGCCGAGTTGCATCAGCGAGATAACGCCTTCCTGCATCCGGGCTCCGCCGGAGGCCGCGGCTACGACGACCGGGCAATTCTGTTCAACGCCCCGCTGGAACGTTCGGGCGATTTTCTCGCCCACGACGCTGCCCATCGAACCGCCGATGAAAGAGAACTCCATGGCCGCCAGGGATATCGGCTTGGCGTCGAGGGTGGCGAGGCCGCAGATGACGGCGTCCTTCACTCCGGCCTTTTTCGTCGTATCGACGATCCGTTTGGCGTAGGGTTTGCGGTCGGTGAAGGATAGTACGTCCACCGGCGTGAGATCGGCGTCGAATTCCTGGAACGAACCGGGGTCCGAAATCAGTTCGATACGTTTATACGCACTTAACGGGAAATGGTAGTCGCACTTCGGGCATACCATGAGGTTGCGCTCAAGTTCGGCGGCGAAGAGAGGTTCCCGGCAGTTCTTGCACTTCACCCATACGCCCGAAGGTATTTTCCCCTTCGATTTGTCCATATCGTTGCCTGTTTCGTTTTCGGCCATACGATGTAAACCTTCGTTGCGGTGGTGGAAACGACAGGTATCACCGCGTCGCGGCAAAAGACAACCTAATTATACCATAAATGGCCGCCACGTCGTCATTTGAGATCGAAAAAATCCTTGATGCGTTTTAAGACGTTTTCTCGGGAGTATTCTTTCTCCACCGCGGCGGCGGCTTCGGCGTCGCCGGCTTCGGCGAATTCTTTTTCGATTTCCGCGTGACGTTTCGCCACCGCGCGGGAAAGCTTCTCAG
The DNA here is from genome assembly GCA_050117845.1 of Candidatus Zixiibacteriota bacterium. Classification (GTDB taxonomy): domain Bacteria; phylum RBG-13-66-14; class B26-G2; order WVWN01; family WVWN01; genus WVWN01. The sequence continues at coordinate 5,800 of JASFLY010000048.1, forward strand.
CCACTTTCGGGTGAGCCGCAATGATTTCTTTAAATTCGTCCTTGTTGATTACTAATAAATCGGCGTCGGTGCGCGCCGTGATGGTCGCTCGGCGCGGTTCCCCGGTCAATAGGGACATTTCTCCGAAATAATAGCCGGGGCCGAATATACCGACGTCGAATATTGTGCCGTCCGGCTGCTTTACGGTGACGTCCACGTCGCCGGAAACGAGGATGAAGAACTCGTAACCCGCCGGGTCTCCCTGGCGGACCACTTTCTCGCCGGCGGCGTAACGCGCTTCGATGACGGCTGTCGCAAGGCCGGCTTTTTCCGCCTTCGAGAGGTCCGCTAGCAACTCGACTCCGTCCAGATAGGTCCTTATTCGTTCCAGGCGGGTTTGTTCCGCCCTCGCTTCGGCCTTATCGTCCACCTGTCGTAAGGTGACGTTACGGATCGGGAACGGAATCGTAATGCCGTCGCGCTTGAAGTGGTACCAGATATTAGTCATTATCCGGTCTTCGGTTCGCGGCACGTCCGCGAAGTCGTTAAGCCAGTAACGGAGCCGGTAGGTAATGGCGAAGTCGCCGTAATTCGTGAGTAAGACATCCGGCGGAGGTTGGGGGAGAACGCCCTTGGCGGCTAGCGCGGCTTCGCGGAGGACACCTTTAACTTTATTGGGGGGTTCCGCGTAAACCACGCCCACTTCGATCTGGCGGCGTTGCAACGGCGTGGGAACGGAGTAATTAAATATTTCCGTTTTAGCTATATTCGCGTTCGGGATTTCGATGAGGTGATTATCGCGGGTTTTGATGCGGGTGGAACGCCAGGACGTAGACACGACGGTCCCGGTTTGGTTATACGCGGTGACCCAGTCCCCGACGCGGAAGGGCTTGCCTATTTGAAGGGCGATTCCCGCGAATATATTCGCGAGGGTGTCTTGCATCGCGAGGCCGATAACGGCGGAGAGTACCGTCGAGGTTGCGATAAGGGCCGTGGGTTCGAGGCCCATGAAAGCCTTTAACGCGAAGAGTGTGGCCAGGACGATAACGGCCAGGCGGATAACGTCCCGGACGATACGGGGCAGCTCGAGAGGCCTGCGTTCCCGGGCGACTCGCGAGAGAAGAAGCTGTTCTATAAGGACGTATAAGAGGTAAACGCCAAATACGAATATTAGGGCGTCGAGGAAGTGGCGCGCCGTGTCGGTTAATCCGTAAAGAAATATCCGTTCGAAAGCCGCCGCAGCGAGGAGTAGGAGGAATATATTGACGGAGACCCGCAGGCCTTTGATCTTTAATAATCTCCGGATAGAGGCATAGATAACCCGCCCCCCGACGAAGACGAGGGCCGCGGCGCCGACTGCCAGGAATACGCTCCATAAGGTTGCGCCGAAAAAATCTTTCGCGTTTTCCAGCCACATAATAAATTAGCTAAGCCTTGCACGGCATTATCCCACAGTGGCCGGCACAAGTCAACTGCCGCGACGCGGAGGGATTGACGTCGTGCCGGGAAGCCGGGAGTCGCCCGGCCGGGCGGCTTTTTCCCTGAGGGTTGTTAAACCGGTTCGGGAACGTACACGCCAATATATCCTCGCGCGGCGTTGGTCGCGACCACGCTCGGGCGCCGAGCCAATCAGGAAATCTCCCGCCGTCGGCCGTCGTTTAATTGGAAACTTACCAGCTACAATCGCAATCTTTACACCGCCACTGCGGGTCGTCGCCGGTGACGATTCAACCGCCTAGGCAGACTTCGCCCCGGTCGGCGGCCTCGAAAAGCTCCTCGCTGGGATAACCGTATACGATAGGGACTACGTACTCGTTAGAGCCGCATTCGGGGCAGGCCGGCGTACTTTGAGACGCAGTTTCTCCGGCGGCGCTCGCAGCGAAAGCAATCACTAGTAGGATAGCTAGTAACCGAGGGGCGTTTAGTGCCTTCATGTTGGGGATTACCTCCGGGCCGGATTTAAGGTGTCGAAAGTATTTAGGGAAGACCGTAAGACGTTATCTTCTTTACGCCTTCGACGGATATTACTTGTGCGGAGGTTTAATCTCGGCCTAGTAGTATCGGCATTTGGCCGGACGGCGGGTTTAAAACTAACAAGGGCCCCGCACGGGGCCCTTGGAGTATTGGGGGCGAGAGGATTTGAACCTCCGGCCTTCTGCTCCCAAAGCAGACGCGCTACCGGCCTGCGCTACGCCCCCGTATGGCGGTTAACTATAACGTAAAAGCGCGAGGGCGTCAAACCGAAAGGGGAATTTGAGCCGCCGTTATTACGAGATACCCTCGATGACGTCTGAAGAGGCGGCGCTTTAATTGCCGACCCCCATGTGGTACGGGTACAATATCCTCAACCTTGGAGGTCCGTATCACTCTTTCCCGTGATGGTTACGGATAAACCAATATTCTCTAAATTGCTACCCCATGGCCCCCTTGTTAAATGCTTGGGACGGGTTACAATACCCAACGTGAGAGGCGGACTAATAACACGGAGTTGAAGTACAAAAGGGCATATGTGCGCGCCGCAGACGCGCAGGGGCCGAAAGCAGCGAGGGACGATTAATGGCAGCGACGTTTAGAGAGAAGATACGGCATTTAATTCGTGACAACGAGACGCCGTACGTTTGGAGCGACGCCGAGCTCGACGTCTTTATCGAGATAGAAGGGGCTGAGCAGTATAGGTGCGCGGCGAACGTTTTGCGAGCCTGGGCGAGGGAAAAAGCGCTCGAGGCCTATTCTTACACTATGACCGATGGCAAACAAATGGATAAACGTAGCGTCGTTGACGCGCTACTTGCCGTCGCCGAGAGTTACGAGGATATGACATAGCCGTGTGGCGTCCTTTTTCGGTGTTTCCTTAGCCCGAAATTCGATCGCTATGTTTTCTTTTAAATGGATTTGTGATGGTAGTATTCGAATATCGTTTGCCCGGTAAACGCGGTAAAAACCGTAATAAGCGAGACTATGGAGTCCCACCTTATCCGTATTTAGTCTCGTCCGACGATAACGGTAGGGTTCGGGCTCTACGTACGGATTTTATGTTTACCCCTTGGTTTTGGGGCGGGGTGCCGTCGTACGGAGAGTTCGTACCGAATTACGAACGAATCCTAGATAGGGATAAGAAAATCAAAGGATATTAAGGGAGGGAGGGGCTTTAATGGCTTTTGCGGATGAAGTAGCGGGCGATGTCGAGGTAACCCATAGTGATTGGGCGAGAACAGACGTCGATATCGTTGAACGGACGACGACCGCCGTTTCCGCAACCGGTTCGACGCCGACCTTTTCGGAAAATCCGGACACTTTAACCGGAGTTTTTACCGTAATTGACGCCGCCCTGCAAGAGACGTCTTTCGGGGGAATGATAGGTGAGGACGCTACTCTCTTACTTTTACCCGCGGAGGACATCGCTTTCCAGGACATTATCGAAGTCGATAACACCTATTATCGGGTCGAGGAAATCCGGCTCGAGAAAGTCGGAACGGCCGAGGTGCAAAAATCCTGTAGACTAGTGAGGATCAACCCATGATTACGAAAGCGATAATCGGTGTTAAAACGGCGTTACTCGATCTCGAGGATCAAGACGGCACCAGCGTTTTTTCGACGGCGGACCAAATCTATACCGGCTATCCCCACCCGGACTTGATTAGGCCGGATATGCCAACCATAAAAAACCCCGTTGTCGCGGTGTATTTTAAGGGTAAGGACGCTAGCGGTTTGGGCTTCCAGGAATTCTTGATACGTGAGGATGCTACGGTCGAGATGGAAGAATACCGCCGCGATAGGTTTTTCGTAACCCAAATCGATATGACGTGTGACGTCCATATCCTTGCGGGTACGATGGACGAAATAGTGGGTACTGCTAGTCCGTCGTGGAACGGATACGTCCAGCAAGTGATAACGATAGTCCGGTCGCACGCTGGCATCGTAGGGTTGCAGGACACCCAAATAAGATGGGACCTCGCATCGGAAGATATTTTCGAAATACCCGGGGCCGTAGATTACGCCGCAGACAGACGGGCATTCCTGGGCATTGTGAGATCAGTTTTATACGGCAAAGTCCTCGAGCCCGTTGGTGCGAAGGACTACGCGCCGATCGAGGAACTTAACCCTCACGACGGCGAATTTACGCCTACTTATCCGTAACTAGCGGGGAGGTGTTTATAAAGAAATGGATTTATTAGCTCCTGACAGGATAGGCAATAAAAAAGAACGTCGGCCGAAGCAGACCGGGAGCGGCGCGGCCGAGACGGCCAGACCGGCTCTCTGGGCGGAAAAGCTAGAAGTTACGGATTGGTGGATCGCGTTGAGTGAAGCCGGTATCTATCCGGATGACGAAATTACGGAAGAGGTTTTTAAACGAGCTATATCAGCTCACAGCGGAAAGGTGATGTGATGACGGAGGGACTTAGGACCCTACCCGGGTTTATACCCACCATACGCGACGGGGGCTTGGGTGCCGGCCTCGGCCTTGGCGGCCGGTGCGGCTTCGCCGGTGTTTCCAAGAACGTGACCGCCGGTACGTTCATTAGCTTGAAGTCCGCCGCGGATGTCAGGGAGAAATTGGGCAGGGGGCCCGCGGTCGAACAGCTCCTGGATCTTTTCGAGGACGGGTATGACCGCGATGACCAAGCGTTAAGCGTGCAAGAGGTTATTTACCTGGAGATCGACTCAAGCGATACCACGGCCGAAATAACGACGCCCGTAGCCGGGGGGAGCAACGCCGGTTCGGCGACGCCGGATGTCGGCGGCACGCCTTGGTTGGATCGGTCTTATATGATCAAGGTTACCAAAACCGGTGACATCGGCGTAGCTCGTTACAAGATCTGTCGTAATTACGACGTTGTAGACGCCGACCACCAGGTCTGGAGCGAGGAATTGAAGTTCGTCGTGGCCGACGATACTACTTCTTCCAAGATCTACCTCGAGGCACCGGTGGAGGACCCGGATAACGGTGCTTACATCGAATTCACGGAAGGAGTCGGGGACGACTTCGTAGCCGACGATACTTGGACGTTCGGGACGACCCCCGCGTTGCCCAGCCAAACCAAAATCCAGGAAGCTCTTACCGCGCTCGTGCAGTGGCGCGACGCCGCAGGTAACGGCCTGGGTGGCACTGGCGATATCTCGCTCATCGGTTGCGACCAGGAAATCCCGGCCGACTCAACTGCCTGGGAACCCATCCATCAGATAGCGACGGACGAGTGGGATAAC
>JASFLY010000049.1:0-9145 GCA_050117845.1 Candidatus Zixiibacteriota bacterium
GGGAGGGGTAAGGGGATCCCAGAGCGGTAGAATGGCTGTGGAACCGGTTGTATCTACGTCGCAACTGACGGACCAAAGCGACCCCGGATATCTCGTTAATAACCTCGATTCTATGCTGGATACGATACCACAGCCCGGTGACACGGCCATTCTCAATAGAACGACAGGAAAAGAATACGCCTATAGTGTATTAATGGTAATTGCGTCAACCGAGTCAACCATAGGCGACGCGTGTAGGGAGGCTAAACGATACTACGCGATTCTCGTAAAAGAATACGGCAAGGAGAACGTAATTGTCCGGGGTATAACAGATGATATGGGTACAATATACCAAGCTGACGTACGCACCATGCCACAAGATGAGCTTATAATGTTGTTTGACGCTGTAAACAATCAGATTAGGTATGGAAATTTAAATGGAGGTCAACCTTTCGATGAGATGCATATATTCTGCCACGGCCAACAAGGTGTGGGGATCGTTTTCGAACGAGCCGTAGAAGGGGTCCCATTCAATAAAGACGCCCCTGGCCTAAACCCCGTTACGGACGAAGGTTCATTTAGCCCGGTGCCAGTTAAAGAAGATGGTAAGGTTGTTGTGGCGGGTTGTTATACCGCCGGAGGTGATTTTTGTGGTTGGTTGAACAAATATGTAGCTCATGTCCACGGTACTAATGGGATATTGTTTACTCCCGCCACAAACACTTCAGGTTATATTCGGCCAAGCTGGGATTCCACCCCGGTACTGAGGGGTATCAGGGACTTCTTAAGAGAGTGAAATGGCGCGATTCCGAGTAGGGATATATATTGCTGTTTTAATAATGTATGCGCCGCTTTCAACCGCGGACGCTTTAATCTTAACCGACGGCGACTTATTGATTAGTAAGACGACCGAAGCGGGAGAAGTCCTATACTTTTTAGATCGGGATAATAGCTACGATATTAAGGAAGTACTAACACTGGGCGAGTATTACGATTTCCTTTACGATATCGACGGGGCGAAGCCGCGCCTCTATCTGCGGAATCTCTTTGATGGTAATTATTATTACATCGACCTTAACGAACCGCCTTACGAAATAAAACGCGTGGATTGGATTCCGGAAGGGGCGGATATAAGTTGCGTAGCCCGGGACGGGTCGGCGTTGATATTGGATATGGAAGCCGCCGGGGATATTTTCGCCGAGGAGAACCCTATCGGCGCCTGGAGGGGTAATGACGTATTCAGGCATCCGCCTCGTATGCTGTATAAATACGATCTTGCTACTAAAGAAATAACCCGCTTGACCTACTTCTATACGCAAGTAAACGCATGGCTTTCTAACGACGGGGAGATCCTCGTTTATCAACGGTGGTCTCGCCCGGTAGATGGAGGTTATAAACCGACGTACGTTATTATGAATATGGATACTCTCGAGAAGTACGACCAAACTCCCTTTATTAATGACGCGGGAGAAGAATACGGCTGGCTTTTCAGGAGCGGCTACAACGGTTTCGCTCCGCGTGGATTCGAAGACCACTCGGGTAAGCGAAGCTACCGGGTTTACCTAGATAAACCGCATGATGTGACGGAAGGGTACCGCGGGTCATTTACTTATTATATAGGTGCGATAGCTTATGACGACGGTGCCAGTACCGAGTTTCGCAAATGCGACGTTAGTATACCTCCGGGCGTTATCGTAAACGGAGTACTTACGGTATATTCGCGTTTTCCCGAAGTCTACTTAGTTTGCGCCGACGATAAAGGCGTACGTTTTATAAGCGTATATGACGAGATTGAGGGGACTTTTTCTGAGGTGCCTAATACGCGGGGGTGTAATTTCGTAGTAGCGTATTGATCTCCCAATTCGATGAATCGAGGTAGACCCAGGCTTTAACATCCGGCGCTCGTCAGTGATACTAACAACGTATCGGATACTCTTTACCGTAAGTCCCCCCGAACGATACTGCGTTGCACGGATTCATATGATTAAAAAGCGATACGCGATCCTATTTGCCATGTTCGTAGCTTTCGCGACCTCGTCCTTTGCTGACTTCGGCGATATTGTCAGATCGTGGAAAGCCCCGTGGATCGAAGGGGCTGGCGGGACTTTTTGTAAAGGTTTAGCGTGGGACGGTCAGTATATCTGGTGTAACTGCGATTATACGCATAAAGGGGACCGTATATACCGCTGTCGCGCTTCGAACGGGAGTATTATCTCCTGGTTCGATAGCCCGTTTATAATAGGCCGGTTCGGACGCGGGTTGAATTGCCGCCGGTGGCAAGGGCAACCTTGTTTAGAAATCACGGTATGGGATGATAACGAGTATAAACAATACGTTTATAGGTTAAGCTATACTGGAGAGATAATAGGGAGTTTTGCGGTGGACCTACCCGGTACGGGCCCGGATTTTATCTCCAGCTTGGTATTCGACGGGAGTTCCTACTGGGTTACCGACCCTGATAGTAACGAGAGTAAAGTATATAAATTAAATAGTAGTGGTTCCGTATTAGCATCATTCATCGTAAATCGGACAGGAACCGCGAACGGTATTTGCAAACAAGGCGATTTTTTATGGTTATCCCTAGATGATTTCTCCGGGGATTTTTACGGAGCGTGCAAAATCCGCCCCACCGGCTCGATTGCGGCTTCATTTGGTAATAGCCGTTTTTCTCAAACGACATACGATTGCGCCTTTGACGGTAGGTACTTGTGGTTCGTAACGGATAACGATATGGTATATTGCTTCGACGTCTCCAACGCCCCGGCCGTGGCGCCGGCGTCGATCGGGAAAATAAAGGCTTTGTACAGGTAAAACCTTGACGCGCCGAGTCGAGCCCCGGGAGGGGCTTTTACTTTATATGAGGTTATTCGCGATTAGTTTGATTCTATTCGCTACGGCCGCGGCGCCGGCCCTCGCAGGCCATATCCACCTCTCCAGCGGCATATCGCTCTTCACGCCTCCCGAGCCGGGAGCTGACTCGACGCCGCTCTACAAATTGGGTGCGTCGTACTGGTTCACCAAGCGCGCCTCGGCCAACGTCGAGTTCGCCTATGCCGGCTACCGCATCGAGGGCGTGAAGTATTACTACGTCCCGTCGAAGCTCAGATTGATAGGCCACCCCCGGGCAGGCCGCCTCCTGGACCCCTATTGCGGCGGCGGCTTCATTTACTCTAAGAAGAAAACGGACCACACGGGGTGGGATACGAAGTTCGGGTATACGGGCCTACTCGGCTTCAACTTCCTCATTCTGCACGATACGACAATCGGCGCCTACGGCGAGTACGTCGTACCCGACTGGCACACGACCGACGGCTACTGGGAATACGGCTTCAACTTCTCGGGTTTGGCGTTCTGAGTTAACCTGCCTAGAAGCCCTCTTCATCCTGGGCAATTTGATATGGGTGTGGGACAACTTCTGGCGGTGGTAGGGGTTTTATTACGAGGTCCGGTTATTAATCCGGTTAAGGTGGCAATAGGATTTCTGTGTTAATTTTGTGTTAGTTTAACACGCAACACTCTATAATTGCCGTTAGTATCGGCGGTTGATGTTGCGGCATAACTTGCTGATATATATGACTGTTAAGGGGTTACCGTTGATACCCGTAAATTACCGTAAAACCGCTATCAGCGGATTAAGAGTCAGTTGCTCTGCCAATTGAGCTAATGGCCCGAACGGATAGATAATAGCAAATCGCGGCCGCCGAAATCAAGGGGAAACGTCGGGGCGCCATTGATACTCGTTTAAGTTTATTGCGCCTCTTCCATCGACGCGTACGCCCTCCGATTCGAGTAATGCTTTTTGCTCGTCGAAGCCGGCGCCGGTCAGCGATATAGTCCCTTTGGCGTTAATGACGCGGTGCCACGGTAGCTTTTCTTTTTCCCAGGAAGTGTGTAATATTCGAACCACCTGCCGGGCGCCCCGGGGGGTACCCGCCATAGCGGCGAGTTGGCCGTACGTCGCCACCTTGCCCCGCGGGATGCCCCGGATCACCTCGACCAATCGTTGCGCAAACGTCTTCTCGGCCAAAGCTGGACCTCCGCTCTAGAGTTCGAGTCTCCCCGCTTTACGTAGGACATACAGTGCGTCCGCCGTTACCCATTCGTTCGTTTTCGTTTTACCCGTCGGCCCCCAGTCAACGCGGGAGGGAGGGCCGGCGCCGGCCTTCGTATCCGGCGGGTAGTATCTGTAGTATTTACCCTGGGACGGCCAGCCGCCACCGGGTAGCCGTTTCGATTCTAATAAATCGAGCGCATCTTCGCATCGGTTGTCGGTTACGAATCCCGCGTCGGCCAAAGACTTCAGCCCCGCCAACACGTCGTAGTGCCAGTATGGGGGATAGTGTAACCTGGCGAATTCGGGATGGATAACCGAGCCGTCGCGTAGGCGTTTGAATAATCTACGTTTTAGAAACACTTCGGCCGCCCGTTCGACGGCGGCCTTCGCGTCGCCGTCGCCGGTTAAGCGCGTGTAGAGGGTCAGGGCCCGAAGCGGAATAAAAGACTCGTTGTAGGATGAGTTAGCAGCCTCGGGTCGGCGGTCACAGTTCCAGCCGCCGTCGGGCCACTGCCATTTAATTAACCGTCGAGCCAACTCGTCGGCGCGTTCGTCCGCCAGGCCGAGCGCCAACACGGCGAATAGGGCGTTGCCTTCCTGTGAGCCGCAACGCCGCACGCGGCCGTCAATGGTCGGAATGCTTTTCGTATGCTTATCGGATAGTAACCACCCCAAAACCTGCTCGCGCAACGGCGTTAGCGCTCTGTCTCCGGCCGGATACCCGATATCCGCCAACGTGGCCAGTACCCAGTGGGCGCCGCGCCACTTGGAATACGGGTTGAAGGGGATTGTCCCTTCAGCGCCGCGTTCCGCCAGCAGGTCCCTTACTCGCGGCGAGCGTCGGACGTCGTTTTGCGTTTCCCGGACTACCCGGGATTGCGGCCCTTCACCGAGTACGTTTACCAGCACCTTGTACCGGATCGACGGCTCTTCGGATCGGAGTAGTTTGTCGATAAGTTTTTTCATACCCCTCGTCCCCGCGTTATTTCTTCTTCTTAACCGGGTTCCTCTTCACCAGGAGTAGCGCGTATATATCTTCCAGGTCGTTAATCTTTTTTACCGGTAAGAATAGCCAACGGCCGTCATGGTAGGCGTGCGCTGAATCTATTGCCACGCGTGTCTCAGGGCCCAAGGCCGCCTCGCGCGCCGCCTCGTAATCGGCCCGGCCTAACACGATTTGGACTTTAAAGTGGCCGTGGTAGGGAGACAACGTCGTTAACGCCTTACCGCCTTTCCGGTAACGTAGGACCCACCCGGATTTCCGGCCGTAATACGCCCATTCGCCCTCCAGCGCATAGTTGTCGGCCAAAAAACCTCGCAGCTTTTTCCACGCCGCGCGGCTTCGGCCGAGTGTGGCGGCCAGGTCTTCCTCCGTCGGCGAGGAGCCTTCCTCGTTAAATACGACGTCGGCCATAGGACTCCTCCTTCGACCTTATCCGAAAACCCCGATAACGTTCCCCTGCCAGCCGGGTGTTAATTTACGTGGCCGCCGCTTTGCCACGCGCTCTGGTCGCCGCCGGACCACAGCGCTTCCATCTCGGTCCATAGGTCCACGCCCCGGGCCCACGCGGCGAGCCATTCTTCGAGCGTTTCCTTATGGCGGACTAATCCGGAGGCCGGTTTTTCCGACGAGGCCCCCGGGCTTGTCAGGCCGAGTTCCTCCAGGCTGTCGAGTTCTATTACCTCGCCGTCGGCCGTGGTTAAGGTGGCTGTCACGTTACCGCTGTCCAGGCAGTGCGATTCCGGGTTGAATACCGAAACGGCGTATTTCGCGTCCGTGCAATCTACGTAGGAGTCAATGGCGCAACCCCACGTGCACAACGGGATAAAACCCTCGGGCCAGGACGAAAACCCCTGGGGCGGTTCCTCCCGTAAAGCGGCGTAAAGCGCTTCGAGCGAGGCCGGGTAGCCTTCCTCGTCGAGGCCCGCGCTCAGGCCGTTAAGGCCGTAGCCGGGGCCGAATCCGCCGTTCCCGATTTCGGTATAAACCCGTTTTAACAGCGGCGGTAGCGCGAAGCCCAGTTCCTTCTCCGCGGCCGCTATGACATCCGCGGTTACGGCCGGGTATATTTTAGGCGCCGGCGAGAGGCCCATCGCCATATCGTGGATCGTTTCCGGGTTCGACGCCCGAGTCCTTACGAGTTCGACGATATCCGTTGACATAGTACTCCTTTTCTCGGCGGGGACTCTAGATTACCGTTTTAAATTCCCGGCCGTCCTTGTGGCATATAAGTTGGACTATTTGCCGGCCCGACATTAGCGCCGTCGGTAAACCGCCCCCCGGTTCGACCCATTGGCCGGCCATCCAAAAGGCCTCCAGGCCGGGTAGCGTCCGGGCCATTCGTAAGGTAAGTGTCCGTGGCGATATGCGCCAACCTTCGAACGAACCTTGCCAGTTGCCGGTATAACGTTCGAAGGTCGCCGGCGTCGCGACGTCCGTCACTTCCACTTTGTTTTTTATCCCGGGGAAGCGGCGCTCGAGTTCTTCGAGGACGGCGGCGGCGACGTGGTCCTTCTGAGCGCGGTACCGGTCGCGGTCTTCCTCTCGAAGTTTCTTCCAGTAGTCGTATTTTGATTCCATCATGACCGTTACCACGGTTTTGTCCGGAGGGGCGAGCGTGGGGTCGAAATTGTAAACGCGGAACTCCGCACGCTTAATTTCCTCGCCGGCGAGTTGCAAAGGCGACGCGAAGTTGAAGGTGAGGTAATGCGGCGCGTCCGGTAGCGCGTCGGCGACGCCGAACGAAAGGTATACGAGCGGTTCGAATATCGGCAGTTCGCCGGCGTAGTAGCCCCGTACCTTGTCGTCTACGTAACGGCCTTCCAGCATATCGAAAATCGTCGTCCGGCCGTCGGCGGCGGAGACGACGTAATCGGCACGACGCTCCGTGCCGTCGGCCAGGCGCACGCCTACCGCGCGGCCTTCCTCCACTAAAATTTTATCGACCCTGGCGCCGTAGGTCAACTTACCCCCCAACTCGCGGTACTTTTCCTCGATGCGTTGCGAAAAAGCCGACGAGCCGCCGATGGTGTAGCCGGCGTTGCGTTGCCACATCCATGCGAGGGTCAGGATAAAGTGGAGGACCGACGCCTCGGGCAATAGGCCGTAAGTCATCGCCTCCGCTAGGAGCGGGCTCTTTAGGCGCGAACCGAAATCCCGGAGCGATAGGCGGCCCCATTTCGCGAATAAACCCATGTGCGGTAGCATCCCCGCCATCATCTTCAGCCGGTCGCCGAACGTAGAGAGTTCGGGCGGTTTCCCGATGGGCATTTTAAGGCCGGCGCCGCGGCGTACCGCTGACGTGAATTGCTTGATCGACCCGGCGTCCTCCGGCGCGATTTCGAGGAGGTGCTCCCGCAGGCGGTCGGGGTCGTTGTAGAACGTAACTCGCCGGCCTTCGGCCGATTCGTACGCGAAAAACCAATCGAAGTCGACGATCTCCGGCCCCGGTAGAGCGCCCACCTCCCGCCACAGCTCGAAGAAGGGTCCTTCCCGCGAACCGACGAGCCAATGGATACAGCCGTCGAACGTGTAGTCGCCGCGCTTCCACGACGTACACAGGCCGCCGGGGCTCGTATGCATCTCGAATATATGCGTATCGAAACCGCTCATCCGGCCGTAACACCCGGCCGTCAGGCCGGCGATGCCGGCGCCGATTATCGCGATTGATTTTTCAGACATGTTTACCCCTCGGTATTAGCGGTACTGTCGCCGGCGCTCTCGAAGCGGAAATCGCAGCACCGGTCTCCCCGGGCCAGCGTCCCGTTTCGAACGAAGCGCAGGCCTATTTTCCGGCACTCCTCCGGGAAGTACAGGTCGTCGGCGAGGCAGATGTGACGCGCGGCCTCGGGGTATCCCAGGAGTTTCGCCAGGTCGTAAAATACGCACGACTTAACGTCGTACTGGACGGCTTCGGGCCCTTCCTCGATAACGTCGTATTCGAGGACGCCCGCCCGGCGGTTGGCCTCCATCGTTGCCTGGAAGTACGCCCGGAACGCCTCGGCCGGGTCGTCGGCGCATTTCCGGAAGTCCTCGGCCGGAGGCGCCTGCGCCGCCCATATATCGTAACTCATTTCGCCCAGTATCTCTTCAAGAATGCTCCTGGCTTTTTCTTCCCCCACGACGCGGACCAGCGCCGCGAAGGCCGCGACCTGCGACAGTATCTGGGAAAGCGCGTCGCCGTCCAGGCCCCGCCCTTTGATCGGCGTCAGGTCGACGGCGCGTAGTTTCTTCTCTTCCTGTGCGATGAGGCCCGGCAATCGTAAGGATTGCAGCAGGCTGAGGCAATTCAGTATAACGCGACGACTAACTTCTTCCGTCCGTTTCCGCACCTCGTACGGCAGAGCGGCCATCGTCGAGACGACGTCGACGCCGTAGTTTTTCAAATCTTTAATGTCCAATCGTTACTCCTTAGCCGGCATAGGGGCTCCGGGCAACTCCCGGCCTATTCCGCCGGCCCGCCGTAGTTAACGGAGTAAAACTTCTCCTGCCACGCCGGCGGTTTTAGTTCGTCTTTGGCCGCCGATTTGATCCACCTGTTCTCGGTCATTTTACCTTCGCCCCAAGCGGGGCCGAGCCAGTCGCGATAGCTGAGGACGCCGCCTTCCGCGAGGAACTTCCGGCCGTCCTGTTCGCAGATTACGTAAATCGCGCGGGGCTGCGCCTGGCCCACGACGCGCTCGTTCCCCGTATACAAGTCGACCGATATCGGAACGCAGAACGACGTGTCAGGAAGATCGTCATCGTTACACCAGGTATTGCCATGGAATCCGCAGAAGTCTGCCAATACGACGCCGTAAAATTCGAGTAATTTACTTTGTTCGCTGTCCAAGGGCTCCTGCTTTAGCTGGCGTGATGCTATTTCAGCGAGGGTCGCGGCGAAAGTCGCGAAGTCGTCAAATCTATGGCCCTTTGCGCCGTGCCGGTCGAAGAATCGGGCCGATTCACCGGATAACTCGGCCAACGCCTGGAAACAGGGGACATTCGGTTCAACTACGCTAGTCGGCGGAGTACGTGGGCCGCCCTTGTAATATTCTATTCGTTTTCCTTGTAGGACCCAGATGTAACGGTGGTGGGCCCACCCTGCCAGGCACGTATTTAGGTCTTTATAC
>JASFLY010000050.1:0-9095 GCA_050117845.1 Candidatus Zixiibacteriota bacterium
GTATTTCATTAATGCCGGGGAATACGGTACTGACGAGGTAGTTAGCGACGGTGGTACCTTTATCAATTGGCAATGGTTCGTAGAGACCGGGCATTCCGATGAACGTTTAGTCCGGAATGACCGCGGCAGTAATTTATGGTGGTCGGAATTTCCTTTCGGTTGGGGTCGCACAAAGGGATCAATTAATAACGGTTTCGGAGGATGGACCGTTCAGAGTTCTCCTAATAGCCCGGTTAACCACGAATGTTTCGAGAGTTACATAACGACTGGGTACGAAGAATACGGGGGTGACACCGACAACCCCCTCGCCGCGGTGCCCCCGGCCGGCGGAGATACCTCGCCGGTGCCCAGGGAAACGGCCTCGCCGGTCCCCTCTCCCGACCTCGCCTTCCGGCCTTCCCCGGGCGCCGGCGATTACCGCGCGCCGGACGCGGCGTCTACGCCCGGCGGCAACGAACTGGGCGAGCCCGGCGCCGACCTGCCGCCCATGGGCGACCCGGCCCTGACGTCACCCGGCGGTTTTGGCGGCGACGAGATTGAGGCCGGCTCGGCCGCATCGCCGTACAGCGCCGGCGGCGTTCCGGCGGGAACCGCGGCCCGGCCCCCGGTGGCCTGTTATCCCAACCCGGTGACGGGCCCCACGGCCACGGTATCGTTCGCGGTGAAGGAAGCGGGCAAGGTCCGGCTGGCGGTCTACGACATCTCGGGGCGCCGCGTCGCCACCCTCGCCGAAGGGCACTATCCCGCCGGCGAATATAGCGCCGAGTGGAACGCCGACGTCCCGACGGGCGTATACGTCTATCGCCTCGAGGCCGCCGGTACGGTCGCGGCCGGCAAGGTAGTCGTCGCCCGGTAACGTTAAGCTGAAATAATCGTCGTTTAAGCCGCCCCCCCTCTCCTCCGGGGCGGCTTTTCCTTTCGGCCGCGAGCGGCGAAGGGAGGGATTTCCGAGGCCGGGTGATACAATTTTGTTTTTCCTTGCCGGGGAGTGACTGGTGTGTTAATAATTCTCGATTGGATTTATCATATTTAGCGTTGGTTTAACTCAAGGATGGTGAGTGGAAATGTTCGGACGTACGTCGTTTTACCTGTTGGTCCTGCTCCTGTGCGGCGCGGCCGCGGCTGCGGCGCTGGGGCAGTGGGAGAAAGTGGATATCCCCTCGGTTTCGTGGCTGTGCGAGGTGGCGTTCCCGGCCGCCGACGAAGGTTGGGCCGTCGGGGCCGACGGTACGATAATCCACTACGACAACGGCGTCTGGTCGCTGGCGACCAGCCCCGTTACGGAATCTTTGTACGGCGTCGAGTTTATCGCCCGCAACGACGGATGGGCCGTGGGCCACGAAGGCGGCCTCGCCCATTACAACGGTTCCGGCTGGACTAAAGTGGACAGCCCCTCCGACTCCAAATGGTACGACGTCAGCTTCGTCACCGGCAATTACGGATACGCAGTATCCGGTTGTTGAAACGCGCGTCCGGGCGAGGTTACTCGCTACGACGGCGTTAAGTGGGATTATCTATCTCGACCGACGACGGAGGCTTTATTGGGCGTAGATTTTATTGGAGAAAACGACGGTTGGGCGGTCGGCGAGAACGGAACGATTATGCGTTACGACGGTTCGTGGCACGCGGACTCCAGCCCCACCACGCTCGACTTGTGGTCGGTGGCGTGCGCGGGCACGAGCGACGTGTGGGCCGTGGGCGCCGCCGGGAAAATCCTCCATTATAGCGGCGGCAACTGGACGAGTACGGCCAGCCCGACGACGGAGGACCTGTTGGGCGTCTGTTTCCTTAGCGCGGACGACGGATGGGCCGTGGGCAAGGGCGGCGCGACGCTCCATTGTGACGGCGCGACGTGGACCGAACTTAAAATCGCGTCCGGCGATACGCTCTGCGGCGCGGCGTTCTTGAGCCCCTACGAAGGTTGGGCCGTCGGTTACGACGGCTCGTACCGGGGCGTCGTCTATCACTATCTCGACACTCACAACGTCGAACCCGCCAGTTTCGGCAGCGTGAAAGCGCTTTACCATTAACCGCGTATCTCGCGCGCTCTCGGTTGGCGGGGTAACCGCCCCGTCCCTATACGAAAACCCAAGCCGCCCTCCGGGGCGGCTTTCTTACCGTTGGGGTATCGTACGGGGGCGGCGCCATTAAAAGTACGCCATCACCTGGAAGCGGTAAATCGGGTGCTGGTAGTAGAACTCGCTTTGCGGCTCGCCGCCGAAGTAGTCGCTTTCGAGTTTCAGGTCCACGTCTTCGAAGGCGCTCCACGTCAACGACGGGTTAACGTAGTAGCTGCCGTCGTGGACGTTGACCGCCGCCGCGGCGCCGGCGAGCCAGAGCGGGTGCGGGTAGTAGGTTATGACGGCCCCAGCGACGTCCCTCCCCAGCGTAAGGCGCCTCCCGAGGAAATAGTCCTTAAGGTCGTAGGCGGCGGTATCGGCCGCGCCGCGCTGGTCGCGATAATACTCCAGGCTCACGTTCGGCCCCTTGCGCCAGCCGTAGTTCAGGCCCAGCGTCCCGCGGGCGCCGGCCTCGCCGGCCGTGCCGTGGACGTCGGCCGCGGCCTCGCCGTATATCCCGAGGTCCCCGACCGAGCCGGAGAAGTCCAGGCCCACGGTGTGCACGTAATCGTAGCCGGGCTCCAGGTACGTCGCGCCGAAGTCGAAGTCGCCGACGGTGGCGAAGGCGCGGGCCGCTTTGGGCGACTCGTCCCATCGGTCCTCGGGCACCATGATGAGGCGGCCTCCGGCGAACCCGCTGAAGTAGACGGTGGCGCGGCCGCCGGTGACGCCGTCGCGTTCGGTCGTGGGTTCGGTGAAGTCGACAGGGTTGAAGACGTCGAGCGGGCTGTAGAAATAGGCCGTGCTCAAATCCAGGCGCTGTTTGCCGAGGGTCAATTGCAGCCGGTCCCAGAAGAAGTCGACCTGGGCGCGGTTGAGGCCGACGTCGTAATCCCGGTCCAGCGGCGCGCCCAGGTACGGGTCCCGCGCCTTGTCGCCGGAGAGGTATACGAACTCGGGCGTTACCATCGCCGATACGTGGTCGTTGAGCGAGGCGTCGAGGTCCAGGCGCAGGCGTAGGTAGTTGCCGAGTCGCGTACCGGTTACGAGGCCGAAGCGCCGTTCCGTCACCGTCACGTCGTTCCGGAAATAGCCGCTCCACGCGAGTTCGGCGGCGTTCCCCGCCGACGAGAGGGCCGTCAACAGGGCCGTAGTGACGACGATGTGTTTCAGGTTCGGGGTTCTCATAGTCCGGGCCGTTAGCGGAACTTTATGGCGTCGACGGGTTTCATGGCCGCGGCCTTGAGGGCCGGATAAAGGGCGGCCACGACCGCCATGACGACGATACTTATTAGGGCAAGGAAGAAGAACTTAAAGCTGAACTTGGCGAAGAACAGCGTGTTGGCCATGCCCCAGTCGGCCAGCGACTCCTGGGCGCCGAAGACCGCCATGTCGAAGCCGTATATGGTGTTCACGTAAGTGGTTGCCGCCGCCAGGGTGAAGCCGATGGCGGTCGCGACGAGGGTCATCAGAAGCGTTTCGGTAATCACCAGTCGGGCGAGTTGCCCCGGTTTGAGCCCCATCGCCGTCATTACGCCGAATTCGCGGACCCGTTCGAAGACCGACATCAGCACCGTGTTTATGGTGCCGAGCAGCGCCACCACGGCGAAGACCGCCATCATCAGGGCGAAGGAGGCCCAGTCCAGTTCGATGAACTGCTTCATTTCCGGGGCGGCCTCCGCCCAGGTCAGGACCTCGTATTGCTCGACGTCGACCTCTTTTTTTATGGCGGCCGCGACGCGCCCCACGTCGTCGGAGTCGTCGGCCATGACGACTATCTCGTTGACGGCGTCGCCGTAGGAGAGGAGTTCGCGGGCGTCGTCCAGGTTGAGCATTATAAGCGAGTTGTTCATGGAGCTGATGCCCACGTCGGCCAGGCCGACGACTTTGAACTTCTCGGCCCCCATGGAGCCATCCGCCGCCTGGACCATTACGGCTATCTCCTCGCCGATTTTGAGGCCCAGGTTCTCCGCCAGGACGTATCCGATCACCGCCTCGCCCCGTCGCCCCGTCTCCAGGAAGCGTCCCTCGCGGAGCGAATGGTGCATGTTGCTCACGCCCCGTTCCCGCCGGGGGTCGAAGGCCAGGACGAAAGCGCCCGCCGAATCGCCGTGGGCCGCGGCCAGGCCGTACGACTTGATCCGCAAGCTGTAGGCCTTCACGCCCTTCGTATTCGCGACGTCGGCGACGAGGGGGCCCGGCTCGCGGATGCGTTTCATTACGCTCATGTCGTCGCGGAAGCCGACGGCGTGCACTTGAACGTGGCCCGTCAGGACGCGGACGTAGTTCTCGATCATGCCGTCGTGCGCCCCATCGCCGAACCACAGGAACCAGAGCAGGAGCCAGCTGTACAGCGTCACGGCCCCGAGCGTCAAAAGCGTTCGGCGCTTGTTGCGCCAGAGGTTGCGCCAGCCTAGTTTGAAGTACGGGATATTCGCCGCCATGCCCGTCACCTACTCCCCGCGCTCGTCCGAGACGACCCGGCCGTCCCGGAGCGTTACGCGGCGCCGCGCCCGCTCCATGACCCGCGGGTCGTGGGTCGAGAAGACGAAAGTGGCGCGCTCTTCCCGGTTCAGCCGCTCCATGATGTCGAGCAGGCCCAGCGCGTTGTCGGTGTCGAGGTTGGCCGTCGGCTCGTCGGCCAGGACGAGGGACGATTCTCCCACAATGGCCCGGGCGACGGCGACGCGCTGCTGCTGGCCGCCGGAGAGGTCCACCGGCCGCCGGTTCATCATGTCCTCATCCAGGCCCACTTCGCGCAGGACCGCTTCCGCCAACCCGCGCCTGTCCTTCTCCTCGACACCCCGCAGGATGAGCGCGAACTCCACGTTCTCGCGGGCGGTGAGGACCGGGATGAGGTTGTAGGACTGGAAGACGAACGCCAGTTGTTTGCGCCGGAGGTCCGCGAGTTCGGATTTGCCCAGCGTGGAGAGGTCGTGCCCCTCGACGAAGACGTGGCCTCCGGTGGGTGCGTCCAGGCCGCCGATGATATTGAGTAGCGTGGTTTTACCCGAGCCGGAAGGGCCGGCGATGGTCATGAAATCGCCGCGGCCTATGTCCAGGTCGATTCCGCGGAGGGCCTGGACGTCGAAGTGGTTCGAATAAACTTTTGTAAGTCCCCTGATTTCGACGACGTTTTCCATAATGTCACATCCTCGCGGCCGTCGTACTAGACGTGCCGCATGGCTTCGATGGGCCGCAGGCGAGCCGCCTTGACGCCCGGGTAAATGGCCGACAGGAGGCCGACGATGAGAACGGTCACGGCCGCCGCCACGAAATGGGAGGGCCGCATTACGAACGTTACGATCGGGTCCAAAAACCCCATCATCCCGACGCTGGAAGACCATGTGCCCAGGTCGGCGCCGTAAATGGTGTTTATCCAGGCGGCCAGGCCGCCGACGGCGAGGCCCATGGCCGCGCCCAGTACCGACAGTACGGTGGCTTCGTACGTGACGAGCCGAAATACCTGCCACGGCCTCAGGCCGAGAGAGGCCATGACGCCGAACTCCCGCACGCGCTCCAGCACCGACATCAGAATAGTATTGGTCGTCCCCAGGCTGGCCAGCAGTATCAGGAGAAGCAGCATGAAGGT
This sequence comes from Candidatus Zixiibacteriota bacterium, assembly GCA_050117845.1. Lineage (GTDB taxonomy): Bacteria > RBG-13-66-14 > B26-G2 > WVWN01 > WVWN01 > WVWN01. The sequence goes on from JASFLY010000050.1 coordinate 5,653, forward strand.
CATCATGCCGACCATCATTTGATAGTACTGGTACGCCTGCGGGGACACTTCGTACCAGGTGAGAACCTCGACCCCCGGGGGGACGCGGGCCTCGAGGGCGTCGCGCACGGCGTCGACGTCGTTGCGCGACTGCGCCATGACGACCGCCTTATTGTAGCCGTCGCCGTAACCCAACAGATGCTGTGTCTGGCCCAGCGGCAGCATCACCGCGCCGTTGTCGAAGTCCGGATTGCCCATGCGCAAGAGGCCCACGAGTTCGTACGCCTCCGCGGCGATGTCGCCGTCGAGGTTCTGGACCGTCACTCCCACCATGTCGCCGATTTCGACGTTCAGCACCTCGGCCATCTTGTAGCCGATGACGACGCCGGCCTCGTCCGGTTCCCGGATGAATCTCCCCTCGGTGACGCGCCGCGGCCAGACGGAGGTGCCGCGTTCCCGCCGGGGATCCACGCCGTAGACGACGGCGCCCATGGAGTTCTCCGAGGAGGACGCGAGGCCGCGCATCTCGACGCGGGGGGCCCAGGCTTCGACATCGGCCGTCTCGTTCAGGGCGCGCTCGACGGGCGCCGGGTTCGCCAGGTACTTCTTGACCTCCGGGTTTTTCTCGAAACCGGCGGGCTCGACGGCGGCGTGGCCGAGGCCGCTCTTGACGGCGTCGTCGGCCAGCTTCTCGGAGAAGCCCTCGCTGAAGGCCGCGAACCAGACTATGAAGCCGGCGGCGGAGGCCATGGCGGCCACGGTTATGGCGCTGCGCCGCCGGTTGCGCCACACGTTCCGCCATGCCATTCTCCACAGGGGCAGCCGTTTCACGCGCCGGCCCTCCGGAGGTTGGCCTTGGTGAAGGTGTCCTGGCGGAGCGTTTTGTCGAACGTGGCGGACGTTACGCGGATCGTCGTGACCCGGCCGGCCTTGCGTTTGTTGGTCATCTTCCACACCGTGGGGAAATCCCGGCCTCCCATTCTCTCCACGGCGCCGTAGTCGAGCTGGCGCACGAGGCCCTTTTTATCGTAATACTTGACGTAGGTCGGCATGTAGCCGTCCTTCTTGACGGAGTAGAACAGGTATTTATAGACGATGCCGGTGCCCTTCTTCGGGACCATCTTGATGATCCAGGAGTCGGCCGTCTCCTCGTGCAGAGAACTGGTATAGTCGTCCGCGAAGGAGTCCTCGCGCACCATGTCGTCGTACGTGAACTCGGAGCCCAGCATCCCCTGGTACATCATGGTGGGCATTATCTTCATCTCCTCGTCCACTTTCTTCACGTACGCCCAGAGATTATTGCCCACCTTCAGGTACGTATTCCCGCGTTCCTTGGCGGGGGAGAGGACCAAGAGAAACGACTTGTCGTTGCCGGACGCCCACGACTCCATCTTCATGGTCCGCTCGTAGTCCGGGTTGACTATCTCCATGGTGAGTTTCATGTGCGAGGTCTTGCCGCGTACGATGTCCTGGGATTTTTTTACTATGTCGTACGCGTCGGCGCCGTGCGCCGCGGCCGTCGCGGCGAGCGTTCCCAGAATAGCGGCCGTTATAAAACGTCTCATCGTTATTCACCTTCTCCTAGTTCCTTCAACTCCGCCAACGCCGTTACCAGGTGCCGGAACAACGTTAGCAGCGGGTCCTTCATTTCCATATGGCGTTCGAGGCGTTTTTTTATAATCTCCGCTTCCTCGCGATTCTCCGGGTCGACGTCGTCGTCGAGGAGCGTCAGGCACTTTTCGATAGTGGCGAACGTCGGCTCGAGTTCCGCTTCGATTCCCTTTTTAAAGAAACCGTGATACAGGTGGATGAGGTCGAAGTCGACCTCGTAGTAGTCGCGGCGGTCCCCCTTGACCCACACGCGGCGAACGATGCCCAGGTTCTCCAGCAAACGGACGTTCACGCTGACCCCCGACTTCGCGACGTGCAGCGTATCCGCGATTTCGCCCAGGCTGATAGGCCGGGGCACGAAGGCCAACATGCCGTATATCCGTCCGCCCAACGCCGGGAGGCCGAACGCGGTCGTAATTCGCCCCATCGTTCCGATAAATTCGTCCAGTGCTTTTTCGTAACCGTCGGTCAAGGTTTTACCTCCGGCCGGCGCTCGGTACGCGCCATCCGTGATTGGCGGGATTGCGATTAAAACCGGGTGCGGAAAGACCTGATAACCCGGGTTTTTATTAAGAATCCGGGGAATTCCCGGTATCGAGCGTAAGGCCGCGTGTTTCTAAGTGCGGGATTAAGACGAATGTTCTTAACGTTCATTACTTTCTGAACGTATAACACAACGGCGGCGGGATGTCAAGGGTAATTTCGGTAGTGGGCGGATGGGGGCTATCGCCGGCGTCCGTAGTACCGCCGCGGCTTTTGGATAAAAACGGAGCGCCGGCGGGCGATTTCCGGGCCGCTTTAAGTTTGACCTGGGTCTAATGCGGGAGATATTTATCATTTCACAGGGTTTTAGTAACCCAAACGTAGGAGGAAGGATATGCGGAGTATCATTTTGGGAGTGGTTTTGCTTACGGCCTCGGCCGCGTACGGCGGCGTTCTCTACCTCGAGCTGCCGCCGGCCTACGACGCCGATATGGTCGAGCATCCGACGGACGCCGACCTCACGGCGCTACAGGACGGGACGTTGAAATAACTAGTTGACAGAAACAAATCGTAGTTGCATAATTACGCGGAGGTATTTTTTATGAAAAAACAGATAAGTCGATACTGTTGTTTCGCGGTTTTATTTGTCGCCGTGTTTTCGCTGGCGAGTTGCGAGGACGAGGAGGAACGCGAACTCTACGGCGGGCCGTGGCGAATCGTGAAAACGCCGCCGGAGGTTTGGGCGCCTATACGCGATCTTTTCTTCTTGGACGCTAACCACGGGTGGGCCACTTCCCACTGGCATTTAATGAGGTGGAACGGGAAAGAATGGACTATCCAAAAGAAATTCGAACACCCGGGTCATCCTGACGCGGCGTATGCCTTAAGACCTATTTGGGTTTTCGACGAAAACGATATAATAATCGCGGGGTGCGAAGTATTACCCGAAAACGAACGCCACAGCAAGATATGGCATTACGATGGCGAATATTGGGAGGAGGTAGACCATCCGGACGTAGGCGGCATTGGTCGTTTGTGGTTTAACTCGCCCGACGACGGGTGGGCGATGGGAGGCGATTATATGCTTCGATGGGACGGTAAGGAATGGTACCAAACCGAATGGCCGGGGTACATTACTACAAGCGTATGGTTTAACGGCCCGAACGACGGGTGGAGAACGTCTTTTTCTAGTATTTACCACTGGAACGGCGTAACGTGGACGAAGGTAGCTGAATGCGACCCCTTTAACGAATTTACCGCGATAGCTTTCAACAGGCCGGATTCCGGCTGGGCGGGGCTCTCTGAAGGATGGGGGGGGGGGGCCCCCCCGTTTTTTACAAAACCATGGGTGGGAATGGGACGCGTACCGC
>JASFLY010000051.1:0-7443 GCA_050117845.1 Candidatus Zixiibacteriota bacterium
CTTACCCCTCCCAGGTCGATCTGCCCCGGGTCAAGACTAGGCGTCGGCCGAAGCCCGTACTTATCGTTATACTGCAAGGGGTTATTCATGCAGTAGACGTACGGGTTAGTTATATTCGCGCCCGAAATATCCTTGATCGGGTCCGGGCTGTAGAACCGGCCTATACGGGGGTCGTAGAAGCGAGCGCCGAAGTCCATCAGGCCGCCGTCGTCCTCGTTCCCGAGGAACGTATACGGGTTGCCCCAGTTGACCGGCTGGGCCTCGAGCGTCTCGCCGAACGGCGCGCAGTCGCCCTTCCATACGGCCTCGCCGTCAATATCCGTAAGCATCACCGGCGAACCCAGGAGGTCGTGGTGGTAATAGTAGATTTGACCCTGCGGTACGTTGCCCTCGTATTCGATTTTCGCGACCTGTCTCCCTACTGCATATATATACTCAATACGGCGCGATGTCAAGTCCCGAATTACGACGGCGTCGAACGAGCCCTCGCCATCTACCGTAGCGCCGAGGCCCAGGACGACCTCGAACCAACCTTCGTCGCTCGACGTATAACGCGTCGTATAGGCCATCCAGCCGCTCGAGCCGTCACTGAGGTTGAATACCTCGACGAAGTCGCCGTCGTATAAAGTTTCGTTGCCGACCGGGATGGAGCCTGTTATATTCCCTACGATTGCGAACGCCCCGTAGTAGTCCGTCGTCTCGGCGATATTGTGCTTCGCGTATATCGTTACCTCGTACTCGGTACAAGGTAGGCAATCGATACGTTGAGATAGTATGGTGTTGCCGATGGGGTCGCTGTCGAGGAAGCTGTTGCCGATTAATTCGTCCATCCCGGCGGCGATAACGCTACCGCCATCGCGTTCGAGTTTGGCCGCGGCGCCGTTCATCTCCGGCGACGTCTCGAGGAGGATATCGCCGCCGTTGAGCTCGTACGCCCATCCAACGAATCCTTGCGTATCCGTGGGCTCGAGGGCGTTATCCTCGAAGTCGTTGTTATCGCATACCTCCGGGATTTCCTTCATGCCGACGTCTTCGAAATAGACGAGGCCGGTACCGGTCGTTTCGCTTCCGATGCCGATGGTAACCGTCAAATCGCCGTCGGCCGGAGCAACGTAATACCCGGTATACCTTTCCCAACCGCCCGAAAGCGGAACCGTATCGACGTTAATAATATCGTACGTGGGATACCCCGACACCCCCACGCGGAGGAACGCTGCGGCGTCGGTCAGGTTATCGACACTTACCGCCGCGGTAAATTCGTACGTGCTACCCTCCGTCACCGGCTGCGCCTGGGACAATGCCGTCGGCGCGCCGATACCGCCCGTCCGCGTAATCTCCACGGCAATATCCGTAAGGATACCGTCGCCGGTTTCGATAGTACCGCCGGTCGTATCCTCATCCCATTCGTCGAAATCGAACGTGTCGTCGAACTCCCCGGTGGAATCCCAACTTTCGAACGAGGCGTTCTCCAAGTCGTTCTGGTATTCCGCTATAGATACCCGGTCGAAGTAGACGGTACCGACCGCGGCCTTATCCAATACCAGCTGTAGGCCGACACCCGTGGACTTGGACGCGAATACCGCGCGGTATTCCCGCCACTCCGTACTGGAGGCATCCACGTCAATATCCAACGTTTCGTCCGGTACGTCGAGGTACTCCCCGCCGTCCAGCGACTCGATTTCCCCGGTTTTTATCGTGAGGTGGGCGTATGCTCGGCCCGTGAACCCGGCGTCCGTCCTGGCGAAGAAGCGTAGTTCGTACGTTCGGGCGGGGTCGGTTTTAATAGGTATGTTTTGTGTAAGTCGGAAGTCGTACGTATCCACGGCAGGCCGCCACAACTTGGCGGCGAACTCCCCGACTACGGGCCCTGCGTCATCAACGGCGATACCCCCCGCGGTAGCTTCGCCCGTCGCTTCGGTCCAATAAGCGAAATCGCCGACCGTTATCGTATCAAATTCGTCGATACCTTCGACCAGGTCTTCCGTTACTCCTTCGGCCACCGCGGCCGCGCCCGCCGCAACGCTATCGGCGTCGGCACCGGCCCCGTCCCCCTCGGGAACCCATTGATCTTGGGAGTATATTTCGAAACTGGGGTTTTTCACGACGTTCGAGCTGAACTTCCGGATATCGTTGGTGAGTTCTATCACCGTCCGACCCGTGGCGTCGTGTATATACTTCGTTGACGAGGAATCGTTTATCTTTAATACTTTACTCCCGCCGCCGTCGTACGTGAATTCCCACGCCTCTTCCTTCGTGACGTATGGCCCATCCGGGTCGAGATAATCAAGCGAATCGCCGTCTGGATCCGTTCCACCTAAGGTCGAAGGGCGAGGCCCGGAAGCGACGCTAGCCCGAGCCGGCGGTTCGGGGCCGTACCGATCCCTCGGCGGGGTCGGCGACGTTTCGTCAGGGGGCGCTTCACCCGTGGATCCCTCGTTATCCCCATCTCCTACCGGGTCCGCCCTTTCGATTCTAACCAAGCGGCCGGCGTAATCATAGGAATAGGTAAACACGGTTGAATCGGACCGTTCTTTTGTAGCAACGGCGCCGTTAGCGTTGTAAGTATAAGAATTGCCGTAGGGGTCGCCCAAGAGCCGGTTTTTATACGAGGCATGGTAAGTATAGTATTGGGGTGTCCCCAAGTTCCGGCTTTCAGCCGTACGGTTACCCACGGCGTCGTAATCGTAGTGGATATCGGACGTGTAGTAGAATTGGTACGGCGGGAACGGCGATTCCTCGTCAAATCCGCCGCCGGATCCGGCTCTAGCCCCGGTAGTACCGAGCCCGGTTCCCTTTAAAACGCCGGTACCGTCTAATAAACCGCCGTCATCCCAATCAACGTTATAATCGGTAAGGCGGTTAAACGAATCATATACGAACGTCCTGATCCGGCCGTATTCGGCCCCCGAGGCGTTGTCTCGTATTTCGGTTATATTGTAACTATCGTCGTAATCGTACTCGTAGTTAATATAGGTAGCGCCGGGCATATCGAACGTAATCTTATGTAGTACTTCGTATCCCGGCTCCATCAGGTCTTCGTAGCAATACGTAGTCTTCCGGCCGTTGTTAGGTTGGATATATTGTAGTCGTCCCTTGTCGTCGTATATAAAGCCTTGGTATGACCCTTCGTCAAGGAGAGGATTAATACCAGCCATCAGGTATTCGGTATTGTTTTGGGGATTACGTTTAGTAGTCTCCCGCCGCGCTTTCAAAGACGGAGATATCCGCGACGGGACGCCGAAGCCGGCGGAACCCGGCGCTTCTACTCCCGGGTCCATACCGGTACCGGAACCGCCCGTCGGTACGCCTACGTCGCCGTTACCGTATACGCCCGGGATATTTATCAACCGCCCTATGGCGTCGTATTGGTAATTTATTTCGGTTCCGGTCGGGTATATCTCCGACGTTAATTGGCCGCCGAGATTATAACAATACTCGTGCGCCAATACCTGATTGTCGAAGTAACACCGGTCGGAAACGCGGGCGACGGCCCGCCCCATAATATCGTAATAGAAGAACTTCTTCCCTATACGGTCCTCGGTCCACGTTAACTTACCGACGGGATACACTTCGGCATATTCGTCGAATCCGCCGTCCTCCGGCTCGCCGGAGGGATACTCGTCGTAATGGTAAACGATATTGACGCCGGCTGCCAGGTCGTCGAATAAACCGCCGATAGCTTTACCTATCGCGGTATCCGTAACGGCTTTCCCGTCGTTTCCTTTTTTACCTGATTTATTTTTGGAGTTATCGTATACGGGGACCTGTCCACCGAATAAATCGAACCCCGCACTAAAAGTACACCCAGTATCTCCGCGGGCGCTATCTAGATCCGCCGGCCCCCCTTGGGTATAAATGAACTCGGAAGTAACTCGGTTTAAGCCGTCATAGGTGTACATCAAGAACTGCGTATCATTACGTAATTCGGGGTCCTGGAAAGAAACCAGGTTGCCGACGACGTCGTAGCCGTATTCCAATAAGCCTCGGTCGCCGTCCTGAACCGACGTCATTCTAGAAAGCGTATCGTACGTATAATAGGTTTCTAACCCGCAAGGGAACGGCGCTTCCGCGTTTGCCGGAAGGCTCGACGTTATCCGGTCCTGGTCGTCGTAGTAAAACTTCGTTATGGCCGAATACGCTTGAGTCGGCGTTACTCCCCATCCCCCTGAAAGGTCGTACGACGCGCCCTCGTACGTTAAAACGTGACGGCCTAGCGAGTCGTAATACTTCTTAACGGCCCGTCCTTCTTCATTACAAGCTTCGACCGTGCGTAGTGCCGCGTCCGCGGTATAATTATAAATACCCGAATTGACTTCCGCGTCGTAACGTATCCGTTCGACCCGGGTCGTATTGTAAAGGCCGTTATTGACGTTATAAAAGCAAGTCGGCTGGTAAATTTCGGAGGCCCGGGGTCTACCCAACCCGTTCAAATCGTATATAGTCTCCCAAAACGGCCGGTATTCGTTCTCGAGGAGACTAGGATTCAGCGGGAACGGTACCCGGATGGCGCGATTGCCGGTTGCGCCGGAGAGGTTCCAATTATCGGCTTCGTAAGGAACGAATTTGCGGCCAACAACGCCCAAGGAGTTAGTCTCGACGTCGGAATAAATCCCTTCCCAGTAACCTTCGACCGGTTCCTCGTTTACCGGGTCCAATAAAGGCGCGTTATAATGCTTTATTGTACGGAAGAGTTCCCCTAACCCATTATAGAACGACGTGGTCCATTCGTACCTCGTATTATCCGGTATTTCCATAAGTTTAGCAGTACGAATCCAATTTACCCCAATCCACGGCTGGTCCAAGTCGATCAGGCCGCGCGAATTCAGAGCCCAGTTATATTTATACTTTACGGATGGAGTATCCTCCGTTCCCGGTGCTCGCGGGCGGTTGGGGTACCATACGGCGGTAAGGCGCGCTAAATTATCGTACTTATAGCTAGTTTCCAGTCCGTTGGGATCGGTTACTTTTGTAACCGTACTCTGGATAGGGTCGTATTCCACCGTAGTTTCGTGGTCGGCCGCGTTTTTAAACCACGTCGGCAATGAATAATTATAAGTCGAGGGATAATTCGTATACGAGTGTCTCCCCAGCGGATCTATTACCTCCTTTAAATTCCCGTAATCGTCGTAAGTTTGAAACGTTGACGTAATTTCCTCATTCGATTGGATCAAACCGTCCTCGTTTATATCGAGCCAAGACCAACTTTCGTCCGGGTATATACGCCAGAGGTCAACGCCGCTATCGAAGTCGGCGTAGTGTATCTCTGATCGGGAAACTAAATTGTCGTCGCTATCCTCTACCGATACCCGGTACCTTTGCGACATCATGTGTTTATCGTAATAACACATCTCGTCGTAAGGGTCGTTACCGGTCTGGTCGTACGCATACGTAATAAAAGTAGTCCGGACTTTCTCCCACCCGTAGAGGTTATCCAGGAAATCGCCCCATAGGCCCGACGCGACTCGCGTTCCCTCGTCTTTCAATCCGGATGCGGCGGCGTCAACGCCAGTGTTCCCTTTAACCGTATTGCATATCGCCCCGCCGATTACTTCGCCTGCGGCTACGGCAAGGTCCCCTACGGCCTCGGCGCCGGTATTTTTACAAGCTTCGCCCGGGTCCATCTCGCCGGAGGTATCCCGGTAAACTTCAATTTGCCGGGGAAGGCCGTTGCAGTCCTTACAATCTTCCGTATTCGGGTTTGAAGGCGGATAGTGGCAATAAACGGTTTTCTCGCTAACCCCATCTACCGTAGCTTCTTTTGAAGCTAGTCTTTTCCACCCAGACGTTATCGTATAAGTCTGTGGTTCTTCGTTTTCGTCGATATAATTACCCTCGTATGTCCACATTTCGTGGTTGTTATATAGGTAATTGACGTAACCATCCGCCGATGTTATCGATTCGGGAACGCCCCTCTTCCATTCGTTACTCGTAAAACGGTATACAGGCTCCGTCGTAGTACCGTCCGGTTGATCCGGCACCTCCTTTGCCGTGATATAATTCGTTCTAACTGTTTTCGATTCGTCCCATCCGCTAGGGTGCGGTTCGTCGCCGCACGCGAACTTTTGGTATGTGGTAGCTCGGACCTCTTCATAACCAACGTAGTTGCTGAGGGAATACAATCCTGCCGATGTCCAATACCGGTGCGGTTTACCTTTTGGGCCGTCGAGAGCGACCCCGGCCCCGTATGTATAACCTACTTCCCGGAAATCCATACGCGTATCCGTACCGCCGTCGAAGTTCGTCCTATAGATTAACTTCTGGACTCGGCGTGGGGCGTCGGCCGGTTCAATTAACGTCTTATAGTCTTGTATATAACTATATTTGCAATTTTCCTCGGTGATCTCAAGTTCCCCTCCGGTCGGGACCGTTATCTTTTTCAAACCCCAATCGCCTTGTCCCCATTCGTCTCGGTTTTCCGGACAAGAAGTGTAGTATTGGCGGTAAGCTGTCCCAAATCCGTAGTAATCGAAATGGTATGGCGGTAGACTAGCTACGCCGTCTTTACCGAAAACCCTTACGTCCTTGAGTACGAGTTTTCCGCCTGGATTATTACCCCAATTCTCCGTAACCGGGTGCTCGTCGAAAGCGAGAGCTTCACTCGGATTGTAGGGATTATAGGGGTAATAAGAAAATCCTACCTCGCTCACCCTTTCACCGGCGCCGTATTTAGACCTTAGTATTATTTTATCCAATTTCTTGGGATGCTTATGCCCGTTCACCTGGGTCCAAGCTACCGCGTCGGCGTACCCTCGATAAGAAGTCGTGAATTCGGCTATATGGGTCGGCGTCTCAACCTCATCGATAACCGCCATATGTATAAACGTCCTATTCTGACGTAATATATCCTGATAAAAAGGCGGCTGGCTAGGATGTATTTGGGTTATGACTCGAACGTAGCTTTCGCAACGCGTCCAATACTCGTAACCGCTCGCGGGGTCTTTAGGGTTACTCCCCGTGAACACGTCGTAAGTGACGCGTACCCAGTTTCCTTTATCCGCGTCGTCAGCAAATCCGTTGCTATTAGCATCTACATAATCTGGACTCCGAATCTCGGTTAGATACCATATATACGGTGCAGGCGGATAATTAGCCTCTCCGTAGTTAGGCCACCACTCAGGTCTCGGATTATCGTATAAATCGGCGTATGGATACTCGTCTTCGAGTCCGTAATCAATATGTACGTGGCCTACCTTTACTTGCGACCATAAGCATTTATCGTATATATACGTAGTCCCGTCTTCGGTCGTAACCGTAAACGAAGAAATATAACGTTGGCCGTTATAATACGAGAACTCGGGGTCCACTTTCCACGGTCGCCAATTAACCGGGTTAAACATAATGTCGTCCACGTCGTTACAAGTTTCGCCCGGTACGTTGCCACCCCCCACATCGAGTTCTTCGTAGCCCGTAGCGACTAGTTCACATCCACCCCCTGGTAGCACC
>JASFLY010000052.1:0-5812 GCA_050117845.1 Candidatus Zixiibacteriota bacterium
GCTTGGTTGCCCGGCGACGGCGTCGGGGTAGAAGTTATGGAAGCGGCGCGGCTGGTCCTGGACCGGCTGGCGCTGGACGCGGAATATGTGCCCGGCGACATCGGCTGGGAATTCTGGTGCGCGGAGGGCAACGCCCTTCCCGACCGCACGAAAGAGCTTCTCCGTACGACGGACTGCGCCCTCTTCGGCGCCATTACGTCGAAGCCCAAGGACGAGGCCGCCCGGGAACTTTCGCCCGAACTGGCCGATAAAGGCTGCGTCTATTTCTCGCCCATCGTCCGCCTGCGCCAGGAGTTCGACCTCTACGTTAATATGCGGCCCTGCAAGGCCTACGCCGGCAACCCCCTCAACTACCGCGACGACGTGGACCTCGTTATTTTCCGCGAGAACACCGAGGGCCTATACGCCGGGGTGGAGTGGTCCCCGGTGCCGCCGGAAGTGATAGAGTGCCTTCGGGCCAACCACAAGAAGATGGCCGCGTTCGAGGGCGTTCCCCCGGAGGAACTCGCCATCTCGACGCGTATCATGACGCGGAAGGCGTGCGACCGCATCGTCCGGGCCGCGTTCGAACACGCGAAGAAGACGGGCCGCAAGACCGTCACCGTGGTCGAGAAGCCGAACGTCCTGCGCGAGACCGGCGGCCTTATGGTCCGCACCGCCCGCGACGTCGCGGCCGAGTTCCCCGGCATCGACCTCCGGGAGACGAACATCGACGCCATGGCGATGTGGCTTATAAAGAACCCGCAGGATTACGGCGTGCTGGTGGCGGAGAACATGTTCGGCGACATCATCTCGGACGAGGCGGCCCAGCTCGTCGGCGGCCTCGGCTTCGCCTGCGCCGGTAATATCGGCGACGACTACGCGGTCTTCGAACCCACCCACGGCTCGGCGCCCAAGTATACGGGCCAGTACAAGGTCAACCCGACGGCCACGCTCCTGGCGGCGCGGATGATGCTGGAGCACCTGGGCGAGGCCGAGAAGGCGGCGGCGCTGGAGGGGGCCATCGCGGCGGTCATCGCGGAGGGGAAGGTCCGCACCTACGACATGGGCGGCTCGAACACCACCCTCGAAATGGCGGAGGCGGTGGCGGGGAGGCTGTAAGAAGTATCGCGGTATTTACTCTACCTATCTAATTACTCCCAAGGCGACCAGTTCGCCCCTACCCGGAACGAGATATGACAGCGAAAGAAACGGCGGCGCCCCAGCCGCCGGCCATCACGGTCAACCCGGATAAATGCTCGGCGTGCAACATCTGCGTCGAGACCTGTCCCCAGGACGTCTACATCATGGAGGGCGTCGCGGTCGTCGCGCACCCGACGCGCTGCATCTCCTGCGGCCACTGCGTCGCGCTCTGCCCCGACGACGCCATCACCCACGGCGCGTACCCCGAGGGTACGGTCAAAAGCCTGGGCGCCCGCAAGGTCCCCACGGCGGCGTCGGTCGAGACGCTGATGCGGGCGCGGCGCTCGGTCCGCGTCTTCAAGGAGAAAGAGGTCCCGGCCGACGTGGTCGAGGAGCTCGTGCGGCGGGCCCTCTCCTCCTACCCCAGCGCCCACAACCTCCGGCCGGTACACGTTTCGGCGCTGGCCAACGCCAAGGCCCTGAAGAAGGTCCGCAAAGAGACGATCGAATGGTATCGGACTTCCGCCCGGCGGCTCGAGAACCCCATTCTGCGCACGGTCTTCGGCGCGGTCGCGGGGCGGGAGGACCGGGAGGGCGCGTACGCTATGGTGGACGACATGAAGCGGCTGGTGGACGCGGCCGACGGCGGCCACGACGACCTCTTCCACCACGCGCCGGTCGTCCTCGTGTTGCACGCGCCGGTGGCGACGGTCATGCCGCGGGAGACGAGCTACTACGCCGCGGCCCAGCTCGTGCTTATGGCGACGGCCATGGGCCTCGGGACCTGTTTCATCGCCTGGCTGACGGTCGCGGCCGAGCGGAGCGACGAGATAAAAGAAGCCCTGGGTATCCCGGAGAGGCACGGCGTATACGCGGCCATCGCCCTCGGTTATCCCAAACATAAATACCAGCGCGCCATAGGCCGGGGCGCGCCCGAAGTCGAGTGGCGCTGACTTTTTCAAGCAGGGGGTAGAAAATGAGGAAGGTTGCCATCATGGTAATGGCTTTCACGTTCGCCGGCGGGGCCTTCGCGGACGTCGCCGGTACCTACACCGGGGCCGGCAGCAACCCGGGCGGCGGCGGGTCGTACGAGTGCGACGTGACCATAACGCGCACGGGTGAGGCTTACTCCGTGGAGTGGTACTTCGACGGCGCTTTGGGTTACGCCGGCGTGGGTATCATGAAGAACGGCCTGTTCTGCGTGGGTTACGCCTCGTCGGCGGGTTACGGCGTCGTCGTGTACGAGGTCGGGGCCGACGGCTCGCTCTCGGGCGTATGGACCGCGCCCGGGTTCGAGGACCTGGGCAAAGAGGTCTTGAAGAAAAAATAAACGGCCGGGGGTAAATGCGATGAAGCGCTGGGTGTTGGCATTCGTGGCACTGGCCGTCGCGGCCGTGCCCATTGCGTGCAAAAAGCTGGAACAATTCAAGAAGTCACCCGATTCCCCTTTGCCCTTCGTCGGAGGAGAGAGTACGGCTCCGGCGGGGACGCTCGGCGGGACCTACGGCGGCTCGGGGACCAACCCGGACGGCGGCAGCTATATCTGCGAGGTTGAGATAACGCCCCGGGGCAAGGTCTACGACGTCGTGTGGCACTTCGACGGCGTACGGGGCTACGAGGGCGTCGGCATTTTGAAGGGGGATACCTTCGTCGTCGGCTTCGTATCGGCCGCCGGGTACGGCGTCGTGGCGTACACCGTGAAGGCCGACGGGTCGCTCGACGGGACCTGGACCGGCCAGGGCGGCACCAGGGTCGGTACGGAGAAACTCAAGAAGAGGTAACGCTCAACGACGCGGGAGAGGCACCATGGATTTTAGCGGGACCTACGCCGCCCGGGGGACGAATCCGGGCGGGGAGACCGGTTACGAGGCCAAGTTGATTATCACGCGCACCGGCGACCTGTACCGCGTGGAGTGGTACTTCGACGGGCGGTTGGGCGCCGCGGGCGTCGGCCTGGCGCGCGAGAGTTCCCTGGCCGTCGGGTATCAGATGGGCGACGGCTACGGCGTCGTTCTTTACGAGGCCCGCGACGACGGCTCGCTCTCGGGCGAATGGGCCATCCCCGGCACGCTCGCCACGGGGAACGAGGTCGCGACCCGGGAGTAGTACCTATACGTTTCGAAGGTCGGTAAGAAGAGATTGGAAAGGGAATGAGTGGAACATCATTATAATCGATACCAGGAGGTTAAGATGCGGATTATCGTTGCCGTTGTAATGTCGTTGTGTTTGGCCGCAAGTGCGTTCGGCGACAACATCGGGTTTGATTTTTTAGTGGGTGGTTGGGCTTTGGGGAGTAATGCGTATAGCGGTTATTCGGCCTCCGGCGGGTCCACGAAGGGCGGGCCCATGATAGGCGTCGATTTCAGGGCCCCCGGTTCTACCGCCGCGTACGAAGCGGCCTTTAGCTACCGGCGCTATAACGGGACGGTCGCCAGTAATTCGGTTATGGGTTTAGAAAACCGGGTCCCGATTTATTTCACGTCGGAACCGTTGCGGATATACGCCGCGCCGAGTCTCGGTTTTTGGCAGATGAAGTACGGTTTGGATTTACCCGCGATTTACGGGAGCGGCGATTCCGATTTCGCCCTTTCCCTCGGCGGCGGTTTGGGATTGCGAATCGTGGGTTCCCAAACGGGCAGCTTTTTAGACTTGGGTTATTTCTACCAGGGAACGAAGGTCGTCGGGCCGGACGGTTTCTTCGCCAGTCGCCGCATTATTCGCGGTAAAGGGAATTTGGCTATCACGGACAAGACCGGTTTCACGATCGAGGCCGGCGCCGTGGAGGAAGGCTGGTATTTTATAAGCCGCGTCGGCAACGATTACGAATACCTGGGGACGTTAGAGGCCGGGTCGCCGTACATTATGTTCGGCCCGACTTTCTCGTTCTAGGCCGACGACGCAGGGGATGCCTTGTCTCGTAACCTATTAGAGAAAATAATATCGGCTCACACCGGCGACGAGGTTCACCCCGGCGCGACGGTGTGGCTCGACCTCGACGTCCGGGCCGCCCGGGACTTCGGCGGCGCGAACGTCGCGGGGAACTTCGAGCGCCACTTCCCCGGCCAGGCCGTCGCCGACGCCTCCCGGACCTTCTTCACCTTCGACTGCGTCGTCCCCGCCAACAACATCCCCTACGCCAACAACCAGCAGCGCTGCCGCGACTTCGCCGGCCGGCAGGGCATACGGGTATTCGACGTGGACGCCGGCATCGGCTCCCACGTCCTGATGGAGGAGGGGCTGGCGATACCGGGAAGCACGGTCGTCAACACCGACAGCCACATGAACATCGCCGGGGCCATCGGCGCGCTGGGCCAGGGGATGGGGGACGCCGACATAGCGTTCGCCTTCCGCACGGGCCGGACCTGGCTCGACGTTCCGCCGTCCGTCCGGATAGACCTGACCGGCGCGTACGAGTGGCCCACGACGGCCAAGGACCTCGCGCTGGCGCTGCTCCGGGAGTTCGGCTCCAATACGCTGCTGGGCCGGGCGGTGGAGCTGTACGGCCCCGCGGTGGACGCCTTGACGCCGTGCGAGCGCATAACGGTGGCGTCGATGGCGACGGAGCTGGGAGCGTTCGCCATTCTCATTCCGCCAGACGAGGCGGTCCTGGACTGGTGCGCGCGGTACACCGGCGTTCGGCCGGAGGCCGTCGCCGCGGACGAGGACGCCTCGTACGAGGCCGAGTACGAGGTGGACGTGGGGGCATTGCCGCCGCTGGTCGCCTGTCCGCCGAGCCCGGCGAACGTCAAGCCGGTAGCGGAGGTGGCCGGGAAGGCCATCGGCTCGGCCTTCTTCGGGTCCTGCACCAACGGCCGGCTCACGGACTTCCGGGCGGTGCGCGACGTCGTCGCCGGCCGGACCCTCGCGCCGGGGGTGGTGGCCTACGCCGTTCCGGCCACGCGGCGCGTCTTCGCGAACATGATGGCGGAGGGGATAGTGGCGGCGCTCTTCGACGCGGGCTTCGTCGTGTCGAATCCGGGGTGCGGCGGCTGCGCCCAGGGGCAGATTGGCATGACCGGCGCCGGGGAGGTCCAGGTGTCCACGTCGAACCGCAACTTCCCGGGCAAGCAGGGCGCCGGGGAAACGTACCTGTGCTCGCCGGCGACGGCTGCGGCCTCGGCGCTCGAAGGCCGGATCGCCGATCCCCGGGAGGTCGTCCGTGGATAAACCAATGATGCTCGAGGGGCGCGTGTGGCCCATCGTCGACGCGGCCGGCAAGTATATCGACGACGTCGACACCGACCAGATTTACCACAACGCCCACCTGGCCGTCACCGACATAGAGGAGATGGGGCAGTACGCCTTCGGCAATCTGGCCGGCTGGGAGGACTTCCCCTCCCGCGTCCGGCCGGGGGACGTACTGGCCGTGGGCGTGAACTTCGGCGCGGGCTCGAGCCGCCAGCAGGCCGTGGATTGTTTCCGGGCGCTCGGCGTCGCGGGGGTGGTCGGCGTTTCGTTCGGCGCGATTTACAAGCGGAACGCCATCAACACCGGGTGGCCGCTGGTGGAGTGTCCGGACATGGCGGCGTTGGGCCTCGAGGCCGGCGACGTCCTCCGGGCCGACTTCGCGACGGGCGAGGTCGTCAACGTGACCAAGAATCTAACCGCCGCCGGGAGACCCTTCTCCGGCGTCCAGCGGGACATCTACCTCGCGGGGGACCTCTTCGCTTACGGCGCGACGGTGGGTAAA
>JASFLY010000053.1:0-5765 GCA_050117845.1 Candidatus Zixiibacteriota bacterium
ACGCCGACGAGTTCAACCAGAATTACGAGGACATCTGCGACGCCGTGGGGGCGCGCTACATCCGGGGGACGGCCTGCGTGGACAAGAACTCCACGTCGACGACGTGCGAGATATGGCTCGCGGCCGACGGCGGCGAGCGCGACGTGTGCGACGACGGTTGGTACGCGCTAATCTACTACGGCGCCTCCAACGTGTGGGAGACGACGGTCGCCGTGAGCGGGTCCGACTGCTACATAGTTTTCACCGACTCGGAACTCAAGAACCCGGTCGCTTCCGGCATCTCCGACTACTCGGCCGCGCCCTTCATCGACGACCTGCACGTCCTCCTCTTCCCGACCAAGATGAAGCTCCCGGCCGACTGGCTGATAACGACCGACGAGGCCGACGGCGCCCTCTCGGCCGCCGATATATACCACGACGGCGGGACGCTCGCCGACTACGTGGACGGCGTGAAAGACCGCATCGACGTCGCGCTCGACACGACGGGGTTCCTGAACGCCGGCATCGTCGACTCCGACGCCATCGCCGGCGAGTCCGCGGTTATGTCCGACAGCGCCGTCAACCTCCTGGCCGGCGGCTCGCTGGAGCACTACGGCGACCAGCACAACCTCCTCTTCCGCGTCGAAATAACGGAGGATTCCTCCGCCCAGGAGTACGAAATAGTGTCCGCCTCGGAGCACACCGACGGCTCCGCCTGCGCGCAGAGGGTCCAGGCCGGGGGGTCGAACGAAGGAATCTTGTTGGACCTCAGCCCCAACTTCGCCGACGGCATCCTGGCTGGCAAGGACGTCGCCGCGTCCTTCCGCGTCAAGACCAGCGTCGAGAATTCGTTGGAAATAGGGTTTCTGGAGGACGACACGACCTATTCGGGGACCACGCCCGCCATCGCCGCGGACGAGTGGACCACCATTACCGTTACCCAACAAATAGGGCCGAGTACGAGCGAGGTCAAGGCGTACGTCCGCTCCAATACCGGGCCGGTCGAGTTCTACGTCGCTCGGGCGCAGGTGAACTTGGGCGACAAGTGCTTCGGCTTTTCCATCAGCCCCTACGAGGACGCCGCCCGTATCCTCATGGACACCACCCAGGACAACCTCTTCTACAACGGCGGCTTCGAGCGGTGGGCATTGGGTGATTCATCGGCCCAACCGGACGGCTGGTTCGCTGAGGGGGCCGCAACGCTTTCAGCTACGTACGGTAGTAGTGACGTTGCTCCGGGCAACGGTTATAGAATCTGCCA
The DNA here is from genome assembly GCA_050117845.1 of Candidatus Zixiibacteriota bacterium. Lineage (GTDB taxonomy): Bacteria > RBG-13-66-14 > B26-G2 > WVWN01 > WVWN01 > WVWN01. Next base: position 1,241 of record JASFLY010000053.1, read on the forward strand.
CGCCGTACTCGATGCGAATGCCGCCTTCGGCCAGTACCTCGGCATTATAACCGATTCTTCCTGTGCCGAGACGTGCGCGAACGAGAATATTCTGGTGGGCTTAGTTCGCGGTTCGAAGGTATGCGCGTCCGTAGATTTAATAATGGAGCAGACGTCGAGTGCGCCGGTAACTTTAGTCCTCGGCGACTACGACGGGACAGACAGTCCGGACGAGACTACGGTCGTGGTGGAACCGCTTACGACCGAGATGCGTCGCTTCTCAATCTACAAGGAGATTCGGGAGGAGGCCCGGCAGGTCTACTTCAAGATCCTCAACGACGAGGCTGCGCAACTTGATATTAGAGTAGATAACGCGATGTTGCACGTCGGCGAGTTCCCGCTCAAATTCAAGCCCTCTAGCGGTTGGCGCGAGATGCGCTGGGACTTCTCGGATTTCGACCTCGCCGACAGCACCAGTATGGAGGCTATGAACATAACCGGCGGTAGGTACCAGATGCCGGGCGCAGCCGGCGGATACCTGATGCTCAAGGCCGCGGCCAGTTGTTTGACGCCGCCTTCCCCAGACCCTAACGAGTTCCGGCTTTGCGTGGACGACACGACGGCGAACGGTATAAAGGTAGAGATAAGTGATGGAGAGACGTCAGGCGCAAATCACGTTACCAATTACGAGGAAACGGTACACGAATGTACTTCGTATATCCAAGCGCCGGTCTCTACCGGCGGCGGCGGAGACGGCGACGCCGGCGACGTAATTATGTCCGTGAGGGGATACTACTACGCGTCGTAGGAAAGGTAAGCATAAAACTTCAGCGGTAAGTTGCCCGTATTTTACCGAGGGAGGAGGGCATTATTAGGGATGCGCCACGGGCGTCGATATCTATCTCGTACACTTCGTACGGACTCGACGTCGTACCCCATATCGCCGCACCGTACGTAGACGGATTGGATGAGTCGCCGTAAGAAATATGCGATAAGTACGGGCTTGGCCGCGACCACGTCGCAACGAGGGAACCGCCCGGAAATGTCGTCATGCAGCAAGGTTGGTTGGGATTACCAGCCCCGGCTACGAAGTACGGGCCGGCGGCGTTATTGCCGTATTGCGCGTACGCCGCGCCCATACAAAGAGTCATACCGGAGGGCCACCCGGCGCAGGTCCAGGTCCCCGCATAGGCGCCGATAGTCGTGCGGCGGATGAAAACCCCTGCTTGGCTGGTACGATTTAGATAATAGTACTCGCCGTCCCAGAAGACGTTCCACCGTCCGGAGTTAGTACTGAACGAAGCGACAGGCGCGCCGCCGTTCGCGATGGAGAAGATTTTTAAGTAGTTCGTATTCCCGTCTATTAGAGCTATGTACCCCTCGCCGAGGTGAGTACGGGAGCCGCCGTAAAGTGGTGAACTATTGCCGGGGTCGATGGCCCGGCTCCGTACTAACGAACCCGAATGAGTGTACGTTAATAGATAGTCGCCGTACGTTAGGTCACCTGAAAGATAGATATAATTTCCCTGTGCTAGGATACCGTATCCGTAATAACTAGCGGGGATATCGAACGAACTTATCAGGGAGCCGATGGTGGCGCCGGCGGGGACGGCGGCCAGTACAATCGACGCCGTCAGGAAAAGCGGGATTAGCCCTTTGGCCATGGTACCTCCACTCCGGAAGAACCCTCGTTGACGTGTATGTATAGTAATTCTATACCACGCTTAATTAACTAAGTCAAGGTGATTAAAAGGTACGTCAAATCACGGATATTCGGACATGCGGCTATACGTCCTAACTCGATAAGCTGGAGGGTAAAATGCCGAAAGAGGGTAAGAGGGATAAGGCGGAAAACAACAACTGGAGCGAGATGAAGGCCGCCGCCTGGCGCGGCCGCGTGGGCGAGATGCTCGAGGGTATGCGTAAGGACCTGTGCGAACTACGGCGCGGCGCCGAGCGTATGGCCGAAACGGTCCACCGGCACGCGGCGGACATCGCGGTCATCGACAACCGCTGCCGGGAGCGGTGCAACCGAAACGAGTTGAGTTCGCGGGCGCGGGCGATGATAGGCAGTGCGTTAATAATGGCGCTGGCGTCGGTGGTGGTGGCGTTGTTGAGTCTTTTGGGAGGATGACGTGAAACGCTACAAGTCACGGAAGTTCGTGTTGGCTGTGATGGGCGTCGCGGCGGGTATCGTCGCGGCGTTCGTCTTGCCGGCCTTCGGGCCTTTCGACTGGTTACGGGAGCACACGGTCGGCGTATTTGCTGCGGCGTGTTCGCTCGCCGCCGCCTACATCGCGGGCAACGCGCTCATGGACCACCGGCACGGGGGCGGGGGGGATAAAGGAAACGGTGCATAGGGGGGAGTACGCCCTTATTCGCCGACGACCACCAACACATGTTATTTGAGGAGGACAAATGGAGAGGGAATACAAGACCAAGGAGTTAAGCGCCGTGTGGGAGGCATTATCGAAGGCGTACGTAGAGGAAAAGGCCGGGTGCAAAGCGGCGGACGTCGCGGCTGCGGCCGGCTTCCCCGAGGACGTCGTGCGGGCGTGCCTCGAGTACCTGCGGCAAACGGGGAAGGTGGAGCGCGCCGGCGAACTCTACGTGCCGGCGGGGGAATCAAACGCGCCCAAGGCCGCGGTCGAGATGACGTCGCGGCGCTACGGAACGCGTTCGCCCGTGGCCATGCCCGGAGGGGAATTACGGTTCTCCCGGCAAGGCGCTTCCGATATTTCCGAGGAGGACAAGGAAGCCGTTTATCGGGCTTTGGTCGAGGCGTGCCGGGAGAACGCGCGGCACTCAAAGGATGGTAAAGCGTCCGCGACCCTCGGCGAAGTGGTTCTCAAGGCCCGAAGCGTAGGGGGTATGGAAAAAGTCCGCCGCATACTCGTCGCGCTATATGACGACAATAAGGTCGACAGGTACATATCGAAAGTAAGGGGTGGCGTCGAGGTGTGGAAACCTCAATGATGTAACTCCCCGTAACAACCCGGCCGTGCCGAACGTTCCTCTCGGTATATTCCCTCGACGAAAACCGATTAACGTCGTATACTACTTACCGCTATTAAACGGTGAGGGAGTAACGTCGTTAACGAATCGCGTCGAGAGGAGGATTACGTTGAGAAGGATAGACGGTTGGCGCGGCCGGGTTTTTTCAATATTAATCCTGGCGGCGGCGGTAACCGCGGCGGCTGCGGCAGCCGAAGAAGGGCCGTGGAGGTACCTGCTGACGCGAACGTTGATCGACGAACAGGGGCGTCTCAACATGACCTTGTACATGGGGGATTTGGTGTCCCGTAGCTACGAAGCGGTATACGAATTCGAGCCGGGTTTCGATGTCCGTGCGGTTATACCGAACCCGACGTGGGATTACGCACTTATTACAGGTGCGATAGAGGAAAAGGATGGAGACGTGGTCCGTTTCTGTAAGGTTCCGTTGAGGCCGGGCCTTGAGTACGAAGTCGTTTTCGAGGACCGCTACCGTAGACACGACGACCCGTTTATCATCCCCGCGCCGGAGTCAGAGGTTTTTTACCTCTGCCGCCATTTCTCGGTCGTTTCGGAGGAGGGGGCCGACCCGCAATTATGGACGATCTTTTACCGTTATGCCCCGGAGAGCGGAGTCGAGGAATTAGCCGAGTTGGACAGGGACTTGGCTTTTCACGGCATCGCCGGAGAGAACGCGTTATACGTTAATTACGACGAATGGCTCCCCGAAGGCCGGACAACGATATACGGTTTTTACGATCTGGTGACCGGGGAGTTAAAACCGTCGGGTTTCGAGCCGCCGCGAAGGGATTGGTATCCGGTAGACCCGCCGCTTGGGCCGCCGGTGCCGGGTGAGGGGCCGTTGAATTACGCCCTCGGAGTCGAGGATTGCGGCTCAAGTTGTGGTGTCGTTTACTACATTCGAAAACCCGGCGATACGGGGGATTACCGCAAGGTGGTAATAGAGAATACTACGGCCGAGTACGTTTATTGTTACGGCCGCGACGCGATAGTCTACATTCCCGAACTCGACGTGGAGGAGAACGGCGTCCGCATCGTTACGAAGTACCTGGACGGAACGTACGGCGAGCCGTTCCCGTTGCCGACCGAACCGACAGGAAGCGAACCGTACCGATTGAGACACGGGTACGAGTTGTTTTACGTCGAAGGGGAGGCGCCGCGGGGCCTTGTCGGCCTCGGCGGCGCGCCGCCTCAGTAATAGCCAATACTTACCCGATAAGCCGGAGGCATACGCCTCCGGTTTTAATTTGTGGTGCCGGTTAAAGCTTACGATAATATAACGATTCGTTAGTCGACTATTATCGCCGAACGTGATATAATACCGAATACGCGAAGATCGTAAACGGGAGGTTAGGAATAGGTGTGCTATATAGAGAGGAGGACTACGTTGAGAAGGATGGACGTTTGGCGCGGCCGGGTTTTTTCAATATTAATCCTGGCGGCGGCGGTAACCGCGGCGGCTGCGGCAGCCGAAGAAGGGCCGTGGAGGTACCTGCTGACGCGAACGTTGATCGACGAACAGGGGCGTCTC
>JASFLY010000054.1:0-5673 GCA_050117845.1 Candidatus Zixiibacteriota bacterium
ACGCCACTCTAATGGCCGACAGGAATGTCGGCCCCACCGGTTGTTTCACAGGCAGGAATGCCGGTGGCACGCCCCACACCGACAAGAATGTCGGTGGCACTTAGTAGGGCCGTACCTTCAGGTGCGGCCTCGGTAATCCTTTTTTAATGGGTGATTTTACGCCATCGGTTGAAACCGACGGCTTACGCCGGGCGGGTTAGGCACCGGCCGCTGAAGCGGCCGGTTTATTTCTTCGAAGTAGAAGCGGCGGCCTTTATGGCCGCCGTTCCCGTCCCGAACTACCGCGGGCGGCGGATATAAAATCCGCCGCTTCTTTTAGTGTGAATAAAATGCCGGTGGCACGCTTTAAAATCCGCCGTTTCTTATTTAAATTATTTATATTGACTTGCCGATTTATATATGTTACTTACTTCCCTCGCGGTTAATTCTTCGTAGAAATTAACGCTATATATGTTATATACAAGCATGTATAGGCTAAATTATTATGAGAAATTATTGGCCGTATCGCCCCCGGTGGCGCAGGAGGTTGCCGGCGTAAGGGACAAAGGCGGTGCGGCCGATTCGCGGAAGGCAGGAGGTAAATGATATGTCCAAGGTAAAAGTGGGTATTATCGGCGCCGGGAACTGCGCCTCGAGCTTCGTGCAGGGCGTCGAGTACTACAAGAACGCCCCCGAGGACGAGAAGATCCCGGGCCTCATGCACGTCAACCTGGGCGGTTATCACATCCACGACATCGAATTCGTCGCCGCGTTCGACATCGACAAGAACAAGGTCGGGAAGGACCTGTCGCAGGCCATATTCACCGCTCCCAACAACACGTACAAGTTCTCCGACGTGCCCAAGACCGGCGTCAAGGTCGAGCGGGGCATGACGCACGACGGCCTGGGGAAGTACCTCAAACAGGTCATCCAGAAGGCCCCGGGGCCGACGGCCGACATCGTCGAGATCCTCAAGCGCACCAAGTGCGACGTCGTCGTCTCGTACCTCCCGGTGGGCTCGGAGATGGCGACGAAGTGGTACGTCGAGAAGGTGCTCGACGCCGGCTGCGCGTTCGTCAACTGCATCCCGGTCTTCATCGCGCAGGAGGACTACTGGCGCAAGGAATTCGAGAAGCGCGGCCTCCCCATCATCGGCGACGACATCAAGTCGCAGGTGGGCTCGACCATCGTCCACCGCGTCCTGACCAACCTCTACAACGACCGCGGCGTCCGGCTGGAGCGGACCTACCAGCTCAACGTCGGCGGCAACACGGACTTCTTCAACATGCTCGAGCGCGAGCGGCTGGAGTCCAAGAAGATATCGAAGACGCAGGCCGTCTCGTCGCAACTGCCGTTCGACATCGGCGCCGACAACATCCACATCGGCCCCAGCGACTACGTGGCCTGGCTCACCGACCGCAAGTGGGCCTTCATTCGGCTCGAGGGCCGCACCTTCGGCGACGTTCCGCTCAACGCCGAACTCAAGCTCGAGGTCTGGGACAGCCCCAACTCCGCCGGCATCGTCATCGACGCCGTGCGTTGCGCCAAGCTGGCCCTCGACCGCGGCATCGCGGGCTCGCTCATCGCGCCCTCTTCCTACTTCATGAAGTCGCCGCCGGAGCAGTTCCCGGACGACGTGTGCCGTCGGATGGTGGAGGACTACATCGTCGGCAAGGGGCCGGACAACGACCGCGCCGCCGACAAGACGGCCAAGCCGGACGTGGGCGTGGCCGCAGCCAAGCGCAAGCGCGGCCCCAAGGCCGGCAAGAAGGCCGGGGCGGGCGCCCGCAAATAGCCCCGATCCACCGGGGTCGATATCATGCCGCGCGGCAAGCTTATAACCTTCGAGGGCGTCGAGGGCGCCGGGAAGACGACGCAACTCGCCCGGGCGGAAGACCACCTCCGCACAGCGGGCGTCGAGGTCGTCGTGGCCCGGGAGCCGGGCGGCACCGCCGTGGGCGAGCAGGTCCGAAGCGTTCTACTCGACCCCGGCAACGCCGGCATGGCGCCCCGGGCGGAGCTCTTCCTCTACCTCGCGGCCCGGGCGCAGCTCGTGGCCGAGGTGGTGGAACCGGCGCTCGAGGCCGGGGCCGTCGTCCTCCTCGACCGTTACGTCCACTCCACGCTGGCGTATCAGGGCTACGGCCTGGGCGTGGAGCTGGGCGGCGGCTCGGCGGAAGAGAACGTACGGCGCCTGCGGGACCTCTGCCGGATGACGGTGGGGCCGGCGTGGCCCGATTTGGTAGTCTTGTTGGACGTGGACGTCGAAGCGGGTATGCGGCGTATACGGCCCGGCGGTTCGGCTCAAAATTCTTTGTTTGACGACCGCATCGAGGCCCGCGACGTCGCGTTCCACCGGCGCGTGCGCGAAGGTTTCCTGGCGCTGGCCCGGGAAGAGTCGGGGGTAGTAAGCGTCGTCGACGCCGCCGGGAGCGAGGACGAGGTCTTCGCCGCCGTCAAGCCGCTGCTCGACGGCGTACTATAATTAATAGTGTATAACGCGAACCGACACCGCCCGCCGGCCCGCCGGCGGGTTTTTATTCGCGGGAAACGCGGCGCTTGCGCCGAAGGCCGCGGTTTCGTAGAATGGGCGCCGTGACCGAAAAGCCGGTACAACGCTGGACGACGGCCGACCTGCCCTATCAGCGGGGCGTGGCCGAGTCGCTGGTGCGGGCGCTGGCGCGGGACAAGCCGGCCCACGCCTACCTCTTCGTCGGGCCGCCGGGCGTGGGCAAGGAGGCGGTGGCCTACGCCTACGGCGCCGCGGCCTTGTGCCCGGAAAAGCCCGGCGAGGGCTGCGGCGTGTGCGCGAGCTGCCGCCGCGTCTTCGCCGACGTGCACCCCGACTTCCGGCGTTACGAGGCCGACGGCCCCCATTTCGACATCGACCGCGTTCGCGAGATCCTGGCCGAAGCCGGCCGGCCTCCCAGCGAGAGCCGCCGCAAGGTCCTGCTCGTCGTCGCGCCGGAAAAGATGACCTATCGCAACGACGCGCCCGCCAACGCCTTCCTCAAGACGTTGGAGGAGCCCCCCGGCCGGGCGACGTTCATCCTCCTGTCGCACGACCCCCGCCAGCTCCTCGAGACCATAGTGTCGCGCTGCGTCACGGTCCACTTCCCCCGGTTGAGCGCGGCCGAGATTGAAAGCGCCCTCGTGCGGGAGCACGGCTTTCCGCCGGAGCGGGCGGCCGCGGCCGCGGCCCGGGCGGAGGGGACCCTGGCCGAGGCCCTCGCCGCGCCGGGCGAGGAGTACGCGGCCCGCCTCGACGCCGCGCTTACGCTACTCGAGGGCGTGGCGGAAGGGGGCGTGGCGGCGGCGCTGATGGCGGCGCAGGTCACCCGCGACCGGGAGGAGGCGCTGGCGATGGTGAGCGCCTGGGCCGAGCTCAACCACGAGTTCGCGGCCTTGCAGGCCGGCGTGCCGGAGCTGCTCCGCTTCCCGGAACTCGAGGCGCGGAGTAGGGCGCTGGTCGAGGGCGGCGGCATGGTGCCGCCGGAGCATATGTGGAACGCGCTCGTCGCGGCCTCGCTCGCGCTGCACGGCAACAGCAACGTGGCCCTGGCGCTCGAGGGATTATTGTTGGGGATGATAAAATAAAACGCCCCTCGGCCGGGCCGAGGGTAACGGTTGAATAAAAGGGTCGCCCTTGCGGGCGACCCTGCTTTTTTTACTGATCGGGATTAACTCCGCTTACTCGACTTTGAACTCGATACGGCGGTTGCGGGCCCGGCCGTCGCTGGTGTTGTTGTCGGCGATGGGCTTGGTGCTGCCGTAGCCGACCGCGCGGATGCGGCTGGCTTCGACGCCGTAGGTCTGGATGAGGTAATTGCGGACGGACTCGGCGCGTTCGCCCGAGAGGCTCTGTTCGAAATCGGGCCGGCCGGTGGAGGCGGCGTGGCCTTCGATGACGACGTTGATGTCCGGATAGTCCTTCATTATCTTGCCGGCCTTCTCGAGAGACGTATAAGCGCCCGGCACCATGACGGCCTTGTTGGGCTCGAACTTGAGGCCCTCGAGAACGAAGGAGGTTTCCTTGGGCCGTTCCGGTTCCTTGACGGGCTCGCCGCCCTCGGGGCAGCCGTCCTCGTCCTCGTAACCGTTGAAGTCCTCGGCCTCGTTCGGACACTTATCCGAGACGTCGGGGATGCCGTCGCCGTCGTTGTCCTCGTCGGGGCAGCCGTCGTCGTCCTGGAAGCCGTCCTTATCCTCGGCCTCGTTCGGGCACTGGTCCACGGCGTCGGGGATGCCGTCGTTGTCGTTATCGGTATCCGGGCAGCCGTCGGTGTCCATATAGCCGTCGTAGTCTTCCGGGTCGTCGGGGCAGCGGTCGCGGGAGTCGGGGATGCCGTCCTTGTCGCGGTCGGACGGCGTGAGGGGGATGTCCATGCTGGACTGGATGTAACCGCGGAAGTCGGGTCCGGCCTGCGTCGAGAGGCGATACGCGCCGGCGAGGCCGAAGTGATAGAAGTCGTAACCGTTGGTCCGGAAGCCGAGCGTGACCTCGAAGTTCCGGTCCTTGTCGGTGCCGGTCAGCGTGTCGTAACTCTCGCTGAAGAAGCCGTTGTATTCGTTTATAATCGAGAGCACCGAAATCGGGCGGAGGTCGAAGCCGACGCCGTACGCGATCCAGTTGGGCCGGTCGCGCTTGGTGTACATGCCCTTGGTGGTCTCGACGTTTGCGACGCCGCTGCGTACGACGTAGCCGACGTTGGCGTTGATGCCTATCATTTTATCGAGGAAATCCTTGGACATGAGGGCCATAATGCCGACGTTGTTCTGGCTCTCGGTTATCCAGTCGGTGGATTCCTCTTTGATGGTCGTATAATCCTCGGTCGTTCCCGTCGGGACGTCGACGTACACCAGGCCGCCCAGAGACATCCAGAACTGGTCCTGGCCCACGCCGTGGAACTTGCCGGTCAGGCCGGCGTCCGCGACGCCGAATTCGTACGTGTTGGTCTCGACGACCGGCTCGAGGTAGTGGAACGCGCCCCGGTAATGGCCGCCGACTTCAAACCATTTGATGGGGCACAGGGATAAACCGAATGAAGGCAAAAGATAGTTGTTGCCGCCCTCGGGCGTGTCGTAACTCCAGTATTGGGCCGCGAACATCGTCACGTCAAGGCTCGGGACTTTTAGGGTGTCGGCCGACCACGTCCTGAAAAGGCCCGCCGTCCCGTAAGTGCAATGGGAACCGACGGCGAACGCCGCAACGGCCGTAACCAGCGTCGCCCCGAGTATGACAAATAGAACGCGCGTAATCTTCATTGTAATCCTCGCTTTCGTTTTGTCGGAGCTTGGGGGGCCGTTACTCGAAGAACCACCATGTTTTAAGGTCCATGTCGATGCGATCGAGGTACTGGCTGCCGTCGTAGAACACGACTTTGGTTACGCCGTAGTACGGCGCGATCCAGTACGTCGTCGTGGAGATATCCTGCACGTCTCCCTGTCGGGACAGGTGGAACGTCAGGGTTTGCGTCAACTCGATGCGGAAGCAGTTGAGCGTTTCGAGGTCGGTCTCGATGAGATCCCGGCCGGCGACCGTACCCACCATCGAGATGTCCATGGTGTCGAGGATGCCGTCGTTGTCGAGGTCGCGGTGAAGGCCGAAGTAGTTGTCCTGTCCCACGTTGTAGAACACCGTCGGGTTATTTTGGGGATCGGGGTTGTTGTAGTTAAGCACGTCCCACGGTAGTC
>JASFLY010000055.1:0-4875 GCA_050117845.1 Candidatus Zixiibacteriota bacterium
CCCCCAACGAACGGGCCGTCGCCCCAACGTCCCCGGCCGCGTGACGGTAAGGGCGCAACGCGTTGCGCCCCTACGGCAAGGGGAAAGAAGGGGCCCCGGCTTGAACCGGCCTTCCGCCTATGCGATAATCCGCGCGTGCGCAATTCCCTTGAAACCCGCGATAGGAGGCAACCATGTTAAGTAGCGCGAAAGACGGGACCGTCGTCGTGACGGCCTCCCCCTTCCTTAAAGTCGTCCTGACTGTTATCGCCGCGGCGCTCTGCCTTATCGCGGTGCGCGGCTTCCTCGGCCCCGAGCCCCTCTACGCCCAGGCGGGCTTCGACGAGGTGGACGTCCACGTCAAATCGTTCCCCAGGGACGTGGAAATAACCGTCGTCCCCAAATGGACCGCCTTTCCGGTCGAAGTGAAGGGCGCGGTCGAGATTAACGAATAATAGACGACGCGCATGACGCCGGGGCACCTTTTCGTATAGCAACTGGACAAAAAGGCCGGCCCCGAAAAGTACGGCCGCCGCCTTGATATAAGGCGGCGTTTGCGTTATATTAAGAGGCTGCCACGCCACGCACGTCGTAACCTCTTGATAAACAATGGGCAAGCTATTAACAATTTCGAATCGACTCCCCGTAACGGTCGTCAAGAAGGACGAACGTTTGCTCTTCGAGGATAGCGTAGGAGGCCTGGCTACCGGCCTGGCGTCCTTCTTCGAAGGTCAAACCAGTGCGTGGGTCGGGTGGCCCGGGATCGCACGGTCCAAAATAAACGACGAAGAAAAAGAAAATATAACTCGACGCCTGACGCGCGATAACTACCATCCCGTCTTCCTCTCCCGGGCCGACGTCGAGAACTATTACCACGGATTCGCCAATAAAACTATTTGGCCCCTCTTCCACTACTTCCCGTTGTATTCGAAACGGCGCAAATCCTACTGGACGGCTTACGCCCGCGTCAACCATAAATTCTGCGACGTCGTCGCGGCGGCCGCCGAGCCCGGGGACATCATATGGATCCACGACTACCAGTTGATGTTACTCCCGGCTTTAATTCGGGAGCGAATCCCCGACGCGACCATAGGCTTTTTTCTCCACATCCCATTCCCCGCCTTCGACGTATTCCGCCTTCTACCCTGGCGCGAGGGGATACTGCGGGGCCTGTTAGGAGCGGATTTAATAGGCTTCCACACGTACGGCTACGTCAGCCATTTTCTCGACAGCGTCCGGCGTTTAATGGGTTACGAGAATACGTGGGGCCAGATGTACGTCGATAACCGGATAGTAAAAGCGGACGTATTCCCGATGGGGATTAATTACGAGCGCGTCGCGGCCACGGCGGCGTCGCCGGCGGTCCAAAAAGAGGCGCGACGGATACGCGAACACGTGGGCGACCGCAAGATAATTTTATCGGTCGACCGCCTGGATTACACGAAGGGTATCGTCGAACGGCTGGAAGCCTTCCAGCTTTTCATGGCCAAGAACCCCTCGTACCGCGACAAGGTGACGCTCATTATGATAATGGTCCCGTCGCGGACGGCGGTCGGGACGTACGCCGAACTGAAGCGCCGGGTGGACGAACACGTCGGCAGGATCGACGGCAAATACGGCGCCGTCGGCCGGAGTCCGATTTGGTATCTCTACCGCTCCCTGCCATTCGATAAACTCCTGGCATATTACGTAGCCGCCGACGTCGCCCTCGTGACGCCGCTGCGGGACGGTATGAACCTCGTGGCCAAGGAATTCGTCGCGTCGAAATCCGACGGACAGGGAGCTCTCATACTGAGCGACATCGCCGGGGCCGCGGAGGAATTGGGCGAAGCGATAATCGTCAATCCCTACGATATGGAGGCCGTCGCCTCGGCCATACGGCGCGCCCTCGACCTTTCGCCCCGGGAAAAGGCGGAACGAACCGCCGTAATGCAGAAGCGTATCCGTCGTTACGACGTTAACGCGTGGGCGAAGGCCATCGTTCAGGAAATAAAAAGCGTAAAGGCCGCGCAACGGAGCCTCGCCACCCGGCGCGTCGCCGGGACGATCGAAAGAGATTTAATAGCCAAGTACCGCGCGGCCCGCCGGCGCTTGTTGCTGTTCGATTACGACGGGACGCTGGTTCTATTCGCCGGAAGGCCCGAGTACGCCCGCCCCGACAACGAACTCCTCCGCTTATTACGGGGACTCAACGCTAAACTCGGGAACGAAGTCGTGATACTCAGCGGCCGCGACCGGGACACCCTCCGCACGTGGCTGGGCGATCTGGATATAACTTTGGTCGCCGAACACGGCTCCTGGGTCAAAGAACACGGGGGGGAGTGGGAATCGGTCGGGGCCACGGGCGGAGACTGGAAAAAGGAAATGATGCCGGTACTCGAACGATACGCCGACCGAACGCCGGGATCGTTTATTGAAGAGAAAGATTTTTCGCTGGTTATGCACTACCGCAAAACGGACCCGGACTTGGCGGCCGCCCGGATGGGGGAATTGAAAAGCGACCTGTTCAATTTAACGGCGAATATACGTTTGGATATTCTGGAGGGGAATAAAATTATCGAAGTACGGGACGCCGGCGTTAATAAAGGTTCGGCGGCCTTGCATTTCCTGGAGCGAGAGAAGTACGACTTCGTACTCGCCGTCGGCGACGATTATACCGACGAGGATACCTTCGCGGCCCTCCCCGATTCCGCTTACACTATCAAGGTAGGGCTGGGGCCGTCTCAGGCTAAATACAATTTGGACTCCGTATCGGCCGTACGGTCGTTACTCAAAAAACTGACGAGGTGATTTGGTGCGGAATTTGTCGGATTACCGTGACATCGTGGGGGACGAGGTCATTTACTCGCTATGCCGCAAGGCGAGGTCCTTGTACGGAAAACATATTTTGCACCTCAACTCCACGTACCAGGGGGGCGGCGTGGCCGAGATGCTCGTCTCCCTCTTGCCGGTGATGAACGACATCGGCATCGACGCCGGTTGGCGCATATTGCACGGCCACCCCGATTTCTTTACGGTAACGAAAAAATTCCACAACGCGCTTCAGGGCGAACCCGTAAACCTAACATCGTTAAAAAAGCGCCTCTACGTCCAGGCCAGCGAGGAATTCTCGGTATTCACCCATATACATCACGACTACGTATTCATCCACGACCCGCAACCGCTGCCCCTAATAAAGTTCTATAAAAAAAGACAGCCGTGGGTGTGGCGCTGCCACGTCGACCTGACGAATCCCCATCCGGGACTGTGGGAATATCTCAAGCAATTCATCCTGAGATACGATATCGTGATAGTCTCCAACGAGAAATACGTCAAGAAAGACCTCCCGGTAGACCATAGGGTTATCTACCCCGCCATCGACCCCATATCGCCGAAAAACAAGGAGCTTTCCGAAAAAGACGTCGCGACGTCTTTTAAGAAATTCGGCATCCCGGCCGACAAACCCATCGTGGCCCAGGTGTCCCGATTCGATAAGCACAAGGACCCGGAGGGCGTTATCAACGTATACAAAAAGGTGAAAGAGAACGTCGATTGCCGCCTCGTCCTCTGCGGAAGCATGGCCGCGGACGACCCGGAAGGACTTAAGATATACGAAACCCTAGAGCGCAAAGCCCGGCGGTTAATCGAACAGAAGGACGTAATACTCACTACTGTCGAAAACGACATCCTGGTCAACGCCCTTCAACGGAGCGCGGCCGTCGTGGTGCAAAAATCGCTCAAGGAGGGTTTCGGCCTCACGGTGACGGAGGCCCAATGGAAAGGCAAACCGGTCGTGGCATCCCGCGTGGGGGGGATCCCCGTTCAGATAAAGGACGGCTTTAACGGTTTCCTGGTCGAGGCCGGCGACGAGGACGGCTTCGCCGACCGTATCGTACGGGTACTCCAGGACCCCGACCTGGGACGGACCCTGGGAGAGAGCGGCCGCAATTCGGTTAGAGAGAATTTCCTTATAACCCGCCTGCTGGGCGACTATCTCGACCTATTAAACGATTTGAACAATTAATCGCCGGCATCACCCCCTAAAAAAAAGCGCCCCGCCGGGGCGCCTTTTAGCATATTAGCTTACCTCCCCCCCATCACGGCGCGACATACTTCTTGAGCCATTTGTGCAGCGGCAGCATGGCGCGGTAGCGCGGGAGGCAATAATCCACAAGGGCGGGCGGCCACGTTAAACCGCCTCGCCCCGCGGCGCTTTATCGTTTTTATTAAAGGCCCAGGAACTTAAGGAGGCCGTAGGCCACGAAGGCCGGCCACACCAGCGCCTTCAGGAAACCCAATACGCCCATCCAGAAGCCCGTCGCCTGGCCGATGAAGTAGACCGCCGCGCCGATTATCCCCAGTACGTACATGAAACCGGCCGTGCCGTCGTTGCGAACGTTCGCCATGATACGTGTCTCCTTTCTCGCCCGCATTCTAGTATAGCTCGGCCCCGGGCGCCACGCAATTCAAACGGAGCACGCGGATTCGCCGCCGGCGTCGAAACGGCCGCACGATAAAAGGCCGCCCGTTCGGGCGGCCCGGCCGTCGTACTTATTCGCTAATGGAACAGCGCTTTGATTTTGCCGGCGGAAGTCGGGGTAACGTTCGTCCCCCGGTCTAGGCCCGCCGGGCAATGGACTTTCCAAATCTGTTGCGAACCGACCGTGGTGCCGATCCACAGGTATTCGCCGTAGTAGCACATGCCTACCGGAGCCGCCGCCGGGCTCTGGAAGGAGGCGGCCAGCGAACCGGACGGGGTGTAGCCGAACACGTATTGAGTACCGAAAATGATCAAGCCGCCGCCCCATACGAGGTTGTTGTTATAGTCCCAGGCCAGGTCCCAGAGGGGGCACGGTTGTGATAAAAACGAGGAGTAGATGCTGCCGGTACTGTAATCCTGTCGGTAGACGTACCGGG
>JASFLY010000056.1:0-4676 GCA_050117845.1 Candidatus Zixiibacteriota bacterium
GCCACGGCGGACCCCTCGGCGTCGACGAGGGTAGCCCATATGTAGCACGACTCCTGGCCCGCGGTCGGCGCGGGCGATAGGAACGCCTCCTCGACGATCGGCCCCGTCACGTCGGCGCGCGTCAGTACGACTTCCACGTTCTCCAGCTTCTCACCGGGATTGACCGCGGGGAGGGCGGCGGCCTTGCCGCCGGAATAACCGTGGCCGCCGACGAGGTCGTATTCGCCGTCGCCGTTCGTGTCGGCCGTGACTACGAGGTGGTAACTTGCTTTGGATTCGGCGTTGGGAGATACGCCGTCCAGCACGAAGCGGCCTTCATCGTCGGTAACGGCGTATCCGACGACCTCAGCCCCGGCGGCGGTCGGGTCGGGCGAGAGCGAAAGGCGAACCTCGACGCCGGCGGCCGAAACGCCCTCCTCCGTAACGCGGAGCTGGCCGGAGATAGTCGCCTCCTCCACGTCCTCGATGGTCGCGAAGGTGTAGCGCGTCTCCCGGTAAAGTCGGTTCCCGGCCAGGTCGGCGCAGGCATCCTTAACGACCACAGTGTAACGGGTGGCGTAATCCAAACGGCGCCCCGGCCGGAACCGAAGACGGTGGCCGTCGAAAGCGCCGTCGCCGGGGACCTCGGCCCCCAGATCGTCGAAGACGGCGATAACGTCGGCCGCGTTATCGACAGGAGACATCACGTCCGTGAATTCGATCATCAGCTCCGGGAAAAGGCCGGCCTGTTCGGTTCCGTCCTCGGGGAAGGTCGCCACCACGGCCGGGGGTTTCTCGTCCCGGCGGCTCGAACCCTTGAAGTCGCGGTCGTTGCCTTTCTCGATGCGATTGCCGCCCTCGGCGTCGGCGACGTTACGGGCGACGAGGGTATATTCGACGCCGGCGTCCTGGGCGTCGGTCGCGAGGGTAACAAGGTCGGGGCGGCTCACGACCGCGGCCTTGACTTCCAGCGGCCGGCCGGCCTCGTCGACTATAGTATAGTGTTCCACGTCGCGTAGCGTTTTCTCGTCCATCCCTTCCGAGAAATAGACCTCAACGTGGTAGGCGTCAAGCGTTTTTATTTTTTTCAGGCGGGGCGGTTCGTCGTCGTCAACGGCCTCCCGGCCGGGCGGAACGCCGACGCGGGCGCAACCGGCGAGAGCGAGCGCCGCCGCGGCCCCACACAGTAATATTCTCAACTTTACCATATCAACGCGGCTCTGGTTGACACGCGGGGCAATAATAAGTGCTCCGTCCCGCCGGCCACGAAAGCCTCTCGATAGCAGTCCCGCATTTGCGACACGTCTCCCCTTCCCGGCCGTACACGGCGAGCGAATCTCCGAAATCCCCCGCCGAGCCGGTAGGCGTAACGTAGTCCCGGAAGGTCGTGCCACATGCCTTGATCGCCCGGGCGAGTACGGCTCTGGTGTTGCGGTGTAATCGCCGCAGTTGCTCCTCGGTCAATTCTGCCGGCACGGCCCGGGGATGCAGACCCGAGCAGTGCAATATCTCGTCGGCGTATATGTTGCCGATGCCGGCGATTACCCTCTGGTTCAACAACAGCGGCTTGAGGGCGCCGCGCCTCCCGGCGACGCGTTCCCGGAACTCGCGCCACCCGACGGTATTGGCGTCGGGCCCGAAGCGGTCGTCGCACCAGGCGGAAACTTCCTCGGTGGGGGCCCACATCGTCGTCGCCGGCCTGGCGGGCGTAAGGCGGCCCAGCCGCCGCGGATCGACGTAAAGGATTTCCGCCCCCTCGAACGTTAGTATCAGGTGCGTGTGGGGCGGGAGTTCTCGCCCCCGGCGCCGCCGGAGTTGGCCGCTCATGCCGAGTGATACCAGTAGAGTCGAGCCATCGTCGAAATGTATCAGTACCTTCTTGGCCCGCCGGCCTACGCTCGAAACGCGGACGCCGACGGGGTACTTGCCGCGGCGCTCGCATATCCCCCGGAACAGACACTTGACGCCGAGTAGGCGCCGGCCACGGATCAGGCGGTCCAGGCCGCGGGCGATGGTTTCGGCTTCCGGGAGTTCGGGCACTTACTGCCGCTCCTCCCGAACCTTACCGATAAGGTAGCCCAGGCCGTCGTACATCTCCCGGGCCAGGTATTCCTCAAGGCCGGCGACGACCTCTTCCGGGACGGCCGGGTTGTCGAACAGCGCCGTGCCGACCTGGACCGCCCGGGCGCCGGCGAGGATGTACGCGACGGCGGCCTCCCATCCGTCGACGCCGCCGGAAGCGATTATATGAGCGCCGGTCTCTTTGAATATTAAATGGACGAGGCGCAAATTAACCGGAAAAATCGCGGGGCCCGACAAGCCGCCGTAGACGTTGCCCAGTATAGGCCGGCGGGTCCGGACGTTTATCGCCATCGCCGGGACGGTGTTCGCGATGGTCAACGCGTCGGCGCCCCCTTCGAGCGCCGCCCGGGCCGTCGCCACGGGATCCGTCACCATCGGCGCGAGCTTCACCCAGAGCGGCTTCTTCGTTACGTCGCGGCAAGCTCCCACGAGGGCGCGCAGGCCGCCCGCGTCGGCGCAGAAGGCCATGCCGCCGGTGGCCACGTTGGGACAGGATACGTTGAGCTCGAGGCCATCGACGGTCTCCGCGCGGTCGAGGGCCGCGCATACGTCGACGTACTCTCCCATGCCGCGGCCTACGACGTTGGCCACGACGCGGCAGGTGAGGCCGGCCAGCGCCGGCAGCTTCTCCCGAAGGAAAACGTCGAGGCCTACGTTCTCGAGGCCGATGGCGTTGATTACGCCCGCCGGCGCTTCGGCCAAGCGCGGCGGCGGGTTGCCCGGCCACGGCTCCACGGCGATGCCCTTCAGGGCGACCGCCCCCACGCGGGAAAGGTCAACCAGGCCGGCCCACTCGTCGCCGTAGCCGGCGATGCCGGAGGCGATGACGACAGGCGTATCGAGCGCCAGGCCGCCGACGTCTGTTTTTATGTCCAGCGTCACAGGTCGTCCCCCAAACGGTTCCAATCGATTCCGGCCGCCTCGAGCAGGGGTCCCTCCCGGCAAGCGGTAACGTACGGCCGGCCCGGCGCTCGCATCGGCACCGCGCACGACCGGCACGCGCCGACGCCGCAGGCCATCCGTTCCTCCATGAGAACGTACAAGCGGGCGTCGTCGCCCAGCGCCCGGTGCAGGGCGTGGTACATGGGCCTGGGGCCACATGCGATAACGTCCCGGGAATATGGCAAAAGGCGCTCGCCCAGAGCCTCCGATAATAGCCGATCCTGTTCCGACGGTAGGCCGGGGATGTAATCGGTGACGCGACCCACGTTCCCGGCGGAGCCGTCCTCGGTTACGTACGTTATATCGATACCCAGACGCGACAAGCGGGCCCGCGCGTAGAGCTGCGACGACGTTTGAGCGCCGAAGACGAGTTCCGGCCGCAGGCCCGCCCGGGCCGCCTCGGTCAGGCCGAAGGCGAGCCCCGCTATGCCGATTCCCCCGGCCACGAAGAGCGTATCTTCGTCGACCGTAAACGCCCTTCCGAAGGGACCGCTGAGGTCACAGTTTTCGCCGGGCGAAAGCGAGCATATCCTGGCCGTCCCATCGCCCACGGGCCTCACCAACAACTCGAGGCTCTCCTGGCCCGCGTCGAAGATCGAGAACGGCCGCCGCAAAATCGTCCCCTCGCCAGGCACTTTGACCAGTACGAACTGGAAAGGCCGAGCCGTGGCCGCGATTTCGGGCGCCCTCAGGAGCAGGAGGCGGCAGTCGCCCTCGGCCTGATTGGCCAGTACCGTCGCGATTTCGCGTATATGCGTCATAACGTCAGGTCCGGGCCCGATAGAGCATGCCCAGCCCCAGTATGCCGAACAGCGTATCGGGCAGGAAGGCCGCGATGAGCGGCGGTAGCGTTCCGTTCTGGCCGAAGGCCCGGCCGACCGCCAAAGCGCCCCACAGCATGAATCCTAAAAGGATAGCGAGGCCGAAGCCGTAAGCCAGGCCGGAGCGGTGGCTCTGCAGGGCCAACGGCGCGCCAATGAATATAACGATGAAGTTGGCCAGGGGGACGGATATCTTTAAATATAGCTCAACCCGTTCCTTGGTGGCGTCTACGCCGGAGGACTCGAGATTGGAGATGTAGGTCATGAGTTCCCGGAATTTCATGGTCTCCGGGCTCTTCTCCTCGCGCATGAAGTCCTCGGGCGTCTCCGGGATGTCGAAGTATTCCTTCTCGAAATAAGTAACGCTGATATCGCCGGTGCGGCGGAAGGTCCTGATGGTCCCGTCGCGGAACTGCCAGCGGTCGCCCCGCCAGACGGCCTCGCCAGCGACGATGAGACGTTTAAGTTCCCCGGCTTCGGATTTCTCGATGATGCGGATATCGCGCATCTGGTTTCGGATGCCGTCGAAGACGCGGATGTAATAAAAGCGTCCTTCCTGTCCGCGGTACGCGAGGTTAATCCGCCGGATTGTCTTTAGGAGCGGCAGCCGTTTGATGTAGACGGTCTCTATCTCTTCCTTCTTGGCGTCGGCGTACGGGACGACCGTCTCGCCGAAGACGAAGACGACCACGCTAATCGCCAGGCCCAAAAAAAGTACCGGGGAAATTATCCGGCGCAGGCTCAGGCCCGCCGCGGTCATCGCCGTTATCTCGAGGTTGCGCGACAACGTCCCCAAAGCGAAGAGTACGCCCAGAAGCACGGCTATGGGGTTCATCCACTTCACGATGTAGG
>JASFLY010000057.1:0-4401 GCA_050117845.1 Candidatus Zixiibacteriota bacterium
CCGGCATTCCTGCCGGTGAATCTAAATTGTAACACCTGACGGCACCCGCTTCAAAGGAATAGGCCGGCCGCTTCAGCGGCCGGTGCCTAACCCGCGCAGCGTAAAACGCCGGTTTCAACCGGCGGCGAAGTCCAATCCTCGCGAATATGGGGACGGCGGCCCCGAAAGCCGCCGCTTCTTAATTATAATAGTTTATAGAGTGCCACCGGCATTCCTGCCGGTGAATCTAAATTGTAACACCTGACGGCACCCGCTTCAAAGGAATAGGCCGGCCGCTTCAGCGGCCGGTGCGTAACCCGCGCAGCGTAAAACGCCGGTTTCAACCGGCGGCTAAGTCCGACCCTCGCGAATACGGGAACGGCGGCCCCGAAAGCCGCCGCTCCGCATACCGGCGTTCGGTTAACATGTTAAAAATTACCTTGCTTAAAACGCGATTTATTAGTAAAATCGCCGTCCGGTTTAGCTTAGCATTCCCCGGAGGTTCTATGCCCGAACTTAAAAAATCCTTCCTATATCGGTTCCCGTGGTCCAAGAACGACAACCCCATCGGCTGGCTCGAGGTCACCGACGTCTGCAATATCCACTGCAAGGGTTGCTACCGGCAGAAGCTGGAGGGCCATTACCCGATAGAGCGGCTCAAGGAAGAAGTCCTCCTGATGAAGGAGTACCGCCGCATCGACAACGTCTCCCTCGCCGGCGGCGAGCCGCTGACCCATCCCGACCTCGACGAGCTTATCGAGTTCATCGCCCGGGAAGGAATAAAGCCGTACCTCCTGACCAACGGCAAGGCCGTCACGACCGAGCGCATACGGATCCTCAAGAAGCTGGGCCTGGCCGGCATCGCCTTCCACATCGACATGATGCAGGACCGCCAGGGCTACGAGGGCAAGGACGAGGTAGGGCTGTTGCCGCTCCGCGACGAGTGCGTCGAGGTCATGGCCACGGTGGGCGGCATCCCCACCAGTTTCGGCATCACCGTGTACAAGGACAACTTCGAGCAGATACCGGACCTCGTGCGCTGGGGCATCAAGAACATCAAACACGTCCAGGGCCAGACCTTCATAACCTACCGCGGCGCCATAGTCAAGCCGGGCGTCAAGTACATCGTCGGCGGCCGCGAAATAGAGATGGACATCGACACCCTCGGCTACGCCACGACCGAGGAAGCGGACCAGTACGACATCACGTCGAACGACGTGTACAATAAAATAAAGGAACATATCCCCGAGTACGAGGCCTCGGCCTACCTCGGCGGTACCGAGCGCCACGACTCGTTCAAGTGGCTCATCGGCTTCATGGTCGGCACCCCCAAGGGTTGGTACGGGGCAGTGGGGCCCCGCACCGTCGAGTTCTCCCAGGCCGCGTATCATTTCCAGACCGGCAGATACTTCGCCTATATGCGGAAGTGTAACGTGGGCCGCACGGTCTTTTTGGCGAGCCTCTTCGACCGGTCGGTCCGGGGGTTCACGGGCCGCTTCCTCGCCAACCCGTTCCGGCGCGTCTACGGCCAGAGCATCGGCATCATCCAGGCCCCGGACGTACTGCCCGACGGCCGCGTCGACATGTGCGACGCCTGCCCCGACCTCACCGTCTACAAGGGCCAGATGATCCACTCCTGCCGCATGGACGAGTGGCGCAAGTGGGGCGGCTACATGACGCGGGTCACCGAGGGCGCCTCGGCCGAGGGCGAGGCCGGCGGCGACGGCGCGAAACCGCGCAACCCCAAGTGTCGGACCGCGCCGGTATAGACACATATATAATATAAAACTCGCACGCTACGCGGCGGCCTTCGGGCCGCCGTTTTTTCGTGGCGTTCGATACTGTTAAATAAGGACTCGGGGGTCGGGATTGTCTCCAACCGGGCGGCCGTTTTTGTTATAATTATACTAAATTATATCAGGTATAATTTTTACTCGGGGGCACGTATGAAAGTCGTAACCTTTCCCATCACCGGCATGACCTGCGCCACCTGCGTCGCGACGAACGAGAAGGCGCTGCGCGCGCTGCCGTTCGTCCGCGAGGCGGCCGTCAACCTCGCGGCGGAGAAGGCCACCGTTACGTACGACGACGGCCACGGCCGCTTCGGCGACCTCGTTCGGGCGGTGCGGGGCGCGGGCTACGGCGTCCCGACCGATAAGGCCGTCATCCGCATCGGCGACATGACCTGCGCCACCTGCGTTTCGAACGTCGAGGACTTCGTCGGAGCGATGCCCGGCGTGGCCGCCATCGCCGTCAACCTTACGGCCGGCCTGGCCCGGGTGGAATACGTCCCCGGCGTCGTCACGCTCCGCGAGATAATGGCCGTCATCCGGGACCTCGGCTACACGCCCCGGGAGGAATCCGGGGGACGGCCCGAGGCGCGGGAGAAGGGGGCGTCGCCGGCGCTTAAGCGGCTCCTCTTCGCCGCCGCCTTCACGGCGCCGCTCTTCGTCGTCGCGATGTTCGTCCGGTTCCCCGGCGACGGCTGGGTGATGCTAGCGCTCGCGACGCCGGTGCAGCTCTTCGCGGGGTGGCAGTTCTACGTCAAGACCGTCAAGGGCCTCCGGCATCGCGTGCTGGGGATGGACGCGCTCATCGCCATCGGCACGACGACGGCGTACCTGTATAGTTTATACGAACTCGTCCTCGGGGCCGCGGGCCACGTCTACTTCGAGACCGCGGCGATGATAATAACGCTCATCCTCTTCGGCCGCTGGCTGGAGAGCCGGGCCAAGGGCCGCGCGTCCGCCGCCATCCAGAAACTCCTCGCGCTCACGCCGCCGGTCGCCCATAAGATAGTCGACGGCGAGGAGCACGACCTCCCGGTGGAGGATGTCGTCGTCGGCGACGTGCTGCGCGTCAAGCCGGGCGAGCGCGTCCCGGTGGACGGCGAGGTGGCGGAGGGCGCTTCGGCCGTGGACGAGTCGATGCTCACGGGCGAGGCCATGCCGGTCCGCAAGGCTCCGGGCGACGAGGTCATCGGCGGGACCGTCAACCAGACCGGCGCCCTCGACGTCGTGGCTCGCAGGATCGGCGCCGATACCGTCCTGGCGCAGATAGTGAGGATGGTGGAGGAGGCGCAGGGCTCGAAAGCGCCCGTGCAGAAGCTGGCCGACCGCGTGGCCGGCGTCTTCGTCCCCTCCGTCATGGGCATCGCCGCCGTGACCTTCGTGGCGTGGCTGTTAACCGGCCGCGCCTTCGAACCGGCGGTCATCGCCGCCGTGGCCGTGTTCGTCATCGCGTGCCCGTGCGCGCTGGGCCTCGCGACCCCCACCGCCGTGACCGTGGGCACGGGGAAGGGCGCGCAATTGGGGATCCTCTTCCGCGACGCCGAGAGCCTGGAGATGATGGGCCGCGTGACCGTCGTCGCCTTCGACAAGACCGGAACGATTACGAAGGGCGCGCCGGCGGTCGTGGCCTACGCGCCGGCCGACGGCGTTAGCGAACGGGAGTTGGCGTCGTTGGCCGCCGCGGCGGAGCGCCGCAGCGAACACCCGCTGGCCGCCGCCGTCGTGGCGGGCGCACGGAGCCGGGGTTATGCCGTCGCCGACGCGGGCGACTTCAATTCGACGCCAGGCCGGGGCGTCGCCGCGGCCGTGGACGGCGAACGCGTCCTCGTCGGGAGCGCGCGCTACCTCTCCGAGAACGGCGTCGCGCTGGCCGGGCTGGAGGGCCGCCTGGCCGAGATGGAGGCCGAGGGCATGACGGCCGTGGCCGCCGCCCGAAACGGCGACCTCCTGGGCCTAATCGGCATCGCCGACGAACTTAAGCCCGAAGCCGCGGGTACTATTAAATCCCTGGCCGCCGCCGGCGTCCGGACGCTCATGCTCACCGGCGACAACGACGCCACCGCCGCCGCCATCGCGCGGCGCGTGGGGATCAGCGAGGTCCGCGCGCGCCTCCTGCCGGCCGACAAGCTGGAGGTCCTGCGCGAGCTGCAAAAGGGCGGCGACGTCGTCGCTATGGTGGGGGACGGCATCAACGACGCGCCGGCCCTGGCCGCCGCCGACGTCGGCGTCGCACTGGGCACCGGGACCGATATCGCCCTCGAGGCCGCCGACGTGGCGCTGATGTCGGGCGACCTCGCGGGCGTCGGTAGGGCCTACCGCCTTAGCCGCCGGACGCTCCGCAACATCAAACAGAACCTCTTCTTCGCCTTCTTCTACAACACCGCCGCCATTCCCCTCGCGGCCTTCGGCCTGCTCAACCCCATGATCGCCGCCGGCGCGATGGCGATGTCGTCGGTCTCCGTTGTTACCAACGCGCTGCGTCTGCGGCGGTTTCGGGGGGATGCTTAACGCACCGGCAAGAATGCCGGTGGCACTCTATAAACCATAATAATAAGAAGCGGCGGCCTTTATGGCCGCCGCCTTACTATAGCGGGTGCCGTCAGGTGTTACCACCTGACGGCCGCGTCGGATG
>JASFLY010000058.1:0-4302 GCA_050117845.1 Candidatus Zixiibacteriota bacterium
TGTGCCCCCGGGTGACCAGCGCCCGGACCTCCTCCTCTATCTCCTCTCGGCTGAGCGCCCGGCGCGCGACCGCCGGGTTGCGCGCCCGGAAAGCGCAGTAGACACACTCGTTGGCGCAGAGGTTGGAGATATAGAGGGGGGCGAAGAGAACGAGCCGCCGGCCGTAGATGCCCTCCTTTACCTCCCGGGCCGCGGCGAACAAGTCCGCCAGCAGGTCCCGGTCGTCGACGTTGAAGAGGACGCTCGCCTCCTCGCCGGTCAGGCCCCGGGCCGCACGCGCCCGGGCGAGCGTATCCCGCACCTGGCCGGCGTCGGCGGCCTCGGCCCGGGCCAACTGCCGCGCGATAACGCCGTCGTCCACGCGCATACGCTCTCTACTCCTCGGCCTCCTCGCGCGGCGTGTAATGCGTGTGCAGGAGGAGATGGGAAAGGTGGCCGAGCGGCTTCTCCAGGAACGCCTCGTAAAGCGCCCGCACCTCCGCGTTCTCGTGGCTCATACGCACCGCGCAGACCTCGCGGTCGTCGCGGTTGAGGCCGCGGCTCCGCGAACGCTTGGTGAGGTCGTTGGTGGGAATCGGCTGGCCCCCGCCGCCCACGCAGCCGCCGGGGCAGGCCATGACCTCGATAAAGTGGTAATCGGCGAACTCGCCGCCCTCCCGTACCGACTCGCAGACCTTACGCGCGTTGGCGAGGCCGTGTACGACGGCCACCTTTACGGTCAAGTCCGGCAGCGCCAACTCGGCCCGCTTGATGCCGTCCTCGCTGCCCAGGTCGTCGAACTCGAGCGGGGCGGGCGGCTCCCCGGTGAGTAGCACCACCGCGGTGCGCAGCGCCGCCTCCAT
The DNA here is from genome assembly GCA_050117845.1 of Candidatus Zixiibacteriota bacterium. Lineage (GTDB taxonomy): Bacteria > RBG-13-66-14 > B26-G2 > WVWN01 > WVWN01 > WVWN01. The sequence continues at coordinate 843 of JASFLY010000058.1, forward strand.
CACGCCGCCGGTCCGGCCGAAGATGGGGGCCGCGCCCGTGTACGCCCCCAACAGCGGGTCCGCGTCCTCTTCGGGCATGTCCTTCAGGTCGATGCCGGCCATCTTCAGCAGGCGGGCGAGTTCGCGGGTCGTGAGAACCAAATCTACGTCACGAAACCCGGGCGGGTCGCCGCCGTTCCCGGCCGACTCGCGCCAGTAGGCCGCGGCCCCGGTCATCTCGGGCCGCGCGGCCTCCGCCTTCTTGGCGGTGCAGGGCATTATCGAGACGACGCGCACCGCCCCGGCCTCCACGCCCAGCGACTTCGCCCCCATGGACTTGGCGACCGCGCCGAACATCTGCTGGGGACTCTTGGCCGACGAGAGGTGCGGCAACAGTTCCGGGAAGAAGGTCTCCGCGAAGGTGATCCACCCCGGCGAGCACGACGTGAACATGGGCAAACGGCCGCCGCTCCCGACGCGCTCCAAAAGTTCCGACCCCTCCTCCATTATCGTCAGGTCGGCGGCGAAGTTCGTATCCCACACTTGTTTAAAGCCGAGCCGCCGGAGCGCGGCGTAGAGCTTGCGGGTCACGAGTTCGCCGTCGAGCATCCCGAACTCCTCGCCCAGCGAGGCGCGGACCGCGGGCGCGAATTGCGCGACGCAGTAGCACCGGTCGTCGTGCAACAGGTCCCAGGCGGTTTCCGTCTCGTCCACCTCGGCCATGGCGCCGACCGGGCGGGCGAACGCGCAGTTGCGGCATTTCAAAAGTTCCGTTAAAACGTCGTATTTCTCGATGGCGCCCATGGGACAGCGGTGGATGCACTGGCCGCAGCGGACGCACCGGTCCTCGTCAATGATTACGCCCAACTCCTCGTCGAAACTCAGGGCCTCGACGCCCTGCACGTCCCGGCAGGTATCCACGCACGCCTGGCAGCGGATGCACTTATTGGGGTCGTGGCGGATGGACGGCGCCGAGCCGCGTTCGTCGAACGAGAAGGTCTCCCATTCCTCGAAGGTAATAAAGCCGGTGTTCTCGCCCTCCACCGCCGTCATCTTCTGCCACTCGCGAACGAAGTGGCACTCGTGCCGCTCTACCAGCAGGCGCGCCCGTTCGGCGAGCGTGGCCTCCAGCTCGGGCGAGTTGGTCACGATGGAGGTGCCTTCGCGAACCTTACGGACGGCCAACGCCGACAACGGAATGACCTGCCCGTCGACCTCGGCGAGGCCCAGCAGCGGGCAGCGCGGACTGTGTATCCATTCCCGCGCCCGCCCCAGGGGCGCTTCCGGGAGAGATTCGCCCGCCGCGGAAACGGCGTCCAGAACGGTGGCGTCCGGTGGTACCTCGAGGCGTTTGCCGTTGACTTCTACCCACATATTTCCTCTCCTATCGTTGAAACGTCGGCCTTAGAATACCCACTTCAACAAACTCAAGGCCCCCTGTTTCCAGGGTACGCGGTGAGAGACGCCGTGCCGCCGTTCGAACGCGGCGCGGTTCTTTTGATACCAATCGAAGTTCCGAAGCAACGCCTCGCGGTTGGAGTAGCGGGGCGTCCAGCCCAGCGCCTCCCACGCCTTCTCTATGGAAACGAAACTGTCCTTGTGCGCCGTCTCGTAGATCCATTTGTACAGGGGACTCAGGTGGAACAACTCCAACGCCCGCAGACCCCAGATGACGGGGGCAGCGGGGAAGCAGACGACCCTCTTCCCGAATCCGGCCTCGTCCAGCACCGCCTGGTAATCCTCGCGGAGCGAGCGGAACTCCCCGGCGCCTACGTTGAATACGTCGTTAACCCGCCCGTCGGGCAAGGTCAACGAGAGGTAAATGGCGTCGCACAGGTCCTCGACGTCGAGCAGTTGATACAGGTTGCGGCCGGACCCGGTGAGCGGGAAGTGATGCCCGTCCGCCGCCCACTCGTAGAGCATGGCGAAGACGCCCAGCCGCTCGGGGCCGATGAAAGACTTCGGCCTTAACACCGGGATTACCATACCGCAGTCCCGGAATTCCTCGGCCACCCACTCCGCCTGAACCTTGGCCTCGCCGTACGGGCCTACGCCCTGCATGGGGTCGTCCTCCAGGAGGGGGTGGTGGTCGGGGATGCCGTAGACGGCGGTGGAAGATATGTGGACCACGCGCTCGACGCCGTGCGTCCGCGCCGACTCCATTACGTTGCGGGTGCCGTCGACGTCGGTGGAGAAGATGTCCGCGGGTTTGTATAACGGAAGCGCCGCGGCGCAGTGGACCACGGCGCCGACGCCCTTCATGGCCGCGTCGACCTGCGCCCGGTTGCGGATGTCCCCCACCCGCGAGTTGATCCGGTCCTTCTCGTCGTAGGTGAAGGGGACGAGGTCGATGTTGTTTATCTCGTAGTCCCGCGCCAGCAAGTAACGGATTAGATTGACGCCCAAGAACCCGGAGCCGCCGGTAACGAGGACGCGTCGGGAATCCATTTGCAAAGCTTCTCCTCTTATCGTATAGTGTTACGTATTTATAAAACGTAACACGGTCGTGCAGTTTACCGCCCGGGCCGGGATTTGTCAAGCTTAAAAAGACGGAACCGCCGCTCGTAGCGGCTGGAACGGATAACCGGCCCGCTACTATATTAAATAATAATGGCGCGGCAGCACCGGCGAGGAACTTTAACGGGCATCCGCCGTCAACGCGCCCGGCCGACGCCGTCACAAGAGGTAGCTAATGAAAGAAAAATTGCGAACGCCGGCCGCCCCGGCGAACAAGGCCGTCCTGTTGACCGGCGCCGCCGGATTCATCGGGTCGCGCGTCGCCCGCTCCCTCGCCGGCCGCGACGACGTTACGCTCATCTCGGTGGACGCTCGGGGCCACTTCCGGAGCCGCAAGGAACACCGCGGCATCGCCTTCGGCGAGATAGTAGGCCGCGACGAACTAATGGATTGGCTTCGGGACACGCGGCCACGGCTGGCGGCCATCCTGCATCTCGGCGCCTGCAGCAACACGCTCGAGACGGACGCGGCGTACCTGACGAAGATGAACGTGGAGTACTCGCAACGGCTCTGGACCTACGCCGCGGAGCACGGCGTCCCCTTCGTCTACGCCAGCAGCGCCGCGACCTACGGCGCCGGGGAGCACGGCTACGACGACGCGGAGGAGAACATCCCGCTCCTCCGGCCGCTCAACCCCTACGGCGAATCGAAGCAGGCCTTCGACCGCTGGGCGCTCGAGCAGGACGAGGCCGGCCGGCGGCCGCCGGCCTGGTCCGGCTTCAAGTTCTTCAACGTCTACGGCTTCGGCGAGCGCCATAAAGGCCGCATGGCCAGCGTCGCGCTGCACGCCTACGACCAGGTAAAATCGCGGGGTTACGTCGAGTTGTTTCGGAGCCACAAGGAGGGCATAGCCGACGGCGAGCAGAAGCGGGATTTCGTCTACGTCGACGACGTCGTGGCGGTACTCCACTACGCGTGGGAGACGCCCCTGGGGCGGGGCATCTACAACCTTGGTTCGGGGCGG
>JASFLY010000059.1:0-4056 GCA_050117845.1 Candidatus Zixiibacteriota bacterium
GACCTGAAGGTCAGGCCCTACATAAACACTACGAAAATAAACCGGCTCCTTAGAAGACAACCGTAGGGCCGTACCTTCAGGTGCGGCCTCGGGAGGCACTTAACAATAAGGGAATTTATAAACCCGGGAAAATCACCCATTGATAAAATGCTATCGTGGCCAGACCTGAAGGTCAGGCCCTACGTAAATGCTCCTCTAAAGGATGATATTTGGCGAATATGACCAGCCCGCGCAATCCAAAATACGGGGTAAGAAGAACGGCGCCGCGGCTTGAAGGTTTCGAATACCGGGGGCCTTTCAGATATTTCATAACGCTTATTGCGCACGGCGAAAAACCGCTTCTCGCGAACGTAACAACGGCTAACGATACCATCCGGGCACTTTCCGAAACTGCGGGCCGGCACGATTTCGACGTACTCTGTTATTGTTTTATGCCGGAACATGTGCATATCCTATTAGAGGGAACCGAGAAGAGCGATCTCTGCGAATTTATCCGTTTATTCAAACAGAAAAGCTCACACCGGCATAAAGGTTCTAAACAGAGGCCGTTATGGCAACGAGGTTACTACGACCGAATACTCCGCCAAGACGAAGACACGTTAACTGTAGCTCGTTATATATTGGCCAATCCCATTAGGCGCGACCTGACGGACGACCCGACGTCGTACCCGTATTCCGGTTCCTTCGTGTGTTCGGTTTCGGATATAATATATTCAATTACGACGGCCGGCAAATAGGGCCGTACCTTCAGGTACGGCCTCGGGAGCAGTAAAAGTAGGGCCGTATCTTTAGATGCGGCCACGAAAAATCCCTTATTAATAAGAGAATTTGGCGGCCAGACCTAAAGGTCAGGCCCTACGTAAAAAAGTAACCCCACCAGATGCCTATGAGTAACAACCGCGAATGCCGGGACTGGCGGGCGGACCTCCGGGCGCTGCTCGAGGAGATCGCCGACGCCGCCGCCGAGGGCAACGTCCCCCGGAACCTGCGGCGCCGCTTCCGCGCGATATGGCGGGAGGCCCGCGCCTGCGACGACTACCGGGAGGCGACGCGGTTCACGGAGCGCGGCGTCGCGTACGCCCGGCGGCTCCTCATCGCCGGCGGCCTGCACCGCGCCGCCCGGGAACTCTACGCCGAACAGCTCATGTATCGGCGGGTATGCGAACGGCTGCAGGGCCGCTGGCTCTCGTGGTTCGGCGAGTTATTCGCGTGGGCCGTCGCCGACCACGGCCACACGGCCTTCGGCCTGGCTCGCCTCTTCCTCTTCATCGTCGTCGTCGTGCTGGGGGGATTCGCGCTGCTGTACCGCTACCCCGAGCCGGGGGTCGAGTACCAGACCGGCGACCACGACCTCCATTGGTACCACTACGTCTACTTCAGCGGGAAGACGCTGACGACGCTCGGCTTCGGCGACCTGCATCCCAAGGAGGACAGGCCGGACGTGATGATGCTCGCGGTGGCGGAGGCCCTCATCGGTTACATATTGTTGGGGACGTTCATTTACGCGTTGACGTCGTTCCGGCGCCGGCCGCCACCCCCCGAGGACGACTGGGAGGAACAGCTCCTGGGCCGTTTGCGATGACGCGGCGGTGAGGTGGGGCCGACGTCCCCGTTGGCGAATACGGGCCCGGCGGCCATAAAGGCCGCCGCTTCCAATTCCAAGGGAGAGGCCGGCCGCTTCAGCGGCCGGTGCCTGACCCGCTCGGCGTTAACCGCCGGTTTCAACCGGCGGAGGACTCAACCGTAGGGCCGTATCTTTAGATGCGGCCACGAAAATACCTAGAACATGTAGGGGACGACCTTTAGGTCGGCCCACCACAATCCCTTATAAATAAGAGAATTTAAACGCCGTTCTGCAAAACCTCTCATCATTAAATAATTACGGTGGCCAGACCTAAAGGTCAGGCCCTACATTAAACGGCTACCGCAAGTACCACCGTCAGGTGGTAACACCTGACACTTTACAAATAAGTTGACACAAATAAAAAGATTTCGTAACCTATGAAAAACAATACCCAATAGGAGAAAACGATGAAAGAAGATAGGTTTAAGCTACCCCGGTCGTCATACGACGAAATAATCAAAATCGTTAAAGCTTATAACCATCTTGAAAAAGCTGTATTCTTAAAAGAGGTCCAGAAAATTACCTCTATGCACGATACGGTAATAAGCCGGAACATAGGTTTTTTACTAGCCTTAGATATTATCGAAGGCGGCAAGCAAAAAGCTATTACAGAAAAAGGAAGGGAATTAGGCCACGCGTTAGAACACGAGATAGAGCCGGAAATTCAAATAATGTGGTACGAAATAGTAAAGGGCAACGACTTCCTGATGAATATGGTGCAAGCACTTAAAGTAAGAAACGGAATGGGTAAAAACGATTTTAAAAAACACATAGCGTATTCCGCCGGAGAAGGTAGCTCGAAGGAAGTGCTTACTGGCGCGGGAACGATAATTGAAATACTTAACACGGCTGGTTTGACTTACGAAGACGGCGATCGTGTTATACCGGAGCGCGGCGAACGAATTAAAGAAATCGGGACTAACGAGGAACCAATTATCGAAGAACAAGCACAGATACAAGGGCTTAGTTATATAAGAACGCGCGGATACCCAATATCTATCTTAATAAATATAAACGTTAGCTTAGACGAATTAGAAGAATTACCTTCAAAAATCAGAGAGCTAAAAGAAAAACTAAGCGAACAAGAAGAATAGATGGCTTACGAAATATATCGCACGACAGCTGAGCGGTTCATCGAAACCATACAAGCCGTTATCCTTAAAAAGGGTAAAAGTAATAGTAGGTATGTAGCGGAGTATCTCGGAGTCGACACTGAACCCGCGGAAAACGCGTTAAAAATGGGAGTACAATTAGGTTTTTTAACGACGGAAAGGAGCAACGTTTACGTAGTATCTTCGCCTTTCTCTAACTACTTGTTCGCAAAAAAACCCGAAGCCAAAGTAGCAGTATTAAGACTATTTGTAGAGAAATTCGAGCCGTATGAAAATTTTAAAACCCTACTTTATTTGGGGAAATCCCCGCGCGAGGCAGCCAACAGGGTAAAGGCGTTATATTCGATGAATGCTTCTTTCGACGATATCCAAGATACTTTAATAGATTTCGGGACGTACACTAACTCGCTTATTTACATGGGGACCGGTAACTATGTCGTAAACGAAAAGGCCGACGATTTATCGGCGAACCTATCTATTGCGATAGTCGAGAGAGAATCCATAGAAAGCTACGTTAGCGAAAAATTAGGTTTAGAGAATTTGGTGCGGCTAAATAACGATGAAGTTATCAATCCATTAATAAACGCTTACCACGCTTTATTAAATTTGGAAAACGACACTACTGCCCCAGTTACTCACGCAGCGAACGCAGTAGAATCTTATTTAAATATTTTCGGGCAAGCAGTTGGGACTAACGTATCTAATATTTCAGGAATAAACGGGAAAGCGGAAGAGTTATTACGCCAGAACAACCTCCATAGAAAACACCGAAATATGCTTAGCTACCTCGGGCACGTAAGAAACGCGGCAGACCACGGGACCGACGCCGCGATTAACGCGGCTTGGGTGATATCTCCTAATACTGCCGTAGAATATGTATCTGTAGCTACTTCGGTTATAATATCCTTAGTAAAGTATTTAAACCAAGAGTACGTCTTATAGTATAATCAATATCGCTTTCGCCGTTGACCGTTCCCGTACCGTAGCAATCGCGACTAAGAACCCGGATCCTTAGCAAGTGCCGTCGTTACCGAGCGTATTGTAAATTCGGACTAGTAATTTTACCGTAGTCCACGTAGGAAAGCTCCCCTCCACTACGATTCGCGTAGTGTTCTTAACCAATATATATCTTCCTCTTCCTCAGTCGCATCCCGGATTTCGTCTTTCGTAACAGTGCGTTTCTCGCCAGAAGCGTTCTTTACCTCGATAACGGTACGTCCTTCCACCGAAAATAATTCGTCTACGAATTCGCCAAACCACTCCTCGTTACGGCTCGGCCCTTCTACTCGAACGATTTGTCCGCGGTCCATAAGTAACACC
>JASFLY010000060.1:0-3924 GCA_050117845.1 Candidatus Zixiibacteriota bacterium
CTGGTCTTCCGGGGGGAGGAGGTAGACCATGTCGACGATGACGACGGCGTCGAAGGGGCCGTGGCCGTCGACGTAGGCCGCGGCGTCGCCGTAAACGAAGTTTAGGCCGTCCCGGCCGTCGACGGTCTTGCGGGCCGCCGCCACCCGGTCCCGGTCGACGTCGACGCCGGTGACGTCCAGCTCCGGCCGCAGGACTTTGAGAACGTTGGCGAAAACGCCGAGGCCGCAGCCGAGTTCGACGACCCTCCGCACGCCCGCCGGAACGAGGTCCGCCACGCCCTCAAGCGGCGCCGACGCGTAACGTACCCGGGCGTACGCGCGCCCGAGGAAGTTCACGTCGAAATAGAACGGGTTTATATCGGCCCGCCGCATCTCTTGGCCGTGCGGCCTCCGGGCCGCGCTATTCCGGCGGGAGTTCCGCCCACGGTTCTTCCTCGGCGATAGAGGGTCCGGTTTTCCAGAGGCCGAAAAGTTTCTTGAACCGTCGTACGAACAAGAAGAGGAAATTGCGCGTACCGTCGCCCCAGAGCGACAGCTTGGACTCGCCGCGGCGTTTGACGTAGTGGAAGTGCACCGGGATCTCGCGCGCCCGGATGTCTCGCCGCTTCTCGTAGACCTCGAGCTTGAGTTCCTCGGAGAACGGCATGCCGTCGGAGGTAACGTTTACGCGTTCGAGCACGTCGCGCCTAAAGCACCACATGCCCGACTGCGAATCGTGGAGGTGGAACCAGTAGAGAAGAATTATCGTGAAGTTGAAAACGCGGTTCCCCATGTAGCGGAGGAAAAAATCGAAGCTGTCCTGCCAGTCCGCCGGCACCCGCCAGGCGCTGATGAACTCGAGGTCGTCGTCCACCAGCACGTCTATTAAATAAGGTATGGCGTTTACGGGGTAGGTGGCGTCGCCGTCGAGCGTGCAGACCACGTCGCCCGTGGCCTGCGACAGGCCGGACTTGTACGCGCGGCCGTAGCCGGGCCGCACCTCGAAGACGACCTTGGCCCCGGCCTCCCGGGCGACTTCGCCGGTCCGGTCGCTCGAGTTGTTATCGACGACGATGACCTCGTCCACGAAGTCCGGCATTTGCCGGAGGCATTCGGCCACGCCCTCCTCCTCGTTGTAGCAGGGCATGACGACGGTAATCTTCAGGCCGTGACGCATAGAAGCCAAACCTTAACTCAATATCGTTTCCTTAGCAAGAAATAACTTAGCGTTCCCCATACGCCGCCGCCGAAACTGCAAAGGAGTTCCGCCGGCAGGAGCACGAGCGCGCCCAGCGCCATCCCGGCGCCCCGCCGGCCCAGGAACGTGAGCCATTTTACATTTAATAAATATATCGCGGCCAGCGTCGCCGCCGCCCCGCCGAGGGCCCACGCCCAATCGAAGGGCAGCCAGGCCGCCCATAAGAGGAACAGCGCCGAGGCGGGAAGGGATACGATGAACGACGTGGGGACCGAGGTCCGGTTTCCCCCGGCGCCCCGGCGCGTCCCCATCCGGAGGATGCACCGGGCGAGCGCGACGCCGCGGCGGTAGCCGGTCCGGAGGACGCCCATAACGCCGTAGGTCTTCCGGTGCTCCACCTCGATGTCCTTATCGAGGAGTACCCGCACGCCGCCGTCGGCCAGCGTCCGCCCGAAGGCCGTGTCCTCCACCGAAGGCCGGTCGTAGCCCTCGTCCATCCCGCCGGCCGCCAGGAAGACGTCGCGCTTGATGGACGCGCAACTGGTGTAGAAGAGGTCCACGTAGCGCGGCAGGACAACGTAGGTGAAACGCATCCAGAGGTTCTTGTAACGGCTCGCGAAGTTCGCCCCCTCCGATAATTCGGCCTCGACGCCCAGCACGGCGTCCGCGTCGTCGTTACTATTGTATTGATCAACCAACCGGCCGAAGATATCGGGGCGGACGAAGACGTCGGAATCGACGAAGAATAGGAGGGGCCGCCGGGCCGCCCGGGCCCCGGCGTTCCGGCCTCCCGCCGGCCCCCGGCCGCCGTCGTTCGGCACGACCAGCACCTTATCGTCGGTGGGTAGGCCGTCGAGCGAGCCGTCGGTCACGCGGTCGTCGACGACGATTACTTCCCCGGCGCCCGGGGACGCGGCGAGTATCCGGCCCACGACCTCGGCGACCATGCCGGAGCCGTTGCCGGCGGGTATCACTACCGATATATCCGACGCTTGATAGGCCACGGTTTTATTCCCGGGGGCCGCCGTTTGGCCTTTGACTTGGCGGGAGCTTAATCATAATATATGTATCGTGAATCAGGCCGGATTACGCATCGTCGCGCTCTTCGGCAGCGGGGCCGTCGGCAGGCCGCTCCCCGCGATGTACAACGCGGCCTTCGCCGCCGCGGGCCTCAAGTGGTCCTACATCCCGTTCCGCGCGAACGCGGATACGCTGGCCGAGTTGTTCGGCCGGCTGCGCGACGACAACATGGTCGGCGCGGAGTTCGACCCGCCGTGCCAGGAGGTCGCGGCCTCGCTCTGCGACGAACTCTCCCCCGAGGCCGGCCGCCTCCGGGCGGTCACGACGCTACGATTCCGGGACGGCAAGGCCGAGGGTTTCAACATGGACGCGTTGGCCTTCCCCGCCGTCCTCGACGAGCTGGCCTGCGACGTTAACGGTAAGGCGGCGCTCGTGCTGGGCGTCGGGCCGCGGGGCCGGGCGGCGGGCCTCGCGCTCGAGGGCCTCGGGGCCGCCGTGACCTTCGGCGCCGAGGACCTATCGGCCGCCAGGCCGGGCGTCACGACGCAGGCCGCGGTCATCCGCCTCGCCGACGCGCCCATCTATCTAAAAGAAAAACGTCCCGCCCTCGTCGTCAACGCGCTCGGGGAAAGCGCGGCCGTCCGGTTCGACGTCGGCGACTTACCGGAGAGCGTTTTCGTCCTCGACTTCAACGTTTGCCCCGGCGCCCCCTTATACGATTCCGCCCGGCAACGGGGCCTCCCGGCCGCCGACGGCCTACCTATCCTGTTGCACCGTGGCCGCCGCGCCTTCGAGCTCTGGACCGGTATAGACGCCCCCGGCGACGTGATGCTACGGGCGGCGAAGCGGGAGGTCGAAAACATGGGCCGCTGAGGCGCTGAACGCCTAATTTTCCTCGTAGATTACCCCTGATAGTACTTAAAGTAACACTTCATATCTCCCCCGCAACGTACTGATATTATAAATCATATAACCACACGCGTCATTCCTCGCCGCTCACGCCTATGGCGTCGATAATCCTGTCGACTATCTCGGCGGGGAGAAGGTCGTCGGTTACTATTTGTATGGGGACGTCGTCGTAGACGTGCTTGCGGGCGGCCTTGAGTTCGCGGATCCGCTCCAGCGGGTCGTCGGCCTTGAGGAGAGGCCGCGTTTCCTCGCCCGTGAGCCGCTCCGCTATGGTCTCGGGCCTGGCGCGCAAGGCGACCATGACGCCCGACTCGGCCAGCAAACGACGGTTCTTGTCGTCGATTATGGTGCCGCCGCCCGCCGCTATCACTAGGCCCTTCCGGGCGGCGAGTTCCTCGGACAGTATCCGTTCCTCGTCGCGGTAGCGCCTCTCGCCGAAGCGCGCGAATATGCCCGGGAGGGTCGCGCCCATTCGTTCGGTGATGACGCGGTCCATGTCGACGAATCGGCGCCGGAGTCGCCCGGCCAGGAGGCCGCCGACGACCGTCTTCCCGGTCCCGGAGAAACCGACCAGAACAATATTATCCTCGGGTGATATCATCGCTTCCTGCCTTTCGCCGGTCGCCCGCCGGGGCGAACAGGGCGAGGGTATCATAGCGCCGAGGCCGGTGTCAATAACGGCGGAGGACGCCAGGACACGGACTGGAATGTCTGTGAAGCGCATGGTTTTTCGCAGACAGGAATGTCTGCGCCACCCATGATGAAGTGCCGTCAGATGTTACCATCTGACGGCGGCCGGAAGCGGCAGGTGGTAACAC
>JASFLY010000061.1:0-3035 GCA_050117845.1 Candidatus Zixiibacteriota bacterium
CCGTCGTTCGTCGGCGCCGCCGCGGTAGCTCCGTTCGAGCCGAAGGCCCCGGCCATCGCGTTCGCCGTGGCCCCGCCGCCCGTCGGCGCCGCCAGTGCGTTCACCGGCCGCCGGTACAGGTTGTACGATTCCACGCCCGCGCCCTCGCTTACCGTCCAGTTCAGCACGATGCCCGACTCGACACGCCGGCCCTCGAAGGACGTGAGTTCGACGCCGGTCGTCCCGACGCCTACGTCGGCCTCGAAGGTCTCGCAGTTGTGCCCCGAGACCGTCAGGTACATATAACCGGTCGTCGTGGGTTCTATGCTGAACGAAACGTCGCCGCTAGAACTCGTAAGGTCGGACGCGTACACTTCCTCGCCCTTCCAGAGACACACCAAAGCGCCCTCGACATCGGCGTTCATCGCGTCCGCCACGTGAACGTCGTAGGTCTGCGACGCGACCGGGATCTGGTCGTCGAAACCAACGGTCAACGCGCCTATCGCGCCGTTCGGGACCCAGAGCTCCGGGTCGCCGGTATGTATTAACTCGAAATATATGTACCGGTAAATATACGCGCTGAGGTAACTCTGAAGCGCGTGCTTATGGAACGCGTTCAACTGGCCGGCGACGTACACGTCCTCGACCGCGAACTGCCGGAAGTATTCCTTGAAGAACTCCTGGGAGTAATGGTTCAGTGGGTCCCCGCGGGAATACCACCCGTACCGGGTGTTACAGCAGAACCCCACGCCGGCGCCGTCCGGCGCCGCCACGAAGTAGGCCCCGCAGTTATTGTCATGGTCGGTATTGCTCGCGTAACAGCCGACGCTGTACAGGAAGCCCATGAACTCCGGGTGATTGGAAAGGCCCAGGAGAGTGGAGCTCGAAACGCCGCCGGAATTGGTTCCCAGCGTCGTGGTATTGCAGTGGGCCATATGGGCAACCAGGCCCCGGCCGCCGTTCATCTCCGCCGTGAAGTTGGTCCCGTTGAACACCGTGCCGCCGGGATACGTATCGTCCCAGAGTTCGGTGAACGACCAGTGGGAGGAGGTCAGGTAGTTATCGCGGATGTACTCCATCATCAGCTTTAGGTTGGTCGAGGAATCGGCCCACCCGCCGGCCAGTATCATTTCGTCCTGGTAATCGTAGGGATTGACCTCGGTGGACAGCTCGGTCCCTTCGTAGCAGAGCGTCTTGTCAATGACTTCGACCAGTTCCGCCTCGGTGGCGACGTGGAGCCTTCCGACGTAAACGTCGTATACCCAGTCGACGTTATCGTCGTTGTACTCGCCCCAATAACCGTCGCCGTCCTCGTTGAAGCTGCCGTCGAGACACCCGTAATAATTATCCGTCGGCACGAGGTTGTCCCCCTCGGCGACGTTGTACTGCGGGTCGTAAACCTTCCGCACCGGGATAATCGAATTCGTCCCGATAAGGCAGACGTATTCGGTGCCGTACTGCGTGAAGTATTCCTTGATGCAGTTGCGGATCTTTTCGGCCGTGTCCACGCCCGTATAGCCGGATTCGATATCCTCGGTCGTGACTACGGTGGCGTTGAGGCCCTTCTTCGTTTTCCAATCCGCCAATTCCTGGGCCGCGGTCGCCATTGCGGAATTGGTGATTATCAAGTACGGGTAAGGGGGCCCGTCCAGCGAATCGCCGCCGTCGAGAAGACGTACGCCGGTCGCCGGCGCCACTTCCCACGGATTGATAACCTGCGCCGCCAGGGCTTCCCTAACTTGCCGGTCCATCCATTCCAGGCGCACGGCGGGATACACCAATTCCCCTTCGGCCGGGCGGAGCTTCACGTCGAAGTCCAGAATCGGGTAAAGCAGAACCTTCCCGGTCGCCGGTACGTACTGCACCGGCGCCAGACAGATACTGCCCACGCCGTAGCCGCCCATGTTACCGCTCCCGAAGGAGTAAGCCAGTTTCCCCGGGAACGCCTCGGCCGACGAATACACTTTATCGTTCGCCGGGGTCGGCGTGGCCGCCGACGCGCTGAACGCCGTCGGTTCCTGTATCGGCATCACCCGGTAGGTCCCGGGCAATTCGACGGGGTCGCCGGTCGAGACGTCGACCGATTCTATCTCCATGCCCCGAGGTATGGACACCGTTACCGTTACGCCCGGCAAGGCCGGCTCTCCGGGTGCCGCGGGTATAACGCCCCCTCCGGCCAACGTAACGACGTCGTACCCCAAGAATGCCGGGTCTTCCGTCGGTTTTATGTTTACGTCGCCGGTATCGACGGTTACGGTGTACGCGAATGCGGACGCCGCCGCCACCAGCACCAGCCATATCGCTTTTCTCATGGCTACGCCTCCTGCGCCCGGAACCGGGCTTTAATAGTTTTCGCACGATACCCTATTCCCTCAACTTTATTATAGTATATTCAAGTCCCAATTGCCAACTTTTTAATATCCGATTACGGCCTCATCGGGAGCTTGAACATATAAAAAGGGAGCGGCCTAAAAAAGCCGCTCCCCGGTATTTCTTTAGCTCGTCAGACTAGTGGACGACCGCTACTCGCTTCGCCGAGACGTGGCCGCCGCCCTCCAGGTGCAGGATGTATATACCCGCGGGCATGCCGCTTACGTCCATCGCGTACTCGTGCGTCCCTTCCGTTACGGGCCGCTCCAGTACCGTTCCCACGCGACGCCCCGACAGATCGTACATACGTACCACGACTTCCGTCGCCGCCGGCATGCTTATCATCAGCTTCGCCGTCGTCGCCGCAGGGTTCGGCGCCACGTTGAACGAGAACGCCCGCGGTGCCGTACCTTCCACCCGCGTCGTCCCCAGTTCATTCATGCCCGCCGCCGTCATGACCGCTTCCAGCTTATACTCGAACACGCCCGACTCCACGCCGGCGTCCATGTACCGGTACGGCGATTTGCCCACTATCGGGTCGCCGTTCACCAGCGTCCAGCCGTCGTTCGTCGGCGCCGCCGCGGTAGCTCCGTTCGAGCCGAAGGCCCCGGCCATCGCGTTCGCCGTGGCCCCGCCGCCCGTCGGCGCCGCCAGTGCGTTCACCGGCCGCCGGTACAGGTTGTACG